>JBGCEK010000048.1:0-15941 GCA_045106275.1 Pseudohongiellaceae bacterium | reverse complement strand
AGATAGGGTTCAAAAACTTGGAGTCATGCAGCGTTCTGTTTGTTAAAGACGGTGTGATGGAAAAGTGGAGCCATCTAATTTTTTATTGACGAGCCGGTCTTAGCATTGGAGTCACAACCGGAGAGCTTCCTATTTGGATCTCCCCGATTGTTTCAAAACCATGCCTCTCATAAAGAGAAATATTGCGAGGGTTCGAAGATTCCAAATAAGCAGGGAGCTTGTCCTCATCCACTCTCGCTAAAGCATGTTTCATGAGCTGAGAACCAAAACCATTGCCTTGATAAAATGCATCCACGGCAATCAAAGGAAGATACCAGCACGTTTCTTCAGGATGATAGCTATCCATAGCTTCAAAGACAGCAAAAACATCTTCCAATCTGTCTGCCGGAACAGTGGCCTCTAAGATTGGAATCATTCGCTCTTCGTCAGGCTCAACCCCTGGCGGCATCCACAAAGCCACGCCTTCAAAATTTTCAGTTACATACGCATGACCAGCATCCAGCGCTCCACCACCAAATGCATCAAAAGCTTCATAGGCCGCCCCCGTAGAAAGGTAGTTATGGGCTTCAGGCCAAAACCAACGCGTTAGAGGGTCTGTGGAGAAGCCCATCACTGCCGATTGGATAACCTTTTCTCTATCTTCGAGCTTTGCTGTAAGTATCTTTGGGGGATTCATTTTTATCTCCAAGAATTTCTGACTAAAAGACAAACGAAAGACCCGCTAACTCTAACACGGAGAGAAATTAAAATTAAAGCGAAGCGGAAATTGGATGTGACATATCAACGCTATAAAGTGGCTGAGTTCTTTAGTGAACTGAGCTGACTTCTCAAACCTTAAATCTATCCCTTGTGCACGAAATATTGAAACATCTTATACCGTAGAGCAGCAGTGAGAAAGGCATGCTGCACGGCACCAAACCAAAGACATACAGTCAACATTTTTAGGTGACGATGGGGCAGAAAAAGGTATTTCCTTCAACTTTAGAGTAAGGATCGCCTCGTGATTCGACATTTTCTGCACTGGGGAATGCCTCGCAAAGCTGTCTTACAGAGGCATCTGCTTTCATACGTAGATCAAAACACTTTTTGTGCGCACGGTTCGTATTATGAGGTACAAGGCTAGACCAATAGGTCCTAGCATCAGTGTGAGGCCCAAGCAGGGAATAACCATCCAATGAGGAATCTTCTTGTCCTGTGAGTCTTTCACTTCCCAAGCGCCAACAAACAAATCGAAAGCGAGGTAATGAATCCAACCAGCCGTCATAGAATAAGGATTGCTGAATAGTATAGTCACGCCTTCAAGTGAGCCGAAACCGCCTCCTTCAGCCGTTTCTCCACCAAACATAAATAAGCCGCCATAAACAATGGCTAGCATAAAAGGAATGATGCCAGTGGCTATTAAGCCCAGCGTCCACTTCCAGCGGGGCAAGACTATCAACAGCAGCCACCCTGGAATAATTAAGCTGCTGCAAAGACTAAAAATTGCGTCTGCGCTCATGTGTTTTCCCCTACAATTTTGCCGTTTTCTTTGTGTTGTTTTAAATTTTAGGCTAGAGATAATGATGCTTCTAAAAAAGCGCGTCCAGACTAAAGTGATCTAGAAAAACTAGCATAACATGATAGTTAGCGATTGCTTGCAACCCTGCAGGTGTCTCTTCTTTCAGCCTTCGCTCCAAGTCTCAATTTCTCGCGCACCTCGAGGCGACAATTCATAAATGCCTTTGCCAGACCGCTCAAACCAACCGTAATGGTTTTTGTACATGATATCCCGTGCGTTCTTGTCCTCTAAAGCAGTGGCAATAACCGATGCTTTGGTAGCTCCGTGGGTTTTCAAATAGCGCGCGACTTTTACCGCCCGCTGCCGGTAGGCGGTAGTGATTCCTTTATTATTGGATAGACCACCGAGGTTAGGGTCGCCAACTCGAAGCAAAAATTCTTTTAACAATCGTTGCTTTCTTGGCTTCGATTCTCGTGGCTGATATTCACTGGGGTCGAGCAGCACTTTCACGGTCGACGAATCTGGCTGCGGTTTTTGGCCAATTTCAATCAAGCCTAACCCAAGCAGTCGAAGCATTTTTAGAATAGATTTCTTTCTGCGTTTAAGAATAGGGGTTTTTGGGGGAATTCCAATATAGACGGTTGGGGTCATGGATAGGCGCTGCACCGCTTGAGCCACCACATCAAGATTGAGTGACAGTTTCAATTCAACAATTAACGGTGATTCCTCACCTCGAATGGCCACAACGTCACAGTCTTTGACTTCCCCTTTTACCGTGTAACCCTGGGTTTCGAGAAAGGCTTTAAGAGGAAGATAGAGATCAGATTCCTGCATGATAATAGGGTTAACCTGTCACAGCGCTCGCCGCAGCAATGCTCTTCAGCGGAATAGAAAAAGTGATCAACGTACCCAAACCGGTATCTTTTAAACTGACAGAACCGTTAAGATCCTGCACACGATAGTTAATGTTTTCAACGCCACTACCGAGGGCTGGATTCTCACCAACTCCCACCCCATCGTCGACCACTGAACAGTGAAGATTGTCACCAAGGATGCCTAGCTCGACAACGACGCTACTTGCTCGGGCATGATGCAGAATATTAGAGATAATTTCCCTAAATATACGCACCAAATGATAAGCACCATTGGCATCTAACTTCGCGTCAATTGAAACTGTCTGGATCACTTTGAATGCCAAGCCTGCGCTGTTAATGCGCACCTGAGCTTCTTCGGCTATCTCACCCAAAATAACGGAGAGAGAAGTCTCTTGGTAGTTGGCCCTAAAAATAGAAGCTCTTAAACTTTCTAAAGCACCCCGTGCCAGGCTCTTCGTTTGAGATTGGGGGCTGCTATGTAAGATACTGCTGAGTTTTGAACCAACATCGTCATGCAGATCTCTATATATTTTACTTCGTTCAGCCTCTACTGCCTGTTCAAGCTCAAGCTGCCGGTTCTCAGAGTAGCTTTGCACTAATCGCTGGCGTGAAATTTCAACTCTATCTTCAAGCTCGCTGTTCAATTTCTCACTTGTATTGAGTGCGCCAACAAAACGTGTGATTAGATGTGCGTAAAATGCGACCGTTATCAGAGGAATACTCAAATGAGCAAGATTTGATGCTTCTATATGCACATCATCGCTTCCAATGAAAACCACATAAAAATCATGAATAATTAAACCACACATTCCAATAAAAGCGGCGCCAAACCACAAACTTGTGGACTCTCGCCTTCTTCGAGTATTCCAGATCACGAGTATCCCGACACCAATAATGACTGCCGTTTGAACAGCATTAAAGAGGTTGGCCGAGACTAGAAAGTATCTTGCAGGCACCAACAAATGAGTAAAAGTGGCAACAACAGCTAACCAGAACAAAAACCTTGAGGGTGCTTTCGATTTTGCGGCCGTCGCTTCTAAGGTAAAGCTGACCAACAGAAAGGCGCTCCAATCAAACGAGCTATGCACTAAGCCCAACCACAGAGTCATACTAATGGGCACAAAGCTTATGAAAGAAAAAGCATTGCCTATACACCAGCAAAAGCTCATCAAAGAGAATTTTAGATACAAGTTATCTTGTTTGCGTTTGCTCCATAACCAGAAAGAGAAAAGCCCCAGAACAAAGCACAATCCAAACGCCAGCTGACTCGCTTGGATTTGCCAAAAGTTTCTTGAGTCATAAATGGGCTGTAATGCCAGCTGGTTTCCAATCATGATCGGAGACAAGATCGGGCCCGAAGGGCCTCCTTCCACCTTGAAATAAAGATAATCAGCAGATGGGATATTCGTAGGCAATGGCAAAAGCAATGGCTGGTTCCAAGCGCTGCTTGGTTGTCCATAAACTTCACTGTCACTGCCACCAATACCCCGCTCATCGAGAAATACACTCATCCTAATACTGTGGCGGGGGATGTAGATGGCGTTAGGGGCATCTGGCTGATAACCCACTACTAGTGATAGGGGAATTCGCGCCCACAGGGTTTCACTATCATTAAGGTTATCTACCGGTTTGCCTGGGAGCATATACGGCAGTTTGAACCCTTGCCATTGATGATCAGCAAGCCCCAGTATCTCTGCAATATCTGAGATATCACTGTCTATAAGTATCTCGGCAGATGAGATGACTTGATAGTCATCAGCCGCTGCGACGCGGGGCAGCGAGATTGCAGTAAAAATGCAAGCTAGAACCGAACAGCACAGCAGCCTTTTTATTGTCAAAAATGGGTCCAAAACAGCCTACTCAGAGGTTAGCGAGAGCACGCTATTATGTCGTGAATTGCGGCTACTCGAAACCCCAAGTGGAACAATGTGGAGGGATAATTGGGGAGCAAATGGGGTTAGAGTAAAAATGCAACGCGCTCGTTAGCGACCTATTTCAAGCTCCAACGCTTTTTCCAAGGCATCGTCCCGTTGTTCTAAAAAGCTTTGTGCAGTGGTGGACACTTCAATATCTGGGCTAATCCCATAGCCGGAGACATACCCTGCTGTATTGTTGTACTGCCTAAGAACAGGAATTCGGGTTCTGATGCCCGAGTGGGGCAATGTCAAAGTCAGAATGATCCCTGCCGTTGCACCATCCGGACTGCCGCCGGTTTTTTCTCCAATAGTTGTGGTTTGCCTGTGAGTGGCCAACGTTGCTATAAGATTGGTACTCGCCGAAGAATTGTCATTGCTCGTTAGCACCAGCAGCTCGCCGGTGAAAGGGGTTTTAGCGGGGCGTAATGTGCGCAGCTCGTCCGCTAAAAGCCGGCGCAGGCTATAAGTGCCGTCGCGGTTCTTTTTAAAAAACAATCGATTCGGGTTGAGTGCCCTGCTGTCATAGCTGCTTAGGTACTGCCTCACTCCGTCTAAGTTCAACGTAGCCACTCGCATATCCAACGTTGTTCTGAGTGACTTATCTACAAGATGCGATAGCAGGGAGCGTTCCGCATCGGTGCTGCCACCACCATTTTTGCGCAAGTCTAAGATGAGTTTATCTCGCCCCTCTTCGGCCATCGCTTTAAAGATTGGGCCGAAAATTGTGTCTGGATCGACTGGGTCTCGATAGTTCACGAATGTATCAACACTTAGATAAGCAGACTTTTCGCCAATGCGCTCAAACGACACGGCATCTTTGAAATTTTGCTGAGAACGCTGAGAATCTAAAAGAATTCTGTATTCGTCATAGGTCAATCTGTTCGCTTCTTCTAATCGGGTTGTTCCTTGCTCGTCACGTATTTTGATTTCGACCGTATCACTAATATTCCAGAGTAAACTGCCAAAATGATCAACGGCCCCTCCCATGAATTCAAGTGACTGGGCGACTCCGCTTCTTCTGGACCATTGTGTATAGCCATCAACAGGAATGTATTCTGCAACCTGCGCAGCAAGCCTGCCAAAAGGCACACCATCTATTTCCAAAATCTCATCACCAAATTTAAACGGTGAATTATCCGCGGCAATAGTAACAAATCCCCGTTGTTCTATATGTTCCCAAAGAAACGGCAGGTATATAGGTGTTGAGTTTCTGAACTGACGGAGCGAGATGGGAATTTCTGCTTTTGTATGGTCGCAGCGAATCAAAACCAATACGGATTGAATATCTAAATAAAGCTGCCCTAAGGTGAGACCACCACGCTGCTGGGCACGTTCATTAATTGCATCCCAGGCGCGGGCAATAACTCTTTCATTCGTATAGCGATCATATCCCGGGTGAATGCGAGAATAGGCTTCTTGGAGAATGGCTACTTCTTCAGCAATGATTTTAGGAGCTAGGATCTCTTCAGCGGGATTTGAAGAAGCGGCTAAGGTGCCACTGGCGCTGAAGAGTAACGAAATGAACAAAAGTGTTGCTTTGAAGAATCGAAATGAAGCAATTGAATGCATTGCATACTCCGTGATGACTGAAGACCAGAAGGAGTCGATATGCTGCTTTGCTTGGGTGTGTACTGCGACCTATATTAAGTAAATCTATCGAAATTTAAGTTTTGACCCCTCTTTTATTGAAGATTTGAACGCCGAAGGTGATTGTCCGGCATGCTGGCTAAACGCCCGATTGAAGCTGCTTTTCGATCCGAAGCCCGATGCTTCAGCAACGTCTAGCAGCGAAAGCTGTGTGTCAGCTATAAGCTGCTTAGCGTGCTTTACTCTGAGTTCGTTAATCGCTGTGCTAAAACTCCTATTCAACCCAGAGTTAAGCGCTTTAGACACATAGGACTGATTACTTCCTACCATTCGGCTCAAATCCTGCAGCGTGAACATGGGGTCGAGATACCACTGCTCGCTGTCCACTCTGTCCAGCAAAGCCTGCCCTTCTTCTCGCCAGTTTTTACTCTTCACCGCCGAATCAGAAACGTCCAATGCCGACTGATGACTGTCTTGTTTAGGATAAAGCCTGTTCAAATGGCTGGTGGCTTCAGCCACCAATAAAAACAGCCCAATAAGGCAGACTAAATCTGTCCAAAATAAAACCCCATAGCCAAGATCGAAGAGGTTAAAGGCAGAGCCGGACACCAACCAAACAAGAAGTAGCGGCGGCGCTATGGAATAAAGGTGAGAAAACCATATGGCTTCGTAGCGAAGCTCATTCGCATGATGATTTTCAAGCCAACTTAGATAACTTTTCCTTAACTGCTGAGATTTGATGATGGCGCCTAGGGCGAGAGAGGCTGAAGTAAAAATCAGAACCTTAGCGACATAGGGATCGTGCCAAAGCATCGAATATTGCCACTTGGCTTCATAGTCCGAAAATTGAGTAAAAGTAATGAATTGGTAGATAAGGTGAATCAACCCTGGGACAAACCATAAAAGCAGCGCCCTATCATAGGCTTTCTTCAGCATCAGGGTTCGCGCGTGAACCAGCAACAATGGCCCAAGGAATAAGGAAAAGTCGGTGGGTAAAAACGTTAAATCAGGCCAGCGATCATAGGCGCCAGCGAATCCGATAATCATGGGAGTGGCAGTAACTCCCGCCGCCGCTGTGAATGCCATGAGCCATAGCAAACTAGCGCGTTCAGACCCTGTTCTAAGCCCGTTAGCCAGTAAAAGAAAGGTGCAGAATAATGGCATCAACAGCGCAATGCTGCGCCAATTAAAGAGGCTAAAACTCACTAACTCCATTGCACTTACCTGCGGGGTTTCTTAACAACTCGAATAGGGATTCTACTTCGGGATGGCTGCTCATTGCACGTAGTGAGCAGTGGAAGAATTCCTCGATATAAACAGGCGCTAAATGGGGTAAGAGCAAAAATACAGTAGCTTATGTCTTTGATCTGCGCCTCGATTGAGCCTTGCGCAAACCTACCTACGCTGTATCTTCTGACTTAAAGCACTCTGAACCGGGTATTAGTCCTGTTCTAACACAAACTAATTATCTAGAAGCAATTTCAAGTAACGTTGCTTCAATACCCCTATATTGGGGGCGTAACAAGTGATCAGTTATACTATGATTAACTACCTTCGTATGCAGCGACTACTTATACCTATGGCACGTAAACCCCTCTCTCTTTCGCTTGCTGCCTGCCTGATGTTGTTAGTTTTCGCTCTTCCTCTTTGTGCTCAAGAGTTCGCTACCCAGTTCACTGTGATAGAAAGTGTGGACTACCTTCTTGATGGCAGCACGACTCCACCAGAAAATGCCAATGATTGGCAGCAAATAAGCCTGCCTTTTGGGTCACTGGAAAGCAGACAAGTGGATGAGACTGAAGTTATATGGATGCGCTTTACACTGAATAGCGCAGAAATCGCCGGCAAGTCATTTGACTCGCTGACTGAAAACTATAGCCTTTACATTCATCGCCATAATCTTACCGCTGAGTTTTTCTTTAACGGTCAACGCATCGGTGGCGATATTCCAAAACCCAATCGCTATATCAGCTCCTGGAACCATCCTTTACTGATTGATATTCAAAATGCGAATTGGCAAGAGGGAGACAATGAAGTCACCATTCGCTTTATCCCCAGTTACTTTGGCGGTAATTTTTTCCCTATCTTGTTTGGCAAAACCAATGAGCTGAGTGCTTTGTTCGATAGCGTGTATTTTCAGCGCATTCAGATAAACGAGGCTCTGCAGTTATTGGGCGGATTAGTCACTGTGCTGGCCTGCTTTTTATGGATAGTGCGCCGCAACGATTCAACCTACCTTTTGCTCGGTGGAATGGCTGCGATGTGGACGGTTCTCACCACCCATATGGTTGTTTATTACAACGTGATCGAACACCGTTACTGGCTGCCACTTGTTCATATTGCGTTTCATCTATTTACGTTTTTATTTTTTCATTTACTGCTGCGCTTAGGAAACTTTCAGGCTCCAAGGGCACAGAGATTTCTAGTGGGATGGCTGGCTGTTGCTGCGGTTTGGAACCAGCTGAGCATGTTAAGTATTTGGTGGATGGGTACTTATGCTCTGCATGGAGTTGGGATTCTATTTGTGCTGTATTTATTGCTGCACATAGGAAAAAAGGCGATTTTTACTCGCGACAAGTTATCCATTGCCATTAGCATCACCGTGTTAACTCAGCTTGCTTTTATGCTGCATGACCTATTGATGGTGGTCGCTGGTGGCAGCAATGCATGGGAAACCGGAATCCACTATACGCAATTCGCATTTCCGCTTTTAATCATCGTGTTTACCGCCATACTGATGAATAGATTCCTTTCAGCACTCTCTCTTGCGGAAAATTTAAATGTCATACTTGAAGCTAAAGTAGAAGCCAGCCGTGAAATTATAGAACAGTCTTATGCGCAGAACAGGCAGTTAGAACTTCAGCAGGTGGCAGAGAAAGAACGCTTGAGTATCTACCGCGATCTGCATGATGATGTTGGCTCTAAACTACTTTCCATAGTACACGCGGGACGCGACAACACGCTGGGAGAGCTCGCGCGAAATGCTCTAGAGAGCCTTCGTAATGCTGTTTCTAGAGCTAACAGCGAGGCTCAGCCTATCGTTCATTTCCTTCGTGATATGCAAGAGGAAACCAAGCTTCGCCTGCAAGGATCTGGGCATCAAGTGCACTGGCAACAGCCCGATAGACTGCCAGAAATTATTGTTTCTGCTGAGCATGTATTTAATTTAAACCAAATTGTCAGAGAACTAATCAGCAATATCATTCGCCATGCCAATGCCTCTGTGGTCGACTTTAACATTGATTTTGGCGAATCAGAATTGTCGTTTACTGTGAGTGATGATGGCATAGGCCTTAATGCAAGTTGCCCACCGGGGAACGGTCTCAACAACATGAATCAGCGCATAAGCGAAATCAATGGCAGTCTGCAATGGCAGCAATTACAACCCTCGGGTACCCGAGTTGTGGCGCAAATTCCACTGTAGTTAAATTGGCACTACTGATAAGTACATAACAAATTTGGTAAGATTAATATTTGGGTTCAGGGTAAAATTACACTGGTTTAGTGAGATCGATAACGAGAGATTGATTCGTAAACTAGCTTAGCTAGTTTCCTTACCCTTCGGGCAGTGCTTCGCACTGTCTGCGCCGCTATCGCGGCTTTGATTCATAATTCAGCTTAGCTGAATTCTTCTCCCCTTCGGGGCGGCGTATCGCCCTCCTTCGCGCTACGCACACGTCGAACTGGGGATTCGAACCAAGTCCTTTGGATTTGGCAAACAAAAAAGGGAAGCCAATGGCTTCCCTTTTTTGTTTGGCGCGCCCAGAGAGATTCGAACTCCCGACCAACTGGTTCGAAGCCAGTTACTCTATCCAGCTGAGCTATGGGCGCATTGTCTAGGGATTATAACCGGATGTAGGTGATTGGTCACGGCATAACTAGCTATCGGCGTTTTCCACGCTCTCAAGCTTGCGCTCAACCGCCCCATCAATCCCCCTAAGCGTCTTGCTCAGCAACACGAATGCCACTACAACCAGAACTAAAATCACACAGGCGCCGACGATAGCATTAGCAGCACCAATACGGTCTGTGGCCATTGCCATAGGGAACACACCGATTGGAGTCAGTGCAAATGACAGCATCATAAAACTGCTCATGCGGCCTCGCACTCTGTCGTCTATTAGCAGCTGAACCGTGGCGTTGTTAACGGTTTGGCTGGCGCTGGCGAATAGGTTTGCCAGTAGTAATGGGATGAACGCAAGATAGAAATTAGAGATTTGAGTGGTGATACCTAGGAATACACCAAAGGCTATGGTGCTGCCTATCATCAAGCGAAAGCGCTGTGGTCGGTCGCCACGTTTTACGATCCAGATAGAACCCAATACGCCGCCAATACCACCAACTGCCATTAGAGTGCCTAGTCCGCCCTCACCTACTCCCCATGCCTGCTCGGCCAACACAACCAAGATGCTTTGAAATGGCATCGCCAAAAACATGGGCACCAGCCCAAAGGCCAAAGTGAGTAGCACGGCTCTGTTATTAGCAATGTAGCTGAACCCCTCGCCGATATCAGCCAGCAACGCTTTCTTGGGGGCATCTTTAGCCGCTGAGCGGCTTCGTTTAACACCAAACATGCAAAGAATGGCGCACACATAAAGTGCCACGGACAAGGTGTAAGCGCCGGTGACTGTGTAGCGGGCAATTAATAAACCCATGATAGCAGGGCCGAACACTCGGCTAAGGTTCATCACCGCCGCACCAAATGCCATCCCACTTTGAATAAGGCTTGGGCCAACCACTGTCGCAGTAATCGCCATTCTGGCTGGCATGATAAAAGGAAAGGCGCAGCCGGCGATAAAGGCAGTGCAGAGCATATGCCAAAATTCCAGTTGATCACTAAGCAGTAGCACTAGAATAATCAGGTCATTGAGCAATATCAGGCATTGGCCGAATATCACTAATTGACGCCGCTCTACCCTATCGGTAATTGCGCCTCCTACGAGAGAGGCAAAAATCATGGGTATGGCCACCACTAAATTGATATAAGCGAGCGAGGTGGCCTGACCGGTTAAGTCCCACGCCACAATGGTGCGGGTCAGCATTTGCCCCTGCATGGCGAAAAAGAAAGCCACGTTACCCATGAAAAGCCAGCGAAACTGGGAAATTTGAAATACCGCGAAACTGCCTTTAGATGATTCCTCTGTAGTTTCAGTTGAGGAAGCGGTTCTTTCTTGGGAGTCAGCAGCTGAGGTCGATTCTTGGTCAGAAGTAGATGAGATAGGTCGAGGTCCTTTTTAAGTGCGCGCATTATAGCTGAAGCGCCGGGTTAAATAACCTGCTTGATTCCCTAAGAAAACAATTAGGCTGTTTTGTAGCTCTAACTCAAAATGTGCAAGGCAAAAGTAGTTTTTAGTTCAATTGAAGTTTAAGCTGAGCAAAACCGATTCAAGGAGACTCTAAATGACTGACATGACGGCTGGCTCAAGCCAAAGATCCGTAGATTTTTCAGACGCACCGTGGCCGATGGTGCGCAAGACTCTTGAATTCACCGGCTGGATTGTTATGGCAGTGCTTTTGTTTACCGGCATCACATCCGTTTTTGGCAGGGCCGACTTTCTCCTGACTATGACTGCTGAACCCATAGCGAATCCAGAAGAGGTCATGAATCCTTTTGATATTCGTTACTTCCAACACTACATTGCAACGTGGCTTCATTTGGGCCCTGGCTTACTCATTTTCTGCATTGGGCCATTGCAGTTTATGCGGGTGGTTCGTAAAAAATATCTAAATTTTCATCGCTGGGCAGGCAGAACCTATCTTGTGTGCGGTGGCATCGGAGCATTGTCTGGCGGCTTTATCGGCATTTTCTACCCTTTCGCCGGCATCGACGGCCCCGGCTTTAGTGAATCTATGGCCACGCTTTTCTTATCAATCTATACCTTGGTTTGTCTCTACAAGGCATACACCACAATCCGCCGTAAAGAATTTGGCGCTCACCGAGAATGGATGATTCGCTCATTCGGTTTAATGTTAGCCATTGCCACAGAGCGAGTCATTCTTGGCATACTCATGAGCAGCACCGGCATAGGCATTGAAGTTCTGTTTTCAGCCACCTTTTGGATGGCGGGTGTGATCAACATTACAGCCTCTGAAATTTGGATTAGCCTCACTCGCACGCCGGGCAATGGCGCTCTTCATTGGAAGGACGCCGATGCCAGAGCGGCTAAAGCCGCTGCCAGCTAACACGAGCCAACAACCATGGATTCACAAGCAGCCATTGAAACTATCGCCGGAGTCATTCAGCTTGCAGTAGCCCCTGTCTTTTTACTCGCGGGTATAGCAGGCATGCTCAATGTCTTGTCTGTCCGCTTGGGCCGAGTAGTCGATCGGTTTCGGGCCATCGAAGCTCGCATTATCTATGAAGACAGAAAAACCCATTTGGCTAATTTCCAGCAAGAAGCCTCCGGCCTTTGGAAACGCATCCGGCTGGTAAACTGGTCAATACGCATGTTTGTGGTTGGCGCATTGTTAATTAGCATTGTGATTGTGGCGCTCTTCTGCGGTGAGCTAGTGGAGATAGATTTCTCTCTTTATATCTCAATTCTGTTTGTCACTGCCATGTACATGTTGATCATGGGTCTAATTTTGTTTTTGTTTGAAGTAAGCATTTCTACCACTCAAATCAACGCGGGTATTAAGCGGTTTTTGGCAAGCGGAGAAGAAAACAATACTCCGAGTTAGGCTAGAAACCAGCTGCGTAAACTGTCTTAAAAACCGCTGGATTCAATGAGTAAAAAAAGAGGGCCGGTGGACGGCCCTCGAAAGGTTCAACGATTATTTTCGAAGAACTTAGAGTTAATAAAACTGTAGTCATTTGCCGCACCGAATAAATGGCAATCTCGGCAAAATGCTGCCAACCCAGAATCGCCTGTGCCGCGGCGGTTTCCATTAGCGCCTAACACGTACTCCCAATCGCCGGTCTCTGGCGATGAACCTGCTGCCAGCTTTATCATCAGCGTCATGTCGGGGCTACGACGAGCATTGAGCGCATCTAAATTGTTGAAACTTTCCTTAGCCAATATTGTGCCTTCCGGATAAGGAAGCCCCTGTTCGCCCTTATTCACAGCCTCCCCGATGGAATTAACATAGACGTTTCGATAGGCATTAACTCCATCATGAACATTTTTAAGAAAGCCCGTTGGGTCTCCGGTCATAGGCTCTGGATTAGCTTTGTACCAAGAAAGATAATCATCCCAAGCATTGGCATCTGGACCCAGCTGCGGTGCAGTCGACATACAAGCTGAAAGCAACGTCAGCAGAGTCAGTGCAGTCATTAATTTTGTGTTCATTTGCAATCCCTTAAAGTAGCAATCATCGTCAAAAATAAATCTATCGCGCTTACTATAAGAACTGCGGCCCTCAGGGCTGCCTTGAATTATTGCTAGTGAGCGCATTGTGTTGTCTATAAGAGCGGTACAAACAGGTTTCTATTTCAACAATCTGAAATTATTTAGTTCGACAGATATCTTGCCAACACCGTGACAAGGATACGGACTCGGGATCAACGGACTAAATTCTGACAATAAGCTGCAAAACCCAAAGTGCTAACTAGTTTAAAATAGCCATAGGGAAGCTAGCGGAGAGTCGCTTTAGCCTGCCGTTGATTTAACAGGGCCTGAACAAGAGAACCATCAGCGCCTGATACAAGGAGAGTGTTTGTGTTTACAAAAATGTCGATATTGTGCTTGAGTTTGATTAGCGTTGGCTTAGCCCATGGCCAAGAAGCTAGCGTCGAACGAGGTCGAGTCACGTTCACAGCGGAATGCTCTCGCTGTCATGTTCCCATCGAAATGGACGCCAGATTAAGAGCCCGCTGGGTTGGCAGGGCCGGACAAGACTTATTCGAACAAATACGCTCAACCATGCCGGCCGAAACTCCTGGCTCATTGTCCAATGAACAGTATTATGATTTGACCGCGTTTATTCTTGATGCTGGAAACGTAAGTATAGAGGGTGGAAGCATAGCCATTCCGGCGCTGGCAGCCTTAACTATTAATCCCGCCGCGGCTATCACCGAGGCAGATACGCCAGCAAATGTACCTTGGGGCTACTATCATGGAGACGCGGGTGCCCAGCGTTATTCTCCTTTGGAACAAATCAACGCTGACAACGTTACCGACTTGGAGATAGCCTGGTCGTTAGACACCGCCAATTTTGGACCACGCCCTGAAACCTACAGCGTATCCACCCCGCTGATGGTCAATGGCAAAGTATTCGCTACGGTTGGGCCCACTCGCAATGTTGTGGCGCTTGATGCAGCCAGTGGTCAGTTACTTTGGATGTGGCGTCCCGAAGAAGGGACTCGATTTGATGACGCGCCACGCAAAGGATCTGGCAAAGGCTTATCCTATTACAACAACAATGGCCAAGAGGTTATTTTTACCATCACCCCTGGCTATTACTTGGTGGCTCTGAATGCTCAAACGGGCGACCCACTGCCCAGCTTCGGAGCTGGTGGATTCATTGATCTTCAAGACGGACTGAGATTAGGGGTTGGACGAAACGATTTAGATATTGGCATTTCATTCCCACCTCTGGTTGTTGAAGACGTAGTAATCGCAGGAGCGGCTCACGAAGTCGGCATGCGCCCGCTGGCAGCAAGCAATGTCAAAGGCGACATTCGCGGTTTCGATGCCCGCAGCGGCGAAAAACTGTGGACGTTTAAAACCATTCCAGAACGGGGAGACATTGGCTTTGAAACATGGCTGAACAACTCAGCCGAGTACACCGGCAATGCTGGCGTTTGGTCCGCCATGTCAGCGGACCTTGAACGAGGTACAGTCTATTTGCCCGTAGAATCTGCCACTGGCGATCGCTACGGTGCCGACCGCCCGGGCAATAATCTTTTTTCCAGTTCTACCGTGGCGTTGGATTACAAAACCGGCAAACGCAAATGGCATTATCAAACCACTCATCACGATATTTGGGATTGGGATACCCCTTCCGCACCGTTGGTTATCGATTTGCCCGATGGCACGCCAGCAGTGGTCCAGACGCTTAAGCAGTCCCATCTGTTTATGTTTAACCCAGACAACGGAGAGCCTCTTTTCCCAGTGGAAGAACGCCCAGTCCCCCAAAGCGATGTGCCCGGAGAGGTGGCCGCTGCGACCCAACCTTTTCCGACAAAACCGGCGCCCTATGATAGGCGGGGATTTACCGAAAAAGATCTAGTGGATTTCACCCCAGAAATTCACGCGCGAGCCAAAGAGATTGCCGAGAAATATCGCTACAGTGAACTGTATACGCCACCGTCTCTTTACCAAGATCCCAATGACGGCAGTCTCGGCACACTGCATCTGCCCTCTTCAACCGGCGGCTCAAATTGGGAAGGCGCTGCCTATGATCCTGATACTGGTATGCTCTATGTCTCCTCTCGCACGGCGACAAGCGTTCTATCGTTGGTCAACGACCCAGACGCATCAAGCGTTCGCTTCATACAAGGGGGAGCGCGAACCCCATCTGTTGACGGCATCCCCTTAGTAAAGCCACCTTATGGCCGAATCACCGCGATTGATTTGCAGTCAGGGGAACATGCCTGGCAGGTGCCCAATGGAGATACTCCTGCCAGCATTAAAAACCACCCTTTGCTAGAAGGAATTACCCTAGAGCCGACGGGCAAACCCACCCGGTCCAGCTTAATTCTTACTAAGAATCTGCTGTTTGCAGGCGAAGGCCCTGGGGGCGATCCCGTGCTGCATGCCATTGATAAAGCCACTGGCGAAACCATTGCCGATATTGAGTTACCAGCCTCCGTCACTGGGGTGCCCATGACTTATTTTTACGAGGGCAAACAATATCTCGTAATGACTGTAAGTGACTTCAGTTCTGCCGCCAAAATCATCGCATTAGCCCTCCCTTAAAAAGGCCCTTCCCGCTCAATGTAGTTTCTAGGTTGAGCGGGGAATTGTTCGCGCTTGATTTGAAAGCTGTATGCATATACAGTGTATTGATTAGTTCGCGTTACGCTCCAGCTTAAGCTACCTCTTCCATTAGTGGGCTTGCTGCGCGATTATCAGACTCACTGTCCATGGACTAATCAATCAACGATGTAGTCAATTAGTTAAT
>JBGCEK010000047.1:0-5724 GCA_045106275.1 Pseudohongiellaceae bacterium | reverse complement strand
ACGCTCTTGACCAAATGACAAATTAATTCCAACCTGCTGTAATCAATATGCGAGTCTTGGACGTGGGCTCTTTTCTCATTAGGCTAACAAATTAGAGATAATACTATGCGACTAATTGCGTTTGTATTCACTGTACTATTTTCAGGACTGACTCTGGCCGAGATCCCCTCTGGCTTAACCGGTACCCTTTTGGTGCTTAATAAAGGGGGGAATGATGCAAGTTTCATTAATTTGGCCACGGGAGACATTGTCGCCACTGCCAGTACTGGAGAAGGTCCCCACGAAGTGGTTGTCAGCTCGGATGGGTTATGGGCTGTGGGCACTGACTATGACGGAGGGGACAGTTTAACGGTGTTTGATATTAAGGGTGCCTCTGTTGCTAGAACCATTGACTTGAGCGGCTACCCCCGCCCACACGGTATCGATTTTTTACCGGGACAACAGGAAGTTGTGGTTACATCCGAAAGCGCGGGCGAGCTTGTGGTGGTCAATATACACGACGGCAATGTTCTAGGATCAATTGCAACTAACGGACGAGGCTCCCACATGTTGGCCCTTGGCGGTAAAGGAGACGTTGCCTATACCAGTAACATGTCGTCGAATAACGTGACAGTTATCAATTTGTCGAGAGGTAGGATGCAGGCTGCATTTAAAGTGCCTGCACGTCCTGAAGCTATTACTGTCAACGATTCAGGCAGTGAGGTGTGGGTTGGGAGTAATGATGAAGGTCTTGTTTCTGTTCTGAATTCTGCGACTGGTAAAACCATTGCACAGCTTGATGGATTCGATTGGCCTTATCGCATTCTTCTGAGCAAAGATGAAAGAGTCGCTGTGATCCCTGATATGAATAACAACGATCTAAAATTCATCGACGCACAAAGTAAGCAGGAGCTGGGGAAAATTGAATTCCCAGCTAGCAATCCGCAAGGAATAATTTTTCACCCGAACGATAAGATCGTGTTTCTGGCATTGGCTGCTAAAAATAAAGTCGCGGTTATCGATGTGGATACACGAAAAATATTAGGAGAGTATTCAACAGGTCAATCACCAGATGGCTTGGGTTATTCACCGTTGGTTTTGCCTTGAAACCCGCATTTGAGCTTGTAGATTTGGTAGATTCTCGTTGAGCAAGGCCTTAGATGCGTGCTTGCTATCTACTGAGCTATTCGTCTTCGTCTAACAGGTGGGTGAGGGCCGCCTCGAGAGTTGGATGCTGTAATTGAAAGCCGACCTCCTCGTATTTTTCTGATCGCACATCGCTACTCGCGAGCAACGCAGCGTCTGCCATTTCGCCGAACATGAGTCGAGCGATTGATGCAGGAATGGTTGGTAGATGCGGGCGCGCTGCTGCTTTACTCAGAGTTTTAGCAAACTCTCTACTACTCACCGCATTATTGGACACAAGGTTTAACGGACCACTGAGCTTGGGATTTTTGAGACAGAGCCTCACTAACCTGAGTACGTCAGTAATACTTATCCAACTAATTTTTTGGGTTCCACTTCCGAGTGGGCCGACAACAGCCAGTCTCAAAGGCAGAAGAAAATTCTGCAAGACACCACCCGTAACACTTAGAACGATGCCAAACCGCAGTTGTACAGTTCGAATGCCTTCTGCTGATGCAATGGTGGTAGCATTCTCCCAACGCTTTGAAACTTCTGCCAGGAAGTCGTTACCTGCTGGGCTTTTCTCGTTGGAAAATTCTTCGCCGGTGGGGCCGTAAAATCCTATTGCAGATGCGGACAGGAGAACTGCTGGTTTATTTTTCAATCGAACAATGCTTTGGCAAAGGAGCTCTGTTGTAGACTCTCTGCTCGAAATGATTTCCTTCTTTCGTGCGGGGTTCCATCGTTTATCTGAGATGTTCGTCCCTGCTAGGTTTATCACGCCGAATAATGGAATGACATCGCTCAAATACATCTTCTTACTAACTTGGTCAAAATAAAAAGGGGCTTTCTCGTTTGTTCTGGAAAGGGCGTAGACTTGATAACCGGATTTTTCGAGAAAGCGGGTTAGGGACCGTCCTATCATCCCAGATGCGCCAGTGATAAGTATATTTTTTTTAGCTTCAGAAGCGGTTTCCATAATGAGTTATCGCTATTGGATTAGGAAGTGGAAGTGTTACTGGCTAGAGTTGCTACTTGGGTATCGACTTACCTCTATCATCGCTTCATTGCGTCGCATAAAAGGCGGTACAAATGGAGGATTGTACACTGCAGATTCCGGTTCTGAGACAGGCTCGATTCCCCTTTCTTCGATATCTAGTTTGAGTTTATTCGCATATTTATCGAAATTTTTCTCAGTCCATCGACCCGAGTAGCGAATCACGGCCATGATTCGCTCCGGTACTTCGCGGATTCTAATTTTCTCACTCGTTGGAGTTGGCACAGAGAGCAAATCATATTTACTGGGCACCATAAAAGCAACTGTCCAACCCTGATCGTTCTTTTGTTGCTGAACTGGAGCGGTCATGGAAATTTTTTCAGCGGACTGTTGAACTGGAGAGGTCATGGCAATGGAAGCGCCGCTTACATTATCACCGCTGATATAATCGAATAGGCGAAAAAAGCCTTCGTTAGAGGCTTTACGGTAGCTGCTTGCAAAGGGAACTGTTGTTTCTGCCACTAAATAGCTGTCGTAGATTCGATACTCGATTTTACCCGACTCGAACACCACTTGGTATTTTGGCTTTTCTAAGCCCTGTGAAATTGATGCTGTTAGCGTAATAAGTAATGCCACTGACGCGTGTATCAAAACTCGCAACGTAGTTCCTTTATGGTTTCAATTTTTTAAATTTAATTTGACTCTATGGTAAACGAACTGGTTTAGAGTTTAGATCAAATATGGCTGAAAAATCTTGTGGCCAGATCAATCGAAAGGTTTGGTTAACAGATTTATTTTTGTGATCTGTAATTTTTTTCGCTCCGTATGAGAGGGTGTAAGATTTCTGACAGTTAATTTTTTATTTATCTCGGAGCTTTATTCATGACAAGTTTTAGACGTTTAGTTTTTGCCACCATAACTTTTTTACCGATCATTTTCGCTTCCACTGTTACTAGAGCGCAAGACATTGTTGATACTGCTGTCGCGGCGGGCCAGTTCGAAACTCTTGTTGCTGCGGTTCAAGCGGCAGGGTTAGTTGACACTCTAAAAAGTGACGGCCCATTCACCGTTTTCGCTCCCACCGATGCTGCTTTTGCTGCCCTTCCCGAAGGAACTGTGGAGAATTTATTGAAGCCAGAGAATAAGGACCAGCTGATTGCGATCCTTACTTACCATGTGGTGCCAGGTGCAGTGATGTCAGCTGATATCGCAGGAAAGAAGCTATCTGTGGCATCAGTTCAGGGAAGTGAGCTGACAATAGATGCGACCATGGGTGTGAAAGTAGACGATGCATCAGTTGTTAGCGCTGATATTGAAACTAGCAATGGCGTTATTCACGTGATTGATAAGGTGGTTCTTCCGCAATAAGAAATAGATGGCTTGAATAAGCGGCGCCCATGAGCGCCGTTTATTATACTCATTGCCCATTGCGACAACTGATCTGAGTTCGCTAAGGCAGAGGATTATCTTCGATAAATTCAATAATCACGTCTGCTAGTTTTTCACCGATATCTTCTTGTAGAAAGTGACCTCCGCCGCTCAAAATAACGTGCTTTTGATTACTTGCACCGGGCACGCGGGTTTTAAACTTTTTCTCTCTGCCTTTGGTAACCGGGTCGCCGTCGCTAAACGCCGTTAAGAAAGGTTTCTCCCACTTCTCAAAAACTCTCCATGCTGCTTCATTGGCCGCGTTTGCAGGGTCCTCTTCGGATACTGGAACTAAAAGAGGCATAGCTAAGGGCCCTGCCTTGTATTTTGGTTCTGGAAAAGGAGCGTCGTAAGCGCCGATAACTTCCGCTCCATGACCTCTACCTACAATCATACCTACCGGCATGTCGCCAGCTTCTTGCATGCGCGATGCCTGTACTCTCCAATTGCTAAAACCTTCACCTAAGGGCTCACCGGCAGTGGGCAGAGCGCCATTCGCCAAAACAATGCGAGCAAATCTATCGGGGTTTTCCGCTGCAACTCGAAGCCCAATAAGACTGCCCCAGTCTTGGCAGACCAGTGTGATATTAGTTAAATTCTGATCTTCGATAAATTGGGTCATAGCCTCCACATGGAAGGCGTAGCTGTGAGTGCTGATTTCGACGGGTTTGTCTGATTTTCCGAAACCGATAAGATCGGGGGCTATAACGCGATGACCGGCGCCTGCAACTGGTCCGATCATTTTACGATAGAGAAAGCTCCAAGAAGGCTCGCCATGCAGCATTAGCACTGGTGCTGCATTCGAGTCGCCTTCATCTAAAAAATGCATTCTGTAACCGTCGATGTCGGTATAGTTTGGCTCAAAATTAAACCCGGGCAAATTTTCGAATCGAGACTCTGGAGTGCGTAAAACCCCTGGTTTTATTTCGTCTGCTAAAGCGGTTGTCATGAGAGTTGTTATTGCTGCTAACAGCAATGTCCTTTGAAGTGGAAAATTTTTAACCTTCGTAAGTGACTCCTTGAAAGGTAGAACTACTTTATCGAATTGCTTAGTTAGATGTCAGCCAGAGCGAAATTGATGGCACCTTGCGCGTGCAAGGTGGTCGTGTCGTAAAGCGGAGCATCTGTGTGACATTGCTCAACCAGCAGGGCAATTTCCGTACAGCCCAGAATAATGGAATCTGCACCTTGCGCTTTTAGGCGTTCGATAATTTCTAGGTAGCGATATCTAGAATCCTCGGACACTTTGCCTAAACAAAGTTCATTATAAATGACGTCATGAATTAACTTTCTGTCCTCGGAGTTGGGAGTAATGACTTCGAGATTGAATTTTTCAGCCAGTCTGCCTTTGTAAAACTCTTGCTCCATCGTAAACGCGGTTCCGAGTAAACCAACTTTACGGCGACCGTCTTGGAGTAATTGCTCACCGGTGGCGTCGGCAATATGCAACAGTGGAATTGAAATGGCTTCTTCAACTTGCGCGGCGACTTTATGCATTGTATTGGTGCAAATGAGAAGGAAGTCCGCACCGCCAGCTTCAATTGAGTGTGCCGCGTTTGCTAGCGCCTCTCCCGCGCGTTTCCAGTCACCTGCGTGTTGCAATTTTTCGATTTCGGCGAAATCAATACTCAACATGACTACTTTTGCAGAATGAAGACCACCTAGTCTTTGTTTGATGCCTCGATTCAGCTGTTGATAGTAACTAACGGTGGATTCCCAGCTCATTCCACCCAGCATGCCAATAGTTTTCAAGTAAGCCTCCAAGTCAGTTATGTGGATTGCTAAGCTCCAATAATAATCGATTCAGCTCAGCAAGATACAGGCTTCTAAACGACCGAAACAAAAAAGCCCACCGGAGTGGGCTTTGATCTAGCGAGCTCGGTAGTTATTCACTCGGTGTCATTCTGAGAACGCCTTTATTCTCGGTGGCAAGATAAATCGCGCCGTCTGGACCCTGTCTCACGTCTCTGATTCGGCCAATCCCAACCATTATAGATTCATCCATTAAAACTTGCTTGCCATCGTCACTGACATCTACTCGCGCCAGCAGTTGACCTCGTAAGCCACCTACAAAAGCATCACCTCTCCACTGTGGGAAGAGGTCGCCAGAATAAATCATGAGGCCTGATGTTGCGATGGAGGGGACCCAATAGTGCTTTGGCCCTTCCATGCCTTCTCCTTGTTGAGATTCATGG
>JBGCEK010000046.1:0-4098 GCA_045106275.1 Pseudohongiellaceae bacterium | reverse complement strand
AACAAAACTCTGAGTAGTAATTTCAGAAAAAGCGGAGCCGCTGTAATACAAACGATAGGAGTCCGCGTCAGTAACTGTACTCCAGTTAGCCTGCAGTTTACTCTCGTCTAGCTTGGTGGTTAAAAGAATATCGGGAAACGGAATAGTCAGTTGCTGCATGTTGGAGAAAGCAATGTCTTCACCATTGGCATAAGCTGACACTACAATGTAATAGTTGCTGCCACGAGGTAGCGCTGCTCCTAAGGATGTGCTCTGACCTAAGTCTACAGCCTGTGCCTCACTAGTATTGCTAAAAGCTTGGGGCGAGAAATACAAGCGATAACCATCACTGTCCTTTACCTGGTTCCAACTGATTGAAACATTGCCGTCGATCTCTGCAGCGGACAGGTTAATACTTTCTGAAAAAGGATTGGCGGGTGTTTGAGTAAAGCTCACCGGCGGGGTATAAGTTACTACAACATCATCTATAAAAACTTGGGAGTCAGTGGCACCAATTCGAATTTCCTCAATACTACTAACCCCTACGTTGATAGTGTAAAACTCAGTTCCATTCGCTAAGAATGTCGCGGTCTTTGTTGCGAAGTTATAAGAAATTGAGAGTTGTACCCACTCCCCTGCACTCTCACTCAATTGGAGGCTCGACATACCCGTCTCTTTGAGCTCTTTGCCATCTTGAGCGCTAGCGATTTGCTGATGAGCAAACACAGAAAATGCACCTTCTTTTTGGGTAAGTCTTATAACGAGCCCATCACCTAAGAACAACTCTCCGAGGACTGACGCTTGGCTACCCCCGCTCCGAAGCCACGCACTGGCGGTTACCACCCCGTTCATTATTGGTGTTAACGGTCTGGTCATAGTTGCAGAGGCTGTGGAACTAGCTACTCCACTAACGGCATAGGTCCCTGTGCGGCTCGTTTGGCTGGTAATTTCCAGAACAGAGGAATCAGAAGCCTGCGTTTGCCAACCTAGAATAGAAGCCTGCTCAAACCCTTCGCTCAAAACATCTGTTAGTTCAGAGTTAGTTTGTATAACTGTGTGCTCAATTTTCACGTCATCAATGTAGAGCTCAGGGTCATCTGTCCTAAAGCTGATGCCTGTAAGATCATCCAATTCACTAGTGGTTTGATGTACGACAATGCCATCAAATGAAAACACGGCCAGCGACGCATCGAAATCATAGTCGATACTCAATTCCTGCCATTTCTTAGAACCTATCACCGCTACTTCAGATTGGTAGTCGGACATCACTCCATCAACAGAGATTGTTACTAAGCTGTTCCTTACGATTTCGAAGCTCAGTCCAGCTAACGGATTTGAAGAGTTGAATCCAAATGAGCCAAGATTGAAGCGAGTTGCGTCGTTGTTATAGATCCACAGAGACAGACGAAGATTGCCAGTGCTGATGGGTGAGAATTCTTGCAGGGATAAATGGCTACCCACCGATAAAGCGTGAATAGAGCTTAAGCCGCTTTTTTTTATGGATTGTGTGGTAGACAGCTGAGGAGATGTTGATGTTGAACGAGAAGACCAGACTGCTTCGCTTTGTTGTTCAAAGTCATCGCTAAACAAAGTCACCTGTGCAGCCGACAGCTGGGCAATCAGTAATAGCGCTAAGGTACTGGCAAAGCAGCAAAAGGGCCGCAAGGTAACGCTAACACTAGCCCAAATTTTCGCCGGGTTAAAAAGCCTTTCCCCCGCCCCAAAAATTCCAGCAACTAGTAATTTTTTGATTGTCTTCCCATCCGTTTCGATAGCCTTTCTCCAACAAAAATTCAGCGGCGCCGCCATGTTATATCAATAGAAACGGGGCAGCAAAAACGAAACATCTACTCCGCCACCTCTTACCAAGTGGCTATTGAATCGTCACCCTCACTCCCTGCGGGGTGAAAACTAAATCGCCAGTTTCTGCAATTGAGTAAGCAAAGAAAACAGTCAGGTTAGTGTTTGTAACACCAAAGTCTGCAAACTTAATATTGTTAAACGGCATAAGCGAAACAGACGTTGTAAAATTTTGGGTGCTCGATGGCACAAGCGAAGAGATTTCGCCGTTCCAGGGTACATAGGCCCCAGTCTCATTGACTTGAAATGATCCTAGTCCTTCTGCTTGAGCAATCATATACGTAGAACCATTTTTTGACACATCAAGCTCATCGATTTCAAATGAGCAGTTAAGCGTTGCAGGAGTTTCTGGAGAGACAACCATAGCCCCATCTGCAGCAACACCAAGATAGGGTAGACCCAGGTGCTGGGGATTCTAGAATCACCTCTTCAGTGCCACAAAAGTCGCCAAGGAAAATAAACAGGCAGCCACTATCTGTAAAACGTGGGAATGAATTCTTATCATGTTACTGCTCCGATTCATCTATATCTTGTTGCGTGTGAAACGCAAGCCTAAAACTCACAGAGTCGGCCTAAAACTACCGAAACTCAACCTTTTCGCTGTTGTTAGTTACTCGACGCGATTATTGCTTAAACTTGATTCTCGCGTTCGCCCAAGGATCAGCATCCTCTTTAGAAGCTGGATTGACCGATCTAGATGTTTCACGCTCGCCTCTATTCCTATGGTCAGGGTATGAGGTTCTATTTGCACTTTTCCCTCTGCCCGCCTCAGGCCCGCGCGCGCCAGCCTGGTTTTTATAGGCTGCAGCTTTCTCAGCCCGTTTATCGCGCAACTTCTCCGCATCTTCCAAACTCAGTTTACGGGGTTCGGCCGGAACTTGACCTTCCGGAATTATCCGATCTCGGGGCGGCAATAAATATTGCTCAGAAGTAGCCCTCGGCAAGCTCTTATATTCATACAAATAAAAAGCCTCAACCTTTTCACGTGCCCACTCTGTCTTTTTGAGAAATTTTAAGCAGGAAGCAAGATTAGGGTTGTTGTTAAAGCAGTTCATTCTTAGATAAGCAGAAAGGATTTCAAAGCCGTAATAGTTAACGATTTCAGTTAATAGGTTCTTCAAACTAAGACCATGCAAAGGGTTATTCTTGTAATCGATTTCATCGCTCATACTAATATCCAACAACGTAAACCAGCGCACCAACTTCCAATATTTGGGTAACCACACCCTAAAGACTTAGCAGGCACAAAAAGAGAGGGGCAAGAATAACGTGTCTTGGGAGGCTTTGTATCTATTTTTTGGTGTTGAGGATGCTTCGGCCTGAACTGGCTGCATTAAAGCAATAGGCTTCGCAGCTCTGTGTGCGACTGTCGGTGTCGAAGTAAAAAACCAAAGTTTTAGCCCCGACACCCAACCAAAGACTAGTCCTCTATTGGACGAATTGCCTTGGCTACAGCAACACTAAAAGGAGTAGCGCGCGAAAATGCTCAAGGCATCAGAATCAGAAAATTTAATGTACTCCGTTCCGATGGATATCGCGTGAAACTTGTACAAAGCACCTAAATGATAGGCCTTTTGATCCTCGCCTCTTTGCCAGTCTTGCCATTCAAGCCCTGCGTATAGCCGAAAGTTTTGGCTCAACTCTTAGTGCACGAAAGAGCTAACTCCTGAGAACTTAGAATTAAACCTCAGGTCTCCCTGTGGGCTGGTGCCAACAATATTTTCATCTCCAAAGTTCAGCCGAACGTCATAGTGAGTCTTACCGCTTGAGGGAAAAGCGTAACCAACACTGGCAGACCAGCGATCTTCATTCAGCTCCCTCGCATCGGGCTTATCCCGAAGGTCACGGTAGCGGAATTCGGTAAACCACTGGTTTCGACTAAACCCTCCTCGTATTTCTAGACCTTGCAATCTGAAGGCACCAAGCCCTTCATACTTGCTCTGGAGAACATGCATTTGCACATAATCATAGTCACCAGCTGAGACCGTTGAGGCGTGAAACCCAGCTAGGCTAAGCAAAGTGATTAGGACAAGTCTTCTAACATAACTAAAAATGGGTTGATAAATTTTCATTTGAAATCCTTTATGATGAATTTGCGTGTGTAGTTAAATTCCCATTGCCGCTACCGTCGTGAAGGCTACTATGAGTAGCCCTGTTGAACCTGCGACAAACCATAGAACCGTAGGAATGCTAGATTCCGAGCCGGGAGTCGCTGCACCCACTTTGCTGGCGTCATAAACAAAAAGAGAAAAAAGCATT
>JBGCEK010000045.1:0-90134 GCA_045106275.1 Pseudohongiellaceae bacterium | reverse complement strand
GTCAACGGTTTACAATTTGGTTAAAACCCTTATCCAAACCCATCCTGCGTTTGATGAGCCGATTACTATGGATAAGCCCACCTGGGCGTTGGTAATGGGTTTTGAACATGAGCGAATTCATTTAGAGACTTCAAGCGTACTCATCCGAGAACTACCTGCCCGTTTTGTGACAACACCTGTCTCGTGGCCTGCCTTTGTGAAAGAACCTGTGGATCAAGGAGTCCTTCCCGTCATCGATAAGGACTTTCCCCGCAATGAAATGGTGGACGTTCAGGGAGGAGAGACTCACTTGGGCAAGCCCCGATCTTGGCCGACTTTTGGCTGGGACAACGAATATGGCAATGACACGAGAAGGACCGATTCGTTTAAAGCCTCAAAATTTCTAATCAGTAATGGTGAGTTTTTTGAGTTTGTTAAAGCCGGCGGATATGAGAATAAACAATATTGGACAGAGGCGGGTTGGGGGTGGAGACAATTCAGAAACGTTAAATGGCCTACATTCTGGATTCAAGATGGGCCAGCAGGTTCCAATAGATTCAAATTGCGTAGCACTTTTAGCGAACTACCCATGCAGTGGAGCTGGCCAGCTATAGTAAATTTCTACGAGGCTAAGGCCTACTGTCAGTGGCTCACAGAAGAGGAGGGTGCTGCAACACCTTATCGGTTACTGGGCGAAAGTGAGCAGCACAGTGTTCGAGATGAAACGCTCGCTCAAGTGGCTGATTGGCCCAACGGTGGTGACACCCTTTTGGCGTTAGATGCGGTCATGGATGCCGCCGATTCTCATTCTGTGAATCACAATTTAAAGTTCGGGAGTGAAAGTCCTGTGAATGCTTTTGCTGCGAATGATAAAGGTATTCATGATGCCCAAGGTAATGTGTGGCAGTGGTGCGAAGATTCATTTCATCAATTGCCAGACTTTGAGATTCACCCCTACTACACAGATTTCAGTACCCCGTGTTTTGATGGCGAACATCAAATGATGCTCGGCGGTTCATTTATTAGTACCGGTGATGAAGCCAGTATTTGGGCCCGTTTTCATTTCCGCCCCCATTTCTTTCAACATGCGGGTTTTCGTGTTGCTCAAGAACTCACAAACAGCAGTAAGAAAGGCGACAAATACGATACTGACGAAGTGGTGAACCAGTATCTGCTGTTTCACTATGGCTCGGCAGAAGAGCAACGCGACAGCGTTATTCATTCAAATGTGGGTCATCCAACTACTGTGAATTTAATCGATCGCACTGTGGAGCTGATGAATGAGTTCGCGTTAAAGCGCGACAATGCCTTGGACTTGGGTTGTGCTGTAGGAAGATCAAGCTTTGAGTTAGCCCGCGACTTTTCTCAAGTAGTTGCGCTGGACTACAGCGATGCCTTTATCGATGCGGCCAATGAACTCAAGAGAAATACCACATTGGACTACAAGCGTTGGGATACTGGAAAGCACTTCACCGAGCTTACTGCTTCGGTGGATAAAGCGATTGATAGTGAGCGCTTAACCTTTCTTCAGGGGGACGCCGCTGATTTAGATGCACTGGACATTTTTGACAATAGCGGCCCATTCGATGCCATCCTGCTAAGTAATTTACTCTGTCGCCTAGCACATCCAGAGAACTGCCTTAGTCAGTTCGTTGACAGTGACAAATATCTTAAGGTGGGTGGAATCTTGGTGATTACTTCACCGAACACTTGGATGGAACAATATACAGATCCGAACAACTTCTTGGATGGCGAAGACAGTGAAGCGACTTTGGCGGCTATAGGCAAGTTACTACCAGGCTTTGAATTGCTGCATCAAGAGGATGTGCCTTTCATGATTCGTGAACACCGAAGAAAGTACGAGTACATTGTAAGTCAGGGTTCGGTTTGGCGAAAAAAGCGGTAACGGAAAACCAATTGCGAGAATCTACACTCACTCTAGATTACACATGAAAAAGTGTGGGCAGTAGCGAGAAGAGGTGGAGAGAAGGTTGGCAAAAGAGATAGGTAAAAGAGACAGGAAGGGTAAACGGAAAGAGTAAACAGAAAGCTGCTCTTCCTGTTTACCCCCATGTGAAACTCAGTTTAAGCGTCTGATTGAAGCCAGTTGTTCAGCTCAATGATATCTTGAGGTGTCAGTATGCCTGCCACTTGCTTTAGCAACAGCGTGTCAACTACGTAGTTGTAGCGTGCGTCTGCATAGAGTCTTAAAGCTCGATAAAGATTTTCCCGTGCCCGCAAAACTTCCACGATGTTTCTGGTTCCCACTTCTGCGCCAAGCTCTGTGGCATCAAGCGCCAATTGGGCTGAATTTATGGATTGCTGACGCTGATCTATAACTAGCACGTCAGTGTTAACTCGTCTAAAGGCATCACGAACGTTCTGAGTGAGCTGCCGTTTTGTAAATTCTAGAGATTCCTTGGCAGCAATCACGTTGTATTCTGCTTGGCGACGTCTTGAGCTAACCGCGCCCCCCTGAAAAATCGGAATGGACAAGGTAAGGGCAAGTCTTGTGCGGTCAAACGCACCACCACCAATTTGAATACCTTGCTGTGTGATAGGCGCCGTTACATCGTGTGCATAGTTTCCCTGCAAAGCAACGGTAGGTAAGTGATCCGAACGTCTTGCTTGTAAGGTTTTCTCACTGGCGTCTAAGGTAAATTTTGCGGAGGCGATGGCCAAGCTGTTGGAGTCAGCTTGAGATTCCCATTCTCTCAAGTCTCCATCTACATTAAGAACTGGAAAATCTTCTCTAAGAATATCGATGTCAGGGTGAGACTGGCCGGTGATCGCTTCGAGAACTTCATAAGCCGATAGGAGGAAGTTCTGCTGCAGAATAGTGGTGTTGCGGGCTAAGTCATAGGCCGCTTGGCTATCAAAAACATCAGTGATTGCCACCAGCCCCACTTCTTCGCGCTGCTGGGTTTGTTCTAAAGATCTAAGCGCGGCTTCTTCTTCTTGGACATTTGTATCAAGCAGATCCTGAGCTCTGAGGACGTTAAAGTAGGCTGTGGCAACTCGAACGATTAAGTCCTGCTCTTGGGCTGCAAGATTTACCGCTCCTGCTTTGTCGCTTGATTGAGCACTTTTATAGGTATACCAACTGGCTAGATTGACGACGGCTTGATTGAGACTCATTGACCAGCCGTGGTTATTCAGGCCTGGCTGAAAACTGTGGTCATCAAATCGGACAACCTGAGACAGTCCGGTCGCCGGATCAGTAACAGTGCGATATTGGCTATCTGTGGGGCCACTGGTTAAACGGGTTGTATTGGCGTTTGCGCCAAGGCTCGGTAACAAGGCCGAGCGGCTTTGAACCATATTTTCCCGGTTGGCTCGATAACTCGCCTTTGCCTGTCGTAGCGTTGGGTCATTATCAAATGCCATCTGCAATATAGTGACCAAATCATCTCCATAGCTTGGCGAGGCGGCGGCAGCGCTGAGTAGGAGAATTCCGAAAAGTTTGGCAGTACGTCTCATAACCTGTGACCTTTTACTGAATTAAATAGTGTGACGAATTAATTAGGCGCTAACAGTTGGCCGGGATGGCAGATGGTATAAGTTTGAGCCCCGCCTAAGAGAGGCATTCTACACAGTGTAACCAAAAGTGACCATTTCCTTGAAAGGTTTGCGATAATTGGAGCAATTATCCCTATTAGACGCTCAATACAGCCAATCAGTTACAGCTGCCGCTGTTATTACACGTTGAAACAACAACTTATTGCGTCGGACGCGATTTGGCGCATATTCAAACTGCGTATTTCCATTGTCTCTATTATAGATACGAATCAGAAAAACATACCATTCGGCCAGTCTCTTCAAAAAATTGAAAAGGGCCTCGTGGCCACAGCTGTGTTCAACCGGCTAATGACACTTTGCTAAAGCATTCAGACGAAGCCGCCTTTTAAATAGTCTTGCATAGCCTGTAAACAGGAATGGCCCAGTTTTTCGCAGCGCTTTGGAGACCATCCATACTTAACGTCAGCGGTTGCCGTGGTGTCCTTAAAAGGCATTTCTAACGTCATTGCCAAACAGCCTTGCAGCGTTGCGACTTGAGCTGTACTCATTGTTAGGTTGGCAGTACCAGGTGACTTTGCCGGATAACCAATTTTGGTTTGAAAGTCCGGATTAATATCAGCAAGCCTTTCTTTATAGAAATCCAGCCCAGCTTGGTCTTCAGCATTCCAGCCTAACAGACCTTCGGTGCCGGCAATAAAGCAATAAGGAAGAGATTCATCTCCGTGTACGTCCAAGAAGAAATCGGCGCCCACAGACTTAATTGCTTCCTTGACCAAATACACTTCGGGGCTAAATTCTAAACTTGGCTCTGCCCATTCCCTGTTCAGGTTGCGCCCTACGGCGTTAGTCCTTAAATGCCCTCGCTTGCTACCGTCGGGGTTCATATTCGGAACGATATATACGTCACAGTGGCTTAGAAGCTGCCGGGCCAATGAGGATTCAGAGTCCAAGAGGCTTGCAATTGCGCCTTGCATCCACCACTGGGCCATGGTCTCGCCGGGATGCTGACGACCAATAAGCCAACATTTTTTCTTTGGCGGTGAGTTGGCTTCCAAAGCAGCTGAGTCTCGAATTATGAGTAAATCCAGATCTTGCCCATCCAAAGTCTGACCTAAGACTTGGTGTTCACAGCGATCCGAAAGCTGCGCATTCGCTATAAGATCGAGATGACGCTCCATGGAATAGGGGGCAAAATATGCAAAATAAACGGAGTCGTGCTCTGGTGTAAAATCAAAAGAAAGTACGCCGTCTTTGAGTTCTGTGGGATGACGTAGCCATACATTGCGGTCGTAGGAATAAACGACTCGATAATTTTCGAAACCAGGAGGATAGGCAGCGCCTTTCGCATTGAGTAGTTTCAAATGGCACTTTTCGCCTTTTGCGCCACTGAGTCTAAAGTGAAACCACTGATAAAATTCAGACTGCCGGTCTGTTTCAATTTCTAGTTGGATGTCTTGCGGATCGGACTGAGAAACTACTTTGATGTTCCCTGAGTCGAAGTCTTTACTAATAATCACAAAAATTCCCATCAATATAGGTCAAAAACGGAGCCAAGTATGACTTTGTCTGGGAGTATTTGCTATCATTGCGGCCCATTTTTTCGGCACTAACGAGAACCATCATGACGGTCGTAACCGATAACTTAAACATAGAATCGAACAACGCACTAATGACACCTGAGCAACTTAAAGTCGAGCTACCACTAGAGGGTGTAGCACTGGAGTCGGTAACTAAAGCACGAGACACCATATTTTCCATCCTGGATAGAAAAGATCCTCGCTTGTTTATTGTCGTTGGCCCTTGCTCAATTCATGATACGGAAGCCGCTCTGGAATATGCTGCCAAATTAAAAGAACTGGCTGATAAGGTTTCGGATACCCTATATATCGTCATGCGGGTTTATTTTGAAAAGCCTCGAACCTCAATTGGCTGGAAAGGATTGATTAACGATCCGTATTTGGATGATTCTTTTAAAATAGAAGAAGGTCTGAAGATTGGTCGAAAGCTATTGCTTGATATTGTTGAGCTCGGTTTGCCTACTTCCTCCGAAGCGCTTGACCCTATATCGCCTCAATACTTGCAGGACATTATTGCTTGGTCTGCGATTGGAGCAAGAACAACAGAGTCTCAAACCCACCGAGAAATGTCGTCAGGTTTGTCTTCGGCGGTAGGATTCAAAAATGGAACTGACGGGGGGTTAACTGTGGCCGTCAACGCCATGCAATCGGTTTCAAGTCCTCATCGGTTTTTGGGAATTAATGAAGCGGGCCAGGTGTCAGTTGTAACAACGCGAGGCAATCCCTACGCCCACGTTGTGCTTCGTGGTGGCAGCAAAGGGCCAAACTATGATTCAGTCAATGTCGCACAGTGCGAGAAAGCATTAGCGGATGGCGGCGTGAACAGCAATATTATGATCGATTGCAGTCACGCTAATTCCAGTAAAGATCCTGATGTTCAACCACTCGTGTTAAAAGATATGACGAATCAGATCCTAGAGGGCAATCAATCTATAATCGGTGCCATGTTGGAAAGTCATCTTTTTCATGGTAATCAGTCAATTCCTGAAAATCTTGAAGATCTCAAATATGGAGTTTCTGTAACCGATGCTTGCATGGATTGGGAAACAACTGAAAAAGCGATCCTAGAGATGGCAGAAAAATTGAGAGATGTATTGCCCAACCGTTAGTAACGGCCGAGCTAACTTGAAATCAAAAGCCTGAGCCGGGTTGTTTCAGAAACTCGATTTCTTCTTCGGTCGATGAACGGTTTAGAATTTCGTTACGGTGGGGATATCGCCCAAAGCGGTCGATGATTCGTTTGTGTTTCACTTCAAAATTGAAATTGTCTTCAAGACCGGGGTGATCAAACAAGAACATGGCTATGTCATGAATCTCTGGTGATTCACTGTGCATAAACGGCATGTACAAAAACGCTCTTTGACTGTCATTTAATTCCAAGTCCATCTTTTTTCTAATGGCTTCTTGAGCGAGCACCAGTGCTAGAGTATCCCAGGCAAACGCCTTTGGACTATCCCGATACATATTCCTAGAAAATTGATCTAAAAGAATAATTTCTGCCAAGGCGTCCAGTGGATGGTCGCGCCAGGTGTACAACAAGCCTTGTGTGGCGCGAGAATGCAGTTTTCCAAACCGGGTTTCTATCAGTTGATCAAACTGGTTATCTTTCTTAAAGCGCTGACTAGGTTCGATTTCTTCAAACCAAAATTGAATGACTTCTTTTGCTGACACGGCCGCCTCATAATCTAATTGGTCTAACACCCTTTATCGTCCGAGGTGCTGCTACTTTTAGTAAAGGCGACCGCTTTGCAATGCAGCAACCGCTGCTTGGCTATGCCGTGCTCGCGTATGCCAGAGTCAACGGCTCCTTTTCGCGTCGGCCTAATGTGATCCACTTTTGTAAAAAAGGGTTATCTAGTAGAGTCTGCATATAGGTATTGGCTTCGCTGCTGAGCTCTGCTTCATAGGATTGAAACCTTACTGCCATTGCTGCATACATACAGTCAGCAATTGAAAAGCGACCGAAAAGGTAATTGCCATTTTCTCCATACTTGCGCCTACAACAGCTCCAAATAGCGTCTATTCTCGCTAATTCATTGGTGGTTTTTTCTGATGGCGAAAGAGGGTAGCTTGCTTTGCAGTTCATAGGCCAGTTCTTCTTTAGTTCTAAGAACTCTGCATGGGCTTCAGCGCTTACCGACCTTGCACTCGCGCGGCGCTTGGCGCTAGCTGGCCATGCGATCCCGCCCAAAATCTCTTCATTGATATATTCACAAATGGATAAGGAATCCCAGACGTTAATATCTTTATGTAACAGCACGGGGACTTTCAAAGACGGCGAGTAGGGGCCAAGTTTTTCTGCTGTATTGTCTTGATAGAGTTCAATGTGGATTTCTTCAAAATCAACATCGTACATTTTCAGCATTAGCCACGGGCATAATGACCACGAAGAATAATTTTTGTTTCCGATGACAAGCCTTACTTTCGACATGTTTAGCTCCAATTACTATCAGGAAAAAGGGTGATTAATTTTCTGGATTCTGAGTTAACAACTGCTTGCTAGTATCCACTAGCCTTACTATGACTCGTCTATCAAAAAAATCAGATTCAAAGCTCTGAGTGGCATCCAGTGGCTTAGTGTCGCCATAGGCTACTGTGGTAATAGATAAATTTTGAATACCTGTTCTATTGAGAAACCGTTTTACTTCGTCGCTACGTTTTTTCGATAAGCTAAGGTTCTTTTTAGTATCGCCGTTGCGGTCTGCATAGCCGACAATCTCAATCCTGGTGTTTGGCAATAAGCCGGCGATCTTTGCAAGCCCAGATAGCTGCTCGGTATATTGAGGTTCGATCTGGCTGGAGCCGCTACGAAAATGTAGTGAAAGGCCAGTGTTGTCGCAGCAGTCAACTAAACTATTGCTGTTCTGGACAACGTTTAAATACTGAGGAGCTCTATTTCTGACGCTATCAAGTTCGGCTATGGCTAGCCTGTACTTTCTGTTTATTTCCTCAGTTTCACTGCTCAGTTTTGCATAGGCTGCACGAGTCTCCACTAAGTCAACTTGCAATGAGCTCACTTCATTGCGCGCCTTCCAGCCGTCGCCAAACAATGCGCCCAGTGCTCCGCCTAGAATGGCGCCCGGTGGTCCCCCTGCAATCGCACCCAGCGCAACACCGCCGACAAACCCCGTGGTTTCTTGTTTGCTCGGGTTGTTTCCGTAGCTTGCTTTTTCGGGCCCCGCCATCGCCGCGGATGAAACGATGCTGCAAATTACAATCGATGATAAAAACTTGTTCATGGTATTGTCCTATTGAATTTTTTGTGAAGTCTCAGAATTAATTGGCGTTGCTGTTTCTGTAGAGCTTATTAAACACAAGTTTTATAGCGAGTCAGGGCGGGCAAAAAGGCCATGCACTGATTAAATATGGCAGAATAATGGCAATGTGTTCGAGCTGTGGAACCAACTTACACTTTGCTGCGTCAAATACGCTATAGTCTGGAAATAAACCTGTCAGACATTCAACCACCCGATATTAGAAAGCCAATACCATGAGTAGAAAGATCGCTATAGTCGAAGATGAAGCAGCAATACGTGAAAACTATGCTGATGTATTACGCAAGCAAGGGTATGACGTGAATACCTATGCAAATCGAAAAGACGCAATGTCTGCTTTTGATATTCGCCTGCCGAATCTTGCAATCATAGACATTGGCTTGGAAGATGAAATAGACGGAGGCTTTAAACTCTGCCAGGCCCTAAGGTCACTATCAGATACTTTGCCAATCATTTTTCTCACAGCGAGAGACAACGATTTTGATACGGTTAGCGGACTTCGCATGGGCGCCGATGACTACTTAACCAAAGACATCAGCTTGCCCCACTTGACTGCTCGGATTGCTGCCTTGTTCAGGCGTCTCGATGTGATTGACCAGCCGCCATCGCCAGAAAACCAAATTCAGCGAGATAAGCTTTCATTAGATATTGGACGCCTAACTGTTCAATGGGAAGGCCATGGGATTCCTCTCACGGTAACCGAGTTTTGGATGGTTCATGCATTGGCCAAGTTTCCCGGCCACGTAAAAAGCCGCCAAATCCTCATGCAAGAGTCGAAGATATTTGTAGACGGGAGCACCATTACCTCCCATATAAAACGGATCCGAAAGAAGTTTATTCAGGTGGACGATAATTTCGATTGCATTGAAACTGTCTATGGAATGGGCTACCGGTGGAATACGGTGCCGGAACCTGCCGTGGCACATTAAGCAATGGTGGCGTTTAGAAACCCTTTTGGAATCCGTTTCAAACTGGTTTTCCTATCGAGTTTCCTTCTGGTCATTCCCTGGCTTGGTTATCAGTACATTCTTGAAATGGAAACCTACCTTCAGCGCGGGCAAGAGCAAACCGTGCTCGGTACCGCCCAAGCACTAGCAACAGCACTTAATGAACGGCCTGAACTGTTTGACGAAGGCAAATACGGCCCTGCAACAAACTCCGAAGATCTCTATGTTTATCCCGTATTTTCGCCTCTTTCCTTAGACGATGGGGCTATTGTCGATTGGCGTGAATATCAGCAGTATGAAGTGGAGTACGGTGCTGAAGATTATCTGGCTACCAGCCTTGCTCCTGTGAGAGTAAGAGGTAACGAGGATTCGTTGAAATTCAGAAGTATGGTGGGAGAGCATAACGGATCGCTCTATGCCTACTTTAAGGTTAAAGACGATAGGCTAGTCTACCGCAGCCAAACCTCTCTTAGCGTTAATCGAAGTGACTTCATTCAAATCAGTATGCTGTCCACTGAAGGTAACGACATAATTCGCTACGTGATAGCGCCTCATGAGCCAGAATTTGTGTATCCGTTCCGAGTCGACAATGACTACTCGAACCCAGTCCACGAGGATCGAATCAGTGGTCAGTGGTATGAAACTGAGAGCGGTTACGAAGTAGAGCTACAAATCCCAATGGATATGATTGGCGATCGTCTGGGATTTGCCATTTTTGACGTGGATGATATTCAAAGCCGAGGCATTAATAGTGTGGTGGCCACTTACCGTTCTGAAGACAAAGAACGACTAGGCTCGCTTAGACTTCCTACTCCTGAGATAGATCGTATTGTTGCAGGCATGGGCCACAATAATTCGAGGATTCAAGTGGTAGACCGAAGCGGTCGAGTGTTATTAACGGTAGGAGATATCCAATCGGCCACCGGCCTGCAATTAGATCAAGCTGAGGCTGACAGTAACCAAATCAACGAATATGTGTCCTACTTTCAAGATAAAATTCTGAATCCTCTTTATTATCAGATACTGACAAAACCGAGCAACGACTTTATTGACGAGCTTTATTCAGGTGTTCGCCGTGACGGTGCGCATATCGACTCGGCGTTAGATGGCATGCCTTTTACCCAGTTTCGTACCTTAGCCGACGCTAACCAAACTAGACTGTTAGAAGCCGCACACCCCATTGTTGCCGGCGGCGAGATTATGGGCGCCGTTGTCGTAGACCAGAATATGAATGGGCTGCGTACTTTTCGGAATCAAGCTATGGAGCAGCTGTTCAACACAATTTTGGCAGTCATGTTGTTGGTTACTCTTGGATTATTTTTCTTTGCTTCTCGAATCTCTTCTCGAATTCGAGTTCTACGTAATCAAGCAGAGGGAATTATTGACGAGTCAGGCCGGGTTAAAAATACCATGCTTCCATCAAAGAACTCTGATGAGATAGGGGATTTGTCGCGTAGCTTCTCCAACATAGTAGAACGCTTGTCACAGTACACAAGCTATTTAGAAGATATGTCTTCTCGGCTTTCTCACGAGCTTCGAACACCGGTGACCGTGGTTAGATCGTCTTTAGAAAATTTGAGCATGATTGATAATAATCAAGAATCACAAATTTACATAGATCGAGCTGAGGAGGGCATTAAGAGACTCAACCTTATTCTAACGAATATGAGTGAAGCCACTCGCCTAGAACAAATGCTCCAAACCTCAGAGAAAGAAAAAATTGACCTTAATCAGGTGATCTTTGGCTGTGTTGAAGGTTATAAATTGGCGTATCCCACGTCCGTTTTTGAAACGGACTTGCCCGCGAAAGCGACTTATATAAATGGGGTTCCCGAGTATTTTGCACAGCTATTAGATAAGTTAATTGCCAATGCGGTAGAGTTCTCCTTTCAAGGTAAACCTATAGTGGTTTATTGCCAAGCCTTGCGTGATCACGCAGTGGTCAAAGTGTCTAACGCAGGGCCGTTCTTGCCAGAAGAAATGAAAGATCGTGTTTTTGACTCAATGATTTCTGTGCGCCCCCAAGAGAAACAAAAGCAGCCTCATTTAGGCATGGGTTTGCATATAGCAAGACTTATTGCTGAATTCCATGGCGGCAGGATTAGCGCTGAAAACCGCACTGATCGAGAAGGCGTGGTGATATCTTTGGTTATGCCGCTTTACTACGGTTAAGCGAACTAAAAACGAACCTAGCTTAGGTCTTGGGTCTCTATCTTCTCTGGCCCGGTGTAGTATGTCGGCGCATTCTCTTTAACTACTGCTGAATCGGTAGACCAAGCATGGCAGGTATTGAGTACCACAGGTCTTTGCTTGCTTTGGCCAATTTCCGAGTCAGCCTGGTTTTTTCGATGTCTCATTAGTGGCCATATGGTTTGCATTGCGACTGTGGCCATAGGAAACAGCAACTCCGTTAAATGAGTGCAGCCTTGCACCCCGCCAACCTTCATTCGAATTGCCTTGCGCCAACCCAAGCCCATTTTGATACCTACCAAGGATTTATAGACGGGCGTAATTTCTGGGCACATTTCAAACGGGCTATGTTCTGTAGATGCCGCAACGTCTTGAATGACAAAATTGTCGTCGATGGTGACACGTAGCATCATTTCATGCAGAGGTTCACCCACAGGAACTTCACCGCGCCAATTATTTTTGAAGCTATATGTTTTTGTATCTGTCATGTGAGCTTCGATATCCCACAATCCATCTTCTCGCTCAAAGCCTTTGTAATCTATGGCACGAGTGTGCGCATGTCTTCTTGGGCTTGGTTCCGGCAATGGCATAACGTCAACCTTAAACTGTTTTTTCAAAGTCCCTGAGTTAAGTCACTGAGGGGCGGTTAGTGGCTAATAACCCTATGGTGTAGCAGGACATTATAGCTTAACTCTCATTATTTGTGGGCCTCTCTCAGGGATTGAGGCATAATAAGATCAAAGAAACTGATTGAGGACTTATTATGACAACGGCTAGTGCGCGTCACATTTTGGTTGATACCGAACAGCAATGCTTAGAACTAAAAGACAAAATAAATGGCGGGGAGGATTTCGCCGAGGTGGCTAAGGCTCACTCTAATTGCCCTTCCAAAGCTCAAGGTGGAGATCTTGGTCAATTTGGTCCAGGCATGATGGTTAAAGAATTCGACGAGGTGGTTTTTAGCGCCGACGTTAATACTCTTCAAGGCCCAGTCAAAACTCAGTTCGGCTACCATTTATTAGAAGTAACAAGCAGAGACTAAGCACGGCGGTTTCTCTTTCGCAGCAGCTTCGTGTTGATAGCGTACTCTTCGCTCAGCACGAAGCTCAGACTCTCCGCTCCATTTCCTGTTTCAGGCCTTCCCGGTCACCATTGAACCGTGGTTCTCTATCGCGAAACTCCCTGATTCATAATCTGCGCCACATTCTCGAGATTTCTGAACCATGAATAACCTGAAGGATAAGTTTTCTGCCCAAGACGTAGAGATAGTCGAGCGCCAATCAAGCTACCGTGGTTTCCTAAAAATAGACAAGCTATTGCTAAAACATAAGCTGGTCTTGGGGGGCTGGAGTAAGGTTATGCCGCGAGAAGTTCTGCTAAAAGAAAGCGCTGTTGCGGTCCTCCTGTTTGACCCAAAGCGTCAAGAGGTGGTGCTGGTGCGCCAATTTAGGGTCGGGATGCTTGGAGAACCACAAAATCCATGGCTTGTAGAGCTGGTGGCAGGCATGATTGAAAAAGGGGAGTCTCCAGAGGACGTAGCGAGACGAGAATCAGAGGAAGAAGCCGACTGCAGCCCTAAGCAGCTCAAGGAAATATGCAATTACTACAGCAGCCCGGGCACTACCAGTGAAAGAGTTTATCTATTCTGCGGTCAAGTAGATTCCGGTGATGCAGGCGGAGTGTTTGGATTGGATTCTGAGCATGAAGACATCGAAGTGGTTGTAATGCCAGTGCTTGAATTCCATCAAGCCGTGGAATCAGGACAAATTAACAACGCGATGACTATTATTGCGAGCTATTGGTTAGAAAAGCACGGGAAATCACTTTCCCAGGAGTGGCTGGGCGGTGATAGCTAAGATATTGTAAGAATTGAAATAAAAGCGCAGTTTGGCTCGCAAAAACAGTGCAAATGGTTACAATTAGATCAGGAATAGCGGTGCTGAACGAATTATTTTTGAAACGTCGGCACCTACCACGAATTATTGATAGATACTCGGCTGGAGTAGGTTTGAAAGCATGGCAAAGAATGCATATACCATTGATCTGATTAAGCAGATGGCGGAATGCGACGCGAATTACATTCGCTTGCTAAAGCTTATGCCTCAGCTCGAAGCGTATCTCGATCGATCATTTGCCAACTATTTTCCCAAGAACTCCGATGCCAAAGTAATTCAGCAAGAGTTGGTAGATCCGGAGAAAGTGCTTGAGGGGTTGAGTCGCGAGTTTGCTATTGCCGATATCGAGCCTGGTGATGAAAAAGTGGTTGTTCAAATTAGAATTCTTGAAGCGTTTAAATACACCACTACTCTTGAGATAACCCAAAAACCGCAATTGAAGAAATGGATGACGAATCCGTCGATGTTGGTGAGGGTCTATCATGACGCAAATACGGCCGAAGTGGTTTCTTATCAAGGCCATCGCCACCTGCAAGCCAGATACACTCAGCCTAACCCCAAAATGTATTATCCCGATGAAAAAATGCAGGTGAACGCATTTTTGGGTGAGTGGCTAACCCACTGTCTGGAAGTGGGACGCAGCATCAAATTAACAACAACGCAATTTAGTACGTAACAAGCCCATCACTATGGCCTCATCAACTCCCATAAAGCTAGTGCAGATTACTGACACGCATTTGTATGGCGACGACGATGGGACTTTGTTAAAAATGAATACGGCAGACAGCTTGTATCACGTCGTTAAGCTGATGAAGCAGAACGAAGCTGATATTGATTTATTGTTAGCCACCGGTGACATTGCTCAAGACGCGTCTATCGCTGCGTATGAAAAATTCATAACTGCTATAAAACCTCTCAACTCTCCCTGTCACTGGATACCTGGCAACCATGATGTTGCGACGGTAATGAAATTCGTCGCGAAAGATGCTGAGTTATGTAACAAGACTGTACAAATCAACAATTGGAATATCGTAATGCTGGATTCCTCTGTTGTTGGCCAAGTTCACGGCAGGCTGTCTGCAGACGAACTGGATTTCCTCCAAACAGAGTTAGACTCCGCTGAAAAAAATTCTTCCATCGATCATTGTGTGATTTGCTTACATCACAATCCAGTGCCTGGAACTGCAGACTGGATGAAGGACATTGGGCTTCAGAATGATCAGCGATTTTTGAACGCCTTAGGGCATGCTAAGAAAGTCAAGGCGGTGATTTATGGACACATTCATCAAGCGCTTGATTTTGAACAACAAGGCATACGGTTTTTCTGCACGCCTTCAACGTGTATTCAGTTTAAGCCTGATGCCACAGGCTTCGCGCTGGATGATGTAAATCCTGGGTACCGACGCTTTGAATTGCATGCCGATGGCTCTATTGATTCCGAAGTCGTCAGACTCACGGATCACGAGTTAGATATAGATCTAGACAGTGAGGGTTATTAAGCCTGGTTAAGTAAACTCTTGCTTCACACTTATTACGCTAACTCTTCTGGAAAATTGTCGTTGTTAAAAGCACCCTATCTCATTTACTTGCATGGGTTTTTGAGCTCACCCCAATCTGAAAAGGCGCAGCAAACCGCCACATTTTGGGATCAGCAGGGCTTGAGCGATGCGTACACGTTTCCCATGATGAGTGGCGGTCCGGCTGAAACTATCGCCGAATTGTGTGTGCTGATAGATCAATTGCAAGACAAAAATATTGTCTTGATGGGCAGCTCATTGGGTGGCTACTATGCGACCTATTTGGCGGAACGGTTTGGCTTGCCCGCAGTGCTAATTAACCCTGCAGTGAAGCCCTACGAACTGTGGGAAAAGCATATTGGAGAGCATAAGAATTATTATACAGATGCAATCCATACCGTAACTCATGAGCACATTGACGAGCTGCTTGAGATCGATGTTGAATCGCCTTCAAGGCTTGATGACTTCCTCGTGTTAGTGCAGACCGGTGATGAAACCTTAGACTATCGACAAGCAGTCGAAAAGTTTTCTCCTAGCCGTTGTTGGGTTCGTGAGGGAGGGAATCACAGTTTTGAAAATTACCAAGCAGAATTGCCACAGATCCTTGAGTATTTGCTATCAAGAATCGATGCAAATGTGCGATAAATTACTATTAACTTTTAGCTAATCGACAGATACACCTCAAAGAAGAATACTGAATGTCAAACAACTATAACGCTGATGCAATTGAAGTTCTTACAGGACTTGATCCCGTGCGAAAGCGCCCCGGAATGTATACCGATACTTCTCGCCCAAATCACTTGGTTCAGGAAGTTATTGATAACAGTGTAGATGAAGCACTGGCAGGTTTTGCAAATAGTCTTACTCTCACTCTCTACAAAGATGGCACGGTGGAAGTCTCTGACGACGGTCGAGGGATGCCGGTTGATATCCATAAGGATGAAAAAGTCAGCGGAGTAGAATTAATTTTAACTAGGCTCCACGCCGGTGGTAAATTTTCCAGTAATAATTATCAATATTCTGGTGGTCTCCATGGCGTTGGAGTCTCGGTCGTGAATGCGCTATCGAAAACTCTTGAAGTTTCAGTGAAGAGAGACGGCAAAGTCTACTTCATGACATTCAAAGACGGCGAAAAAGCGTCTGAGCTAAAACAGATCGATACTGTTGGAAAAAGAAACACCGGAACCACAGTCACGTTTTTCCCCGATGAAAAATATTTTGACTCAGTAAAGATTTCCATCCCTAAACTGAAGCATGTGCTGCGGGCTAAGGCCGTTCTATGCTCTGGCCTACGAGTCAATTTTATTGACAAGACCGTAAGCGAGGACAAAGCCCAAAGTGAAGAGTGGTGTTTTCAAGACGGCTTAACCGACTATTTAATTCAATCCACTAAAGAATATGAAACGCTTCCGGCCGAGCCCTTTGAGGGATCGGTAAGCGGCAATGATGAGGCGGCTGATTGGGCAGTTCAATGGTTGCCAGAAGGCGGGGAAGTAGTTGGCGAGAGCTATGTGAATTTAATTCCTACGTCCCAAGGAGGCACTCATGTGAGCGGCCTTCGAACTGGTCTGTTAGATGCGTTAAGAGAGTTTTGTGAATTCAGAAATCTACTGCCTCGTGGTTTAAAACTAACTCCAGACGATGTTTGGGATAAATGCTGCTACGTATTGTCTTCAAAAGTCACTGAACCTCAATTTTCAGGTCAAACAAAAGAGCGCCTGTCTTCTCGTCAATGTGCGGTATTTGTTGCCGGGGTTGTGAAGGATGCGTTCAGCCTTTGGTTAAACCAGCACACTGACGAGGCTGAAGCGATTGCCGAGCTGTGTATCAACAATGCACAATCTCGCTTAAAAGCTAGCAAAAAAGTGGCCCGCAAAAAAATAACCTCTGGGCCAGCATTGCCTGGAAAGCTGGCGGACTGCTCAACCCAAGATGTCATGTCAGGTGAATTATTCTTAGTGGAAGGTGACTCAGCCGGTGGCTCTGCCAAACAAGCCCGGGATAGAGAGTTCCAAGCAATCATGCCTCTTAGAGGTAAAATCTTGAACACTTGGGAAGTAGACTCTAGTGAGATTCTGGCATCCCAAGCAGTCCATGATATTGCTATTGCCTTAGGGGTTGATCCTGCATCCGGGGATATCGAAGGGCTTCGTTATGGCAAAATTTGCATCTTGGCAGATGCGGACTCAGACGGACTCCACATCGCAACCCTGCTGTGCGCTCTCTTTGTTAAACATTTTCGAGCTGTAGTTGATGCTGGGCATATTTATGTGGCGATGCCACCGCTGTTCCGCATTGATATAGGCAAAGAGGTTTATTACGCCCTCGATGAAAATGAGAAGAACGGTGTTTTGGATCGTATCGCTGCAGAAAAGAAGAGCGGTAAAGTGAACGTGCAGAGATTCAAAGGGCTAGGAGAAATGAACCCGCTCCAGCTACGAGAAACCACGATGGCGCGTGATACTCGAAGACTTGTGCAACTGACGTTGGAAGACAATCCAACCGAGAAAAATAAAAACTCAACATTTGAGATTATGGATATGTTGCTTGCCAAAAGCCGATCATCAGATCGAAAAGCTTGGTTAGAAGGTAGCGGCGATCAGGCAAACTTTGCCGAATAAATTGTTTAAATTGGGAATTTCATGAATCAAGATATAACGGTCAGTGACGAGGGTGTCGAACAAGTCCCTCTAAAAAGTTACACCCGGCAGGCTTACCTTAACTATTCCATGTATGTCATCAATGACCGTGCTTTGCCAAATATTGGCGATGGACTTAAGCCGGTGCAGCGTAGAATTGTTTATGCAATGTCGGAATTGGGTTTAAAAGCCTCTGCAAAATTCAAAAAGTCTGCTCGAACCATTGGTGATGTAATTGGCAAATTCCATCCCCATGGAGATTCTGCGTGTTACGAGGCTATGGTGCTTATGGCGCAGCCGTTCACCTACAGATACCCCTTAGTGGATGGTCAAGGTAATTGGGGATCTCAAGACGATCCTAAGTCATTTGCGGCGATGCGGTATACCGAGTCGAGACTTCGCGGTTATGCGGATGTACTACTAGGCGAGCTAGGCCAAGGCACTGTGGATTGGCGGCCAAACTTTGATGGCACCATGGATGAACCTGAGATTCTGCCAGCAAGATTGCCCAATGTATTACTCAATGGTGGCAGTGGCATCGCTGTCGGTATGGCGACCGACATTCCTCCACACAATTTGCGGGAAGTTGCCGAGGCCTGTATTCATCTTTTAGAAAAACCAAAGTCTACGGTTGCTGATATCTGCGAGATAATCAAAGGCCCAGACTACCCAACCGAAGCGGAACTCATTACCCCTAAAGAAGACATACAGGCGCTGTATGAAAGCGGCCGTGGTTCGCTTAAGGCTAGAGCGATATATCGGGTTGAAAACGGCGATATTGTGATTACAGCTCTGCCTTATCAAGTGTCAGGTGCAAAAATTCTTGAACAAATCGCCGCACAAATGCACAAGAAAAAATTGCCAATGGTGGTGGATTTGCGCGACGAATCTGATCATGAGAATCCAACTCGAATTGTGATTGTGCCGCGCTCTAACAGAATCGATGTTGATAGTGTCATGTCTCACTTATTCTCAACAACAGATTTAGAAAAAAGCTATCGTGTTAACTTCAACATGATTGGCATAGATAAACTTCCAAAAGTAAAAGATATTGCCACGCTGCTCAAAGAGTGGATTCAGTTTAGAACCGAGACCGTTAGGCGCCGACTACAATTTCGATTGGATAAAATTCTTGATCGTCTACACATTTTGGATGGCCTTTTAGTTGCCTACCTCAATATTGATGAAGTGATTAAAATCGTTCGAACAGAAGACAAGCCAAAAATAGCTTTAATTGCGAAATTTAAAATTTCTGAGCGCCAAGCTGAAGCGATCTTAGAACTCAAATTACGTCAGTTGGCAAAGCTAGAAGAAATAAAAATCAGGGCTGAACAGGAAGCCTTAAGCGACGAAAGAAAAACAATTGAACAGCTTTTAGGCTCTGCTACTCGTTTAAAAACCCTTATCAAAAACGAGATCAAGGAAGACGCCGAGAAGTACGGCGACGCTCGACGCACGCCGTTGGTTGCCCGTGAAGAAGCTAAAGCTTTTAGCGAAACGGAATTGATTTCTACCGAACCTGTAACAATTGTATTGTCGGAGCGTGGTTGGATGCGTGCTGCTAAAGGGCACGATGTAGACCCGTCAGCATTGCAGTATAAATCCGGTGACAGCTTTAAATTAGCCGCTAGAGGCAAGAGTAACCAGCTTGCGATTTTCATGGATTCTACGGGGCGTGCTTATTCCTTGCCCGCCCATAGTTTGCCCTCGGCACGGGGGCAGGGTGAGCCAGTCTCTGGGCGGGTTAACCCTCCGTCTGGCGCGACTTTTGAAACAGTAGTTATCGGCGAAGAAACTGTTGATGTACTGTTGGTCAGTGATGCAGGTTATGGTTTTGTGGCCAAGATCGGTGATCTTATTAGTAAAAATAAAGCAGGCAAAGCCGTCCTGAAGCTTCCCAAAGGCAGCAGCGTTTTACCGGCAGCAACGGGCTTTGATTATGACAATGACTTTATCGTCACTGTTACCAACGAAGGCCGAATGCTCATGTTCCCGTTGAATGATTTGCCGCGGCTAGCTAGGGGCAAAGGCAACAAGATTATTAGTATTCCCACTGCCCGAGTTGCAGAGCGATTAGAGTTTGCGGTTGCTTTTGCTGTGCTTAGTATTAAAGATACTCTGACTGTTCATGCAGGGCGACGACATCACAACCTTAAACCCGCAGATCTAGAGCACTATCAAGGTGAACGGGGTAGGCGCGGGAATAAGCTACCTAGAGGCTTCCAGAACGTTGATCGTATTGAGGTGATCGTTAAAGACCAGGCCAAAGAAGAGCCAAATGATGCAAGCTAGGCTGGTCTAAAGTAAGTGAAGGGCAGGCTATTCGCTGAATACCGTGACAAGTTGAATAGCTTGCCTTTCTAACAAGAGCTGGAAATCTGACATAGGCTCAGAACTTAAGTAAGCCACTATTTCTTCGTCATCGTCGATGACTTCAAATCTTTCCCCTTCCACTCTGCTGGCAGCTCCTGCATTTTCAAAACATGGCTGGCTGATTAAGAGCTTGTTGTCGGGGCATTCATCACAAATAAGTCGACATAGATCTAGAGTCCTTCCGGTGAGATTGCTGGTGTCTTGTGTGATTGGCGAATAAAGCCCTCCAACTGCCTGCCCGCCGTGCACCGCGAGTTTAAATTTCGCGTTGGTGGTTTGGCCATCCACGTCACCAATGTCTCCAACTAATTGAAGAAAAAGCTGGCCGGCGCAAATAGCATAAAAAGCCTGCTCTTCTTCGATTTTTCCAACCCCAAAATTTACCAACACTTCACCATCTGAACAATAGGTAACTTGGCCGTTATAGAGCTGGCTGACTTTCCCTGCATAGAAATAAAATTTGTTGAGAAGATTGACCCGCCTCGATTCACTCAACGTTGACGCCAAATAATGGAAGTTGGCCATCTTAATGTTCAGTAAGGTGACGTCTTGCGTACCCGGTTCAAACTTTAGTTTTTCTCCTTCGATTTCTGGTTGTCTATTGCCGAAGTTATTGAGAAAAGTATTTTGAGCTAAAAATTCCGCGGTGGCATTGAATTGTCTAATGACAGTGCTTAGTTCATTACTGTTAGTGGGCTCGGGGCAAGTTTCAATATTTCCCGCCCGTATTTTGCTTAAGGCAAAGGCCAACAGATTGGCAGGAAACGTCACTAAATTTTGGAAGTACGTGCTGATGAGGAGCGTAGACACGGCTATAAGCAGCAGCGCTGCGGCAGTGTTTAAAAGAAGACTGTTTACCATTGCAGTTTCCAAATAACCAAGGTCCAAAACAACAGTCACTGATCCGGCGACTGAGTTAGCCAAATAGATTGGAGCGGTGTATTCCTCTTGCAGCTGATTGAGCTCGAAAGGCAGTGGAATTAGCGGTGCAGGAGAACCAATGGGGGAACGAGCCGCGGCAATCAGTTCGTCACTGACATTCAATACTGCAACCGAGGTTATTGAAGAATTTTCAGTGAGTGAGGTTAGCAGCACATTCATGCTGATTAGGTCGTTAGCCAATAAAAGCTCGGTCATTTGGGATGCGGTTTGCTGGGCCAAGGTATTACCCAAGCCCTCGGAATGCTGCCGATGCAGGGCTTGAGTGGCGTAACTGTTGATTAACCAGAAGCAACAAAACGCTAAAATGAGCAGTAGGGAAACAGTGACGGAAAATTTGGCAGAGACCTTTGCGGATTTCTTGCCTGCTTCTTTAGCGCTAGCAGTCTGCTTTTCGGCGCTGGATGCTGGGTCTAATGATGTGTCAGGCAAGGTGTGATCTCAAACAAGGCAATAAAGTAAATGGCAAAACTGCGAGTTTGCACAAGCATAGCAGTTGCTAGGTCCATCCCCAACGAGTTTATCCCAGCAGCCACTTCCAGTTCTTGAAAGTGGTAGCGAGTTCACCTAGCTGGTTGGGAAAATGGGTGGCGCAGCCAGATAGTCAAAAGAGCGGCCTAGTGCAATTGTAACGTGGATTCCTGCAAGAACTCATAGTCCAGCGTCTTACTTGGGCGGTGCAGACCGAAGCCTTGAACAAAATTTACATTGCTCCGCCAAAGCTTTGGCATTGTGGTCATAGATTCCACTTTGCTCACAATCACACGGAGGCCGTGTTCATGGAGTTTTTCCACAAAGCCTTCCAAATCTTCTGTACGTCCTAGGCTTTCGGTATTGCTCTGGTCGATCATTGTTTTATTCAGCCGAACGCCGTCTAGTCTGACAAATTCCGCTCGAATCTCATCTAAGTAAGAAAACGGATTGTCTGTGCAGCCAAAGTGATTGATGCTCAATTGAATTTCAAGAGTTTTCAGATTTTCGCAGAAATGGTTTATGGAACCCTGAGCAATCAAAATGTCTATTTCGCTAAGTTGAAATACCAGTTTGCCCCTAGCCACCGGCGCTCGTATCAACAGGGTTTCAAGCCATGGGAAAAACCTTGGGCTGACGATAGAGTCATGGGTCAGGTTAAGAACCAGTTTCAAATCAGAGCGCCGTGTTTGATGAAGTATTTTAATCCCATTCTTAATCAGCCATCGGTCCAATGATTCCCCCCAGCCGAATTGGACCGCTTTTTCAAACAATAACCCAGCGGGAATAAGACCTTGATCATCCTCAAGCTGTGTCCTAATTTCGTAGTGGTGAAAGTGATCGGATTTAAGACTAATAATCGCCTGAAACTGCGGTGTGAGACAGCCGGATTCAAGTGCGGTCTTAAGTCTGCCAACAAGAGCCCCTGAGTCGAGACTAGAGATGCAGTTCACCTGAGGGCTCAAAGTTCGGGTTTCAAGTTGCATATCTTGCCTAGCCTTTGCATACATTACTTCAACGCTGCTGATTCTTTTTTCCATCGCAGCAATGCCGATCACGATGTTCAGACGAAGTTTTGCAGGCAGGAAGTCCTTCGCGGCAATTTCGATCGCCTTTTGGACTTTATCCGCCATGGACCTTATGTTTTGGTTGGATTGGTCAAACAACAGGGCGGCAAACTCAAAACGCTGACAGCGGCAAAGAAGTACGGAGGGAGGGAGAGACTTCTTAATAAGCCGAGCAATGTCGCTTAAGAAAAGAGTGGCCTCTGATTTCCCCAGCCATGTTTTGATTTCGTAGAAATTCTCTAACTGAAGCAGCGCTAAGCTGGCAGCAACGCCTTGCTGTTGATTTTTTTCGATGGTCTGCTGGAGAGCAGTATCCAGGTAAATTTGCTGATGAAAACCTGTTAGGGGGTCGAGCTCTGGAGGGAGAGTGGGAGTGGCAGAATTTTTCTGAGCATGGCTATCCAATGGCATGACGAATCCTTGTCGTGTGCTTTGACGCTATGTTTGATTTACACGGCGCAAAAACGGTGCTTTTCCATGGTTAGGCTATTCGGGTTTTAGCCGGTTTACCTGCTTCCTCCTTCACCAGTTTCGGCACTAAGTAGCCTGGCAGCCGTGTCTGCATGGCCCTTATTAACTCTTTTGCCTTGGCTGTTTTCACATCGAAGTGCTTGGTGCCAGCTACTTCATCTGGAAGATGCAGGTAATAGGGTAGTACACCGGCAGAAAATAGTTTGCGGCTGAGCTTGCTCAAGTCTTGCACATTGTCGTTAACGTCGGCTAGAACCACTGATTGATTCAGCATAGTGACGCCATTTGCTGCTAACGTGCGTAAGCCTTCCATGCTGTCTCGGCATAATTCAGCTGCGTGATTACAATGAATCACCAAAACCAAGTTCACTCGCCGATTGCTGAGTAATTGGAGCAATTCAGTTGTGATGCGCTGTGGAATGACCAAAGGTAAGCGACTGTGAATTCGAACGGTATTCACATGAGGGATTAATTCTATTTGTTCTAGCAACCATCCAAACTGTTTGTCTGCAAGGGCAAGCGGATCGCCCCCGCTTAATATAACTTCTTCGATACTTGCATCTGACGTTATGTAGTCAAAGCAGTCTTGCCATGCTTTGCGGCTAGGCGCATTGTCTTCATAGTCGAAATGACGGCGGAAACAATAACGGCAATGAATGGCGCAGTGGGGGGCTGCAGTGAGCAGAACCCTGCCGTGGTATTTGTGCAGCAGGCCAGAAACTGGGTTGCTTTTCGCCTCCGCCAAAGGGTCGGACACATAGGTTAAATCCACCTCCTCTTCATCCCGAGATGGCCAAATTTGCCTGAGCAGCGGATCATTCCAGTCGCCCTTGGCTATTTTTTGCACAAACGGCATTGGAACCTTTAAGGGAAATTGGTCGTTAGCGAGAAGACTTAGAGGTTTAAGAGACACATCCAGTTCTAAGAGGCTTACTAATTCCGAGGGATCGGTCACCAATTCGGAGAGGATTTCCTGCCAGCTTTTGCTTTGCTGTGTACTTATTATCTTAAGCATGGCTGTGGTTATTAGTCCTCTACAATTGAATCGAGTATCGTCGTTGAATTCTAAACGAGTTGGTGGCGATTTTCGGTTACAATAGCGCCTTGGCACAAATGATAGCAGTTATTTTTTTGGCAAACACAGAGCAAACCTAGATTCAATTTAGAAACCCTGTGTAATGCTTGGACTATAACAAACCATGTTTTGCGGATGAGCCGCGACTTAACGCAAGATTACACTGACTAGAATCACATCAATTAGTTTTACACCAACAGCGAGGACATTATGGCAACTTACTCAACCAATGAATTTAAATCGGGAATGAAGGCTTTGGTTGAAGGAGAGCCCTGTTCAATCTTAGAAAATGAGGTGGTTAAGCCGGGCAAAGGCCAAGCGTTTAATCGAGTGAAATGGCGTAATCTAATGAACGGCCGAGTATGGGAGCGCACCTATAAATCTGGCGAATCTGTGGAAGCCGCTGATGTGATGGAAACCGACATGGAGTATTTATACTCGGATGGCGAGTTTTGGCATTTTATGAAAACTGATGACAGTTTTGAGCAGGTTGCGGCGGATGAAAATGCGATTAGTGATGCTAGAAACTGGCTTAAAGAGCAGTGTATTTACACGGTCATCTTGTGGAATGACGCGCCAATCTCAGTAACCCCTCCTAATTTCGTTGAGCTGGAAGTGACTGACACTGATCCGGGCTTGAAAGGTGATACAGCTCAAGGTGGCACTAAGCCTGCGACTTTAAGTTCAGGTGCACAGGTGAAAGTACCCCTGTTTGTGAATATTGGCGATGTGCTGCGAGTTGACACTCGCACCGCTGAGTATCAAAACCGAGTGAATAAGTAATACCTTAATGAGCTCATGGAGGCCAAGCGCGTCACTGCCAATGTTGCAGGCTCGCGCCAAGCTTCTCTCTCAAATTCGCGAGTTTTTTGCCCAGCGTGACGTTCTCGAGGTGGAGACGCCAGTGCTCGCTGCAGCTACGGTCAGTGACTTGCACATAGAGTCTTGGAAAACCGCGAACCAGTGGGGCTCAGATCCCCAACCCTACTATCTTCAAACCTCACCCGAATATGCAATGAAGCGGCTGCTGGCAGCCGATTCAGGTGCCATTTATCAGCTGTCGAAAGCCTTTAGATTTGAAGAGAAAAGCGATCGCCATAATCCCGAGTTCAGTCTTTTGGAATGGTATCAACCGGGTTATTCTCTCACCGAGTTAATGGATGAAGTTGAAGCATTGGTTACTTCTGTCTCCACCATCAAAACTATCAACCGTTATTCCTACCGAAAAATTTTCCTTCAGAACTTATCAATAGATCCCCATAGCGCATCGACCACTGAACTTGAAAGCCTGGTTAAGAGCAAGATTAATCTGGTAGCTGAGGGTCTTGGCCGTACTGATTATCTTCAGCTCTTGCTGGGCCAAGTCATTGAGCCTGCCATGCAGGGCAATTGGTTTCTTTACGACTATCCGGCAGAGCAGGCCGCGCTGGCATCAATTAAGACTGATCATCATGGCACCCAAGTCGCCGAGCGTTTTGAGCTGTTCTGTTCCGGTATGGAAATAGCAAACGGCTATTTCGAATTGACCGATGCAGAGGAACAGCGCCGCCGTTTTCGTCAAGATATTGAAAAAAGAGCGATTCAGAAAAAAGACAAAATCGCCATAGACGAAAAGCTAATCAGCGCTTTAGAGTCTGGCCTGCCAGAGTGTGCAGGTGTTGCGTTGGGGGTTGATCGGCTGCTTATGATCGCTACCGGCGCTGATAGGATCGACGACGTGATCGCCTTTCCTACCAATCTTGCTTAAGCCGCTTTAAGAAGCTGCCGCTTCCGCGAGAATTCGTTGTTTATAGAGTTCCCTGAATTGAGTGGTCACCGGCCCAGGTTTGCCATCGCCAATGATGGCACCATCGATGCTCACCACTGGCAGAGCAAGAGTAGTAGCGCTGCTAATAAACGCTTCGTCTGCCTCTAGGGCCTCTTCCACGCTAAACGCACGTTCTTCGATCGTTACGTTATTCTGCTCAGCAATTTCCAATAAAGTCCTGCGCCGTATTCCTGGCAAAATAGAGTTAGACAGTTCGCGCGTGATCACTGTGCCGTCTTTAACAATATACGCGGTAGACGAAACTCCTTCTGTAACCATGCCGTCCTCGACCATCCAGCCTTCACCACCTCCTTGAGACACCGCATCCTGTTTGGCCATACATTGGCCTAACAAATTCACTGACTTAATATCGCGTCGTTTCCAACGAAGGTCGGTAGTTGTGATAACAGGAATGCCAGTGTTGGCAGCAGGGTGATCTAGCAAAGTCATCACCGATGTAAAAGCTACCAAACTTGGTGCAGTATCTTTAGGAAAAGGAAAGTCTCGTTCTGCGATTCCGCGGGTTACTTGTGTATAAACGATTCCTTCGTGCAATTTATTTTTTTCGATCAATTGTTCCATTATTTGAATAAATTGGTCTGGTTCGCAGGGCCAGGCAATCGAAAGTTCGGAAAGGGATCTGTCGAGCCGTTCAAGGAAATATTTTTTGTCTACTAAGTGGCCATTGATGACTGGCACAACTTCATAAACTCCGTCGCCAAAAATAAACCCTCTATCAAACACAGATATTTTAGCCTGAGATTGAGGGTGATAATCCCCGTTAACATACACAATTCGTTCCATTTTTGATCCTGCAGTGTTCGTCAAGTAATGTTTATCAAGTGCTGGCCAGCGAATAACTTTTATTCAGTATTGCTGACTATTTAAACTCTTTCGCGAAAGACTGGAGCTGTTCTCCATCCAATCGCTGGCCGGTCCATCCGTCCATTGGATCGGCACCTATAGAGCGATAGAACTGGATAGAGGGTTCATTCCAATCCAACACCGACCATTCAACTCTAGTGAAATTTGAGTCAACCGCCAGCTTCGCTAAATAGGCCAATAGGTTTTTACCATAACCTTTTCCGCGCATGGCGGGCTGAACATAGAGGTCTTCTAAATAGATGCCGGGTCTGCCGGTAAACGTCGAAAAATTATTGAAGAAAAGTGCATAGCCCACTGGTGTAGAATCATGCTCTGCAATGATGCACTGGGCATAGCGAGTTGCACCAAAAAGTGTTTCTTCAAGCGTCGCTACAGTGGCTACAACTTCGTGTTCCAATTTTTCGTAGACGGCTAGTTCCACAATAAAATCCAAGATGGTTTGGCAGTCTTCAATTGTTGCATGCCTGATGTTCAAGCCGGGGAGGGTTGTTTCAATAGTCATGTGTGTCCTTTTTAACGTTTTTGCCCTTAGTTTTCATGTGTGTACCTATTATACATGGTGACTGTGATGATATTTGCCTTACTGAAAGGGTTTCCCACCCTATTCTGAGGATGGCGGTGCTGCTATACTACGCGCCCTTTTTACGGTGGCAGGCAAATTCTGTGCTTTTTAAGCCTTATTGCCTCTAAACGCCACGGTAACTTTAGTCACAAACTTAAAGGATCAGAAATGTCAGAGCAAAAACCAACCATCATCTATACCGAAACAGATGAAGCACCTGCACTCGCGACCTACTCCTTTCTTCCAATTATCAGTGCTTTCACCGATGCAGCTGATATCGAAGTAGAAATTCGTGATATTTCCCTAGCAGGCCGCATTATTGCTAGTTTTCCTGAATTCTTAACAGAAGACCAGAAACAATCTGACGCTTTGGCTGAACTTGGCGAGCTGACTCAAGATCCAATGGCTAACATCATCAAGTTGCCCAACATTTCAGCTTCACTACCACAAATGAATGCGGTAATTAGCGAGCTTCAGGGCAAAGGTTACGATTTGCCTAATTACCCTGAAGAACCAAAAAATGACCAAGAGAAAGACATTCAAAGCCGCTATGACCGAATTAAGGGTAGTGCAGTAAACCCAGTCCTAAGAGAAGGCAACTCAGACCGGCGCGCGCCCGCCTCTGTAAAGTCCTATGCTCGCAAAAACCCCCATTCAATGGGTGCATGGGCGTCAGACTCTAAGTCTCACGTTGCCAGCATGCAAGACGGGGATTTCTTCAGCAGTGAACAATCAAGCACTGTTGCGGCCGCAACCAGTGTGCGCATAGAACACAAAGCAGCCGACGGGACAGTTTCTGTGCTAAAAGAAGGTATAGCATTGCAGGCAGGAGAGGTGATTGATGCCTCCAGCATGAGTAAAAAGGCGTTAAGAAGCTTCTTGGTAGAGCAAATAGCTGATTCCAAGGCCCAAGACGTGCTTTGCTCGTTACACCTAAAAGCCACAATGATGAAGGTGTCAGACCCGATTATCTTTGGCCATGCGGTTACTGTTTATTATTCAGAAGTGTTTGAAAAGTATGCCGATGTTTTCAGCACATTGGGTGTAGATGCCAACAACGGCTTGGGTGATGTGTATTCTAAGATTGCAAGTCTGCCAGAAGATCAGCGTAGCGCAATAGAAGCAGATTTGGCTGCCGTGTATGAATCGCAGCCAGAGCTGGCCATGGTTGATTCAGACAAGGGCATCACCAACCTCCACGTGCCGAGCGATGTTATTATCGATGCGTCTATGCCAGCGGCGCTGCGTACTTCTGGTCAAATGTGGGGCCCAGACGGCCAATTGAAGGACATGAAGGCGATTATTCCAGATCGCTGCTATGCAGGCGTCTATCAAGAAGTAATCGATTACTGCCGAGCCAACGGCGCTTTTGACCCAGCCAAAATGGGCAGCGTGCCAAACGTAGGGTTGATGGCACAAAAAGCAGAAGAATACGGCTCCCACGACAAGACTTTCGAAATTCCCGCAGACGGCACTATGTCGGTTATCGATGCGGATGGAAACACTTTGCTTGAGCACAGCGTTGAAAGCGGCGACATTTGGCGTATGTGCCAGGTCAAAGATGCCCCGATTCAAGACTGGGTTAAATTGGCAGTAAGCCGAGCGCGTTTGTCTGGTACACCAGCGGTGTTTTGGTTGAACGAAAACAGAGCCCACGATGCAGAGCTAATCAAAAAAGTGAATGCTTATCTTCCTAACCATGATACGGACGGTCTAGAACTACACATCATGTCACCGGAAGAAGCCACACGCTTCTCACTGCAACGAATCGGCGAAGGCAAAGACACAATCTCAGTTACCGGCAATGTGCTGCGTGATTATCTCACTGACCTTTTTCCTATTCTAGAACTGGGCACCAGCGCAAAAATGCTTTCGATTGTTCCACTAATGAACGGCGGTGGACTCTTCGAAACAGGTGCCGGTGGTTCAGCTCCTAAGCACGTTCAGCAGTTTGAAAAAGAGAACCACCTACGATGGGATTCACTGGGTGAGTTCTTGGCTCTTGCTGCATCACTGGAGCACATGGGTAACGTAACCGGCAACAAGCGCGCTAATGTAATGGCCGATGCGTTGGATAATGCCACTGGTTTGTTCCTAGACACTAACAAATCACCTTCGCGAAAAGTGAATGAGTTGGATAACAGAGGCAGTCATTTCTACCTTGCTATGTATTGGGCGCAAGCACTAGCAGAGCAAACAGATGATGAAGCCCTTGCCGCTAAGTTCAAGCAAGTGGCCAACGAGCTAACCAACAACGAAGATAAAATTGTTGATGAGTTAAACGAAGTGCAAGGTGTAAGCATGGACGTCGGCGGTTACTATAAGCCTGACTTCCAAAAGGCTGCCGCTGCCATGCGACCTAGCTCAACCTTGAATCAGATTATTGATAAGGTTTAGTAAGTAAAGCGTAAAGGCAAAAAAGGCGACTCAGTGAGTCGCCTTTTTTTATGGCAGAAGGATAATGGGGGCGGGCTTATTTTTCGCCAATAATCGAAGACAAATTCTGTTAAAGCTCGATGTCAGGCTCTTCAGAAACTATGCGCCGGTATCCAATTTACACGTTTGAATTTAAAGACCCTTGCCAATAGCCAACGTCTACCCAGCTATCGAATTTGTAACCAACCTCACTAAAATGGCCGACCTTTTTCATACCAAATCTTTCGTGTAAAGCAATGCTTGCTGAATTAGGGAGAGAGATACCGCCAATTACGGTTCTATAGCCTAGCTTGCCGAGTTCTACGAACAACGTTGTATACAACTGCGAACCGATGCCCTTTTTGACATTCTCTGGCGCTAAGTAAACAGTTACCTCTACCGTATACCGATATGCGCAACGACCTTTCCAAGGACTAGCATAAGCATAACCAACTACGTTTCCACCATCTTCAAAGACTAACCAAGGCAGTCTTAGATTTTGGTTTTCTTCTATCCTTTGAGCAATTTCTTGGCTAGTAACTTCACTTTCTTCAAATGTGATGACAGTTGAAAGGATGTAGTGGTTGTATATCTTGGCGATAGCATCAGCATCGATTTTTTTGGCGGAACGAATCATGGTGCCTCACTTGTGAAAAACGCCCGTGCTAATTGGGCATGCTAAATCCTGAACAGACTCATTTTCGAATTATTGAACCGTCATGATTTTTCTACAGTAGATCAACACGAAAGAGGTGCCCTGCGACTAATACTTCGTCAGATTTAATCCCGTCATAGATACGCTTTGCAAGCATATAACTAAAGTTTACGGAAACTGCAGCAACTATGAATGTGAAGATGTTCACGATTGGGAAATCTGACATATTTGATTGAACTGCTTGTTATGTTTGTGACCCATGCTTAGGCACAAAATCAATTTGAAGTTGATAACCAATTGCTTCTGCGTAATCTGTAAGTGTTGAAAGCTTTGGTGAGATTGAAGAATCAACACTTTCTAGCCTAGAAATATTGCTTTTGTTTGTATGTAATTTTTCAGCAATTTGTTTCTGGGTAAGTCCAGCCTGTTGACGTAATGCAATTAGCTTCTTTCTAATTTCGTAAGCGGGAGCAAGCTCATCATATTGCTCCTTCCCCCCTTTCCGTTTGAACGCCTCTTTTTTAAAGGACTTAAGTGTAGATCTACTCATTTTATAACTCCGACATTCGTTTGCGGGCTTTGTCGATCTCTTTCTGAGGAGTCTTTTGTGTCTTTTTAATGAAGGAAGTAAGAATAACTATTTCTTTTCCTTTGACGGTACAAAAGAGCGAGCGCCCAATACCTTCCATGATATTTCTACAGGTTATCATAAATGATAACTTAGTCAAAGTGCACGACGGAACATAACGCTTTTATAAATAAGAGCAGCAGTTTAGTGCTGCTTCCTTACACCTAGTCTTCGATCCTTGATCGATAAAAACCGAACCAAAGAAATAAATTCTACCTTCCCACGGTCTCTACTCAGCTGAACGTGCAAGGGGCTGCTCTCGCGCGAGTAAATAAAAATAGATTTAAGGAAACCGAGGGGAAAGATAATGGAATTTACCACAAAACGTACTGCCCAAACCGCGGCCTATTTGCTGCTGGCACTTGCACTTACTCAAGCGCTTTATACTGGTCTTTCGGCTGCTGGTATTAGCGTGCCACGCAGTTTTATTTGGGGTTTGGAAAGTTTACTTTTTACGTTTCTTGCAGCAATGGCTGGTGCGGCGTTGGCGCAGACTCAAAACTATCACGTGGGATGGTCTGCCATTGGATTTAGCGCAGTGCTTAACGTAGTGCAGGTTAGCGTTGGTCTAACGATGTTTAGTCCATTTTTTGAAGCGGCAGGACAGGTAGAGGGAATGGCTCCTGCTGCCGGTGCAGTGGTTGCTTTTGCTTTCATGATCTATTACGCAGCCAAGCTTCTATTAGGGTTTGCCGCGCTTATCTTTGGTATGGCTAAATTGAACGCTGGCTCAAAGGGCTTGGGTGGTTTAACGGCTCTGGTTGGCGGCTTTGCAATGCTATCCAATGGCGCATTGATTATGCTGGGTCGTAGCGCTTTTATTCCGTCGCCTATCGCCGGAGGAACTGGTGTTGTGGCAACCCTGTTGCTGGCACTGTGTATTCTAAGTATGAACAGTGATGATTAGAGATCGGCGCGTCACACAAGCCTATTAACTGACATCGAACTGAAAAAGGCTCTGCTGTATGGCTAGAGCCCTTTTCGATTTCGATTGGTGAGCTAGGTATTTTCAGCGGCGAGTATATAAACCCCCAAACCGGTAAGAATACTGCCAGACACTCGGTTCTGAATTATCTGCGCATTGGGATTGGTTTGAAGCCAGGCTCGCGCGCGATTGGCAAAGAATGTGACAATCAAATCGCAGGGGATAGCAGACGCAGTTACGATTAGGCCGAGCACTAAAAGTTGCAGGCCGACATTGCCCAGCTCTGGGGCGACAAACTGAGGAAGTAGGGCGAGGAAAAACAGTGCGGTTTTGGGGTTGGTGACTTCGACGATCACGCTTTCTCTGAACACTTTCTTCGTACTTACACTTTTGAGCGTTGTGTCTTCCAGCGCGGCGTCAGCGCTACTGAAAAAATAGTTGAGCCCCAAATAAATGAGATAGAAAGCTCCCGCAATTTTTATGACCGTATAGGCTATAGGGAAGTAAGTTAGCAGCGCAGCGAGACCAAGCACCGTGGCTGCCACATGTACTAGACTGCCCACTGCCAAACCCGCAACTGCAGCTAATCCACCGCTGGTTCCTTGACTAACCGTTCGTGCCATAACGTAAAGGTTAGAAGGCCCTGGAGATAAATTCATTAGCAATGCCGCAAGGGTGAAGGCAATAAGATTTTCGAGAGGTGGCATCGCTTATTCCATTTGGGGCTGTGTATTAATTGAGGCGAATAAAAAAGCCCGCGTGCTGAGGCGGGCTTTTTAACTGATTCACTTGCTCGAGTTGAACTATCTTGGTGGACGGTTGTAACGCTTTACGCCGCCAACAGGGCCAACTTCGGCGCCGAAGATATTGCCGTGAGCATCGGCTACTACGCCTTCCGCTGTGCACGTACCGCGGCAGTCAGGGTTAGGATCAGGGATCAAAAATTCAACTTCACCCGTTTGGGCAGAGCCTACGCGAATTCCTCGTAGCCAATCACCGTGAGCAGGATTCACTGAACCGGATTCAGAGTCGGCAGAATAAAGTACATCGTTTTTATCAATGTAGATGCCGCTTGGGCGTCCGAACTGATACCACATGTCGATGAAGTTGCCGTCTTGGTCAAAAATTTGTACTCGATTGTTGCTGCGGTCGCCTACAAACAGCCGGCCCTTGGAATCCATTGCAAGAGCATGTGGCTGCATGAACTCGCCTGGGCCGTCTCCCATTTCACCAAACGACATGAGGAATTCACCGTCGCTGTTGAATTTTAGAATACGCGCAGGAGTTCCCGCATTGTTAGAGTGTCCTTCCGCCACGAAAATGTCCCCGTTGGGTGCAACGTGCATGTCATTGGGAGTGAAGAAATACTCGTCATTGCGGCCGCCAGCTTTTTGGCCTAGTGCCATGAGATGGACACCGGTTGGGCTGAACTTGTGAACCTGATGTCCATAAGCTTCGTCCGGCGGGTTATCGCCACCTTGATTGTCTCTGCCGTCTGCAATCCACACATTGCCTTCATGATCTACATGGATGCCGTGTGGCCAAGTGATATAGCCAGCGCCAAAGCTGCGAACCATGTTGCCGTCTTTATCGAACAACATCACAAGGTTTGTATCTGGGTTTTGGACACAGGCGTTAATATTGGCGCCGCAGCGTTCGGCAATCCAAATGCTCTCGCCGTCTAGATCGATATCCACGGTGCTAGAAGAACCCCAGTTTCTTCCTCCTGGCATTTTAAAGTAGCCAGCTTGGGTGATGTAGGGGTTCGGCAAATCGTTAACTGGCTCCATATCAGCTTGTGCAAAAGCCAAGGTTGGAGCAACTAAAAGGCCCATCAGGCCAGTCAGCATAGGTCGTAGAGTGGGTTTATAATTCATTCTTATGTCTCTCACAGCTCAATTGAGGGGGCTAACAAGCATAAACCACTGAAATCCCTAGTTCAAATGCCCTTTAGTAGCAGCCACCGAGCAAAGTCTAAATAGGCCAAGCTAGTCTGACTGGTGAGATGAGCCGAGTAATGCAGCGGCAGCCAAATAAAACACTCCGGGCAATTGCTTAAGCCGTTTAGCATATTGTGTCTGTTTAATGAATGCCGCCATTGAGTCTGCCAAGAAAACGTAGCCGCTGTCGATGCAGACCGCAATTGCCCAAAATAAACCTGAGAGCATTAAGATGTTGAATAGATAAAGTTGCTCGGAAGTGACAAATTGGGGCAGAAAAGCAGAAAAAAACAAAATAGTTTTTGGGTTGGTCAGTGACACCCAAAAGCCTCGCTGAAACGACAGTAAACCGCTTATGGTCATGCTCGATTTTTCGTTCTCAGAATCAAGTAAGGCTTTGACTCCAATATAGCCAAGGTAGGCAACCCCCAACCATTTTAAAAATGTAAACTGCTCTTCTAGTAGCAACAACAACCAATTGGTCGCGAATGCCGCGATGAGAAGCTGGATAGCCATGGCCGCGCTTGTTCCGGAAACTGCCAGTAATCCTTTGGCTCTTCCTTGGCTGAGCGTTGTGGAAATGATAATGGCAACGTTTGGGCCGGGCACGATGACAAATAGAATTGAAAATAGAATAAATACGATGAGGGTCACGTTGTTTTCATCCTGCCAAGTTAGTTTTGTGCAGAGACAATAATACCCAAGTCATCAATCGTCACTCGCACGTTCCTTATGTGAGTCACATCTGCAGGTTTCACAGAGGCGTCGTCATGTTGGCCAAACACAAATACTTTTACCGCCTCGTTTTTTCGCCCTGGCAAAATCGCTGTGTCTGAATCAAAACCTTGGGGAATGAAAACACTGATCACGTCCATACTATCTCCCCAGCGTTGGGTCAGTGTACGGCGCATTGAATACCAGCGAGATTTTGTTGCAGGAAACTCTTCGACAAGTGTTTCGTCGTATAAAAAGATGACGTCTATTTCGGTGATAGTGATGGCATTGGGGTCGAGAACCGATTCGATGTTAACGGCTTCAACTTCAGCAGCAAAACAGCCTTTGCCCGTAAAAAAGCAAAGCAAAAATGCCAATGACATTAGGGCGCGTGTATGAATTCCAGTGCAAATGGGAAATTACTCTTTGGGGGTGCCGTTGCCATTCATACCCATAGACTCATAGCGTCTCCAACCTGCGAGAATTCCTTGCAGGCCATGATTACCTTCGTGGCAAGCATATTCATACACCGGGTCTTCAGAGCGATGCAGGGGCACTTTTGCTGACCAACTCTCATCCCAAGAAAGCGGATCGGTGACAGTAAAGTCATAGTCCAAGGTATTTTCGTCAACATAGCTAAAGCGCTCTTCAATTACCGCTTGATCCGACATGCCGCGAAGATTGTAGTCATGGTAAAAATGCTGAGTGTGTACAACCAAGGTGTCTCCATCCCAATGGCCAATGGAGTCGCCTTCCCACTTTAACTGTTTGCTACTGTGCTCGGCACCAAGTTTAACGATGCGGGCAGAGTGAACCATCTCATTCAAAATCATCACATGATCTTTTGTTTGAACGAGCTGCATATTATTGTTGTAGGAACCGGGGACCATGGGCGGCCCACCAACAAATCCAGTTAAACATCTGTCTACCGTAGTTCGACCTTCCGGACCGGCGCTTTCAAAAAGCATTTGGCGGTAGTTTGTTCTGCGTTCCCGGCCCACCATATTGGTTTCAGGTATGCGCCCGTTGGCAGGGCTATACACGAGGGAGGTGCGACGATCGGGAATCGTTTGATTGCCACGCTCATACCAAAACTCGTTGTAGGAAATAACGCCAGGTGGATAGCCCGCGCCTCCAACGGCATCATCGATTAGGTCGCGATTCTGACGCGTGTTCTCAAACTGTTCCCACTCAGCAGCTTCTTCTGCTGTTAACACCGCTTTGTCTGCAAGCTCTGGTGGACGATTCAGAGGGGTGATGGTGCGAAATGTATAAGTGCCCTGTAAGTCAGGGTGGCCGTGTTCGGTGCGGGGAATGTCGTTGTTTTGGGCTTGAGCAGCCGCCAGCCAAAACGCGCCAAAGGCAAGAACAAAGGCTCGAACGGTGATTGTGGCTGGGGTGATGAGCGGTTCGGTTTTGCGCGTGCTTTTATTTAGAATCGGAAGACCCATTGTAACCTCCAACTGTTATTTTAATTTTTTGAGCAGCTAGCGTGAGTTATCTCTTTGAAAGTACGCTGGTTACTGAGGTTTTTCAAGAGTTAGATCATATCCTCATTTACCAGCGTAGCGTTCATCTTGGGTTTTATTGATGCTCAGGCAATTCAGCTTGAGTTAAGAGATTTGGGCGCAATCTACCGCAACGCCAAAAACAACTATCTATTTGCTACCGAATTAACAGAGGCTCAAAGTAATGAGATTAAAGAAAACCTTAAAAACCACCGCGCTGATTTGCGTGTTCCCATTTTTAACTGGCTGTATAGGTGCAGTGGTTGGGGTAGCCGTGGATACAACAACAGCTGTAGTGAAAGCACCCTTTCAAATTGCAGGCGCTGTTGTTGGTGTGGCTGCGGACACAACAGGCACTGTTATAGGCGCACCTTTTCGCGCCGTTGATGCTGCCTTTGGCGGCGATGACCATGATCACCACAGCTATCACTCAAGTCACAAAGGCCATGATAGTCATCAAACTCATGACTCCAAGGGAGAGTTAGAGTCGACTGAAGAGCATGAGCTGCATGAACACAACCATGATCGTCACGAGCACCGAATCGAGCACTGATTTACCTCTCACGCTCAACTATCTGCCCAATGGAAGACGGCAGCTTCGCCGTTTTCCATGTAAACAAGGGTACATTGAGACTCAATTATTGACACGATGTTGCGGAAATTTGTTAATTAATCCAAATACCTAGCTTCGAAATGTCCCATCAGGCAAATTGAATTGCCTTGCTAGCTGGTTTATTCTCCTGAATCTAACTTATTCGAGAACCAGCCCCTGCTGCTGTGCTAAGCAGTAAGGGTAAATCAAGGCATCTAGCAGTATGGCCAGCGTCGCGCAAACCCGTAATTCTTCAGGCTCGGCTTTTTCCTTAGGCAACTTTTCCTTGCCGATGGGTCTCACTCTAGCGCTGTTCTTGTTGTCCTTCAGTCCTCGGGTACAGTCAAATCAAGCCTTGGTTTGGTCATTTTGGGTAGCAGTGCTGGCGCTTATGGCTTGGCAAGGCTATTTGATTTTCCAAGCTAAGCGCAGCGGCGTTGAGCATGGCTATCAGCGCGCAATTTTCTCCCATCACTACATTCAAGCCTCCGTGCAATTCTCGGTTTATCTTTATTGGGGTTATCACTGGTCGCCTGTGTATGACCATATGTTGCTGCTACTAGCTCAAGTGGTTTTTGCATTTACCTTTGGCATGCTGCTCTCTTGGTCCAGAGGCAGGGAATACAATCTTGGTTTTGGGCCAATTCCGATTATTTTCAGTACCAATTTATTTCTGTGGTTCAGGGATGACTGGTTCTATATGCAGTTTCTCATGATCGCTGTTGGTTTCATGGGCAAGGAGTATGTGCGCTGGAATCGAGAGGGGCGCAGTGTCCACATATTCAATCCTTCAGCCTTTGCGCTTGGTCTGTTCTCTTTGGTGTTGATTGTCACCAACAGCACAAACTTAACCTGGGCTCCGCTTATCTCGTCCAATTTAACGCTTGCGCCGAATATCTACCTGTTCCTTTTTTGTGTGGGACTGGTTGTAATGCATTTCTTTTCCATCACCTTGGTGGCCGGCGCGGCTGCTATTGTTTTGTTTGGCTCCAGTGCGCTCTATTCAGCGTTCACCGGCGTCCCTTATTTTCTTGATTCAGAAATTCCTGCTGCAGTATTTTTGGGTCTGCATTTATTGGTTACCGACCCATCCACTTCGCCGCGTACGCCGCTGGGAAAAATGATCTTTGGTGGGCTTTACGGTGTCGGCGTTTTCGCGCTTTACACAATACTAGATTTTTTTGGTGCCCCTACTTTTTACGACAAACTTTTGTGCGTGCCCCTGTTGAACTTAAGTGTTATTGCCATCGATCGCATGGTGCGTTCAATTCATTCTGATGCCTGGCTTAACGTCTGGAACCCCACATGGTTCTCCGGCCGAGCCAACATGGCTCACATGGCTGTGTGGATTCTAATTTTCGCGGGTATGTCTGTACTGCAAAAAACCGATGGCCAGCATACCGGTGACAGCTTGCCTTTTTGGCAAGAGTCCTGTGCTCAAAACTTGCCAACAGGTTGCGATCGCCTGCTCTTAATACAGTCCACGTATTGCAATGATAACGCCGCATGGGCATGCAATGAGCTAGGCCTTCACTACCGGGCCGGGGAAATTACCGAGCAGAATGAAGAACTCGCATTGGATTATTTTAGTCAGGCCTGTGAGCTTAAGTTTAAAAGCGGGTGTCTTAATTTGTTAGACGAAAATAGACTGTTGGCAGACTTGCCAAAAGAGCTCGACCTGCGACTGATGCTCAGACAGGGCGGACGCAATCTTATAGACATGCCAACCGAAGCGCTTTACGCCAGAGCTTGTGATCATAACTGGTCGTTTGCTTGTGAAACTTCAATCGGTGAGTCCACACTGTGAGCAAGAAATCAAAAACTAAAAGTAAGCTTAGTACAGTGGCAGAAACACCCGCATATTCTGCTCCCGCACCGTTGGAGCCTAGCAGAACTTTAGGCCTTTTAGTGTTGCTCATGCTTATCATTTTCACCTCGGTATGGCTCACCCGCGAAAGCATCGAAAGCAGAAGCTCCGAGCGCGCAGTCGCGGAGACCATGGTAGATCAGCAGTCGCTTGATGGTTTTGACCAAGAAGCATGGTTTTTACCCGACGATAATGCTTGGGGATTCGTGGAGATTCCTGCGGGTAGTTTTACCATGGGAAGTAATCCTGCAATCGATTCAATGGCCTATGGCAATGAGCAATGGTCTCGGCGACAGCGCCAAGGAAATGTTGAGTTGCCTTTATATTATATCAGTCGGTATGAAACCACCGTGGCACAGTTTAAGGCCTATTTGGCAGACACAGAAAAATCGTCTGAGGCATTGAATTTGGGCGTGGCAGGCAACTTCCCCATTGCAGGAGTCACTTGGTCTGAGGCCCTAGCCTACGCTCGTTGGTTAGAGCAAAAACTTCGCCAGTCGGCCGAAACGCCAACAGAACTGAAAGCTTTTCTTGATGCAGGCGCCCATATCACCTTGCCCTCGGAGGCCGAGTGGGAAAAGGCCGCTCGTGGCACTGACAATAAAGTGTTTCCTTGGGGTTCTCGGGTCAGAACCGATCTTGCAAACTACAACAGTGGTGCACCGTTGATCGTTGGTGCGTTACCTTGCCCTGCCTGTAGCTACGGGATTTCTGATATGAGTGGTAACCTATGGGAGCTTACCCGAAGTCCGTTACAAGACTATCCTTACACAACCGAGGATGATGAAGCGGAATTAGACGCGGATGCGCTGTGGGTAATGCGCGGTGGTTCCTATGCGGATCAAGTGAATAATGTTCGGGCTGCAGTGAGAGGCGGAGTCGATCCTAGTGTTAGAAACCTAACCATCGGTTTCAGGCTAGTCATTAGCGCGCTTTAAGTTTTCACCGCAGTACCCATCACTTTAATTTTTCCTCCAAACGGTAATGCGGCCACTTCATAGATGGTTCGTGCTGGTCGCTTTCCTTCTGGGAAAAGCTCCGTATAAAGTGTGTTCACAATCGCCACCTGACTCAAGTCAGAGAAGGCAATGTCCACGAACACAATTTGATTGGTTTCAAAACCGGCGGCAGTCACTGCTGCAAAGAAATTTTTGAACGCCAACGTTGCCTCGTCTAAAACAGATCCCTCAATATATTGGCCCTCTGCACTTACCGACAATTGCCCGCTTACAAAACACAGGTTGCCAGCTACCACTGCATGGCTGATGGGGTTTGACCACTGTGGTAGGTTTTCGCCTTCTGTAATAAAAGTATGTGATGTCATAGGGAGGCCTTTTAGTTCGCGTTAGTTTGTATGAGGTCAAACAAGTTGCCATAAAGATCTTTGAATACAGCTACCGTGCCATAGTCATGGGTTTGGGCTTCTCTTACAAACTCTACACCTGCGTTAATGTATTTTCTGTAGTCATTCCAAAAATCATCGGTTTCCAAAAAAAGAAACACACGTCCGCCAGTTTGATTTCCAATTCGGCTGGCTTGTGCTTCAGAGCTGGCTTTAGCTAGCAGCAGATTGATGCCTGTGGATCCTTTTGGTTTGATGACAATCCAACGTTTATTTTGTTCTGGCAGCTCAGTATCTTCAACCAATTCAAAGTCTAGCTTGCCAAGATAAAAAGCTAAGGCTTCATCGTAGTCTTTCACCACAAGGGAAATTTGTTTGAGAGTTTGCATTGGTGCTCTGATTGAAAAATCGAATTTTTACGGTGAAGCGAGTTCCCGAAGTAAGACCGAGGTTAGTCCTGTGCTCTAGGATCGTCACTCGTGGAGTGAAGAGTAGCCCCGGGAGTCGTATAAAACTCTTTGGTTTTCTCCAGCATTGTTTGCCGGTGCCAGCAGCCTTGAGGAATGATGACAAACCCCCCTGCATGGACGAATGTGGTAATTGACTCTGAGCCATCTTCAGGCAGTATTTCTACTTCAATTTTGCCCTCAAGAACATGCAATAACTCGTCACACTCAGGGTGCATTTCCCACGGCGAGGTCGGACCTGGGCCCGACCAAAAAGCACCACACTCACCTTTGTCAAAAGCGCCAAGGCTTAAGAACTCCATCTGCTCTGACTCGTTCAGCAAAGCAGATGGATCAAAGCTGGTGATGTTCAATTTAGTTGCCAGCTGCGGCTGCCTCAGCTTCCTGCAATCTCGCGCCGGCTAAAATGCCAGGCATTGCGTAGTTACCCTCATGGCAAGCGTACTCGTACACAGGGCCTTCGGTGGCATAGAAGCTTAGCTCTGCAGTCCACGGCTGACGATAAAGATTGTCATCTTCCACGATAAACTGATACACGATTTCTGAATCTGAGTAGCGGCTGAACTTTTCAGTAATTCGGCCATTGGCGGTGATTGGCACCGAGCTCTGCTCCATTTGGATTGGTTTAATGTTGATTGTTTCTACCACCAAAGTATCACCTTCATACCATCCCCTAGAATCACCAAGCCATTGCTCCATTACTTGAGGGCGGGTGTTGGATCGAGCAGAGTCTGCTGAGTCATACAGAGGAATGATGCGGGCATCATGAGCCATTTCCGCAAGAATCATCACATAGTCATCTGTTTGCACAAACTGATAGGTGCTGTTGTAGAGAGTGCCCATCATTCCGGGGCCTGCTGTATTGCCGAATCCAAGCAGGCAGCGCTCAGCTAAAGGCAATGCTTCTGGCCCAGAGTTATCGCCCATGCCGGTTAAATAGCGTCGACCAAAGCCGCGGTCTTGAAAAGTAACTTTAGGGACTTCTAATCGAGGCACACGCCCACTTGGTGGATCAACTATATAAGAAGTTCGGAATTCACCTTTGACTAAGGCCAGTGACGAACCAGGGTCCGTCCAAAATGAATTATATCCTCGCAGACCAAAATCGAAGCTGCCTGCTGGCGGTGCTCCGGTTTCCTCATCAATAGGAGAATTTTCGTCAAAATCCCCCGGCGCTAAACCGGCAATGGGAGTTCCTGCTGCGATCTTTTCTGCATCTTCCGGAGACACAACCAAGGATTCAACGCCTTCAGGCCGATTTAAGCTAGTAAGGGATGCGTTGGTCCAAATACCTGTCAACTCTGGGCGTTCTCCGCTTTGGGCGAGAGTATGGCTGGCAACTGTAGCGATTGAGCAACAGAAAATAGCAGAAGCAATGCGGCGGCGGTTTAGTTTCAACATGATGGTCTCCTTAAAATAAACCATGGTTTTATTGCAACAGGAGTCTGCTGCAATGCAGACGGCAACAGGGTCAATTGATTTGGTGGTTAGCCCTGCGATCTGAGTTTAGCTATTTATAATCCTAGTCTAAGGCTTTTCGGGTATTTTTGCTGCTTATTTGCGATAGCTTGTTTGTTTTAACTGCCGCTCATAGGCAATTTTCAACCGTTCCTCTTCTGGCGTGACCAGGTCTGCCTCCACCCCTTGAATCTGGATTAATCGTTTTTCGAGTGCTTGTTGAGACTCTAGACTTCCACAGTGTTCTATATGCTGTATATCGGAATCCAATCGAGCAGCCAAGAAATGGCTAACCAGTAGGCTGCGGTGGCAGCTTGCGGGGTCCTTCTCGGCACACATGAGGGCGATGTTGAGCCCTTTGTTGAGTCCGTCTTCAAGCCGTTGTATTCCGGATTTGAACAAGGCCGATTCCTGGAGGCGGCTAAACTGTACTTGTCCTTCACTGTCGTAATGGTTGGGGTCCTTAGAGCGCGGACCTAATTCAGCGCCGAGAAAAACGTAGCTGATGCCAGCGGCGGGCAGGGATTTCTGCAGAGCGCTTTGGTGGTAGTCAAAAAATACTTTGCTGTAAGGCACGGAACGAACATCAGCCACTGCATTAATATCAAACGACTTCAGCTGGTTTAAAAATGCGTCAAATGCTTTGGTAGCGTACCCTATTGTGTAAAGCATGGTGCTTGCGTTTATTGTAGTTGATCGGCAAGCAGACCAATTGATAGCGCGTATTTAAAAGCCGGGTTATAGGCCATTATGGAACAGAAATTTCGGTAAACCAGATACGCTTTATTATCGCCTTTGTCCGCTAGCACTAGGGCAGCAGGAATCGAACGCCCAGGTAAGTCGCCGCCCCCTTGTTTGCGAACACCTAGTGCTTGCCAGTCTTGAAGGTCACGCCAAATTCCTAAACTTCGATAACGCTTGCATGCTTGGTCTGGAGTTACGCCATCAGCTTGCTTACCCGCCAGAGAAGTTTCGCCTCCGTTTGGCAACCTTACTTCACGCCCCCATGTTTGATCGTCTCGCCAATTCCTTGCTTTAAAATAATTGGCGATTGAGGCAAATACATCCGCTTCCGTATCCCAGATATCGCGCTTGCCGTCTGCATCATAGTCAACCGCATATTTTAAGTAGCTGTCTGGCATGAATTGCGATTGCCCCATAGCGCCTGCCCATGAGCTTGTCATTCTGTCGATGCTGGGAAAACCGCTGTCCACAATTTCTAAGGCCGTTAGAAACTGAGATCTAAACATGGCAGCTCTGCGATTGTCATAGGCCAGCGTTGCCAGCACATTGAACATGGGCTCCTTAATTGGGTAAGTGCCAAAGTTGGTTTCCATGCCCCAAATAGCCACAATGAACCGAGGCTGAACTCCATAATGTTGGCCAATCTCTTCCAGCAGTTCCCTGTGCTCGTTCATGAGTTTGTTGCCAGTCTCGCGCTTCCATTGGCTCAGTCGAGCGTTGAGGTAGTCGTCGTAGGTTTGTACTTTTTCCGGCTGAGAACGGTCTTGCTTTATTACTCGTTTCACTGGGGGTGTAATGTTGGCGAAGGCAGCTTCTATGGTTGCTTCACTGATGCCATTACCTGCAGCTTCTTGCCGGAGTTTACTTAGAAAATCAGCGAACTCAGGGTCCATCTGCGCGATTGCACTGAAACTTGTACAGAGGCTGCATAGACTCATACAAATGGCCAAGACAAACTTTAATGCCGCTCCATTGAATCTCACTGCATTGAATCTCACCCCCTGGAACCTCACTCTGCGCAATTCGTTTTCTCCTTAGCTATTCTGATCTGGACCTTCTTAGTTATCGTCCGGCAGAGCAAAAGTTAAAATCAAATCGCCGCCGCGTCGTCCTCGTGCGCCCCCGCCGGAAGCGACGGTGATGTACTCTTGTCCATCAATCACATAGGCGGATGGCGAAGCAAACACGCCCGCACCGGTGTTGAATTTCCATAGCTCTTCTCCCGTTTTAGCATCAAACGCGTAAAAGTAGCCGGCCTCATTGCTCCCGGTGCCCACAAAAACTAAACCTCCTTTAGTGACCACCGAACCTGCTTGTCCATAGCCTTCAAATATCTGTCGCCATACGAGTTCACCGGTGGTTGGATCGTAGGCGGAAAAATAGCCTTTTGGCCCCCGTCCAGAATTAAAGGGCTGATCAATGGCATTGACGTAGAGCAGCTCAGTGTCGGGACTGTAGGCGATGGGAGCATAGTTTGAGCCGCCGCCATAGCCAGGTGCGAAAATCTGATTGGGACCGATGGGAGTGAACTGCTCCACCAAGCTGTTATTTTCTAATTGAGAGTCAGGTATGTCGATGGGAAACACGGGCGACACTGGTTCCATTCTCTCACCATTGGCTTTGTGAGGAATTGGTTGCGTGGGGTAAGGTACTTCGCCTTCCACCGTTGTCTCAGTTGAAACGGGTGTTTCGATGATCGGGTGGACCGGTTCGCCAGTCTCGCGATTTAATAGGTAGAGCCAGCCATTCTTGTTGGCTTGGGCGAGTGCGGCGACAGGCTCACCAGCAACAGTCATGTCGAATAACACAGGTTGGTTTCCCGAGTCGTAATCCCAAACGTCATGATGAACTTGCTGGTAGTGCCAAACTAGGCGACCGGTATCGAGCGTTAAGGCGATTAGTGAATCGGTAAAAAGATTGGCGCCGTCTCGTTTTGTACTGTCGCCAAAAGGGTTGCCCACTGCAAAATAAATCATATTTAAATCAGGATCGATAGACGGCGTTTCCCAAATGCCGCCTCCGTTACGCTCACCACCTACCCACGTGGGGCCGGCGATTTCCCAACCCTGATCTGTTTCATCTTGAGGCACCGTATTAAAGTTCCATAGTGACTCACCCGTTTTGGCATCGATGGCTAATACATAGCCGCCGGCAATATGGCTTTCACTTCGGGTTGTGCCTAAATACACCACGCCGTCATAAATCTGTGGTGCGGTCGTGAACCAGTACCCCACCGAGATTGCTGTTTCAATACTTGGGTCTTTTTGGTGGAGCACATCGAGAATTACCGGTGCCTGACCTGCTTCTCCAAATCCGGGTAAAGGCTCACCAGTTTCAGCGTCTAAGGCAAAAAGGAATGAGCCCGCGGCGGTGTAGACGACGCCGTCATCGTAAGCAACTCCACGGTGGCGAAAGATATACCCTTCGCGGCGGCCTCCGCCTAGTTTGCGGGTAACATCATAGGTCCAGAGCAAATGACCATCCACAGCATCAAGGGCATACACGCTTCCTCGTGAGTCAGTTACGTACATCGTATTGTTTACAATAACAGGGGTGGTCTGGTTACTTACTCCATCGATAACGCCATGTTGGAAAAGCCATTTAGGAGTAAGCTGCTTTACGTTTTCAGGCGTTATCTGATTGGCAGGTGAGAAGCGGGTTCCAGCTAGATCAAGATTATGTAACGGCCAATCCATATCTTGAACAGCAGGAAGCACAATTGATGAAGTGTTCTCGGAAAGCTGAATAGGAATGTTGGCAGGCTCTGTATTTTGGGTGCCGCCAACAGTCACGCTGATAGAAGTAGTTTCCGAGGGTGGAGAACAGCTGCTAATACAAGCTAGCAGGGTGAGAGTTAAAGAAACTTTTAAAACGCGCTGTTTGTTTTTGTTTTTCATTAGCGTGCCTCTGATTCGTGTAACTATTTTTTAGTGGGTTTATAAACTGTTTTCTAACATGTATTCCACGATTTCTCGAAGTTCATCGTCGCTGCAATCCACGCAAAGGCCTCTTGCGGGCATGATACCGTTGAGCCCGTTAATAGTGTTTTCTACTAAGCTATCAAGACCCTTTTCTAATCGAATTTCCCATTCAATAATGTCTCCGACTTCAGGGGCGTGGGCTGCACCTGTGCCATGGCAAGCAAAGCAGGTGTTTTCATAGACTGTTGCTGGATCAAAATTGCCTTCTTGGGCAACTGCTGCTAGCTGCGTGCAAGCGATCAAGGTGCTCGTGGCTAGGATCTTTGAGCAGGGATTCAGCAAAAATGTAAGCGAGAGTTTGAGCATATTCATTAGGAAACCTGTATGGCTACTAAGTAGCATTGGCGCAGCCTGAGAAATTAGACATCTCTCACTTTAACTAAATCATGGGTTTGAATCAAAGCAGCTTAATGGAACTGCACCGAGCCTTATAACTCGCTTTTTGCCAACATTCTAATCATGGCTACGGCGTCTCTATCAAGCTGCACATAGGCTGATTTCAAATATTCAGTGATCTGGAGCTGTTGCTCATCCGAGGCTAATTCTCTTCGATAACTAAAGCGGACGAACAAAGCATTTAGCTCCGGTTCTTCAATCAAGGCGGTGCTTTCAGCGAACAGCTGTTCAACGTCAGGCAGGGTTCGGGTATGAATCTTGGATTCCGGGGTGAGAGTCACCTGTTCTTTAAAATGAGTGCCACCGGCAGAAACATGGCGAATAAACTGATGGTCTAGCAAATCTGAGCAGCGGCATTGCAATGAATCATTGAACCTTTCAGGGTGGCGCGCCCGCAAAATAAGTCCTTGCCACAGCTGGCTTCGATCAAGCACCAATAACTGTGGGTCCTGTGGATTGTTAACCTGAATTATGTGCTGAAACTCGAACAAAACAAGAGACCTTAGTAATCCGAGATGAAAACGCCGAGGTGATGAGTGTATCGGCAGGGCGGTGAGGTCGACAAGGACAATTGCAACTACTAGAATGCTTCGGCTTTGTTCATCATTAGACGGACCACTATCGGATTTTATTATGACCCCAAATGCCTTATTTAAACCTTTTAACCTCGCCAATTTAGAACTGGCCAACCGAATAGTCATGGCACCCATGACCCGACAGTTTTCGCCCAACGGAATACCAGACCAGAATGTTGCGGACTATTACCGTCGCCGGGCAGAAGGTGGCGTGGGGCTCATTATTACTGAAGGCACCACTATCCCTCACAAGGCTGCCTCTAGTGGCGTGCAAGTGCCTTGTTTCCACGGTGACGCTCTTGCGGGTTGGAAGCATGTAGTAGAAACGGTGCACGCGGCTGGCGGTAAAATCGCTCCTCAGCTATGGCATGTTGGGGCAATCCGCAAGCCCGGGGAAGGTCCGCATCCTGACTATCCCTCGGCTTCCCCGTCTGGCTATATCAAACCAGGCAAGCAGGTGCTTGAGCCTTTAAGTACAGAGGAAATTGAAGAGTTGATTGCCGCTTATACCCAAGCCGCGGTCGATGCAGTAGAAATAGGGTTCGATGCCATCGAGCTTCACGGAGCTCACGGCTATCTTATTGATAATTTCTTTTGGGAAGGCACAAATATTCGTGATGATGAATACGGCGGTAGTTTAGCTAAGCGCGGCAGCTTCGCAGAAAAAATCGTGCGCTCAATACGTGCTGCTATCGGAGATGATTTCCCGCTAATCTTGCGTTTTTCTCAATGGAAACAGCAAGATTACGATGCGAAGTTGGCTAAAACCCCTGAAGAGCTGGAAGAATTTTTAGCACCTTTGTCCGCAGCAGGCGTGGACATTTTTCATTGCAGCAATAGACGTTTTTGGGAGCCAGAATTTGAAGGCTCTACTTTGAATCTTGCTGGTTGGGTTAAAAAAATTACCAATAAACCTACCATCAGTGTTGGCAGTGTTGGTTTAACAGAAGAGTTTATCGCCACCTATCGTGAAGGGGTTGCGGAAGTAGCTGGTATCGATGAACTGTTGGAGCGCATGGAAGCTGACGAGTTCGATCTAATTGCAGTTGGGCGAGCACTGATTGCTAACCCAGATTGGGCAAACAAAGTTCGCGATGGGAAAATGGACGAACTGGTCACTTACGACCGAGAAATGCTAAACACCTTAGTATAGGTTTGCCAGAAAACGTCTCTCTGCCGGTTTAGTCGTTTATACGGGCAATGGTTCCGCAAGTGGAATCATTGCCTAAGCCGTACAAATTTGTAACACTCGAAAGTCAATCTCGTTGCAAAATGAACACTATGCCTCTGAAAAAACGCGTATCTATTGGTTTTCTAGTCCTTGGCTGCTTAATCTTAGCTTTGGTATGGCTTTTTTACCCGCCTTCAGTCCCCACAAATCTCTCTCTTTCTTCGTCAGAAGAGGCCATCGCCAGAGGCGAATATTTGGTCACTGCTGGTGGTTGTGTAAGCTGTCATCGCAGCGAAGAAGGATCTGAAACTCTAGCGGGAGGCCACGGTCTTGAAACGGAGTTTGGTGTTTTTTATGCTCCCAACATCACGCCGGATCTAGAAACGGGTATTGGTCATTGGCAGGCAAGAGATTTCATCGCTGCGTTGAAGCATGGACGAACACCCTCAGGTAGCTTTTATTTTCCTGCTTTTCCTTACCGAGCTTATGCGGGGCTAACAGATCAAGATGCTGTGGACATAGGGTCATATCTTATGTCTCTTGAGCCGATTAGTAGTCAAGTCGCTGAACCTGAAACTCCCGTCTGGCTGAGTCGATGGGCAGTGGCTGGATGGAATTTGATGGCGTCGATAGCTGAGCCAGAGCGCGAAGTCTTTCAAGACGAAACGCTTGAAAGAGGTGCCTATCTCGCACGAAACCTTGGTCACTGTGGGGAATGTCATACTCCTCGTAATAGCTTGGGGATTCCCAACTACTCTAATGAATACGGCGGCGCGGTCTTTGGCGACGAGGTTATTGAAGCGATTGATGCTCAGGCGCTGGCAGAATGGACAGAAGACAGTTTCGATCTGTTTTTACTCTTAGGCTTAAAACAAAGCGGTGAGTTTGTCGGAGGTGATATGAATGATGTCATTGAACACAATACCAGTAAACTTACCGATGCCGACCGATTGGCCATGGCCGCGTTCTTTACTCGTCATAACCCGCAATAGTCTTATTTTCCTGTTTACTTTGCCTTTACTCGATCACGCTCTAAACTGTTGGTAGGTTATAGACTGTCTATTTCAAAAGGAGATTGAAAATGAGAGAACTGTCAGAGCAAGAAACCAAAACAGTAAGCGGTGGAAGTGCCGTTTTGACTTCAGTAGTGGGACCCTTGTCTCCACCGTTAGTCCGTTTTGACGAGATCCATTATGGACGCGTTAATCCAGTTGCAGTAGTTCCTCAGTTCAACCTTGCTGATATTGATTTCTTCAGCAATCAGCCCGATTCATAACTTTTTTGAGCCAAAGCTAGGACAAAATTCAAGTGATGTCTAAGCTAGTTAAGCCAGCATTGCTGGCTTAACTAAACTCAAAAGGAGATTGAAAATGAGAGAGCTTACGTCTGAAGAAATGGAACAAGTTGGTGGCGGAGTGGGACCTGCTGGAGTCGTGATCGGTGCGATTACAGGCGGGATAATTGGCGGTGTTAACGATGGAGTTTCCGGAGCAATAAGCGGGGCTATTTTTGGAGGAGTCTCTGGCTTCTTTGGCGGAATCTCTGCTGCTACCACTGGTTTTGCGCGTTACAGTTTTGGAGCCTATTCAGTTGGCACTGGCGTTCTCGGAACTAGAGGCCCTCAGGAAACCGGTTCATAAAAGGCTTAAAAAGGAAATTATCAAATGCTTACGTTCTCTTTTAACACAATTTTGGTTCCCCTGTTCGCTACTTGGTTCATTCCCGTGTCAATTCGCGATCAAGAAACAGGAAGATTTAAGGGGTTTTGGAATGTTGATTTCATGGTTACATTTTCAGCACTCATCATATCGCAATGTTACTTCATGATTAGCCAGTTTGGTCTGACACCCATGACTGTTGTTAAAGTAGCTATTTGTGTAGTTGCTGGACTTAGTGGTGGCATAGTGTATGTGTATTTTACACATGAAAAAATGTTTGGATCTAAGTTTGAGATGAAGCTTAAATCTGAGTGACGTTTGTCTTTTGATCCAGCTGTATTTTGAAAAATAAAAAAAGGCAGCCATTGGCTGCCTTTTTTTAATTCAATGACGTATCTATTTAGTCTTCGTCGACTCGGTAATCGTCATGGCAGTTACCACATGAACCACCCAGCGCACGGAAAGCACCAAGAGTAGCTCCTCGCTCACCTGTAGCTGCGGCATCGGCAAATGCTGTTGCGTTGTCTACTAACGCCTGTGCTTTGTCAGAGAAATCTGGCTGGTTGTCCCAAATTTTATCCAATGCTGTGGTTTCAACATCAAAATCCCGTGTGTCATGGGCAAATAGGTCTGGGATCATTGGCGCTAATGCAGCAATTCGACGACCATTTCGTTCGGCCACAGCGGCGTCAAAGGGAGCACCTTGGGCCATGCCGACTAATGGGATTAGGTTAAAGCGCAAAAGCTTAAATACAGATTTTCGGGTGTCAACCGCGCCTGCTGCTTGTTGTTCTGGGGTCGGTGCATCTTGAGCCGATACTGTCGCTAGCACGCCAGAGCCTAGAACTGCTAAGGCTGATAAGACTACGAGTACTCTTTTCATTATAAATATCTCCAAACCTTGGTAATTAATTTAATGCGCCAAAACGGAGCAAATCAGGTATGTATTTATTGTTAGGTAAATCAACACACAAAAGCTTAACTGACTTTGTTTGCTGAGCTAGGGACTATAGTACACAAGTCTAGTTCATGTCACCGTTGATTCTTAGATTCCTTTACCGAACTAATTAGCGACTTCTTTCCAAACGAAAAGGCGAGTAGCAAGTACAAACGAGACAATAAGCCAGAAAGCGATACCAAGTAAGCTAGGCGTAATAGAAGTGAGTGCGGCTCCATTGATCGCAATCTCGCGCATACCGTTGGCGACAAAACTAAGCGGTAACACACTCGCAATAGGTTGAACGATCTCTGGCATTGATTCAATAGGATAGAAAATGCCGGACAGAAACATTTGCGGAAAGATGAAGATGTTGCCAATTGCCATAACCGCCTGCTGGGTTTTGGCAATACTCCCAATACAGAAGCCTAAGCAAAGAAAAATAAAGGTGCCCAATACTATCATCAGATAAAAACTGGCGAGGCTCCCTACTATGGAGACATTGAGAACGAACAGGGCAAATAGGATTAGGACGGTAAGTTGGATTAAGACAATCGACATACGGGCCATGACTATCGCGGCAATAAAGTCTTTGGGCTTAATGGGGGTCACGAACAGTCGTTTGAGTATTCCTTTGCGTCTAAATTCAACAATGTTGAATCCACTGCCAGCTATGCTGAGTTGCATTAGTGTAAATGCCATTAGGCCAGGCAGGAGAAAATCTAAGTAACTTTGAGATCGAGCTTTGATATCCTCCACTTCCAAATTAAACATGGGTTCGATGTTGCGAAATTCTCTTTCTATATCGAGTAGGGATTTCTCGAGCACTGGCATGATTAAGCTAAGCTGCCTAACTTGTGACGCGTCTACCAATAAGCGCAAAGTGCCGCCTTCTGACGTGGCACTAAACTCTCTTGGAATAATGAGTAAGAGCGTTTGTTCGCCTTCCTCAAGTTGCGGCCTCAGGCGATCTTCCAAGCCGACAGTGACGCTAAATACTGGACTGTCTATTAGCTGTTGAATGAAATCTACCGCGGATAAATCTGCGGATTCGTTAACCACACCTATATTGATGGCTTCCTCTTCTCCATTGTTTATGAAACCGAATACAGTCATAAAAATGATGGGGAAAAAGAGGCTGAAGAAAATCGATTGACGGTCTCTTAGAAATATTTTTAAGAATACTTTGGCTAGGTGGAATTGAGTTTTACTTTGCATAAGAATTCTAACTAGTCCCTTAAAGCTCGGCCGGTAAGTGCAAGAAAAACGTCTTCGATGTTGCCATGAAGAGGCGCGGCAGGCGGTTCTGGTGCCAGTTCTAGAATCAAATTCTGGGGCGTGTCTTGGGCGACGATTTTGCCATGATCCATGATGGCGATGCGCTGGCAGAGAGTTTCGGCTTCTTCCATGTTATGAGTGGTGAGCACAATAGTCATGCCAGAAGCATTAAGGCTTAATACTAAATCCCAAAGATTCCGTTTTGCTTGAGGATCTAAACCGGTGGTTGGCTCATCAAGAAAGAGTATTTTAGGCGCGTTGACCAATGCGCAGGCAATAGAAAAACGTTGTTTTTGGCCGCCAGAAAGATTGTCCGGTTTGGACTTAGCTTTATCCACTAAATTGACTTTGTCGAGGAGAGAGTCGGCGTCTATGGTACGGCCGTATAAATTTCCAAAGAGTGTAAGTAGTTCGCTAATCGACAAATTGTCGAAGTATTCGTTGGCTTGTAGCTGAACCCCGATGATTTGCTTTACTTGGTACGGGTTAGCATTAACATCAATACCATCGATGGAAGCAGTGCCGCCGTCAATGTCGGTGAGGCCTTCTAGCATTTCTAGCGTGGTGGTTTTTCCTGCGCCATTAGGCCCTAAGATTCCAAAAATCTCACCCTCATGAATCTCCAATGAAATATCGTTGACCGCATTGAAACTCTCACCTTTCGTGCCGGGCAAGGGATACCGCTTGCGGAGATTACTGACTTCGATGATGGCCATTAATTTAATCTCAAGTGACTCAGGCCATCATAACTGAACTAATGCCGCTGAACTAATATTGATCCGTGCAGCTTGTTGTGGGGAATACGAGCACACGGTAGCAATGGCGACCGTGTGCTCTCGTTCTGAGATCTGCGTGTTTAGTCGGAGTAATAATAGCGCTGTCTAGGTTTTAGCGGCGCGAGGAAAAAGTAGAACACCCAAGCAAACCATGACAAACAGACGATGGCGATAAGCCAAGCTATTTTCTCGAAGCCGGTTGTCTTGTCAGATGTTGCAATAATCCAAATGGGAAGCAGCCAAATTGCGAAAACTGCGATACCGCAGAAGAGTGCGAAGCCAAAGGATACGAGGGGAATTAGCGCTAACACACCAATAATCACCAAGATAATAACTAAAAGATTCCCTAAGATTTTCATAAATTTCTCCTTACATGCTCCGTTTAACCGCGACTGTTTCAAAAAAGGTTTATTCGCTGGTTAGGAATATATTGCGAATAGCGTGCCAACTAATAAAAGCGTTATATATCAGAATGATACGAGGGATGAGCAAAGAATTGGTTGGGAAATAGACGAATGTATGGTGAAATTCGCCAACGACGTCTCATATAGTTTTAGCAGGTTTGATGTATTCGCTGGGTTTAAAAGAATCAGATGAAAGAGGCCTAAAGGCGCTAGAGGTGCCGCGCCACGGGTATTTTCGGGAAAACCGAACAGTCAGACGAAATAAGCAGATTTTTCCTAATGTCTCAATAGTTTTAAATAGGCCCTGTCTTAAGAACTCGTTGTAGGACATGTAGTAGCCGCAATTCTCCCTTTTACTGCGGCTCTACTTTTATCTCCAAAGTCGGCAATTACCCCTTTTTGCCGCACGTTAAGCCTGAGGAATTCCCAGTGGGATCCTTGGGCTTGTTTTATTCTGGACCCGCAAAATTCCAAATCACGTCGTTTTACTTGTCTTCCTTATCACTGTCTTACCACTTTTCTCACCCCATTCTAATCGGCGGATCGTTGGTTTCGAGTAATTCGATAAAATGTTTCATTTAACTCGTATATATCGAACAATAAGGAAATGCCATAATACTTTGTAATTTAATCAGGAAAACACAGTGTAGGTTTGCTTTCCCAAGCTGCAGCCCAGGACCTCGGTTGGCGTAATCGAAGCCCACATGTTTGGGAATTGAATAGAATTAGCAGCCAATAGGAGAATGTTATGCGCCATCTTAACTACAATCATTTACAGTATTTTTGGACGGTCGCCAAAGAAGGCAGTATTACAAAAGCCACCAACGTACTTCATCTTACCCCCCAAACCATCAGTGGACAGCTTAAGTTGCTGGAAGAATCTATCGGGGAACCCTTATTTTCTCGCGCCGGGCGTGGGCTAGTTTTAACTGAAACTGGGCATCTCGTGTTTCAATATGCCGACGAAATTTTCTCATTGGGAGCAGAGCTCAGCTCCAAAATGCGCAGTGGAGATATCGGAGTTCCTGAAGGATTAAAAGTCGGAATCGTCAACTCAATTCCTAAACTCATTGCTTTCAGAATCTTAAAACCAGCACTGCAGACAGAACAGCCTATGCGTTTGGTATGTCGAGAAGGAAATTTAGAAGATCTGCTTGGTGAGCTAGCAGTACATCAGTTAGATATCGTTATTTCTGATTGTGCGATTCCTCCGGGATTTAATGTGAAGGCGTTTAGTCATGCGCTGGGTGAAAGCAGTATCTCATTTTTCTCAAATGTCGAAAATTCGAAGACCTATTCTAGAGATTTTCCTGCATCACTTAATAAAGCCCCAGTCTTAGTCCCTACACCGAATAACCCAGTTAGGAGAGGAATTGAAGATTGGTTCGAGGAAGAAAATATATCACCGTCTATAGTCGCGGAGTTTGAAGATAGCGCGTTGATGAAAGTGTTTGGCGGCGAAGGCGTAGGCGTATTTCCTGCCCCTGAGGTTATGCGAAAAGAAATTGAAGAAATGTATCGAGTGAAAAGGGTAGGAAATGCGAAGACGGTGATGGAAAGTTACTATGCGATTTCTCCTGAGAGAAAACTCAAACACCCAATCGTATTGCAGCTTATAGAATCTGCACGAGAGATTTTAAATGCCAACCCTTAAGGTTGAGTGAAGGCGAAATTAAGTGTAAATCAAAAATGCCGTGTCAATGTTGATTATTGGCACGGCATTTTTTTAACTTCAGTTGAACTTACAGTTCAAAATCCATTGAGTAGCCAACAACAAATTTCACATCATCGTTGTCTAAGTTATCTGGGCCTACATCATCAAGATCAGTAGAAGTGATCATGAACATGAAGCCATCCTTTGATAAGGAAATATTATAGTCAGTATAGTCGCCGGGCACACCGTTAAATGCCTCGTTGAAGTCACCTTCGTGGTAACCAATGTGTAGTCCAAGCTCTAAGCCTTCGCGAATCTCTGTCGCGTAATCCAAATAGAGATAAGTGGCTTCGCCAAAACCAAAGTCCTGACCTGGCCCTTCATCGGCTTCCGTATCCACAAGGACGTTTAAGCCAAGAGTAAACGCTCCGATGCCTACTGAACCGTATATCTCGCTAAAATCGAATTCAGCTTCTGCATCATAGTTGTAGTAAAGATATCCAATGTCGTAGCTAATGCCGCCCGCTTCACCGGCGTAGCCACCGTATATATCATGCTCGTAAGAAAAAACATCGCCAGCTGCGTAGCTAACATTAGATGCCCATGTGCCAACATAGAAACCGCTATCCATTGTGTAGTCGATTCCGCCAGATACGGCAGCCTCGTTTATTGATTGAGTTAAACCCCTCCAGATGTAGTTGTTGCTGACGCCGGCATTTGCAGTAAGTTCGTCTGCTTGGGCAGTGCTCGTGGCAAGCACTAGTCCAGCTGCAGCTATCGAGAGGCATTTTCTAGTCGTAATCATTGTGTGTTTTTCCCTTTGTTAAAAATTAAGTGTAGACATAAAAATTAGGCACTAACTTCCTAAGAGCAAGAAGCGGGCCAGAGAAAGAAACAGGAAGGATTGAGTGATTAAATGGGACAAGCGAGAACAAAAAAGCGCCAAAACAGTGCAAAGCCTCAGATTTGTGCACTTAATGAATGCTTGGAAAGCGTATTTGTATGAACGTCAAGGTTATAAAAGACGTAGTAGGAGGGCGGTAAAGATAACTAAAAGCCGTTTAATTATTCCGAAAAAATCTAATTCAGGGGATGAAATACTCCACCGCAGCCCTCTTAGCAGATAGAAGTTGAGTTGAGAGCGTTGGCAAGTAATACAAGATGATTTAGTGCCGGGGTATCTATTGTGCTTGGTAACCAGGTCCATAAAGAATTTTTCCGGGTCGCTTATTGGTATGCTGTCCGTTGTCTACCACTAGCTCGCCATTGACGAAAACATACTTCATGCCCACTGCATACTGATGAGGGTTTTCAAATGTGGCTTTATCGATTATTTCGTTGGCGTCGAAAATTGCAACGTCGGCAAAATAGCCCTCGGTAAGTAAACCACGATTGTGTATTCCGAGTCTGCGAGCCGATGCGCTACTCATTTTTCTAACGGCTTCTTCTAAAGAAATAATGCCTCTTTCTCTTACGTAGTAACCTAAAACTCGAGCAAAGGTTCCGTATTGGCGAGGATGAGGTGCTCCTTCTCCGAATATACCTAAGGGACCGTCAGAGCCTATGGCACTCGCTGGATGCTGCATAATTCTATCTACGTCTTCTGCACCTATGGCGTGATAGACCGCAGTCGCTCCGCCTCCCCTGATAATGTCAAAAACTACGTCGGCCGCGTTCGCGGGAGTGGGTTCAAGCCCTTTTTCTTGGGTCAGCTGGGCAAGATTTTTACCTTCCATTGAGCGGTCCCAACTGCTGCGAGAAATAAAAACATTCTTGGGATGGCCTCCGCCTCGATCAAACAAAATTTTGTCTATGACTGCAGCTTTAACCGCGGGCCGCGTTTCATCGCTATTGATACGCTCAAGCAATTTTTCCCTGCCACCTTCTTGGGCCCACTGGGGGATTAATGCTCCAATGCCCGTTTGCGATGCTGTATAGGGATATTGATCAATAGTGATATCAATCCCTCTAGCACGTGCCTCATCCACGAGTTTCAGACTGGTTTTTGATGCTCCCCAATTCTGCGCGCCAATCACTTTATGGTGAGTCATTTGCACTGGGATGTTGGCTTCATAGCCAATGCGGATAGTCTCATTGACTGAGTCAATTAGCTGCGCTGCTTCCTCACGCATATGCGAAATGTAAATGCCGTTGTAGTCAGCGGCAACTTTGGATAGCTCAATTACTTCTTCTGTTGAGGTGAAGCTCCCGGGCACATAAAACAGTCCAGTGGATAGACCCAACGCTCCCTGCTTCATTGCGTCGGCTACCATTTGCTTCATTTGACTCAGTTCAGCGGGCGTGGCTTCTCTATCTTCGGTCCCAATGACCAATTGCCGAATCGTTCCTTGGCCTACAAAAACAGCCCAATTGGGGCTAATCTTTTTTTCCAGAATCTCGGTGTAGTGCTCGTCGATGGGAAAAGGTGAGCTGCCATCATTACCTTCGGTTAAGGTAGTCACACCTTGCAGAAGGGCGCTTTCAGCATTGGGCACATCGAAAATGCCATTCAATGCATGAGTATGAGGGTCGATGAAGCCTGGACTAACTGTAAGGCCGGTTGCATCAATGATTTGATTTGCCGTCGCCTTCTCTAAATCCCCGATGCGGGTAATTCGTTCGCCGGCAATACCTACGTCCGCGTTGTACCAAGGGTTGCCAGAGCCATCGATGACTCTACCGCCTTTAATAATAACGTCGAATTTTTCTTGGCTAAGCGCCAAAGGGGAATAGCACAGGAGAGTGAGAAGAAGAGCAAGCAATGAGAATGAGAAACATAAACGCGGTGTTCGATTTATCATTGCCTGCTCCATTTAAATCATAAGAGAAAATACTACCAGATTCGAACCCTTTGTTCTGGTGGTAAATACAATTCATGTTCCTCAGTGATATTGAACGCGTCGTACCATTCATCAAAATTTCTCACCACGCCATTCACTCGAAACTCGGAGGGCGAATGAGGATCAGACGTCAACCTTTGAATTAACGCGTCTTCACGATATTTGCGCTGCCACACCTGTGCCCAAGAAAGGAAAAATCGCTGATCTCCGGTCAGTCCATCAATAATAGGCGCTTCTTCCCCTGCGAGTGACATCTTATAGGCACGGTATGCTAGAGAAAGGCCGCCGACATCGCCGATGTTTTCACCGAGGGTAAAATTGCCGTCGATGAAGTAGCCTGGTACCGGCTCAAATTGATCGTATTGAGCGGCTAAAGCAGTGGTTAACTCTTCAAAATTTGCTCTATCTTCATCAGTCCACCAGTTGCGCTGAACCCCAAGAGAATCTGATTTGGACCCTTGATCATCAAAGCCGTGACCCATTTCATGACCGATTACGGCGCCGATGCCACCGTAGTTAACCGCAGCGTCTGCAGCGGGGTCAAAAAACGGAGGTTGAAGAATCCCCGCAGGAAACACGATCTCATTAAATGAAGAGTTATAGTAGGCGTTAACCGTTTGGGGTGTCATGAACCACTCTTCGCGATTCGTCTGCTGACCTATCTTACTGATTTCGTCTTGATAGTTAAATTCTCGTAAGGCTTGAGCATTGGCAAAAAGATTGTCTCGAGACATAGAGATGTCTGAGAAATCTTTCCATTCGTCGGGGTAGGCGATCTTAGGTCTAAATGACTCTAGCTTTAACTTTGCCTCTGCTTTTGTTTCTTCGCCCATCCAGTCTAAAGAACTAATGCTTTGGTCTAGAGCGGTGCGCAGATTTTCAACCAATTCATCCATCTGCATTTTGGCAGTTTCTGGGAAATGCCTTTCTACATAAACCTGTCCAATCGCTTCTCCTAAGCTGGATAGTGAACCCACTCTTGCAACGCCCCTTTCCCAACGCTGCCGTTGTTCAGGCACACCGTTAAGGACTGTGGAGTAAAAGTGGAAAGTTTCCTTATCTATTTCTTCAGAGAGAACGCTGGCACTGTCGGCGATAAAGCGATAGGTCATGAAGCTCTTCCAATCATCCAAAGGAAGTTCATTCACTAGGTCAATAACCGGTGCCATGGCGCTAGGGAAGGTTACGTTTAGGTCTTCTACCTCAACAATTCCAGCCGCATTAAAATAAGCAACCCAGTCAAAATCAGGATACTCCGCTAAGAACTCTTCAAAAGACATTGGGTTGTACGTCAGGTCGCGATTTCTGCGTTGATCCCTTGGCCATGTGTTTTCGGCAATCTTGGTTTCAAGACTCAGAATGGCGGCTGCTTTGCTTTCGGCATCATCGATGTTGGCAAATTCAAGCGTGCGTGCAATATGGGCCACATATTCATCGCGAATTGAACCATATTTTTCTGTGTCTTCAAGATAATAGTCCCGGTCAGGTAAGCCAAATCCGCCAACTCTAATCCCTAACTGATAACGGTCTGGGTTGCTTCTGTCAGCCCCAACCCCAAATGAGAAAGGGGATGCAGTGTTATCAATTTGCGCTCGTCCGAATGCGGTAGTCAGCTGTTCTATGGTTGAGATATCGCTAAGTGCGGCAAGACCCGGTAACAAGGGATTGATGCCTTGCTGGTTCAGTGTCTCGGTATCCATGTAGCTTAGATAGTAATCGCTAACCTTTTGCTCTAATGAGCCCTGCGCCGGCTCCACTGAAGTGAGATCATCAATTATGGTGCGAACTCGTTGATCTGATCGATCTGATAACACGGTAAATGAGCCATAGTTGCTTCTATCAGCGGGTAACTCATAACTATCTAGCCATGCGCCATGAGCGAACCGGAAGAAGTCATCGCCAGGATGAACGCTGGGGTCTTGGTTGCTAAGGTCTATGCCAAATTCCCCGAGTTCCGGCTTGGCAGCAGCAATGGTTTCTACGACAGCGGCTGGGCTATCGCTCGAAGCTGCGGTATTGGTTTCTGTTGGTGTAGGCGCCTCTTCCGAACCGCAGGCGACAAAAGTCAGCGCTATCAAGGGTAATAAAGGTCGAAAAGAAGTCATTCAATTCTCCAAAGACTTATTTTAGAAAGAGTAAATTTGCAATCTGTAGGTGTTTCGTAATGGCGCAATTATACCCGAATTGGGTTTTCTTCCATAAATAAACCTATCCAGAAAATATCCTAGGATACTCACGGTGGTTAAATCCATCCTTCACCAACAGTTAAACCTGATTTAGATTCCAATTAGACGCGAGAGCTGTGTAGTATGTTACTGAAAATTGCCGCAGGTTTTGCTTAGTCCACAAGTAGTGCCTGCCACTAAAAATAGAAGAATAGTTAGGACACATGCAGGGGAGTTTTTATGAATAAGATAGGTTCTGTGACACTGCGAGCCGTTGCCACAGCGTCGAGCACGCTGCTGCTTAGTCAGCTTTTAATTGCTCAAGACAATGTAACGCCTAACGGAATAGCTGATGTTCGCAGCAATGCGTTTGCATTAACCGGCGGCACTATTTACCAATCAGGCGGCAGTCTTATTGAAGGTGGCACTTTGCTCATTCGAGAGGGCAGGGTTGTAGAGGTGAGCCGATCTACGACAGTGCCCGACGGTTTCTTTGAAATCGACCTTACGGGAAAAATGATTTATCCCGGTTTCATCGATGCTTATTCAGGCTATGGAATCCCCGAACTTGAAAGAGAGTCAAACAGCGGTGGTGCTGAAGTTATTTTTTCTAGTCCTAACGCCTCTAATGTAAACGATGCGATTAAAGCGGATTTTAGGGCCAGCACTGCCTTTGTGCCGGATGAAGAAGTTCGTGAAAAATACCGAGGTTTAGGTTTTTCAACTGTCCTAAGTTTGCGCGAAGACGGCATTGCCCGAGGTACTTCAGCACTGATTACACTGGGGGATGAAAGTGCCAACGAATCAATAATTGTGACCGATGCAGCAAATCATTTTTCCCTCTCAAAAGGCACATCCAATCAATCTGTGCCGGTTTCCTTAATGGGTTCATTTGCGCTAATACGACAAACAATTCTTGATGCCCAATGGTATGGAATACAAGAGCCACGCCCCTTCACAGATCATTCATTGGAAGCGCTGAATACATTTTCTGAACTACCGAAAATAATTGAAGTGAACAATTGGCATCAAGCACTCACCGCCGACAAAGTAGGTGATGAGTTTGAAATGCAATATGTATTAAAAACCGGGGGAGATTCTTACCAGCGCTCAGAGTTGATCAAACAAACCGGCGCAACGTTAATTGTCCCTTTAGATTTTCCTGAAAAACCTGATGTTGATGACATTCTACTTGCTGATGACGTTTCATTGGCTGAATTAAAACACTGGGAACTAGCGCCTTTTAACGCTCGAATTCTGGCGGAGAATGAAGTTGAGTTTGCTTTAACTACTAGCGGTGCTGATGAAGACTTTTGGCCCAATTTACGCACAGCAGTAACCAATGGCTTGCCGAAAAACACGGCGATCTCTGCCCTAACAGAAATACCTGCAGCATTGTTGGGTCTGTCAGATGAGCTGGGTGAACTAAAGGCAGGTGCACTTGCTAATTTTGTTGTTGCGTCCGGTGACATTCTAGAGCCAGATTCAGTCGTTTTGGAAAACTGGATTAAGGGCAATCGATTTCAGTTGAATGAGGATTTTGATGGCAGGGCAGGCAATTACTCATTTGTTGTAGATGGAGTGAGCCAAGAATTTACACTGATGATTGAGGGTGCTAGCCCGAGTGCAACAATTGGCTCAGGTGATTCAGAAAACCCTGTATCGATTGACCTCTCTGACGATTTAATTTCTCTTAGCTATACGGAAGGTGCTGAGCAAAGCCCTATTCGCCTAACAGGTTGGACAACTGAGAATGGCTGGCAGGGTAATGGCCAGAACGAACAAGGCGATGTAATTAGCTGGAGTCTCACTCTTGCAGCTAATGATTCTGAGATTCAAGAGTCAGAGTCAACCGCAGCAGAAATGCCGGAACTGCCCGGTAAACTTTTATATCCATTTGCAGCGTACGGCCGAGAAACCTTGCCGACTCAATCGGACTTATTGATTCAAGGTGCAACAGTGTGGACCAATGAAGACGAAGGTATTGTTGTCACTGATGTGTTGGTACGGGACGGCAAAATCGCTGAAGTCGGTACTAATCTTTCAGCAGCAGATGTCACGGTTGTAAATGGCTCGGGTAAGCATTTAACTCCGGGTGTTATTGATGAGCATTCTCACATCGCACTATTTAACATCAATGAAATCGCCACCAACTCAAGCATGGTCAGAATGAAAGACGTTGTGGACTCGGAGAGCGTAAATATTTATCGCAATCTGGCCGGTGGTGTCGTCGCCGCGCAATTACTTCATGGTTCGTCTAACCCTATTGGTGGCCAATCAGCACTAATAAAAATGCGTTGGGGCGAATCCCCAGCTGATCTGCTCATAGAAGATGCAGATGAGTATATTAAATTCGCCCTTGGTGAGAACGTAAAGCGAAGCCGAAATCCAGCATCTGTACGCTATCCTCAAACCCGAATGGGCGTTGAACAGGTGTTCGTGAATGCATTTTCTCAAGCTCAGGAATACGGTAAAGCATGGGATGAATACGAAAGCCTGTCTCGATCCCAGCAGCGTAATACCTATCCACCGCGACGAGACTTGGTTCATGAAGCCATGTTAGAAATTCTAAACGCCGAGCGTTACGTTACCAGTCATTCTTATCTGCAATCTGAAATAAATATGTTGATGGAAGTGGCAGAAAGTTTTGATTTTAACATCAATACTTTTACTCACATTTTGGAAGGCTACAAAGTGGCTGACAAGATGGCACAGCATGGTGCAGGCGGTTCCACTTTCTCTGACTGGTGGGGTTACAAATGGGAGGTGCGTTACGCTATTCCTTATAACGCCGCACTAATGCAGCAAGCTGGCGTTGTCGTTGCGCTAAACTCAGACGATGCTGAAATGTCTAGGCGGCTAAATCAAGAAGCAGCTAAGGCAGTGAAATACGGCAATGTCAGTGAAATTGATGCCTTAAAAATGGTCACTTTGAATCCCGCTAAGCTTTTACATTTGGATGACAGAATGGGCAGTATCAAAGAAGGCAAAGATGCAGACTTGGTCCTGTGGACCGACCACCCGCTGTCAGTCTATGCGATGGCAGACACAACCTGGGTAGATGGCATACCTTACTATAGCCGCGAAGAGGATCAACAGCTTCGACAGCAAATTGCGGATGAGCGAGCACGACTCATTGCAAAAATTTCAGCCGCTGATAAGTAGGCGATTAGGAGACTTATGATGAAAATGAATTCAATTAAAAACTCCATCATCGTAGCGCTGATCTTTTCGCTACTTAGTTCATTGAGCTATGGAATCGTACCTACACCTGGGGCAGACCAGAGTGGTCCAATAGCATTGACCGGTGCAATCATTCATGTGGGCAACGGTGAAGTCATCGGCGATGGTGTTATCACTTTTGATGAGGGGATTATTACTGCCGTAGGGTCTTCGGCTGACAATATTGATACCCGAGATCATCAGGTGATAGACCTCCAAGGACAACATGTCTATCCGGGCTTTATTCTAGCGAATACCACGCTGGGCTTGCTGGAAGTGGCAAGTATTAGAGCAACTGCGGATGTGGTGGAAGAAGGTGATATTAACGCGAGTGTTCGGTCTGCCATTGCTTACAACACCGACTCTGAAATGATTCCCGCTAGCCGTTTCAATGGAATACTCACGGCACAGTCTACACCCGAGGGTGGACTAATCTCCGGTGCTTCATCAGTTTTCAAACTCGATGGTTGGAATTGGGAAGACGCAATGCTTGCCGAAGATGTTGGTTTACATGTGCGTTGGCCCTCTCTTAAAGAGAGGCGTCGTAACCAGCAGTCCGGCAGATTCGAAACCGTTGACAATGACAATTATCGGGGTCAGGTACAACTATTAAATTCTTTGTTTCAAAATGCCCAGTCCTATAGCGGCTCGCCGCGTAATCTAAATCTTGAAGCAATGCAGCCACTGTTCACCGGGGCGGCAAAGCTTTTTATTCATGCAGATCAAGCCAAAGAAATTATTAGTGCCATACGTTTCGCTCAACAATTTGCAATAGAGGATATTGTCTTGGTCGGTGCGATGGATGCCTTAATGGTTAAAGATTTTCTTCTAGAAGAGAATATTCCGGTCATCTACGAGCGAATACATGCCCTGCCGGGCCAGGAATGGTATGACATAGATGCTCCTTTCAAAACTCCGTTTTTGCTACAGGAAGCCGGCTTGAAGGTGGGAATCGGCGGTGGTGCGACTGATCTGCAGTCTCAAAGAAATTTGCCATTCTTTGCTGGCACGGCGGCCGCGCATGGGATGGATCGAGAAGCGGCATTGTCACTGATCACTAAAAACAATGCAGAAATACTTGGAGTTGACGACAGGGTCGGTACATTGGAAACAGGCAAAGATGCCACTCTGTTTGTGTCTATTGGCGACGCTTTAGATATGCGAACGAGTCAGGTGCTTGGTGCCTATATTCAAGGCCGTGAGATTGATCTTTATGGCACTCAGCAAGAGCTCTATGAAAGATTTAGAGACAAGTATGAGAACCAAAGAGAATAGTACAGAGTAGAGTATTGAGCACTAGCGGAAGCATTGAATCAAACAGAGCTGTTAAACTTTTTGCAGTGTTGACGGCTCTTTTCGCTTTGCTATTTTTCGCCAGTAGTAACAACGAGCTTCTCAAACAGTACGTGTTAACAGAATCCGCCGAGCAAAGTCTAATAGGTGAGGCAGATTGCCGTGCGGATGAGTTACTCGAAGAAGGGCTGAGTGTTCGTGAGTGCCAGCTAATGCGAATTCAGTTAGAAATAGTCTATGAATCGAGCCCAGACTGGTTTCGATCTGCACAAATTCTGTTGAACGCAATGGCAATGGTATCTGCAGTTGGGGTTATTGCCTTAGTCACGTTTCGGCCTCTGAGGGCTCGATCTCAGTTATTACTCGTTGTATTGATTCTGTTTGTGGTTATCGATGCTCTGTCATTCTTGGCAGCGCTTCAAACAGGGCCGCTCTTAAGGGCACAATATTTGTGGCCAACGCTGTTATGGTTTTTCATTCACCTGAGCAGTGTGATTGTTTACCGATTCATTGTTGAAGATGACGCCGTTGATACTCGGCTCGGGAACCAAAACCTGTGAGTCAACAGAAACGATCAGACCCACATGAATCGGTTGGTGAATTCTCCGTTATCCAACGCCTAGGCCACTGGTCAATTGCTATGGCGATTTTCTACCTTTTTGTGTCAAGTTGGTGGATGTTATCCCTGCCATTGCCCTCAGAGAGCTCAACTTTTCGGGTGCTGCCTTTTCAACTTCATAAAAACGTGGGTATCACTCTTTTTATAGTGACCACTTGGATGTTTATCAGCTTACAGTTGCGGCTCAAGGGCCGCAGGGCCATAAAGGGCAGATCGACGCTAAGTAGAATAGGTCATGTCATGATCTATTTGCTCATTGGATTATGTTGTATCTCCGGTTATCTTTCCTCTTCTTTTAGTGGCTGGGGCACTGAGTTGTGGTGGATTATAGAATTGCCCTTATGGGCAGAAGAGAACGACGAACTGAACCAACTGTTTTCAGATTTTCACCTTTGGATTTGTTGGCTACTGCTACTATTCGTCGCCATACACATTGGTGCAGCGTTATTCCATGCGTTAAAAAATGATCGTGCCATCGAGCGAATTATTGGTTCACAATAGAAACTAACTTGTCACCTAAGGTTAAGGAATAGAAATGCAGGAATTCTCGACTTTTGTTACCCATTTGGAATGCAGCTACACAGGAAAGACATATCCGGCAGATCAACTTCATGGGCTTTCTGAAGCAGGCAAGCCATTACTAGTTCGGTACGATTTAGACGCCCTCGGAAAATCCGTTAGCAAAGCGGATATTTCCGCAAGGCTCCCGGAGTTTTGGCGCTACCGAGAGTTTCTACCGGTTAGGCGTTCTGAAAATATAGTGCGGTTGGGAGAGTTGATGACGCCTATTTTGCCTGCGAAAACAATACAAGCAGAGTTGGACTGCGGAGAAATCCTAATTAAAGATGAAGGCCGGCTCCCTACAGGTTCCTTTAAAGCTAGAGGTCTTGCGCTGGCTGTTGCAATGGCAAAAGAACTTGGAGTTAAGCGAATGGCCATGCCAACTAATGGCAATGCCGGCGCAGCGCTAGCGGCCTATTGCTCCCGCGCAGATATTGAAACCTTTGTCTTTTGCCCAGAGGATACGCCTAAAGTAAACATTGAAGAAATTGCCTTTCAAGGTGCTAAAACATTTTTAGCCAACGGTTACATTAACGACTGCGGCCGCATCGTAGGCGAAGGAAAAGGGAAAATGGGTTGGTTTGACACTTCCACCTTGAAAGAGCCCTATCGTATAGAAGGCAAAAAGACCATGGGTTTAGAGTTAGCGGAACAATTCGGTTGGAAGGTGCCAGACGTCATTCTCTACCCAACTGGCGGAGGAACCGGACTAATCGGTATGTGGAAAGCGTTTGCTGAGTTAGAAGCCATCGGCTGGATAGGCTCAAAGCGGCCGCGGATGGTTGCTGTACAAGCTACGGGATGTGCACCGATCGTTAAGGCATATGATGAAGGCACTCGCCATGCGGAACCTTGGCAGGACGCTCATACCATCGCATCGGGAATTCGTGTTCCAGCGGCAGTAGGAGATTTTCTAATTTTAGATGCTGTGCGAGAGAGCGATGGTTTTGCCGTTGCCGTCAGTGATGAAGCAATCAATGAAGCTCACCAAGAGTGTGCGAAAAAAGAAGGTATCTTGCTCTGCCCAGAAGGTGCAGCAACGTTAGCGGCACTTAAGCAAGAATTGAAAACAGGCAGGATTAAGAAAGACGAACAAGTTCTGTTGTTTAATTGCGCCACGGGTCTCAAGTATCCAATGGAGTCTTCCCATGAGCGGATTGATTTAAAGCAAGCGGTTGATTACGACTTTATTGCAAATTCTTGAAGTCAACGATAACTAACGTAAGGTCCGATTAAGTTCAGAACGAGTAAATCTGGATTCTTGATCCATCTCGGAGGCATAACGACATACTCGACGAGCAATGTAAGTGGCGACCGGCTTTTCTTCGCGGCAAACAATACGCTCTTCCGGAGGGACTGAGGCATTATATTGCTCCACTTCTGCGTCAGTGGGCAAGCGCACAGGTTCTGCTGTCTCAAGTTGACATGCACTTATACTTAGAAGCAGCGCTGCTAAAGGGGCAAGACGGACATTCACAGGTTTAACCTTCAAACTGATTACTGATTACTGACTGCTGAGTATAGCTGGTTCAACAGTGGGAGAATAAAAGTAGTCTACTGCTATTTTGGTTCTAGGTACAAGTTCGCCATTGTCAATTTTTGGTCTAAACGTCAAGGTTGCGATGTCTTCCTGCAGCTTTTTCCTTGCCTGGGCGAGTAGACTCATCTGCTGAGGTTGTAGATGGGTTGATAGTTCTATAGTCGCCGTCGCGTCCAAACTTCTATCAAAAAATACGGTAGCATGGAATGAAGGTGATGGTTCGGTATTGCCGTTCATGAATTCAGGCAGCTTTGCAGCAGGAAAGTTAGGCGACCACGCGTTGAACAGAACATTGCTATTGGCAAGGTGTCGTCGCTGAAATTCGGCAACGCTAGAGAGAAGTTCTACCTGCGGTAAAATGACAGGTCGGTCAAAAAAGGTATTGGCAATCTCAGTTGATAAGCCGCTCTCGATAAGGCTTTGATAGCCTTGTTTGTAAAGTCGGGTTGCGGCGCTCTCATCGCCGAAAAGTAACTCCCAATCTCCTGAATAGACGATCGCCAAGGCCGCGCTTTCTGCATTATTTTGTTTAGATTCTATCTCTCTAATTCTTGTCAGTAATTCTCGGCCGATGTTTAGGCTTTTGTTTTGATATTCGCCTTTAGATAAGGACCAGCCGTTGACTAATTCCGCTCCATCGCTTTTGTAATCATAGCTGGTCATGCCTCGTCGCTTGACCAAGCCGCTTTGATAAAAGTGGCTCAACACGATTTTGTATAGCCAAGGAGACAGCAGTGGGCTTTGCTTATCATAGCGATTCTCAATGGCGGAAATTGCGTTCCAGGTAATGTTTTTAGCACTGAGTAAATAATGCGCGGCCTGAGGATTCAATGGATCCGCTGCTGCCTGTAAATAGAGAGTGGCGAGCGTGTCTGTTCCAGTTAAGTAGCTGTCAAAATCAGACTTATAAATCTCGCTATTGAGCCATTCAAAGTGCGCTAACTGCTGATTGATGGTGCGCCAGTTACGATGTCCCATTTGAGCTCTAATCAAAAGTGATAGCGGCAGAACTTGCTGGGAGGACTTAATACCATGATTAACTTTGACGGCCTGCAAGGCCTTGGAGAACTGTTTTTCTGCGGCGCTGTAATCCCTACTTTCCATCGACGAGATACCTGCACTCAGGTAGCCGTCGATCTGGTTGGGTTTGTAAGCATTAGGCCCGCGCCAATTATTGCCCTCAGCCGCAAAGGTTGCGGTGATAGACCAGCAAAGCAAGAACAGCGCTACGGTTAAAAGAGGTTTCATAAACGGATGAAGGTACATGGAGCCGAAAAATTAGGATAGCGCCAATTGTGAGCCTCGGCAATGGCAACATAGGTGAACTTAGTTTGATAGCCGGTATACTTCGGAAAACTTTTATGACGATTTTAGCCGAAGCTAAGTTGAGGACATTTTCATGACGTCTAGCAGGATCGATCTTTACACGTGGAATACGCCGAATGGGCGCAAGGTATCAATAATGCTTGAAGAGATTGGTGCCAATTATAGGGTGTATCCAATTGACATAACCAAGGGTGAGCAACATGAAGCCAGCTTTCTGAAGATCAGCCCCAACAATAAAATTCCCGCTATAGTCGACCATGAAACCGGGATTCAGTTGATGGAATCTGGGGCAATTTTAATGTATCTCGCCTCTAAAAGTGGACAGTTGATGAGCCCGATAGGGCCGAGCTACTGGCAAGAGATTGAATGGTTGATGTTTCAAATGGGTGGTGTTGGCCCCATGCTTGGTCAGACTCATCACTTTGTAAAGTTTAACGCTGGTAAGTCGGCCTATGCAGAGGAACGCTACAGTTCTGAAACAGCCAGGCTGTATGGTGTGCTTGAGCAGCGATTAAAGACGCGCCAGTATATTTGCGAAGACTACTCTATTGCAGACATAGCCACCTGGCCTTGGATTTCAAGGTTTGAATGGCAGCAAATGGACCTGAACGACTTTCCGAATTTAAGAGAATGGTATTTGAGAATTGCAGAAAGACCGGCAGTACAAAGAGGATACGGTGTGCCGCAGAGTCTTGAAATTCCGATGCCAGCATAAGCCACTGCTGGCAAGCGCCACTAACAGTCAGGTCACGTTAAGAACTGCGAGTTTGTAACCTGACTGTCAATTTTTTCATCTAACTAATGAATCAGTTGACGAGACTCTCATAAATAATGTCTCTGGCGATGTTACGCATATTCGGAGCACCCGGTCGTCTTGGTCCTTGCGCCTGAATCATGCCAATAAGGAACATGTCTTCTGTTGGGTCGATCCAGAACCACGTACCTGCAGCGCCCGACCAATAATAAGTGCCTGGTCCCTGCGGTGAATTGGCTTTCTTTGGATCCGAGATGACCGCAAAGTCGACCCCAAAGCCTTGTCCTGGCTGGCCTTCGCTGGTTGGGCTGCCTCGAAGGTTCAATTCATCCCTAAGACTGTTAGTACGCATAATGCGAACGGATTCAGGGGAAATAATTCGAGCGCCATCAAGTTCACCTTCGTTCACAAGCATTTGTAGAAACCGAGCGTAGTCGTGTGTTGATGACACTAAGCCGCCACCGCCTGATTCAAGCCGGTCTGGATCTAAATAGCTTGGTCGATCTGTTCGGTGAGGCCGTTGAACTAAGCGTTGACGTTCTTCATCCCAGTTATGCACTTCCGCGAAGCGGGGTTTGTCTTCGTCTTGAACGAAGAAGCGTGTATCTGTCATATCAAGTGGGAGAAACACATTCTGTTCGAGGTATTCGCCAAAACTCATGCCACTAAGTTTTTGAACGATATAGCCTTGAATATCAACAGCCACTGAATAATACCAAGCTTCACCTGGCTCAAACATTAAGGGGATGTCAGCCACTCGTTCAATCAGAGTGTCCAGATCATCTGAGGCTAGAACTTGTGTCTTGCGAAAGGCTTCATTAACCGGGTCGCTGCCACCTAAGCCATAACCAAAACCCGCTGAGTGGTTCAGAAGTTGACGCATAGTGGGGGGAGACGCAGGTGATTCTAAGACCATGTTTCCGTCTTCGTCATAGCTGGTCATTACTTTTAAATTTTCGAATTCTGGAACGTATTTGCTGACAGGGTCATCAAAGTTCCACAGTCCTTGTTCATGAAGCATCATTAAGGCAACGCCGGTGACTGGTTTAGTCATGGAATAGATTCGGAAGAGTGAGTCTTTTTCCATGGCAGCTTGATCATCGACTCGCGCCAGCCCAGCGGTTTCATAAGTAGCAACCTGACCGTCTTTAGCGAGAATCCACACCATGCCAGCCACGTCTTGATCAGCCACAATTTTATTCATCGCCGCATCAAGCTTTTGCATACCTTGGCTGGTGAAACCGGCAGCTTCGGCTCCTACTTCCACAGTGGGCCATGATTCTGCGTAGGCGCTAAGTGCTGTAATTCCAACGCTTGCTGCCAGAATGCTCGCAAGCGCCTTTTTCATTAGAGAATGAGTTTTCATTATTTCTCTCCGATAGATCGTTTATTTTTAGTGTTGCCGGCATGCCCAAAGTATTGAGTGTGAGCTTCTTAAACTGTTCTCGAGAGAGGGATAGTACCGCGCCCAGTGTGATTGGAATAGCCCGGGCGCGGTGAAAGGGACTTTTAGAGGCTAGTCTACGATAAACTGAATGGCCGTGCTGTTATAGCGGATTACCCCATCTTCAGCGTCGTAGCCAACAAACACTGCGAACTCGCCTCCAAGCTGGGTTAATCGATCCAGAACCGCTACCTGCTGAATCATGCCCAGACTTGGAACTCTGCGGGCAACCGGGACCGGCGTGTTTGAATTCCACAACACATAGCTGCCATTTTCGTTTAGGGCATAGAAGGTGCCGTTATAGCGAATCAGGCTATAAATGTTGCCTGTGCTGGCGGCATCTTCAGAAGCCACATTTATCTGCATATTAACGGATAAGACTTCTTGTCTGTTAAAGCGATTCCTATTGTTTGGTCCTGTGTTGCTAGATACTGTTCCGTTGAAGGAAGCCGTTGTAGCTGAAGCGTTAGAAGTTACACCTGCAATCGCGGAAGCAGCAGCCTCTCCTTCCGTAGTATCCGGATCAGTTTCAGGCTCGGGTTCGGGTTCCGGGTCAGTTGGTGTCACGGGCGTGTTAGTTTGCACCTCACTGGCGAGAGTCGGCCGATCAAACGGGAAAGACTCGGCGGCGACTCTGGGGTCGGTTAAACCATTGGCAATAAAATCGACTATTTGTCCTCTGCGAACGGCGTCATCACCAAAAACGTTGATTTCATCAATATCTACATTGGTGTTGGGTATGCCTGATTGATCCGCAGTGAATTGAACATGACCGTTGTTATTAGTTCCAGCATTGTAGAAATCGATAGCATCGGCAACGCTGGTAATAGTACCCACATGCATTAGCGACTTTCGAAGCCCTGTGTTGCGCAGTGAAGGCGTTCTAAATTCACCTCGATCCCGATTATTACCGGTGACATCAAAGCGACCAAAGTCTTCGATGCTGGGACGCAATCCGATGTTTCTAAAATTGTCATCGCTGAACAAAGGGGGGCGGTGACAGTTGCCGCAGGGTGTTTCTTGAGTGAAGTCATTCCAACCGGCGATTTGGGATGCAGTCATCGCGTTACTGTCTCCCGCTACAAATCTATCCCACGGGGTTTGGTTTGGTACTAAGGTACGTTCATAAGTCGCTATGGCCATACCGATTCTTGCAGCCGTTATTTCATTGTCCCCAAAAGCTGACTGAAATAGCTGGCCATAACTGGTGACACTCTGAAGTGCATCGGCCATGTCAGCGGGTACGTTGGTGGCTAGCGATAATGGTGTAACCTGGCTCAGTTTGCTGATGACATCACTCCAGCCACGGCCTTGCTGGGCCATTTCCACGGTGCTCAGAATGGGCCCTACCGCCTGACTTTCCAGTGCACCTCCACTAGCAATGATTATGGTATTCGGGTTTTCTGGATCGACGAACTGATCGGTGGCACGGCCATCCCAAAAATTGGTATCTGCAAACATGGAGGTAAGGAAAGAGGGGGTGCCGCGACCGGTCACTTGGGCAGCATGGCCGAATATGGGATCGTTCAGCTGCATGCCGTTTTCATCTAAAGCGCGAATTCCTTGAGAGCCCACAACATCGTCAGCGGTGCCGAATAGTTGATCAAACCCTGGATTTGTACCTAGACGATTGTCGCCGCCACCGTCAGCTGGCTTATGGCAGGTGCCGCACGCAATGGAATTGTCGCTAGAAAGTTGCTCGTCCCAAAACAAGATTTTGCCAAGCACTCGTTTGCTTTCAGTAATAGGGTTTTCTGCAGGCACCGGAGCGTCGCCTAGTGGCTGCGCTGGATTACCTCCGGGCTGCGGGGGCTGTGCAAGAAGTTGCCCTGTAGAAAACGTCATCAAGAGACCAATTAATAGAACTAGGCGGTTGTTCATGGTTCATCCTTGTAACTTTAAGATTATTGTTATTAGTATCAAACGCCTTAGCCCAAAGTTGGTTGACTTACCGGAAGAGAGAGCGCTGAGTAATCTTCTACAGGGAGTGAAAGGGCATCTCAAAGAATACGTGGAAACGAGAGCAAACCGTGGAGGAATGATCTCTTGGCAAGGAATCAGTATCGATTTATCCGCTGCGGCGGTTCTTCTTGCTTCAGCAAATGCTCAGATGATTGCAGTGAATAGATTCTTGCGTCTATTTAATGGCGCTGGGAGTCGATGCTGAGTCATGTTTGTCAGTTTTTAAGTCTGGCTTCTTTGTACTAGCCATCACTTTTTCTAACTCTTCACGGCTCATCATATCCAAATCCCAATGGCTGGTATGACGGTCTTTAACTTCTTCTCTAAACAGACGCTTCTTCTTCATCACAAACTCCTGTGATCGCTAATTCTATAGGCGATTCAACATTGTGGGTAGATATTAGATTCTTTCTGATGTTCGAGCATATGTGGCTCGGGGCGTTAAGTCCACAAGAAATCTATGGGTTAAATGCGTCAGAATATGGCTTTGCCGCTACGAGTTCGCTTGCGTGATTGCTTTAAAATCTCTACCTTGAGCGCCATAGTAGAGATCAATCTCAAGGAGAAATCATGAAAAACACTCTTACATTGTTGGCGGCAGCCGTTACGGCGAGCTTTGTCACCTCTGCATTTGCTCAAGGCACTTACATTGCTCCTCGCACCGAGTGGGGTGATCCAGACCTCAACGGCGTTTGGAATTTCTCATCTAATGTCCCGATGCAGCGTCCAGAGCAATTTGGCGAACGTGAATTCATGACTGCAGACGAAATCGAGTCCATGAAAGCCCGTTTGGCTGAAGCGGATGCGTCGTCTGATCAAGCGGTGGCAGCGACTGAAGGCAGCCCCGGCGGCTATAACGACTTTTGGGTAGAAAGTGCTGGAATCACGGACCAGATTCGTACTTCACATATTGTGTACCCTAAAGATGGCAGAATGCCTGCTCGAGTCGAAGGTGCTGTTGTACAGTTCGGCGGTCTTGGTGATGATGTGCCAGGCACTCGCCCGGTGCGCTATACGGTAGGAGGAATCGCGAAGGATGGCCCAGAGGATCGCGGTCTCTCTGAACGCTGCATTGTCGGTTTCAATGCCGGACCTCCGTTTATGCCTAGCCTGTATAACAACAACGTTCAAATTGTGCAGAACAAAGACCACGCGGTGATCTTAGTTGAGATGATTCACGATGCCCGTATTGTTCCTATTGACCGTGATCACATTACCGAAGATATTGGTCTGTGGTCCGGTGATTCTAAAGGTTATTGGGATGGTGACACGTTGGTCGTGGTGACTAAGAACTTTAACGGCATGACGCAAAGCTTCAGTGCCTTTGGTACGTCTGAGAACAAAGTGCTCACCGAGCGTTTTACTCGAATTGACCCTGTGACAGTGAACTATGAGTGGACGGTTGACGACCCTTCGACGTTTACAGATAAGTTCACGGCTATCGTGCCAATGACTAAGGTTGCTGGTCAGCTGTATGAGTATGCATGCCATGAAGGCAACTATGGCATGGTGAACATTTTGCGCGGTAAGCGGGCCGAAGAACGGATGGCTGCTGAATCTGGCGCTAGATAAAACCTCTATCTAAATAGCTCAAATTGAAAAGCCGGACACCGTTCCGGCTTTTTTGTATCTGTGTTTTGAGCTGCACTGCAGAAAATCTTGACATATTAGGCATTCAAAATTACTGTATAAATATACAGTATATTGATTGCTTATCATGGCCCCAAATCCCCCATTCAAAACAGCTAAAAAGGCAGTAGCAGCAAAGCCTGCCCCAAAAACTACTTCCAAGCAGTGTGTGGCAGGCGAGCTTGAACCCGCCAAAAACCCTTATGCAGAACTGCACTGCATCTCGAATTTTACATTTCTTAAAGGAGCCTCCTTTCCAGAGGAGCTGGTTAAGCGAGCCTGTGAGTTGGGTTATGAAGCTATTGCTATCACCGATGAGTGTTCCCTCTCGGGCATAGTGCGAGCTCATGTGGCGGCAAAGGACAAAGGCATAAAGCTCATCATAGGCAGTGAGTTTCGCTTCGAAAGCGCCGGTTCTTTAGAGCTTCAGCAAGGCGTTAATAACATCTGCCATACAGTAGTGCTCGCTCGAAATCGTAAGGGCTACGGAGAGCTTAGTCACCTTATTAGCTGTGCTAGACGAAACAGCCCTAAGGGTGAATATTTACTGGACCCACAAACCATGGAGCAAACTCTATCCACTGATTGCTTTGTGCTGTGGTTGCCTAATACACAGCAAAAGTCAGAACAGCTTGCGAGCCAAGCCGCGTGGTTAAAACGAGTTTTTGATCGCCAGGTTTGGATTGGAGTGCAGCTTCTTCTTCGAGGAGACGACCGAGAAAAGCTCGCGATGCTTCAGCAATTAGGAGATCAGTATTCTATCCCGCTCTGTGCTGCCGGTGGTGTCTATATGCATCACCCTATGCGCCGCATATTGCAAGATACAGTGACGGCTATTCGGCTCGGCAAAAAATTTAATGAATTGGGCTTTGAAGCAGAGAGCAACGGTCAGCGACATCTAAGGGAATATGAACAGCTAAGTAAACTCTATCCTGAAAAGCTGTTGGCAGAAACCGTCGCTATCAGTAAGCGTTGCAATTTTGTATTGGATGAGCTGCGTTATGAATACCCTCGGGAGTTAGTGCCCAATGAATACACCCCCCATGGTTGGTTACGCGAGCTGACAGAAAAAGGTATTCGCTGGCGCTGGCCTGAGGGCTTAGAAGCCAAAGTACGGAACATCATTGAGCATGAATTAGCGTTAATTAAAGAGCTCAACTATGAGCATTATTTTTTAACCGTGCATGATTTAGTGCAGTACGCGCGAAGCCAAAAAATATTGTGTCAAGGCAGAGGGTCAGCCGCTAACTCTGCAGTGTGCTATTGCTTAGGTATTACAGAGGTAGATCCCGCTAGGGTGGAAGTGCTGTTTGAGCGCTTTATTTCTAAAGAGCGGAATGAGCCGCCAGACATTGATGTGGACTTCGAAAATGCCCGCCGTGAAGAAGTTATTCAATATATTTACCGAAAGTATGGACGCCACCGAGCCGCCATTGCCGCGACAGTAATAAGCTATCGTTCTCGCAGTGCCATTCGAGATGTGGGGAAAACATTGGGGCTTGAAGAAAATTTACTTAATCACTTAGCAAAATCCATTTACTGGTGGGGCGAAAACTTAGAAGAACAGCTTAGTGATTCTGACGTTGACTACAGCGATCCCAACATCAAAAAATTAATTGCGTTATCAAAGCAGCTAATGGGTTTTCCGCGTCATCTTTCCCAGCATGTGGGCGGCTTCATCATTAGCGAAGGTTTATTGTCTCATTTGGTGCCTATTGAAAATGCGTCTATGCCAGACCGCACAGTGATCCAGTGGGAAAAAGACGATCTAGAGTCTCTCGGCTTATTGAAGATAGATGTGTTGGCGTTAGGTATGTTAACGGCAATTAGAAAATGTCTTGACCTCGTTAGTGGCTATAGCCATTCCCCGTTAACTGTACAAGGTGTGCCTAAAGAAGATCCAGTGGTGTATGACATGATGTGCAAAGCAGACACCGTAGGCATATTCCAAATTGAATCTAGAGCACAAATGAGCATGCTGCCTAGACTTAAGCCACGCTGTTACTATGATTTGGTAATTCAAATTGCAATAGTGCGTCCTGGCCCTATTCAAGGAGATATGGTGCACCCTTATTTAAACCGGCGTGCGGGAAAAGAAGCCATAAAGTATCCAAGCGAAGAGGTGAGAGAGACTTTACAGCGTACGTTAGGGGTGCCCATATTTCAGGAACAAGTTATGCAACTTGCGATGGTTGCAGCAGGGTTTAGCGGCGGAGAGGCGGATCAACTAAGAAGGGCAATGGCCGCATGGAAGCGCAAAGGCGGGCTTGAACCTTATCGTGACAAATTGGTGAAGGGCATGCTTGCTAGAGGCTACGAAATAGAGTTTGCTGAAAAACTGTTTAGCCAGATAAAGGGCTTTGGCGATTACGGTTTCCCAGAATCTCATTCGGCTAGCTTCGCGCTTATCGCTTATGTTTCTTCATGGATGAAACACTACCATCCAGTGGCATTTTGCTGTGCGCTGCTTAATAGCCAGCCCATGGGATTCTATGCTCCGGCGCAGCTGATCAAAGATGCGCGGGGTCATGGGGTATCCATATTGCCTATTGATGTGAATGAGAGCAGCTATGATTGCAGTTTAGAGATGGGTAATACGTTTCATAAAATTAAGAAACCTAATGAAGTGACGCTGACGCCTAAACTACGTATTGGCTTACGTATGGTCAAAGGTTTGTCCAAAGAAGGTGCTAACGCTGTGGTGGCTGGAAGAGATGGAAAGCATGAAAGCGTAAACGTACTCATTAAGGATGCTGACATTAGCATTGAACAGAAAGCTCAGGCCAAGAAAAGAGTTAAAGGATTGGTTTTAGTGCCGGCCAATAAACCCATCAAAGAAAAAACAGCAGCGAAGGAAACACAAAAAAGACCTTATCAATCTATCCAAGACCTAGTGTATCGCAGCGGTATTAATAGAAAAGACTTGGAGGCGTTGGCTGCCGCTGATGCCTTAAAAGGCCTGAGTGGAGATCGCCATCGGGCGTTTTGGCAAGCAGCGGGTAGTGATAAAGAAGCAGAACGTAAAAAGAATGAAACTTTGAGTTTTTTCTCTGATCAAAATTTTGCAGACAATGATTTCGGGGTAGATGTACTCCTTCCTGTTGCTAGTGAAGGACAGAATATCGCAGGAGACTATGCGGCTTCTGGTTTTACTCTGAGGCGTCATCCGGTGGCTCTGTTTAGGGAGCACCTGAAAACCTATGGCGTGTCTACTGCCAGTGAGTTGAATGACATTACTGATGAAGCCGACACCAAAGTGACAGGCATAGTGACGTCAAGGCAGCGCCCAATGACTGCGTCTGGAGTTACGTTTTTGACGATAGAAGATGAAAGTGGATTTGTGAATGTAGTGGTATGGCCAAGTTTAGGTGAAAAGCTTAGACCTATTGTTCGACAGGCAATGTTGCTAGGGGTTACTGGTCATGTGCAAAAAAGTGATGGAGTTATTCATCTGATAGCCAAAGACTTAGTGGATTTAAGTGATTGGCTGGGGGAGTTAGAAGTTTCATCGCGCAATTTTACTTAGCCGCTGTGCTCTAAAGCCTCAGGCTAAAGAGCACGTTAGCATAGGAAATTAACGCCGAGTTTTTAAATAGGTTTCAGAATGCCATTCGCAGTTCATTCGTCACGGTACTTGTTAAACCAGGTTAAAATTCGAGGAGTGACATCCATAAGGAACTTAGGCTCGCGAGGTCCATGAGGGGTGCGCGGATAGATAATCATTTCAGTGTCTATCCCTCTGTATTTTAAAGCGTTGTAAAACTCATTCCCTTGGTCTAATGGCACGCGCAGGTCTTGTTGTCCGTGAATAACTTGGGTGGGGGTAACTACCTTTTCAATATGATGCATTGCTGAACCTTTAGTATAAGCCTCCATATCATTCCAATAGTAATCCCCCATGTGCTCAATTAAGTAACGCCGAATGTCGGTCGTCATTGACATGCTCATGAGATTCGTTATCGCTGCACCCATGCTTGCTGCTTTAAACCGGTCAGTTTGAGTGACTGTCCAGCTAGTCATATAACCACCATAGCTCCACCCCATAAGAAACTGGTTGTCTGCATCGCCTACACCCATATCGATTACTTTATCTAGGCCGGTTAGAAGATCGTTGAGGTCCTCATGGCCCCAACGAGTGGCAGTGGCTTCTCTGAACGCGTAGCCATAGCCGGTTGATCCCCTTGGGTTAGGTCTCAGTACCGCATAGCCCTGCTGTGCAAATACCTGTGCTAAATAAACCCCCTGGCCTCCAGTAAAGGTTTCCTGGAAAACCCCAGACGGACCTCCATGAACATTTAGAATAATGGGGTAACTGTTACCTTCCTTATAATCCACTGGGTAAGTAAGCAAACCTTCAATTTCAAAACCATCATCGGTGGTCCAGCTGAGCAGTTCTGTTTTGCCTTGGGGCGGCATTTCAATGTCATCGTGCAGATTGGAGATCTTGGTTGCTTTGTCGGAGACGGCAGTTTTTACATAGAGATCCCAAGGGGTATCTGCAGTTTCCCAACTGTAAACTAGAGTATTGTTATCACCGGCGATAGAAACATTGCTCGCGACACCTTCACTAGGTGAATACATTTGAAGCTCTTCACCACGTAGAGGTAAGCCCATTACGGCGCGTTTGGTTCCAAGTAATTCTGAAAGAATGATTTCATCACTTGAGCTGGACCAGTCAATGATATTTGCAGAACGGTTGGGTGTTTCAGCTAACTTTCGTCCGTCTCCGCCACTCGCGCCAATAACATAGACATCCCCTAAGGATATTAAATTAGGTTCAGTTCCGGTTGATGTGTAGGCAACCCAATTACCGTCAGGGGACCAATGTGGAGAGTTCTCTACACCACTGCCTGCGACTAATACCCTAGATTCGCCCACAATGCGAAGTGAGCTATCGGCGTTTTCTTCATCACTGTCTTCGCTTGCTTGCATCTCAGCGAGTTCTTCGGCACCGGGCACTGTGACTATTGCTAAGTCTCCCGCAAGATTTGAGTCATCCAAAATATCTGTTGGTTTGTGAGAGAAGACAATTTCATTGCCTTTGGGCGACCAATCGAAAGAACCCACAACCATTTCACCTGAGGTCAATTGCAGTGAAGACTGAGCGGATCCCTCGTCTTCCACAGTGACTACATGCAAATGCCTGTAGCGCGGCTGTTGATCGACTAAAATCACATCACGCTTTTCTTCATTGGCTGTTTTGCGTTCTTCGCTGAGTGGATCTTGCATTGTAAAAGCCACTCGGCTGCTATCGGGGGACCATTGATATGCCGCTACATTTTCTTCGGCTGCGGTTAATGCTCGTGCTTCTCCACCAAACAAAGGCATGGCCCAGACTTGGGTCTTAGCGGACTCGCCCTCACCCCGCTTAGTGAGAAACCCTAGCCACTCACCGTCTGGTGAAAACTGTGGATTGCTTGCAGAATACTCCCCCCGAGTATATTGCCGATTTCTCGATCCATCTGCTGCGGCCACCCAGATGTGGCTCAAGTATTTGGAGTCCGATCCTTCCATTAAAGGTGTAGTGACCACATAGGCTACGTTTTTACCGTCGGCAGAAACCGCTGTACCTGAAAGTCGTCGAAACTCCATAGTAAGTTCAGGCGTCCAACCTTCTTCATTGCTTTGTGCAGTGGCAGATGAAAGCAGCAAAAATGAGAGCGCGGCCACAGGGGCGATTGCTGAAAGTGCAGTAGACAAAGGAATAGGCCGAATCATGAAAGGCTCCTAAAGAAACGATACAGTTTGGTTTATGGAATAGGTCGAAGTTAACTGGAATTAGAGGAGTTGTATAGCCATAGGCCAAGTGGGACTGGCACCAAAGCCCAGCAAAGAGAATTCGGTCTAGTTAACAGTGGCAGAAACCAGTGCAAATACTGTTGCTGGCATATTGGGGTCTAGTTGCAACACAACAGAATAACTAACCCCATTCACAATCAAATTATTAATTGCCAACGAGCCTGCGTTAAAGGTAGCGCTTTCAGCTGTTTCTCCAGTTCCATTAAGTAGCTGTGCTGAGCGCAAGGTGAACTGATAAGGCGCGGTTGAAGTTATCTCCAGTTCAACTTGATAGAGACTGGAATCCTCCTGATTACGAAGCAAAGGTAAGAAAAGGGTATTTTCTTGTAAGTAAGCTTGATCGGCAGGTCTCGCTACGTTTGATACTTCCCAAGTGTGGGAGTAAACAAGGTCACTATTGGGGTCTAGACGTACTTTTGATGTTGTGTCTTTAACCTCTACTTTGACAGTTTGTTTGCCCAGCGGCAGTAATTTGCTATCAAAAGATTGCCCTGATTCTATTGCCTGATCGTTGACGAACCAGGTTGTTTGTAGTTCATGAAAGCTTGGGCGCTGGGTATTCACTTCAAACCGAGAACTCAGGCCCATGAACGTAGATACAGATGCGGTAGCGGGACTGACACTATCAACAGGAGTGACAAAGTCGTAGATCCGATGCACAAGCGCTTCTTCGTTGATGGCATCGAAAGGCCGAAACAATGAGCGCATTAAAGAGTTTGGTGTCGGGCGATAAAGCTCGTTGCAATATTTTGAACCTTTATAGAATCCAGGGTCACTGACATCGAGAGTGTAGGGGGTTGGGTATACCGTAACGGGCTGAGGTATCCAGTGTCTCCATTTGAGTCCAATAAAATAAATGAAGCGGCTAACATTTGGCTCATTAGTCTGCGTAAATTCGCCGCAGCGGGATGTCGTGCTAGGAATAGGGTCGTCGTATTCATCGGTTAACAAGCCAAAGCTGTGACCAGTTTCATGAAGTATTAGCTCTGCCGAAGATCGATGCTTAGAGGCTATGGCGTAGGAACCGCCAGAACCGCCATATTCTTCATCGTTAACAAGAAGTAAAACTATCTCGGACTGATTCGGCTCTGTTAAAGATTGCACGACTGAATTGATGGCGCTGTCGTTAGCGCAAATGAGTCGGGGCACTTCACCGCAGTAATAATAGGCGCCAAAAGCAGTATCACGAGTGATATTTCTATCCGGGTGACTTGCTCCTGACTCACTACTAATCGTATCTACACGGTGAGCATTGAAATACTGAGCATAAGACCTATAGGGTTCTTCACTCAGAAACGATGCCACGGCGGCTTCAGCATCTATTTCCCATTGGGGCATCTCGGATTCAATGTATCCGTCACCTAATAAGACTATGTCTACTCGATTACTTGAAGGGCCATTGTTCAGAATCGTTGTGATTGTAGATGCACTAATGGCTTTAGCGCTGTCTTCGTTGTATGGGTTTTGATTCAGAAGCGCAGATATTTCTTCAGCGTTGCCAGACTCTATTTTTAAACTTCGGATTTCTCCGATATCGGTTTCGGCGACAACTTCCAAGCGATCAAATTCCAACTGTGCTGGTACCCTAAGGCTGAAATCACGGGCATCAATCGGAGTTTCTACTGATGTGTTACTAATAATGCTCCCTGAAATTGGGTCAAACACTTCGCCCCTAACCTGACGCGAGCTAGTTAGTTGGCCCTGCCAAACGAGTTCGCCTTTATTAGTGAGCAGAACTGAAAGTGTCTCGCTACGATAGTCATAGTCGTGTTCTGAAAGGTCTAAAGACAAAACCCTAGTTTGCTCAATGGCGAATGCAATGTTGCTGCCAGTAATCAAAATCACATTTACTGAACATAGTAAAAGCAGGGTAGTCGCTCTTAGGACTTTCAAAAATGATGTGATTGGTTTTTTGGTCAAGTAAGCCATACCAAAATAATACTTCATTTTGGTGGGTAAGCTAAGGCTTTATGACAAATACACACTAGAAAAAGAATGTGTGACTAGCTCTGCTTAATGGCTTAGTAAGATTAAGGGCAATGACAAGTCACGAAACTAGCCACGTAAGAAATTGGTCGAATCCTGCTTGATTAAAATTAAGAGATTGTTTGTTCATAAATCCATGGGAGTATTCTGTTTTTACTACGTTGACATTTTCTTTTTTCTCCACGGCGTTGATTAGCTTAGAAACATCAAAGTGCTTTTCAGAATCAGGAAAGATCAGCTGTGTCGAAAATATCGGAGTGAGCCCAGTGTAGTGTCGTATCTGAGAGCCATAGAAGCACACGGCGTCAGCGATATTGGTTAGTTCTTTGTGTTCAGAAACCATCCAAATGGCTGATGCGCCAACACTAAACCCTATGAGTTGAAGGTTGTTTTTCTCACTGGCGATTTTTTCAAACAGCATGAGAGCATATTGCTCTAGACCTACTTTAGACGAAAAATATTGGTAGGCTTCATCTTCATTAGAAAAAGCCATGTATTTACCCCCATAGGGGTCAAGGATAGTCACATCTCCAGTCATCAACTGAGCAATTTTTTCTAGTTGTTTAGTTTTTCCGAAGATGTCTGAAACGATAAGTTTTTGCATAATGAGTTGCTGATTATAATTTTCTAATTTCTTGCATTGAGACCAGCAGCGCCATACCAATGATCTTTTGATTTTCTAAGTAATAGTGTTAGTCAAAAAACCTGACTATAAAAAGTAGATTTTTAAGAAAAATAGCCATGTAGCAGCCAGCGTCTTTCTCCGCTACGTTCGCGATAAATCCATAAGCGGCTGCCGCTTGCTTCTTGGGCCACGTAGTAATCTCTACGTACATCAGGCCCTGCCCACCAAGCAGTTTCTATGCGTTCAGGACCACTTAAAATCGTAATAGCCTTGCGATGGTAGAGAAAGCCGTTTTTTTCTACAAGTTCTTTAGGAGGGTCTAATAACCACAGGGGTCTTGGGCGGCGAGCAACTTCCTGTGTTCGAAACCGGCTGTGAGAGTTAGTTTCTTGCCGTTTGTTAAAACCCAACGAGGCGCTGGCATACTCGGGCCGATGTTCGGCTACACAGGAGATACTCTTGAGATAATCATCGCCAAGCCTTGCCTTTAGTTGTTCCATAAACTGGTTTAAGCTGTTTTCGCAAGCGCTGCTGTTAAGTGAGCCGTCCAATTTGAGAGCTTCAGTTTGACTGGTAAAAGCATCAAATTGATTAACGTCTAATTTTACCGAAATGACAGGAGCGGGTATGACCAAGTTATGAAAATACGTTTCTATTAACATCAAAAAGTGGGTGCTTGAACGGCTGGCTTTTCTTAATGAAATTTCAACAATTGTAGGGCTTTGTTTTTCATGGTTCAGAGAAAATAAAAGATGACCAGTGGCTAAATCCCGTCTTGTTAAAAAGTCACACAGCTGCGCAATAATTTCATCTACAACCGGCAAGAGACGATCCAGATTCTCCAGCTCATAGGGCAAATCGTAGCTGCTGGAAAAAGTAGGTGGTGGCAAATAATTTTGTGTGGGTTCGGCGGCTTTACCTAATGCTTTATTGAGCAGATTTATAAACTCGCTGCCAAATCGTTTGCGAATGCCATCTATAGGCAGGCGCCAGATGTCTTTTAAATGTCTGATTCCCATATTATGCAATCGACGATTTTGTTCTTCACTAAGCTTAAGTACGTCGATAGGAAGCTTGCCAAGAGCTGAACGTAAATTATCTTGCTGATAGACAAGTGTGTTTTGGCCAGATCGTGCTAGCAATAAACTGCCGCTGACCGTTGGGCTAGCCGCGTAGAAAAAATGGGGGTTATGCCCCTGAGCTGAAAGTGCTTTCTCGATAGGTTTTTTTAGTTTTTCGTGAAGCGGGTTAATGCCGCCGAAGTAACTTAAACTACTGCGTATTTCACACACTAAAGCCAGTTCATGAAAAGAGACTGTGGAACTTATGCTTTCGGCTATTCCAGCAAGATGAGTTAGCGCCTCTTTTTGTTGTTGGTCATCTAAACGATGCAGCTGCGGAAAATACAATGCGTACCAGAGGCTGGGGCGCTTGAGTGTTTGATAGCCGACTCCACCTATGCTGGCTGTTTTCTCAACAGACTCCTGTTGCGGGGCATCACCAGTGGTTGGAGTTAACTCTGGCATTATGGCTTTAAGCGACAATGCGTCGTTTGTTGGTTCTAGCGTAGGTTGTTCTTCCTGTTGCGTCGCTGAATGTGAATCTTTCGACGTTGAGCCATCCCTTTGCTGGCTAAGCAGGGATAGCTGATTGCTGCTTTTCGGCTCCTCCAAGTTTCACTGACCCACTAATTTCGCGAATAAAGGTCAAGATCAGTGCTCAAAGGGCGGAAGTTGCCACGGGCTTTAAGCACGGTCACTTCAGCTGCTGAAAAGCGGTCTTTTTGAAGCGACGATTCCTTTATTTGCAGGCGTGTTGGTGAGGGTGAGTGCTTACATTCATTTTGCTTAAAAACAACTCCCAAGGTATTGCCTGTGTCAGCCGCTAGCTGTAATCGGCGCAGTACTGTGGCTGGCAACCAATTTTGCCATGCTAGAACTAAGCCGCAGTTTTCTGTTTGAAATGCTTTTTCCATACTCCACAAAGCATCTTTGCAAGAAGCATCCATTTTTACGACCAAGATCTGATTGGTGTCTATTCCTGCTTGAACTAGGGCTGGTGCATAGACTGAGTGAGGTGGCGCTATCCAGAGAATCCACTTTCCACTCTCGATGACGGAGCGCATAAGAGGTAGCAAAAGTTGTAATTCACCCATGCCCCATTGTTGGCTAATGACTTCCACTAGGCCTTTTTGAGGCCAGCCTCGACCAGGCAAAATGCTGTCTAATTGAGGGAAGCCAGTGCTGTGCCCATGGTTACCTTGGCCTGCCATGTCGCAGCCACGCCATAGGTGCGGATTGCTGTGAAGCAGTTGGTCGATATGGCCAGAAGCGTTACTAGCCGTGGCCTGTGGTGATGCTGTGGGGTGTGCGTATGAGTTCATGAGCTTGCCTCGTGTTTCTTGTTTGCAATTCTGCTTTGTTTTTACTGTATGTTTGTACAGTATTATATTCAGCAAAGTCACTAAAGCAACAGTTAAAGCTCAATTAGTTATGTAAAGCTGTATATAAACCCAGTAATTAGCTGTTTTATAAAAGAAAATTAAAGGAATTTATTTTTGTGCCGTTAAAATTTTTGTGCGTTAAAACTGTATCGGAGCGAAAAAATGAGCAAAAAGCCAGACATGGTCATGGTAGTTATCACTCTTTTTGTGGTGAGTATTTTGGCTAGTGGCTTTGCACAAAGTGCACTGCTATAGAAGATGCCACGACAAGAATTCAAGATAATGAATAAGGAAGCTGAACCAAGGACAGGTAGTTAAGGTAAGAACCCATTCCGCCCTATGCAGTATCTGGGCGGTATATTTTCTCTGCGGTGATCACCGCGTCTAGTCTCACATCCCAACTTTGTATAGAAAGCGGTTCTGTAAGCTGGCATTCGTGGGCCAAGCCAATCAGTAGTGGCCGGCTTTGCCGATTGAATATTTTGAAGCTAAAAGTGCGATCGTAAAACCCTTTTCCCATCCCTAAACGAAAGCAATGCTTGTCAAAGGCCACTAAAGGTACAAAGACTAAATCCAATTCGGTAGGTGATGGCTCAGATTCTGGCGCCAGCGGCTCGGCTATTCCCCAATCGCTGGTTTTAAGCTCGGTATTTTTATCGTAGGCGGCAAAAGAGACGAACTCAGGGTTATCTTTTGAGATGCGAGGCAGAAAGCAAGATTTGCCTTCGTCCATGGCATGATCAAGCAGTAGGCAAGGGTCCGCCTCACCATCAACAGCTCGATAAAAAGCAATGTTTCGAGCTTCTTTAAAAATATCGAGATCGCGAATTGTTTGGAGAAGGCTCTGTGCAGACGCAGTTTGTTGCTCTTCGCTTAAATCACGGCGAGCCTGCCGGAGTGAATCTCGAACTGCTTGGCGGGTATCTTCAGTCATATAAAATCAAAAGCAGTCATTTAATGTAAGACCAGGCATAGTTTAAGTAAGCTCCCCGGAACACCGCTACCAAAGTTGCCCTGAACCGAAAGGTTCAGGTGGTGGCCCTCGCAATGTATAAGGCTTTCCGACGTGCGGACGTGCACAACAACACTACTGAGTAGCCTCCGGGGTTACAAATATCGGCTCAAGAACACTTTTGGCTGGCCAATGGTCGAGGGAACTCTTGGATAAGTATAGCCCGCGCCTTAGGCCGAGGATAGAGCTAATCTAGAATTCATTGAACGGCCGGCAACAGGCTGTCAAAATTTAAATTTCTAACTGGCGCGTAGAGGCAAGCGCTAGCTCTATTTTGTCTTCAATCCCTTGAACTTGCTGGGCTGTCACGTGACGAGTTTCGTTAATCAGGCGATTTTTGCGGAGCATATCATGGGTGATGTTGAGTGCTGCCATGACGGCGATTTTTTCAGCCCCGTGGATGTTGCCGCGGCCTTTAATTTTGCGCATGTTTTCATCAAGGTAGCGGGCCGACTTCATCAATGCTTCTTGATCTGATGGAGGGCAGTTAACTTGATAGTCTTTGTCCAAGATTTTTACCTGAACCGATGTGTTCTGCTGTTCGCTCATGAATTACCTCGAGAAGAGTCGGTTAGGAGTTTTCCATGGCTTTAAGCCGGACCAGAATGGACTCAAGTTTGGACTTGGTCTCCTTGTTCTTGTTGATCAGCTCTTTTTTCTCTGAGCTCCAAGAGCTCTCATTGGCTTTAAGTAGCTGATTCTCGCGCTTCATTTCTGCGCAAAGGCCGATTAAATCATCGACTTTTTCATTGAGGGCGTGAAATCTGTCTTCAGTCATTATTAGTTTTCTGAGTCTGTAGTAAATATCAACAGCCGCAACGGGCTATTAGAACTAGTTTAGGATTTACATTAACAATGGTCTAACTATAGAGCCCGTCCGTTCGAGGGTCAATAATGGAATGAGTAAAAATGGGGCTTGGTTCCTAACAACGAGCCTTATATGCTTGCCGCTGAGTCAATATTAGGGGTTTCAAAAGGAACTTGAGGGAGCAATGAGTAGAAAATACGCTGAAATGAGGTCTCGTCGGCGGGAGCTAATGAGCCAGATGGAACCCAATAGCATTGCCCTGTTAGGGGCGGCGCCACTGTTATTTCGCAACAGCGATTCGGAATACCTCTATCGTCAAAACAGCGACTTCTACTATTTAACTGGACTCGCCGAGGAGCATGCCTTTTTGGCTCTGATTCCCGGCCGCAGGCAAGGGGAGGTGGTGCTGTTTTGTCAGGAGAAAGACAAAACCAAGGAGCTTTGGACTGGTGTGCTAGTGGGGCCAGATGCCGCGATTACAGAGCTTGGAGTGGATGATGCTTACCCGATTGCCGACATAGACGACATCTTGCCGGGCTTAATTGAAGGCCGTGATCGAGTTTATTACTCCATGGGCAAGGATGATCAATTTGATGATCAGGTCATGGATTGGGTAAAGGTGATTCGCAGTAAAGCCCAAATGGGTGCTCATCCTCCCGGTGAGTTCTTAATGTTGGACCATCTTCTTCATGAATTGAGACTGATTAAAAGTTCACAAGAGATAAAACGGATGGAGAAGGCCGCAAAAATTTCAGTTGAGGGCCATCGTCGGGCTATGGCCATGTGCAAGCCGGGTAAGATGGAGTATGAGTTAGAGGCAGAATTGCTGTATGCCTTTACCCGAAGTGGCAGCAGGGCGCCAGCCTACACCTCAATCGTGGCCGCCGGTGAAAACAGCTGCGTGCTGCACTACAACAGCAATCAAGACAAAATCAAAGACGGCGACCTCGTGCTTATTGATGCGGGCTGTGAGTATGACTACTACGCATCAGACATTACTCGCACGTTTCCAGCTAATGGCAAGTTTAGCCCCGAACAAAAAGCGATTTATCAAGTAGTGTTGGACGCACAGACGGCTGCCATTGAGGCTGTTGAGCCGGGAGCGGCATGGGATGCACCTCACAACGCTTCGGTTAAAGCGATAGTGCAGGGACTTGTGAAACTGGGCTTATTGAAAGGAAGAGTGCCTACTCTTATTAAAAATGAATCCTATAAAGATTTTTATATGCACAAAGTGGGTCATTGGATAGGGATGGATGTTCACGATGTGGGTGACTATAAAATAGATGACAACTGGCGCTTATTGGAAGAAGGCATGGTGACGACGATAGAACCCGGCATCTATATATCTCCCGACAACAAGAAAGTGCCTAAAAAATGGCGGGGAATTGGGGTTCGGATAGAAGACGATGTATTGGTGACCAAGCAAGGGTATAAAGTGTTGAGTGAAGGCGTTCCTAAAACCGTTTCAGATATAGAAGCCTACATGGCAGGATAAGAAGTTTAGATGTTAATCAGCTCCATTGAAAAAAAATATGATGTAGTAGTTATCGGCGGCGGCATGGTGGGGTCGAGCTTCGCCTTGGCGCTTGCTAATGCCACTAAGTCAGTGTCTGTTTTAGTAATAGATGCTTTTGAACTAAAGGGAGATCAACAGCCAAGTTTTGATGATAGGTCCACCGCTCTTTCGTACGGCTCTAGTCAAATTCTTGCCAACATCGGGCTGTGGAAACAGCTCAAGGCCAGCGCCAGCAAAATCGATTCTATTCAAGTGTCTGACAAAGGACATATCGGCACCACAGAACTTAACAGCCAAGAGTATGACGTTGATGCATTGGGCTATGTTGTGGAGAACAGACTTTTTGGCAAGGCAATCGCCGCCGCAATGGAAAAACCCTCAACGGTTGATTACCTGGCGCCTGTGAAAGTGAGCAAACTAACACCCAAAGAATTTGGCATGAGCGTAAGCCTAGAGAGTGATAACTCACCCTATACTGTTGACGCATCATTAGTGATCTTAGCAGACGGTGGCCGATCTCCCTTGTGTTCAATGTTAGGAATTGGCCGCGATGTGCAAGACTATGAGCAGCATGCTCTCATCACCAATGTCAGTTTTCAGCAGCCTCATAAAAATCGAGCATTCGAACGGTTTACAGATACAGGGCCGTTGGCAGTTCTCCCTCTTACCGACAGCATTGAGGGAGAAAATCGCACATCCCTTGTTTGGACCATTTCTTCAACTCAAGCGGAAGAATTTGCCGCACTGGATCAAAACCAGTTAAAAGCTCGCCTGCAAGAAAGGTTCGGCAACCGGCTAGGAGACATCATCAAGATCGGCAAAACAGTGAGCTACCCATTAAGCCTTGTCACTGCCAAAGAACAAATTCGCCCAGGACTAGTATTACTTGGCAATGCTGCTCACACCCTGCACCCTGTGGCCGGCCAAGGTTTCAATCTGGCGTTAAGGGGTGCGGCTGCTTTGGCAGCAGAGCTTTCGTGTGCAGAAGAACAGGGAACACAGTTGGGTGATATGAAAGTCTTACAACGCTTTATGGATCAGCAAAGCAAAGATCAGCAGCACGCAATACTGGCGACTGATTCGCTCGTAAAGCTGTTTTCAAATAAAAGCATTCCAAAATCTCTGCTCAGAAAAGTGGGCCTCATCTCAATAGACATAATGCCCAGTGTGAAACAAGGTTTCGCCAAACAGGCAATGGGGATAAGCTAAAGTTTTAGCATCTAAATCCTCTAATCGCGAAAAAGAGCTGTCTTGTGACTAATAAGGAGATGACAGTTAGTCCAAAAATCAGAAGACATCTGAAATCAGTGTTTCAGTACCTAGGCTATTACCTGCTAGGCATAATTTTTTGTGTGCTGACAACGCCGGTGGAACTAGGGCTTGGAGGCATTCAATTATGGTATTGGTATCCTTTGTTCGCGGTGGTTGGTTTTTTCCTTTTCTATTTCTATCTAACACAACTCTATGTAGCCTCTGGTTCTGATTTAGACTATTGGCTGCCCTTTTTATTTGGGTTGCTGCCGGTGGCGCTTCAACTTGCCACTTACTTTGAGGAAAAATATCTACCAGCATCGAGGCCACTATGGATCGGTTTTCCTGTTGGGTTTGTCGGAACGATCGGACTTTTCTATACCGCAGCAGCGTCTGTTTAACTTTCGTAGACAACCTCGTTTCTTGTTTGATGCTTTATATCTCATCGCAAAGTTCTTTTAACATCACAAAAATAATCACGCTGTAGTGACCAAAAGCCTAAATACAGGAAAGCTCCATATCTGCTATATGAGAGGTCTCCGTATCAAAAATATGCGGGAAACCCACTATTCCAAAAAAGAGAATATAGATCCGAAAACAAAACAATTTGTAATCTTCAATTTGGCGCGTTAAGTTAAGGTCAATTGGAACTAGATATGAAGCGCGCTTCATATAAAAATGTTATGTTTCTCGAAACTTTCGGAGCTATATGATGAAAGCAACAGCATGGAATAATGGAAGTCACCATTCCACAGGTGCTGGGTACGGACTAAAAATAAGTATCGAGGATCGTGACCTGTATTTTGATAAATCGTGGAGTACTGTAGAAGTAGAGCTCCCTAATGGCGAACTCGTAGAGTCGAACATAGATAAGGATTCATTCTGGGGAGAAAAATGCCGCGAACTCATTAATAAGCAGTTCGGGGCTTGGCTAATCCACGATAATCTAGCCCCCTGGGATAAAGGTTCTCCGCCGAAGTTTGAGTTAGCATACGTTTCAGACAACAGGTTTAGGCTGTCCGAAACATAACAATCAATCCAAAAAGGAAAAGTGCTGCGCACT
>JBGCEK010000044.1:0-16736 GCA_045106275.1 Pseudohongiellaceae bacterium | reverse complement strand
TCTGAACTTGCTGAAGCCTTTTCCATTCAAGGGTAAGTTCGATGTTATTATCTGCCGAAACGTATTTATCTATTTCGATAAGCCCACTCAAAAAACGATCATTTCAAAATTTGCAGCACACCAGGAGGCGAACGATTGCCTTATTGTGGGACATTCTGAAAATCTTACTAAAGTAACCTCTGATTATGAACTCGATCGTCAGACTATTTATACGAGGCTATCTTAGTGATAAATCCGAATCAAAAGATACGAGTACTCATCGTTGACGACTCAGCGATGATTAGAAAACTGGTGTTCGAGATACTTTCATCGGACCCTGAAATCGAGGTCGTTGGCAGTGCGCCTAACCCCTTAGTGGCCAGAGACAAAATCAAACAGCTGAATCCAGATGTCATAACCTTAGATATCGAAATGCCTGAAATGGATGGTATTACCTTCCTTAAAAATCTGATGCGCCTGCGGCCTATGCCAGTTGTCATGCTGTCTACGTTGACCTCTAAAGGTGCGGAAAGCACTCTTCAAGCCCTAAGCCTAGGTGCGGTTGACTTTGTTTGTAAACCACAAGTTGGGCTTAACGGTAGCCTCGAAGGTTGTGCGGCTGAAATACGCGAAAAAGTTAAATAGGCTGCCACTGCTCGAGTTCAAAGGCTCGCTCCAGTGAACAGACCGGATATGGCGTTACCCTTGGCTCAAGCGGAGACAGCGATCACCCCTCAGTCTGATCCTGAAAGCAAGTGCTTGGTGGCACTGGGATCATCCACGGGCGGCACAGAAGCGATTCGCCAAGTGCTTGAGAAAATGCCGGCAGATTCGCCAGCCATAGTCATCGCTCAGCATATTCCTAAAGAATTCAGCCGATCATTCGCAGAACGAATGGACACAATGTCTGCCATGACAGTGCATGAAGCGGCAGATGGGCAAACTATAGAGCATGGGCATGTCTACATTGCACCGGGCGGGAAACATCTGGAAGTTCGAGTGCGAAAAAGCGGAGAGTGTTACTGCGCTATTACCCTCGAGCCGCCAGTTAATCGACATCGCCCATCGGTAGAGGTGTTATTCGATTCTGTAACAGAAAGAGTAAATATGAAAACCATTGGGGTGATGTTAACGGGAATGGGAAAAGACGGCTCTCAAAGTATGGTTCGCTTATCTGAAAGCGGTGCGATGACAATCGTTCAGGATGAAAAAACCAGCGTTATTTGGGGTATGCCAGGGGAAGCAGTCAAACTTGGCGCAGCGGATTATGTCGTGCCGCTGCCAGAGATTGCTCAAAAAATAGGGGAATTAGTAAACATGCCTAATTTAAAAGGGGTTAGACCAGCAAGGTCTAGTAGCGATAGAACTGGAACGGGAGTTTCGATCTAAATGTCAAATATTCTAATAGTAGACGACTCGCTTTCGATGCGTCATATGGTTTCAGCAACGCTGACTCAGGGTTCTCATGACGTCGTTATGGCTGAAGACGGTCAAGCAGGGTTAAACGAGCTGCTCAATGAAAGTCAGAAATTCGACTTAATCATAACTGATGTGAATATGCCCATCATGGATGGGATTACATTCGTGAAGGAAATAAGGCAATTATCCAGCTATCGCTTCACTCCAGTTTTGGTGTTGACCACCGAAGGCGGGCCAGAGAAAAAGCTAGCAGGCAAAGAGGCAGGTGCAACCGGCTGGGTAGTAAAGCCTTTTGACCCGGACCGATTAATTACTCTAGTTACGAGAGTGCTGAACTAGAATGGCGCAGGCGGAAAAAAGTCAACTTGAGGCTATCGCTTCATTGATTGAGCTCAATGGGGCTCAAGCCCAAGCTGCGATTTGCGAAGTGGATGCGGTGGCAGAAAGTCTAACCGAGAGTTTCGCAAAGCTTAGAGACTTAATGGACAAGCCACCGTTAGAGGGTTCTAGCAAAACTCGGGAATCTGAAGTGTTATCTACTAAGCGGGATAAAGCGATGTTGCTGAGCAAAGAAGTTTTGGTGCAGCTGCAGGGGTTTGATAGAACTGCTCAGCGGCTAAGCCATCTCAGAGATTCTCTTTTAGTTATCACTGACTATATGAATTCCGATGTAAAACAGGGTGAGCTTTCCATCATGACTCAAGAGTTTTATTCGTTGGCTCATGAGGTTGAGCTGTTAGACTTGGTGAACCAGGGTGCCAGTCGTGAGTCACTCTTAAGCCATGCTTTGAGCCCGCAGGACAAAACAATTAAACCTGATCTTAGTGACGAGTTATTCTGACAAAGCAGCTCAGTTAACTTAAAACAAAAAATCTGCGAATTAGGTGATTTGGTAGTATGAATTTTAGTCATATCAAAAAGTTTTCAACCAATGACTGTCATCGAGTTGTTGCCAGAATATTGCCTGGAGAATACTACGTGACAGATCAGGACGAAGTGATAACAACGGTCCTCGGATCCTGTATCTCGGCGTGTGTCCATGATAGCCAGAGAGGTGTGGGTGGAATGAATCACTTTATGCTTCCTAGTAGTGATAACAAGCAATCCGGGTGGGCCGGAACTGATGCAGATACATCCAATCGCTATGGTAATTTCGCCATGGAAAGTCTCATTAATGATCTTATGAAAATGGGAGGCGATCGCTCGCGGTTCACCGTGAAAATTTTCGGTGGTGGTAAAATTCTTGACGCCATGACAGATGTGGGTAGTCGCAATATCGACTTTGTCAAGAGCTACCTAAGAGCCGAGGGTTTTCGTGTGGATTCAGAAGATGTGGGTGACAAGTACCCCAGGAAGATAAACTACTATCCTTCCACGGGTAAAGTTAGGGTGAAAAAGCTACGGGCGCTTTACAGTGATGATATTGCGAAACGCGAAAAAGTCTTCCTCAGCAGCATCAAAAAGGAAGAAGTGGGTGGCGAGATGGAGTTATTCTAATGCGATCTTTAGACGAAGAGTTACAGGAAGAGTACTTTGATTTGGGTAACGCGTTTTATGACGCGATCTTTTGCCGAAGTGCGGACGAGACTGATGAGCTAAATTCTGCGGAAGACGAGCTGTACACTAAGGTCACTGAAATTCTGGAAGAATCAGACGCGGTTTCCCAATTTGTACCGGTTTTGCCCGAGCAGCTTTTAAAGTTTTTAGACGAAGTCAAAAAAGAAGAGACAGATTTTGATAAAATTTGCGAGATCGTTAAAGGGGATCTAGCATTGGCAGGCGAAACAATTCGCATTGCGAATAGTCCTATATACCGCCGGGCTGCAGGCCCCATAGACTCTTTAGACAAGGCTGTTGGAATCTTAGGGCTGCGAGGCGTGACTGAGATCGCTCTGGTGCTTCTGATGCGCAGAATTTTGAACGTAGAGTCTAATCGGTTCAAGAATTTTGGCGAAGGGCTTTGGAATCATTGTTTGGAGTGCGCGGAGGCCTGCCGTATTCTCAGCGATGAAAGTTTGGATTCATTTACCTGCTATTTAACAGGCTTGGTCCACGATGTGGGTAAGGTCGCGACTTTTACCTGCCTGTGTGAGCAATTGGAACTCGCTGATAGTCAGAACATCGACGAATGTAAGGTATTTAAGCTGGTCATGACGGAACACTCCACATGGCTTTCCGCCTTAATAGCGAAAGAATGGGCGCTTCCTGAATCCATCATCACTGCGCTCTATGATTTTGATAAACTGACTATGATGTCTTATCTAGATTATGACGCGGGAGACAAGTCTGCACTTGCGGTAGTACTCGAACAAGGAAACAGCTGTAGCGAGATCTATACCCTAATTAATGCACAAATCGTTAAAGCTGAAACTGGGGTTGAGCTACTAAGAGGGCTGGGCCTTTCTAAAGAGCATATCGATCAAGTGTTGGAAAGATATGACCTGCTGCAAGTTGAAAGCGGCTCGGTACATTAACAAGCAACTATCAATAAGATAGGTTTTTGCAGTAACCCAAGTCTTTTGTCAATTAGACGAAAGCTCTGCCGCGATATCTGCGGCAAGGCCAATTTTTGGCCGCTCGACAATGCGGGTTAACTCCTTGCCATCGTCAAGCACGATGATAGTGGGTGTAAACAGAAGTTCGTGCTGTTTGGCGACCCCAGCAGGATCGTCTTTGTTACGCGATACGCCATAGAGGGTTAGTCTGCTTAAACTAATTTCTGATTCTTCAATCAGTTTGAGCAATCTCGGGATTTCCCGTTCGCTGTCGTGGCACCAGGTCCCAAAAAGCGCTAGAACCTCCTTACCTTCTAAACCTTGCAAGCCAAGGATCTGCGATTTAGTGGGTTGAAAACTTTCATATTCCTTGGCAAATTCTGGATAGTTAGCGAGCAATTGTGCAGAGGAAATTTCCCCAATATGGTCCTTAGTGTCTGGTTCGCTGGCTGATAATTGTCCTGCTATTAACATGAGGAAGGCTAGGGTAAGACAAAGATAGCTCTGCTTGCTTAGCATGGAAGGACTCCAAAAGTCTGTTGAAAATAACGCCATTTTAGGGAGGCAAAGTAGCACAGTTGCGGTCTCATGGACATTATCGGGAAACCGATTCAAAAAATGCTGGCACGATTTCAGTCGCCGCTCCGTATTGATGATCGTCAAATGAAGACTCTGTTTTTTCCAAATTAAGCTCAACCGTATGGGCGCGCTTAATCTTGGCAGTTTGGTAAAACCCAGAGGCGGGATAGACATTCCCAGAGGTTCCAATTGCTACAAACAAGTCACACGATTCCAATGCACGGTTAATTTCATTCATGTGAAATGGCATTTCACCAAACCAAACAATGTGAGGGCGGAGATTGCCCGGTGATCGACAACAGCGGCAATGCGTGTCGAAATCAAAGTCATCCCTTATGTCGAATATCAATCGCGAGTTTAGACAGCGCATTTTTAACAGTTGACCGTGCATATGCAGCACGTTTGTTGAGCCAGCTCGCTCATGCAAATTGTCCACATTTTGAGTAACCAGTAGGAAGGAGCCTTTAAACGTTTTTTCAAACGCCGCCAGTGCTTTATGCGCGGCATTAGGTTCTATGTTTGGTGATACCAATTGCCGACGTCGCTGATTGTAAAATTCATAAACCAACTGGGGATTCCGCTCAAAACCCTCTGGAGTCGCCACATCTTCGACCGGATGGTTTTCCCAGAGGCCGTCGGCGGCGCGAAACGTTTGAATGCCCGACTCGGCGGAGATACCTGCCCCGCTTAAGACGACGATTGATGTGGGCGGTTTTTTCATGATTGTTCTGCGCTCGCTTCGAGTGTGTTTTGGTGCATTGGTGTCACTTCTTGTGGTGCAATGACCGCGTGACTACAAACAACGGTATAATGAACTTAACGACTAGAGCAAAGGATAATTGAGAGTATTCGATGGCAGCGATTAAAATAGGTAATAAAGCACCCGCATTCACCCTTCTGGATCAAAACGGTGACAAGGTCAGTCTTAAAGACTTTAACGGGGAGAAAAATATTGTCCTCTATTTTTACCCCAAAGCGATGACTCCAGGTTGTACTACCCAGGCCTGCGGGCTTCGGGATGTGAAATCTGAGCTACATAGACTTGATACCATCGCCATAGGTGTTAGCCCTGATCCAGTGGCTCGTTTAAAAAAGTTTGAGAATAAAGAAGATCTAAATTTCATCCTTTTGTCAGACGAAGATCATGGAATAGCGGACAAGTACGGTGTCTGGGGCCTAAAGAAGTTTATGGGTCGAGAATTCATGGGCATCATTCGCAGCACGTTTATTATCAATAAAGAGGGAAGGCTTGCCCACATTATGGAGAAGGTGAAGACCAAGTCTCACGACAGCGATGTGATCGAAGTTTTGGAGACACTGGATTAAATGATGCGATTACATTTCAAGAAATACTCAGAACAAGGACAGCCGCTACTCGTGCTGCATGGGCTTTTTGGTAGTCAGAGCAACTGGGGAGGCCACTGCAAACAGCTAGCTGAGCAATTTTCAGTCATTGGTGTTGATCTTCGCAACCATGGAGAGTCTGGCCATGACCATGAGCACAACTACCAAGTTATGGCGCAAGACATAAGCGAGCTTATGCACACTCTGTCAATTGATAGCGCCTATTTTTTGGGGCATTCCATGGGTGGTAAAGTCGCTATGGAGCTGGCACTAACACAGCCTGAGCTTGTCGCTAAACTATTGGTTGTGGATATAGCGCCGGTACTCTACACAGACAAAGCCGATGACCACATGCGAGTTATGGCGGGAATGAATGCCTTAAATTTAGCCGCATTGAGTTCTCGTACAGAGGCAGAGCAAAAGTTGGCTGGTTATATCGACGATGAAGCAACCCGAAAATTTATCGTGACTAATTTAGTTCGAAGCGGCGATTCTGGATTTGCCTGGCGTTTGAATTTGCCGGTGATTGAAGCCAACTATGATCGACTAAGAGAAAAACCGAGTTCCGGTACAGAGTTCAATAAGCCTACATTGTTTGTAAAAGGGGAACTTTCTCCTTATGTGCAGTCCAAGCACGAAGCCCAAATATTGGAACTGTTTCCCAATGCGGGGGTTAAAATCATCTCCGAAGCAGGGCATTGGCTGCACGCAGACAAACCCCAAGCATTTCAAAAAGTAGCGGCTGATTTTTTCAGCGATTAGGGCGTTTAGCCTTTCAAAGAGGACAAGGTATGACAGTGCTCAGTGTTAATGTGAATAAAATTGCGCTGCTGCGCAACTCCAGAGGCCGCGATTACCCTAATTTGAACGACTACGTTGAGCAGATAGTGGGCTTGGGAGTGGCAGGCATCACCGTCCATCCTCGCCCGGACCAACGGCACATTACTCGCAGCGATGTTTATAAGCTAGCAGAGTTGCTTAAAGCGCATCCTGAGGTGGAATTTAATATCGAAGGCTATCCTTCTAACGACTTCTTAGAATTGGTGTTGGAGGTACAACCCGCTCAGTGCACCCTAGTTCCAGACCTTCCTGGTCAACTAACCTCAGATCATGGCTGGAATGTGGATAAAAGCGAGACTTTGCTAAGCGCAGTGCTGACAAGACTGCGCAACAAAGGGATTCGATCCAGTCTGTTTTTGGACCCAGACGTTGAAAGTGTCGATAAAGTGGCAGGAGTTGGAGCAGATCGCATCGAGCTTTATACAGAAAAATTTGCCAGCGAGTTCGGATCTGTAAACGAGGAAACGTGTTTTCAGAGCTATGTTAATACCGCCGAGAGAGCTACTGAGTTAGGCATAGGCTTGAATGCGGGGCACGATTTAGATTTAGAAAACCTGCCCAAATTTCTTACCATTCCCGGTGTTCAAGAGGTCTCGATTGGGCATGCATTGGTGGTTGAGTCGTTGCAGTTGGGCTTGGTCAATGTGGTAAATCGGTATTTGGATATCTGTTCTAATGCAGCGAGTATCCAGTAATTGGCTATACTTTAAGTAACGGGCAGTTTGCCTCAGCTGCGATCGATTACGACTGCCAAGGAATTACCATGGCCGCTCTCAATCAGCGAAAACCATCATGGACTCGGCTAGTCCATTCTCAGCTATTGCAATCTTCAGCCTCGGCCCTGAGTTTTAAAAAACCGAAGTTTTTTTTCTTGGTGATGGCTTTATGCGTTCTGCCGGCTCAATCACCTTTTGCCTCGGATACAGCACTTGTGGATTCGGCACATGCCCTTGCTGCGATGAGCCTGGAATTGGCAGAAGCAAAACGGCAATCGAGTCCCCATAATCGTGTGGCTTTGGCAGCATCAAGACTAGAGCGGGAGGTCAATCTTCTTATTGATGGGTTGACTCGAAGGCGCAATGTATCGGCGATTAATGCTCGGGTTGGCAAAGTGTCTACGCGCTACACGGAACTTGAGAAAGCCTATTGGCGAGATAAATCTCAGTCAGGCGAATTGGATGTATCGGTACAGCTAGTCCGTGTCGCCAAACTCTATATCAGTCTGGGGAAAGCATTTTATGAAAGTCGCTATTATAGCAGTGCGCCTGATTTAGTGATATTTGCAGCTCCGAGTTTGGAAAATGACGGTGTTACACTGGCACCGGTTTTAACCATCAAGCCTTAATTTACCCAGCCGAAAGAAAACTGCAGAGTACAGTTTTTGCTTCGCTATCTGTTAGCAGTTCGTTTGTAATACTGTCGTGTATACTACTTTCCATGTATGCCACTTGCCCTAAATGTCAGTACGTTCGCCAACCACAGGACAAAGGTTCTTCGGATATTTGCCCGCTTTGTGGATTGGTATTCAGTAAATGGCTAAAAAATTTGGTCGCTGACAACTCTTTCGCCGAGCCGGTTTCTAAACCTAGGTCAACCATGGGGTTTAGGGCGATACTCATGAACATCTTTCTTGTGCAGAAAGCTGACTTGACTCGAGGTGAATTTTTTCTTTATGTAGGCATCTGGGTGGTATTCCTTGCCTGGGGTATAGATTTTATTCTGATGGATTTTCGTACCAATGAAATCGGCCATTCTTGGTTCCACACTGTGGATTTAGTTTTCCACGAAGCTGGCCATGTGTTGTTTATTCCGTTCGGCCGAACAATGACTATTTTTGGCGGCAGCTTGTTTCAGGTGCTGGTGCCCTTCGGTTTAATGTGTGCATTTCTCATCTACAATCGAGATGGATTTGCGGCATCTATTGGCCTTTGGTGGGTGGGACAAAGCACAATGGATTTAGCGCCCTACATTGCCGATGCTCGGGCGCTGCAGTTACCTTTATTGGGCGGCGGAACCGGTGCTGACGGCCCAATGCGGCATGATTGGGCGAATCTACTTCGGCCGAGAGGACTGCTTGAATATGATACTCAAATTGCAGCTTGGGTTGATTTTATAGGGTCAGGTATCATTCTATTGGCACTATTGTGGGGAGCAGCAATGCTTCGGAAAACTTATCAAGCGATGGTAGACTAAGCACTCTTATCAGCTGAACAGCTGCTTCTCGGAATTATTCCTGATGACTTTGAGCACCCGGTTTTACTACGGCTATTGGATTGTATTGGCTGGGTTTCTAACTCAGTTTATCGCCGTGGGTATGACAAATTACATTGTGGGAAGCTTCATGGTTCCCATGACTGATGAGTTTGGCTGGACGCGGGCTGAATTTTCAGCGTCCCGCTCAATCGGGCAAATTGTTCTGGCGATGACAGGTTTTTTCATCGGAACTCACATCGATAGACTGGGTGGTAAGCCCTTTGTTTTGGTTGGAGGAATTGTCCTCTCACTCTCGCTATTCAGTTTGGGCAGCATTAATAACCTCAGCCAGTGGCTTGTGATCAATGGACTCATTTTGACCATGGGAGCTGCGATGATAGGTAACTTGGTCGTCAACGTGACCTTAGGCAAATGGTTTGTTGAGAAGCGAGGCCGTGCTATCGCGTTTGCTGGGATGGGTATTTCGCTGGCGGGGATTATTTTGCCGCCGGTGGTGACTGGGTTGATAGATCAACTTGGGTGGAGGACAGCATGGGAGATTCTAGCTGTCGCTGCGGCTGTGATTACACTGCCAGCCGCTTTTATCGTCCGGCGTTGTCCTGAAGATTTTGGGTTTCATCCTGACGGTAAAACTAACCAGCAGATGGAAGAGGGTGATGGTAGCGCTGCCATTGCGGATTTTAAAAAATCCCTCACTCGTGCTCAGGCTATGCAGACCTCCACTTTCTATTTTCTAGTCTTGGCATTTGGTTTGTTTCAGATATCCATTACCGTCATGTTATTGCAGACTATTCCGCTTATGACCGATGCCGGCTATTCAAGGTTAGTGGCATCTACTATGATTTCCTTGTCATCGATCCCCGCTTTTTTCAGTAAGCCTTTGTGGGGCGTGATGATTGATCATTACAATCCCAAGAAACTGGCCGCCCTTGGGGCACTGGCGACTGGGTTTGCGGTGATGCTCATAGTGTTTAGTGTGTCCAATCGGATCGATAATTTGGTCTATTTTGGGTTTCTTATGATGGGCGTGGGATGGGGGGGCTTATTGCCACTGCAGGAGGTGATTTGGGCGTCTTTCTTCGGGCGCCGCTATTTGGGTTCAGTCCGCTCAACAGCAATGCCGTTTACCTTTGGCATGTCTGCTATAGGCCCCATCGTAGTTGGCTACTATTATGATGTTGTGGGGAACTATAATCTTGCGTTGATTGCCATAGCCATCTGCAACATCGCGTCTGCACTTATGTTGTTTCGGATGAAGAGTTCACCGGTTTCCACCTAAGAAATTGCTGGGAAAACCTCCCAAAACAACCACTTCTACCCGATCCGGACCCAAAACATTCTAGGTTTGTACCCACTGTCGTGTATCATGTCGCCTTTACACAGAGCCTGAAAGCTCGGTGTAAGACAATCCCATAACCAGTAATTGAGTCAGTGATGGACGAATTTGACAGCAACGTACCCGCTTTAAGAGTCACAAAGCCAAGTGGACTCTCTTCGCGTCTGTTTTTTCAGGTCTACAGTGGCCCGAACGCTATCGCATTCGCGCAACTCAGCGCATTGGCCCCAAATCGCCATCGACGGGCAGTTCTCTGTTCTAAATCTGACTCACCGCTGCCAGGTGTTAGCTACTGTCTGAAAAACATTGAAGTGAACCAGCATTATAGAAACAGGGGGGTTGGCTCCGTGCTCCTGCAAGAAGTTATCAAATTCTGCAAAGATCAGCGCGTGAGCTCGCTTTACGGTGAAGCGAAAGGAGACGTTGAAAGTCTCCGTCGATGGTATCAAGGGGAAGGCTTTGAGCTTGACTCTGTTGATAATATCCAGCTTAAGCTGGTCTGATAAACCCTTCTCTTTCTAATTCTGTTTCCCTTTCAAGTGCTAGTCTAGCGCTAGTTCCCGCGTAAGTTCGGGTCTTGCAGGCGTCTTTTGGCTTAATCCAATAAAGGCTTCAAATAAGGCCAAACATTTTCTAGTACTATGCTTTGCGCCGCGGCGATTGGATGGATGCCGTCTGCTTGCATTAACTCTGGCTGCTGGGGTATTCCTTCAATCAAGAACGGCACAAGTGGCAACTGGTATTGGTTCGCTAAATTGCTGTAAATCTCAGCAAAAGGTAGGGTGTAGCGAGGCCCGTAGTTGGGTGGAATTTGAATGCCGGTTAACAGTGTCTGGGCTCCAGAATCAGCAATGAGCGTAATCATTTGTTCTAGATTTTGTTCTAGATTTTTAAGCGGCAAGCCTCTGAGCCCATCGTTTCCGCCAAGTTCTAAAACAACGATTGAAGGTTTGTAGCGATCCAGCATAGCTGGCAGCCTGGCAAGACCGCCAGTGCTGGTTTCGCCGCTGACGCTGCCATTCACCACATGATATTCTATGGCAGACTCAGCCAGTTTATTTTTGAGTAAATGCACCCAGCCCTGATTTTCTTCAATACCGTAAGCGGCACTTAAACTGTCTCCAAATACGAGCACAACTGGCTGTTCTGCAGCGTTGGATAGAGTTGAGCAGCAAATATTGAGACACACAAGGACAGCAACTACTGTCTGGGGTGGCAGGGTTTGTTTAAGTAAAGTGGTGAATAGTCGGCTATATAGGGGTTTCATCGTTTCAAAAGCGCACTGAACTGGGTAAGGCTGGGGAATTGTGTTAAACCGTTGGCACGGCTACAGCGTACGATAACAAGGTAAGAAATTGCAATGAGTTCCGCGATTGGGTTCTTAATCGTTATTCCCGAATTTATTGAACACAGTAAGCAGATTCACGAGACAGATATTGATGATTGAAACTAAAGACTTAGTAAAAAGTGTCACCACAAGCGAGGGTCTCCTCACTATTCTTAAAGGGATTAACCTCAAAATTGACAGTGCCGAAACTGTGGCGATTGTTGGGGCCTCTGGGTCAGGCAAATCAACGCTTTTGGGTTTGATGGCGGGGCTGGATGCCGCTACCAGTGGCGATGTGATTATTCAGGACCATTCGCTCGCGTCAATGGATGAAGAGCAGCGGGCAATTCTGAGGGGCAAAGTGGTAGGGTTTGTATTTCAATCTTTTCAGCTTCTTCCAAGCTTAACGGCGCTAGAAAACGTCATGTTACCCATAGAGCTTAAAGGGGAATCTGACCCCCACGGCAAGGCAAAACGATTGCTTGAGCGGGTGGGTTTGGCAGAACGCTGGCACCATTATCCAAATCAACTTTCTGGTGGTGAACAACAACGGGTTGCGATAGCACGAGCATTTGCAACCCAAGCAAAGATTCTATTTGCAGATGAACCGACTGGTAATCTTGATACTGCCACAGGGTCGAAGATTATTGAGTTGCTGTTTGATCTCAACAAAGAATTCTCTACCACGCTAGTTTTAGTGACTCATGATGAGCGCTTGGCTAAAAAATGCGGCCGCAGTGTGAAGCTTGTTGCCGGTGAAATCGTGAGCGATGAGCAAAACGCTACGGATGAGGTGAACAGCGACACAGAGGGATCTCTAAGTGTCTGAGTCTGAAGTGATGGAAGACCACAAGTCGGTAAGATCGTTGATCTCGATAGCACTTAGGCTGCTGTGGCGTGATTGGAATGGGGGAGAAATCCGGCTTCTATTTTTCGCCTTGGTGATGGCGGTAACGTCGGTGTCAGGAATCGCACTTTTTACTGACCGGCTTGAGAAGGCATTGATTCTCGAATCGGCCAACATGCTTGCTGCCGATCGAGTTGTGGGCAGTGGACAGCCTCTGCCGGACAGTATTCTTACAGAAGCCGAAAATAGAGGATTCAGAACCGCGGAAACCTTGTCGTTTACCTCCATGGCTTTTTCTGACTCCAGCAATATGCTGGTATCTGCCAAGGCCGTGAGTGATACCTATCCTTTGCGAGGTGAAGTTATTATCACAGATGCTGCATTCACTCGCGGCACACCTATAGTAAGCGGCCCACCCCAAGGGCAGGTTTGGCTTGAAAACCGAGCTCTGTCTGCGCTAGAGCTAAGTGTCGGAGATCCGGTGTATGTAGGTGAGGCTGAGCTTACATTGGGTAAAATTATCATTGCAGAACCGGATAGATCAGGCGGTGGTATCGCAGATAATGCGGGGCCGAGACTCATGATGCATATGAGCGATGTGGCGCAAACCAACGTTGTTCAACTTGGCAGCCGAGTGAGCTACAAAGTGTTGTTCGCCAACGACACGGTTACCGAGCTGGATAGTTTTGAAAATTGGTTAGACGAAGAATTTGATAGCGAATATCGACTCCGCGACGTTAGAGATGAAAGTGAAGAAGTCAGCGATGCGCTCAACCGAGCAGAGAGTTTTCTGTTGCTGGGGTCGCTTTTTGCCGTGTTGCTGGCAGGGGTTGCAATCGCGCTGACCGCCAAGCGTTACAGTGAGCGTCATTACGATTATGTGGCCATACTAAAAACTTTTGGCTGTACGTCTTCACAAATTTCGTTCATCTATTTAACAGTGCAAATTGCGCTGGCAATCGCTGCGATACTAGTGGGCAGTCTCTTGGGGTTTTTAGTTCACGTTGGCATTTTGCAGTTACTTCAGTCAGTAATTACAGTGAATTTGCCAGCGGCAGGCTTCCAGCCCTATGTGATTGGTGCACTTACGGCCTTCATTTGCTTGCTGTCATTCGCACTGCCGCCGCTTTTGGCATTGCGAGAAACTCCGCCACTGCGGGTTCTCAGAAAAGATATTAGTCAGCAAAAAATTGGTGATTCAGTACCTTACTTCTTTGGCGTCTTCGGTGCGATTTTCTTAGTCTATTGGTACAGTCAAGATTTTGTCCTCACTTCCGTGTTGGTAGGTGCCATCGCAGGAATCGCGTTGCTGTTATCGGTACTTTCATTCGCTCTGCTAAAGACAACAAGCTCGGTAGGCATGAAGGCCGGTAGTGCCTGGAAGTTGGCCATGACTGCAGCAAGGCGTCGGAGAAAACAAAATGTTCTGCAAGTGATGGTCTTCTCTATTACGATAATGTCCCTTTTGATTTTAACGCTGCTAAGAACCGATTTGATCGACGATTGGCAGGCGCAGCTTCCGGAAAATACTCCCAATCATTTTATGATGAATATTACCCAGAATCAGGTCGCAGGCATTGAAACCTTCTTTGCTGAAAACCAAATAACAGCAAATGCTTTCTACCCGTTGATTAGCGCACGGGTAAATACGATTAACGGGACTATTCCTGATCCCCAGACCGACATGGATGGTGATGACGGGGGCAATACTCTGACTGAAGGAGCCGGTGAGTCTCAATCCCGTTATGGAGAAATCAGAGACTCAATAGAACAGCAATCTGACGATGAACCTTCTGTTTCTTCCGATGGGGCAAGTGAGGGCGACCAGCAGCAAGTAGGAGGACGACTTAGTCGCCGTCAAGTAACGTGGGCTAGCCAGCTGCCCCCAGATAATCGCGTTACCGACGGGCAGTGGTGGGGTGAGAATTCGACCCCAGGATTCGTTTCGATCGAGGAAGAGTACGCGGGATGGTTAGATATTGAGTTGGGAGACATTATTGAGTTCGAAATTAACCAACAGGTAGTTTCGGCTGAAGTAAGCAGTTTTCGCAGCGTTCGTTGGGATAATATGCAGCCCAATTTCTTTATTATATTCACCCCTGGAACGATTGATCATTTAGGTGCTACTTTTATTTCAACTGCGCTAATGGAGCGAGAGCAGAAGATACTGCTTAATGACTTGCTGAGAATGTTCCCGACGGTGGTGGTCATCGAAATCGATGCCTTGATTGAACAGATTCAGAATATCATTGCGCAGGTTACCTCGGCGATTGAGTTAATCTCTGTGTTAGTTCTTCTCTGTGGCGCTTTGGTGCTACTGTCCTGTGTGAATGCCACGCTAGACGAGCGATTTCACGAGAATGCGATTTTGCGAACCCTCGGAGCCGGCAAAAAGCTAATTTTAAGCAGCTTGTTTATCGAATTTGCCTTGATAGGAGCTATTGCGGGAGTCGTCGCTACACTGGGAGCGGAGGCCAGTTTGTATTATCTCCAAGAAGAAATCTTTGAGCAGGATTTTAATTTTCATTACTGGGTGTGGATTGCCGGCCCACTATTGGGCATGCTAATCATCTCTGGTCTGGGAGTGAATTCAACCCGTCAGGTGGTATCTACATCACCGCTGAATGTGTTGAGGAAGGTGCTATAATTTTGGGGTTTCTTAGACGGTCGCTAGAGATCGAAACCTTTGTATAATGACAGTTGTGATTCGAGTCGGTCAGCGATGAGAGTTAGAAGAAAGAATGGATAATAGGTGCGTTATATGAACAAGTTTGCCTACATGAGATGGATTGGAGTCTTGTTTACTTTGTTACTCCAAGTTACCGCTCACGGCCAATTGCTAAAAGAAGTTACTGCTGAGAATTGTCTCAAGGGTGACTGTGTTGATGGCAAAGGGACTTTGGAATTAAAAACCCAATGGGGGGCTGGCAGATATACGGGCAATTTTTCCGGTGGAGAATTTCATGGTAAGGGGCGCTTAGAAGTACCCATTTCTTTCACCAATAAGGCCATCTATGACGGAAATTGGAACTCGGGTGTCCGCGAAGGTAGAGGCACTTTTTGGAACGGAACCGGAAATTTATATATTGGTCAATGGAAAGGTAATAAGCGCAATGGTAAAGGCACGTATTTTTTCAACTTGCCGCGCTGGGAAGAAAACAAAAATTCAGAATTTTGGTTGAAAGAAAACACTGAAAACTACAGCGGTGAATTCTTAAACGACCACTATCATGGGGAAGGGACTTTTCGTTGGGATAACGGTTCTCGCTACGAAGGGACCTTTTTCGCAGGCAATAAGCATGGTTTTGGCACGTTCTATTATGAGACTGGCAATGCCCGGCAACAGCTTTGGGACTATGGCGATTTCATTCGCTAACCCGCGTTTTTCTCTCTCAGACTCTACTTGGTAATACCCTATGGAATTGGAATCACTGCGGCGCGAGTATTTGATGGGTGGGTTGGAGGTTGGCGATCTAGCCAGCAATCCATTTAAGCAATTTGAAAAGTGGATGGAACAGGCTATTAGTTTGCAGTTACCAGACCCTACAGCGATGACCATAGCAACAGTGTCGGAAGGCGGGCAGCCATCTCAACGTATTGTTTTACTTAAGCATTTTGATGAAGAAGGCTTGGTTTTTTACACCAATTACAACAGTCGCAAGGCCCAAGAGCTGAACTATAATCCTAAGATTAGTGCCCATTTTCCTTGGCACGCCGTTGAGAGGCAAATCAAAGTATGTGGAGTTGCTGAAAAGCTGTCTGCCACTCAATCAATGAAGTATTTCGCCAGCAGGCCACGAGACAGTCAAGTGGCTGCAGTGGCCTCATCTCAAAGCAGCGTGCTAAGTTCTCGAGCCGTATTGCTTAATCAGTTTGAAGCGTTGAAGCAAAAGTTCAAGGCAGGAGAAATCCCCTTTCCAGATTTTTGGGGAGGCTACCGAATAATCCCTAGTGAGATCGAATTTTGGCAGGGTGGTGCCCATCGCCTTCATGATCGCTTTCGTTATCTACGCACTGAACACTCTGCTTGGGAAATTTCAAGACTTGCACCCTGATTCTCACATTAGAAATTGCCTTATCTGTTTCAGTTGAAGGTAGGTGCTTGCCTTTTTTGCTGGCTCGTTTGATATTCCCACCGTCCAATAGGCAAGACTATTTTTAACTCTCCTGACAGGTTTTGTCGCGGCTCTGTGGATAATGCTCATTACTTTCCATCAGAGTCGGAGTTAAACGATGCTAGGGCTAATTACATTATCACTGTTAGTTGTTTCAGAACTTTCCATACAGGAGGGAAAGGAAGAAGAGTTTTTGAGACTGGTAACTGACGGGCTAGAAGTGAGTCGAAATTTTCAGGGA
>JBGCEK010000043.1:0-58203 GCA_045106275.1 Pseudohongiellaceae bacterium | reverse complement strand
GACTTCAGGAGAGTGCCGAAGAGGGGGGATTCAAAAACGGAGCAGCTACTCAGGCCACCAACATCGTCCGAGCGATATCCAGCACCGTTGGCTTGCTGCTGCTAGCCATTGTTTGGGGCGTTGATTTTGGCGCCATCATGTTATTTGCATCGACTACTCTGACGCTTCTCGGTGTCGCCTTGTTTGCTAGCTGGTCAATCCTAAGTAATATCACGGCCTGTGTTATTTTACTTCTGCACCCCGCTTTCCGTCGGGGCACATTTATTCGAGTTATTGATGCGGATAATTACGTTGAAGGCTATGTTTCAGAGTTAACCCTGTTTAACACCAAGTTAGTCACAGAAAGCCGAGAAGTCATCTACTATCCTAACAATTTGCTACTGGGCAAGCCTTCCATCATAAACCCAAGAGACCGTTTGGAGGGTGTTGGGAAACTAAAACCAGCAGAGGCTACCCTGCAGATCCAAGAAGGCGACCAGACTCTTAAATAGGTTTGAATCGAGTCTTTTTTTGCTAACTGGGTGCGGATTAGCCAGCTCTCTCGAATTTTGACCGTCCAGAGCTAAGCTGCTTTATGGGCGAGTTCTGTTAGCTTTTGTCGAAGCTCAAGCGGATTTTCGATTGGCTCATCGAAATGAAAGCGATGAATTCGCTGACCCACGCGAATATGGAAACCCTCCCCATCAACACCCGAAAGAGCAGGAGCATCGTCATCGCCTAAAGGAATGTTGGCAAGGTTGCAGTAATGCTCAATCGCCCTAGTATGATCTTCATTCATGTGCTCTACAGCACCCTTTTCTTGTTCCGCGCTCAGCGGGTTTACTTTCAAATAGGCGTCCGTATTAATCCAATAGATCTGGCCAAAACCGCCAATAAAACGAAGCCGATGTAAGTCGATATAAAACAGATCAAAATCATGGGCTTTGTGATAACTAATCGCATCAGGAAAATAGTTGTAGTATCGATCAATAGTATCTTGATCTTCATCGGACACTTTTTGAGCATTACCCAGGTATGTGACCCGGCCATTAGCTTGAATATCATCGGCGCCGCTCTCCGCCACAATGAGCGACACCTTATCGTCCGCTTGAATATTTTTTGTATGCTGAGCGATCTTGCTTATTAATATCACTGGGCGACCCAGTCTATCTAAGCAGTAGGGCACTACTGACCCAAAAGGAAAGCCTGGCACATCGACAGAAAGAGTCGACAATACGCCTTGGTATTCGTTTAACATCAAGTTTCGTGCTTCTTTCGCAGCCAAGCTTTTCTTATCCATTAGTTTACTCCTACGTTACTCAATTCATTGGAACCCTGCGGGATGGGGCTGGGAATTGTCACCATAAGCGGACAGTCCAGCGTTGGATGCTCGCTTAACATGACGTTAATATCGAATACATCTGTTAATAGCTCTTCATTTAAAACATCTCTCGGTGTTCCTTGACGGCGAATTTTTCCCCCTTCAAAAATGGCTAATCGATCGGCATACATTGAAGCCAAATTTATGTCATGGAGAATCACAAGCACACCTACGTTTCGCTGTGCAAACATCTTAGCGATGCGCAAAGTTTCGTGTTGATGAGAAAGATCCATGCTGGCTACCGGTTCGTCTAGCAGCAGATAACGCGCCTCGCTAGGCTTGGATTCTTCATCCCATATTTGGGCTAGCGCTCGAGCAAGCTGGACTCTTTGTTGCTCTCCGCCAGAGAGAGTATTGTAATTTCGAGAAGCAAGATGGCTTACACCTGTGCAAGCCATTGCGCTTTGGGCAATAAAAAGGTCTTGTCTGCTTTCTGAACCAGCAACATGAGGGCTTCGACCAATCATGACTATTTCCAATGCGGCGAATGGAAATACGACACGACTGCTTTGAGGCATCATCGCTCTTCGTTTAGCTATCTGCTTCTGTTCTATCCTATTGATTGGAATATCGTCTAGAGTGATGCCGCCAGAACTGGGATGCAGATCTCCGCACAGAAGATTCATAAATGTAGATTTTCCCGCACCATTAGGGCCAAGTATCACAGTTAATTCTCCGGGACGGATAGTCAGCGAAGCATCACTAAGAAGCGTATTGTTGGAAATCGAGTAATTGAGATTGTGTGCACGCAACATTCTACTCTCCTCTTAGTGTTCGTTTGTTAATAAGCAGCCATAAAAAGAATGGCCCTCCGATGCAGCTCGTTACAACACCAATGGGCAGCTCTGCAGGTACCACGGCAGTTCGCGAGACAATATCAGCCGCCAAAATTAGGGTACTTCCCATAAGAATCGAACTGGGCATTAGTCTTCGATGATCGGACCCCAGCAATAACCGCGCTAAATGAGGAACTACCAAGCCTACAAAAATGATTATTCCCGATACGGCAACAGCCGCTCCAATTGCCATGCTAGTCAGAACAATAGTGAGCTTTTTTAACTGTTCGACATTAAAACCTAAATGTCCAGCCTCACTTTCACCTAGCACGTAGGCATTCATCGCCTGCGCCAATTTTGGCAAGATGAAGCATGGCAAAAGTAGAAACGGCAGCACCGGCAGAAAAATGGACCATGTGTTGCGGGCAAGGCTCCCCATCGTCCAAAAAGTAAGGTCTCGAAGCTGTTGGTCATCGCTATTAAACACAAACATTCCAATGAGCGCAGTACAAATTGAATTGATTGCGATACCAGCGAGCAGCATAGTTGCCACTTGAGTACGCCCATCGACCACTCCTATTCGATACACTAAAGCAGCAACGGTAAGACCACCCATAAAGGCAAACACTGGCAGCATGAATGGCTGCACTGCGCTAGGTAGAAAAGCAAGATAACTGCCGCCAATCACAATGTAACTAACCGCACCTAACGCAGCGCCACTTGAAACGCCCACCAAAGCCGGGTCCGCTAATGGATTTCTGAATAATCCCTGTAATGCCGCCCCAGACAAAGCAAGTGTTGCGCCGATTAATATTCCCAGTAACAGGCGAGGCAAGCGCAAACTGATCACAACGAGTTCATCTCTTGCCTCAAAAGCCCATGGCAGGTGGATTCCGATTTTCGAGAACAGAATAGAAGCAACTTGTGCCGGTGTTACTGGCACTGCCCCAGAACACAGTCCGAGAATTGCGGTCATCAGTAAAAGAAGACCAAGTCCCCAAAGCGTAAATTCAGGCTTGTCTTTTAGACTGATCGAAAGACTCAGCCGACTCATCAACAACTCGCTCATAGAAATAGTCTCATTTCCTTACTTTTCTTCACCAAGTTGTGGATGCAATGATGTAGCTAGATCAAGAACAGCATCTACTGTTCTTGGGCCAAAACCCATTAAGTAAAGACCATCAAAAACCAAAAGGTTTTGATTTGCAGCAGCAGGGGTAGCGATCAATTCGGGCAGCGCAAACACGGCTTTCTTAGATCCAAACGCGTCCAACACTCGTTGGGGAATAAGAACGTACTCGGGAGCGGCGACCACAATAGACTCTGGTGAAACTGACTTATAGCCAGAAAGTGTAGCCATCGCATTCTTGCCTCCGGCCAAACTAATCATTGTGTCTGCTGAGGTTTCTTGGCCTGCCGCCATGGGTGCGCCAGTGCCGACTGACAGCAAAAACAACACGCTAGGGGCAGTGTCTACCTGGTAGAGAATCTCCGCCGCTTCTGCAAAACCTGCTTCCAAAGACCGAATTAATTCCTCACCTTTTTCCTGTTTATTAAGTAGAGCAGAAACTCGCCTAACCTTTTGATAGATGCCTTCGATACTAGGCTTCTCATCTATAATTTCTACTCTCGTGCCGGCTTCTCGCAGTTGGCTTAAGACTTCGGGTGGTCCTGCGTCGCTCGAAGCGAGAACTAGATCAGGATTCAACGATAAAATCGGCTCAGCAGAAAGTGTTCTCATGTAGCCAACGTTCGGGTAGTCTTCCATAGCTGACTTAGGGTAGGAACTCGTCGTGTCCACCGCAACCAACAAGTCATCCACTCCGAGTTCAAAAAGAATCTCTGTTAGTGAGCCGCCAACAGAAACAATTTTTCGGTAAGCAGCAGTGTCATCGGCTATAGAAAAGTGACTGTATAGCAGAATACCAATTAACAGGGGCACTGAAGGTAAGTTAATGACAGGCACCCTTCTAAAGCTCATACCGAAAAGACATAGAGGCATTAATACCTGGTCTTGTAAACCTGTTTAGTGCTACGTCATTGAATTCTCTTCCTATGACGTCGCCCCATTCCCAATATTGACGGTCAGTGAGGTTGAATACACCGAAGTTTAATGTCGCTTTTTCTGTAAGATTCACCGCTCCAAGAATATCGATTGTAGCAAAGCCGGGTGTTTCGAAAAATTCTGCGACAGCAGCGGTACTATCCACTCTGTCTTGCCTTCCTACGGCTGTCATTACTAGCTGAGCGTTCCATTTCCCGGAAGGCTGATAGGCTAAGCCCATAATCATGCGCATAGGGTCGACAGTATTGACCGGCTGGCCCGTTTGCTGATCCTCTCCACGGGAATAGGCTGCAGTGACTATCGCTGAAAGACCCTCGATGGATGCAAAGCGGTAGTCACCCTTAAGCTCAATTCCTCTGATCTCGACTTCCTCGCGATTGACTGCCTGAAACTCCAGCAATCCTGTAGCGAAATTTACCCCTTGAGACGCTCTACTCTCGATAAAATTATCGTACTCATTGTGGAACGCTGCGACACTTAAACTACCAGAATCCCAAAAAGCCCGAAGCCCCACCTCGATACTATTACTTGTTTCTGCCTCTAAATCAGCGTTCGGTAAAGTCGTGTAACCTCCGAGCAAATTGGTGAATCCAACATTCACATCATCAAAAGGAGGCGCTCTGAATCCTTGGGCAAATTGAACAAACATAGAATAGCGATCATTAAAGTCATAAATCGCGCCTAATTTCGCAGTGACTCGGTCGTCTTCGAAGGGTTCTGGAGGAGCAGTACCCGGATTTCCCCCTAAGAATACTGCATCTAAGTCTGGATCGAGCTCAAAGCTGTCCCATCTTAGGCCCGGTGAGAGAGTCAAGCTGCCGTCAAGGAGTGCTATTTCATTCTGAACATAGAAAGAGGTCTCTGTTGTTTCAGAATTAGGAAAATCTCGGGTTGGGAATGGACTGAATTCTGGTAGCGGTGCACCCGTAGTGCCATCGCTAGTGCCTCCATTACGTAAGTTGAAACTCTCAGTTCTTTCGTAATCGAAACCATAGACAAGATAGTTTTCGATGTCTCCTACACTGAATGACTTATCCAGTTGCAACTCTAAACCAGTCACATCCTGATTGAAAATCGAATCTCTAAATCTAGTTTGTGGCGAGCCTCGGCTTATCCGCTGTTGATTAGTCCTTTGGTCTGCCTCTGACTCTTGGTGATACAGCTGAACAAATGATCTATCAAAAAGGGAATTGGATGCGGTAAGTTCATGGGAAATACTGAACCTCGTTCGCTCTCGTGTATCATCCGCCAAGTTCTCAGTAGTTAACACTCCCCTGGATACGGTGTTCGTGGCGGATAGAGCATTCGAGTTTGATTCGCTATCAAAGGTTTCAGCGATAAGACGAATACGATGGTTTTCGTTTGGCGTGATAACCACCTTCGCCATTAGGTTTATACTTTCAAAATTAAATGGGTCTGCACCTTCTCGAGCTGCACCTATGTCTGCACTTTCATCGTCGAAGAACGAATCGGTTTGCTCTCCCTCTCGGTATGTTGCAATTAGCATGCCTTGCACTAAGTCATTGCCTCCTGCCAGCGTGGCTGATGTCACATAGCTGTTGTCTTCAGACGTATAGCCCCCTTTCACGGAGCCGTAAAGTGGACCGTTAGAAGAGCTAAGATAGTCGGCTGGATCTTTAGTGAGGAACGAAACTACTCCTCCTAACGCATCGCTTCCGTACAATGACGAAGCTGGCCCTCGAATAATCTCTACAGTCTTTAGTGCGTCTACATCGACGAAATCTCTGCGGGAAGAGAGAAAAGGGCCAAAACTAAATTCATCCGAGGCGGGAGTGCCATCTATTTGAGTGAGGACTCGGTCACCACCTATCCCACGGATATTGAATCCACTCAGACCAAACCGACCGCCGCCGCTGACCGAAATGCCCGGCTCGTAGCGAATAAGATCTCGTATATCGCGGTTTAAGTTTTCCTCTATGGTCTCTGAGCTTATGACCGAAACAGTACCGGCAACATCGCTTAAAGATCGTTCGGCACGGGCAGCGGTGACAGTGACAGTTTCAATCGTATTATCCGCAGCAAAAATAAATGTCGGGGTGAAATTGCCAACAATGGCAATTAGTAGGGCAAGCTTTCGCCCGGCAGCAAATTCCATTCTAATCTCCTAGAAGGATAAGGTCTGGCTTGCTGCCTACTGCCGGATTTCCGGTATGGGTGGCTGGCGTGACGTAAATGTGTACTAACTTATTTGGTCAAAATTAGTTTGTTGTTTGACGTAATTCGGATGACGTATTTCTCATTGTTATGCACAATAGTCAATTCCTTCGCATTGCCAATCAACTCTTCCGATGTGACAGTTCTCTTAAATTTGGATAAATCGGTTTTATTTGGCATTAATTAATAGCTTACGATTGATTATCTCAGTTTCGTTAATATTAATGCGAATCATTATCATTCGCAACCATTAATTTTGATTCATACCTATTAAGAAACCGTGTATCGCGGGTGTAATAGTCTTTCCCCTGACACAGGGTAATTTAAAGACAATGGCGGGATGTAAACCAGGCTAAAGAGAATCGCTTAGTTCAAAGGCGGGCAACGGTGACGAAAATACCTTAAGGGATCATCCCTTGAAAGTCTTCGAGCAGCTCAGGAGTTAGCACTCCGCTGTGGGCAGTAGCCACGTGATTTGCATCATAGAGATATGTTCGTGGGAGCTCGCCGTACCAATTAGGGTCAATACTGTATCTAAGAGGCTCAATGAAATTATCTGCAAACATCCATGAAACAAGTCCTTCTAGAGAATACTCTTCCAAAATGTAGTTCGCAGTCTCCCGCTCCTCTAGGGAATCAGTGGAGATTAAGACTAGTGGAAATTGGGGATTAGTCTTTTTCAAGTCACCTAACAACGCGAGCTCTAAACGGCAAGGGGCGCAGTCGATGGACCAAAGGCTTACTAGAAAAGCATGCCCGCTATTTGATTGTTTAATTTCTGAGAATGTCTCTGCTTCTAAAGGCTTAAACTTATCAGCAGGCTCGGCAGTTGCGGTCTGCATTAAGAAAAGGCAGCTCAATAACCCAAGTGTGATACTAGATATTTTCATTCACTGCCCCTTTACCCTTCAAACCACTGAGCAAATAACCGTACTCTTCTGAATGCCAGCTAAGATAAAGACCATTCTCATCTTGCACCAAAAACGGATAGTCCGATGCCAATGCAGTTGAGTAAAGGGTTTCTGGCTGTGACCAATTCGCCCCACCGTCTTCTGAAACAATCATATTTAGTTGAGTCGCTCTACCATCGAAGCCTTTCCATACTAAATAGACCCTATCTTCAAACACAGCAACACTGGGGTGACCGGCACCGGGCGTCTTATCGACGGGATAAATATTGGAAGTGATTGCTGTGTCAGCAGCGTAGCGTGCATAGTGAATGCCTTGGTGGATGTCGCCATTACTAAACCATGCGATATGAAATTCATTGTCGGTATTTGCTTCCACCATCGCTGGACCATGATGGGGGCATGCATTTATATACCAGTCATCTACACTGGCTCGAGCAAGCTGGCTAACGACTCCATGAGGACTCAGGACTGCGAATGCATGATCACGAATTTGCTCACCATAAATTTGTCGCCAAAGAATAGCAATTTTGTCTTGGCCACGAGGTGCAATCGCAATCCGGCAGCATTCACAACTATTACTTGAGACGGGAAAATTTGGAGAAAAGCTTTTCCCTAAATCGTCGGAGACTGCATAGTAAATTGCAGCTCCCGCATATTCTTCGCCTGCTTGAATACTTGCGTGAAGCTCTCTTTTGTCAATCCAAGCTAGATACAAGTGCCCCGATTCCGTAAGGAACATACTTTCAAATCGATGCCCTACCTTTAGGCCGTCATCATTAATGGTTCTAGGTACGCTAAAGTTTTTACCACCGTCAGCTGAGCGAGAAAACCTGATTTCTCCCGTGTAACGATTCGACGTCTTGAGCGTCCAGCTGACAAGCACTTCCTGCGTGGGCGTTACAATAATTTTCGGACGATTCTCACCATTATGTTCAATACTCTCGGCCAACTCGTTCACTTTAACAGGGTCTAAAAAACTTTTACCTCTATCCTGTGATCGGCTCACAAAGACATGCTGGTCTTGAACGTAGCTAATCCAGAGAGTCCCTGAGGAATCTACAACAGCGCTATAGGCGCTGCCGCAGTTTATTGAACCCATTTCATTTTCATGGCACTCCGCTGCGTTGATTGACATTGAGGCTGTTGCTAGCAGCACTGTAATAATACTAAGTGCTCTTTGATTATCCACACAACACACGGCCATCAACTTGCCGATTGTGTATTTCGCTATGCTACAGATCATAGGAGAAATTCGCATAGAAAGTGCGTCCAGGCCATGGATGTGCAACAAAGGCAACTTCATCCGTTAGGTTATCTATGCCTAAGCCGAATGACATACCTTCACCCACTCTGTAAGTAGATTTTAGTCCTACTCTGGTAAAGGCATCCTGTGCCAAGTACACATTGTCTTCTCGGTCAGTATTGTCAGTTCTTCCGAAACTATCGCTAGCATATTGAATATTCCCTCCAACATCCCACTTATCGCTAATGTGGTAAGTTGCTAGTAAATTTCCCCGCCATTCAGGCATTCTGGGATATACATTTCCTTCAATAGAAGGGTTAGGCCTGTTCTTAACAATTTCAGAATCTGTGTACACTAAATTAAAACGCACATCGAAGTTGTTGATAAATAGATCATTTGAATTTGTTATAAATTCAACACCAGACGTTTCAATTTCGTCAACCGGCAAAAACGTTCGTATTGCGACTCCGTTTTCTAATGTAGCCGATTGCGATTCGATAACATTTTCAATTTGTTCAGAGAACAAATTCACGCGCAGGTAGCCATTCTCAAGTTCTCGCTGCACCATAAAATTGTGATGCAAACCATCCTCAGGCGCTAGCCCAGCGTTCGCCACACTTATTGAGTTAAAGGCTTCAAACTGACTGAACAACTCTTCTACAATTGGAAAACGGTAAGCTTTTGCTAGAGAGTAACGGGCGCTCCATCGATTGTTGGGTCGATACCCCAATGAAAACTTTGGTGAGGTTTTTCTGATAGAACGACTAGGAATTTGAGTTAGATCGAACTCAACAGTATTCCCATCATCGTTATCGAAATAGCCGTTAGTACTTTCGAACTCTTCAGCTCGAATACCCAAAGTCATGTTCCAAAGGTCACTAATATCCCAGCTCAATTGTGCAAACACGGCGTTAATTTCGGTGTCTCCTCCACTGCTAGAGGTCAGCACGTCTTTAGTACCAGACGCAAAGTCATTAGAGCCGTATACATCGAAATTCAGCTCGTAAGACTCATGCCGAGCACCTGCAACCATTGATAAGCCAGGAACACAGAGATCCGAAAAATAGAGCTTCACTTCAGCAGCATTCCATCCGGTATCCCCGAAATCACGCACTTGGCCTGCTGGTGTAAACTGCGGGTCCTCTGGATGAGCGCGAGACGATCTTGTCTCATCTCTTAACACAGAAAATTGATTTATGTTGGCTTCTAAGTCAATAGTGTCTGTTATTGGACCTCGAACTCTTAGACCAGTCGAAAGACTGCGACGTTCTAAGGCGCTTGAAGCGAAACGAGTTGCTGGTACGGAAAACTGCACACCATTCTGAACTACGTTGCCTCGAAATACTGTATTCCCCGCAGTATCTTGCAAGTAAGAGTTTGCGGAATCATTGATTGCACTGCGATCTTCGTAAGCGACATTCAATAGTGCAGACCATTCTCCAAAATCTTGGCCTAGCTTGAATTTAGTGTTATTGGTAACTGCTTCAACAACACCCGTGTCCATAAACCAGTGTCTCTGCCTGCCTCTTTCATCGTTCTCAACCAGTGCACCAGTCACCTCAAGGGGATCTGTCACGCTGCTGCCACCACCGAAACGAAACGTTTGTGGTTGAGCTTCGTTATCCAACCGGTTATACGAAAGATAAAAACTGGTATCCCCTATTTTGTTGCCATAAGACATGAATGACTTATAGCCATTTACAGTGTCATCGAAACCATAGTCATCAAAATTTTGCGCGAAGTAAGAACTGTCGAAATGAAATTCACTTTGCTGGGGAATCGCCGTTTCGATATTGACCACACCTCCCATCGCATTGCCACTGTGTTCTGCTGAGAATGGACCATAGTTGACTTCGACTTGGGCTATCTCGCTAGCCGACACCATTGTCCAACGAGGCGCTCCATTCCAGCGAGACTGTAATAGATAATGAAGAGGAACTCCGTCTGCAAAAACCATAGATCGAGATGTTTGAAACATATTCGACCCTCGCATTCCGAGCACACCATTAGCATCGCCGATGAAACGACGCCGGATGACAATACTAGGCTCGTACTTAACGACATCTTCAGTGGTGGCAACGTTTATGCTGACAAAGTCCTCTTGGGTGAGCCTGCTTGTAGGCCCTGGATTGGCATACTGCTGATCTGATTCATCGCCCCATACCACAACTTCTTCGAGGGCTTTCTCTTGTGCGAACGCTGGGGCCCCTGAAATCATGCAGGCGACAGATGCCGCAATAGCGGACTTGAGTGAATGCGACATAGTTATTAACTCGATCCTAGTTAAGATTGAGTTAAATCATATAGCCGAATGCTGACCTTCGAAATGTGACACGTTGACGCGCGGCATTTTGCCACACTCTTCAGCGCTAAATTGTCAGCGTTTGTACAATTGATATGTAGAGCCGAATGCGCGCCATAGGATTAATCGCGGCTACCCTAGTTGTGTACCACATTCCGAACAATAGAAATCATATCACCAACACCCCGGCGGAACGCATCAACTGGGATTCGCTCATCATTGCCGTGCACACCTGTAGGCTCACCCGGGTCGGTAATGATTGGGTCGAAACCGTAGCTCACAATTCCTAGATCCCTAGTAAAATGGCTGTCTGTAAAGCCAGTGCTTACTGAAGGCAGAACTCTCGAATTTGGATAAAGCTCTCGTGTGACACTTTCAATAGCGGTGAAAAGTCGTGAGTTAGTCGAAGAAATTGCTGGAGTGAACGCCATGATCACGCTCACTTCTACCCCTGTGCCTTCTACCAGTGCCGTAAGGTCAGCTATGAATTCTTCGGCGGGTCTATCTGGAAGCATGCGGCAGTCAAGCTCAGCCCAAGCCTCTGGCGGCACTACATTAATTTTATTAGAACCACTTAAGCGAGTAATTGAACACGTATCTCTAGTCAGTGCGTGATGGCCCGCTCGGTAAGCTTGAAACGCTGGCAAAAAGTCTGGGTCCGTAATCGCTTGTTCTATATTGGCGTAGGCTGGTGCCCACTCGTCATTGAGTGACAAGGAGATCCCTTCAAAATAAGTGGCAACCTCAGGAATTATTCGAGCGGGAAAAGGGTTTTCCCTCAAAATCGCCAACGCATCAACAATCCGCGTAAGGGAGCTTGTTGGGCGAGGAGATGAACCATGTCCAGGCTCATCAATTGCAGTGAGGCGAAGCCATACCGGCACTTTCTGAGTAACTTCAACGCCAAACACAACCTCATTTGAACCTCGCGCTCTGGCCCCCGCGCCACCTTCGTTCATGAGAAGACCAACGTCTTCAAATATTTCTGGTCGATTCTCGACCAACCAACCTACTCCAAACAATCCACCTGCTTCTTCATCAGCCGAGGCCAAAAAGGTCACATCACGATTTAATGCTCTGCCACTTCGATGGAGAGTCAGAAAAGCCGCAAGGTGCGATATACCCGTGCCTTTCATATCCCGGGCGCCACGGCCCAAAATATAGCCATCACGTAACTCACCGGACAAAGTCTCTGTAGTCCAATATTCAACATCCGCAGGCACCACATCAGTGTGCTGAAGAAGCATAAGCCCTGGCTCATCACCGCCTTCCAGTTTGGCCCAGATATTACCTCGTCCAGGTGCACTTTCCGCGGTTTCATACTCAATGCCCTCTGCATCGAAAATTTTCTTGTAGAACTCAACCGCTCGATATTCATTGCCGGGAGGATTTATCGTATCCACCTGAATAAACTCCTGCAGCCAAGCAACCGCCTCGTCTTGGATAGACTGAGCCTGCACATTGCACGCAATGAGCCAAGCAACCAATATAAATGACACGCTGGATCGGATATTCAAAACTTTTCTCCCAAAACGACTAGGCACCGGAAAGCGCCGTTTAATAGCAGACCAAATATTCTCATAGATCGACTCTAGAATCACGAATTCGACTAGGTTAAGAAATGAGAAGAGTTGTGCGACTTAGGTTCTGCCTGAAGTGGCAAACTTGAGGAGCGGAGCTTTTTATACAACAGCTAAGTCGGTCTCAGCCGCAAAAGATGTGTAAGGTAACGCAGAGTGCTAAAAGGGATTCAACACACGGTCGCCTATTGAGACCTTAGAAATTCCACTGCCAGATCGGTAAAGTCGGTGAAAACACCATCGACATCTGCTTCAAATAAATGAATGTTGAGCATGTCATCAAAGTCGTCTGCATAGGAAGGCACCTGTCCTTTATCTCTCCTATAGGTGTAGGGATGAACCTGCAGCCCGGCGCTGTGCGCATCAGAAACCAGCGAAGTGACTTTCAGATTACCCTTTGTCGATTCGCGAGATACCACCATAGTGTGGGAAGGCCCTACACCGTCGGCCCGCTCAGCCAGCTTTTCCATGCCCCCTTCCTCGAAAATCCAAGGGTAGCTTTCCCTGTCTCCCAACAGCATGACTAAATTCAATTCGATACCTGCAGCAGGCAAAATCTCATCGTGAATTATTTGTAGCTCTTCAAAACTAAAAGTTTGCAGAAAAACTTCATCTTGCTTGGAAGTATAACCATAGTCCTTAAGAACATTAACGACAGCTGTGCTGATATCTTTGCCAGCGTCACGATGAAACTCTGGAGACTTTATCTCAGGATAGATTCCGACATTTTTGCCTGTCGAATGATTCAAACCTTGAATCAGTTCTATTTCTTCCTGCAGAGTTGGAACTTGAAACGAAGAAGCACCCATTGGAAATCGGGCCCCATAGCCTTGCACTTTCTTGCCTTCTTCCAGCCTAAAACCTTCACTGGCGTTGAGCGTTTTTATTTCCGCCAGCGTAAAATCAATGGCATAGAAACGCCCATCATCTCGAACCCGTTCTGGGAATAATTCGTCAACGTTGGTCGTCCGATCAAGAGTGATATCATGTAAGACTATCAGGGCATCATCTTTGGTCATGACTACGTCTTGTTCGATGTAGTCTGCGCCCATGGCGAAAGCCATGGCCTTAGCTTCTAAGGTGTGTTCCGGAAGATATCCGCTAGCACCTCGATGTGCGATCACTATTTTTTGTGCCATAGCTTGTCCCACCATTGTAGTCGCTAGAAAAAGTATGGAAAGAGCTCTGATATTCATCATGTATTGCTCACCGATAGAGTGTTTTAAGCGGGCGAATTGGCTAAGAAGCATTGCCTAGTTAATACGCATGCCTTCCCAATTATTTAGAAATTATGAACCAAATCTATAGCGAAGTCTAAAAGCGACTGTATCCACCACACGATCATTAAATGACTGCTCGAGCAAATTCGAAAAAGTATCGAAGCCATCGCTGGGCAAATTGCTTCCGCGAGTGTAAACCAAAAATAAGTCTGAAAGTGGCGCCAGCTCCCATCGATAGCGGGCCTGAAATGTCATTCGGCTTACGACAAAATCGTCTGGTTCATTGTCCGGGTTTGCCACTGATCGCAGGGCGCGGAACTCATTAGGGTCCACTTGCCAAAACCGATCCTCAAATGCTTTTAACGCATTCCATTGCACGCTCAACCGCAGTTGCTGCCAGTTAGAAATAAAGTAGTTAAGTTCCAAATTTGGCGACCATTGATGTCCTTCGAAAGACGTGTAAGCCCCATCTCCACGATGAACAAGAATCGCTTCTGAGTCTGTATAGCGAGTATTGAGATTTGCTGAGAACCTGTCATTTGGACGCCACTGGACACCCGCATCATAATTGTAACGAGCCGGTCCTAGTGCATCCTGTCCTAGTTCAATACCCCCGGATACCGACAATTTTTTAGAAGGATCGGTTTCATAAGAAAAGTTTAGACCGCTACGGGCTGGTATCTCAAAATCACCAGTCCCGCGGCCCAGACGATCATCAGCGCGTTTGGGGAAATGTCTTAGACTGAATCGAAAAGTATCATTGTTGAGAAAATTATAGTCTTGGTTAAAGAACAATCCCATCCGCACTGGTCGGCCATCGGTGTTCCATTGATTGGTTAATATATAAGTAGTATTACGATTCCTAAGTCCTTCAATATCCGACTCAACTAAATTGTAATTGTAATCTAAGTTCATTTGGTCGTTTCTAGTCAAAAACCCCAAATCGTTTATATCTAAAGTATCATCAAAATAAGTAGTTCTAAACGTATGTTGTTTACCCTGACCTGGACGATAGCGAAAATCTGCCATACCGCCCATACCCGTCACTCCGTCAACATCACTGTGGAAAAGCTGACCATCAAAAATCAAACGATTGTCAGCTGAAAAATAGTGAGCATCGATGCCATTCACAGTCGCATCAATACTTGAATGGGAAACATCTGTGCCCATCCAACCAATGCTTCTTCTGCCACCAGAACTGGTGTCTTCATAAAGCAATCTGCCAACCCAGAAGTCTCGGCCATCAGCATTAATGTCAACTACAGTGCCGTCGTCTCGAGTACCTCTTATCTGTGAGTTTTCTTCCGATGCGGCAAGTACACCATAGCGCAGGTTTCCACTTTGGCCAGTAAATTTAGCAGCACCGAGCAGTTCAGATGGGCGACTAACATCGGTCGGCACCGTATCCACATCATCGGGGATATCGAAAAGCGGAGCTCCTCCAATCCGTCTAGTATTCAACATCGAAATAGGCCCGCCTGGACCACCCGGGTTTGTATTACGAGGATGAGTTAAAAACACATCCTGCCCTTCGAGAAAGAACTGGCGCTGTTCACGGAAAAACACTTCAAACGCGGTGAGATTTACGACTACATCGTCTGCAGCGACGCTGCCAAAGTCGGGGTTAATAGTGGTAGTCAATTGTGTGTTGGTCGTGGGCCGCCAAAATATATCCGCCCCAACTTTTAACTGGGTGTCATTCCGTAGGCTATCAAAAACACCTCCTATAAAAGGGAAATAGGTGAGCTGACGCGCGGGTTCAATTCCTTGATATTCGTATTTAGTAAATGCCGAAAGGTATTCATTCACTGTTCGAGGTAGCGGCGGGTTAGCGATCTGATTGCCGCTCATGTGGCCGATCTGACGCTCAAAATATAGCCCCATCACACGCTTTGAACTATCACCGCTGGCAACCTGCGGCAAAGCCATCATAGACCAAGGAATGAACATCTCGGCACTCCAGCCGTTCTCTAGTTCCTGGGTTCGGCCATCCCAAGCACCATTCCATTGACGATTAAATTGACGTTCGGCCAACACCGTCGCGTCAGTCAAAGTTCCCCCCAAATTTAACCGCAAGAAATATCCATAGAGACCTTCTCCAGACGCATCTATAGAGACTACAAAACCGTCTCTTGGAAGAAACTGATCTCTCGAAGTCATTCGAGGAATCAGTGTGTCCTTCGGCTGAAAATTCATGGAACTCACGTAAAGACCGCGCTCGGTGTAAAAGAACCGAATATGAGTTTCGTAAGGCGCGTCTTCTAAAGTGTCAGGGTCGATGACCTTCATGCCATCGATAACAGGCAGGTCTTTCCAAACATCCTCGTCAATAAAACCATCAAGAGTGATATCAGCATCGCTGTGATCAATTTGAACCAGCTGGGGGAGGTCAGATTGGGAAAATGCGGATGTTGAAAGAACAAAAAGGCAGAAGAGCAAACTGCGCTGCAGCTGGATGGACATGAAACCTCTTCGCCTTATAAGGCGATGTGTAGTTGTTTCTAGAAATTTAGACACAGGGGCTTACACCGCCTTGCCAGTATGGTTCGAACTATAGACTAAAAAAGTCTGCATTTCCTATTTAGAAACAATTAGTTGCAAAAGTTCTGCTGCCATTATTTAGACACAATTGCTCATGGCATTGCCTCTCTCTTTGCCTTTTAAAACCCCTGCAATAGGTTTAACTGCATACCTTAAATTTATTAAAGGAGTGACAAGTGAAACTGTTTAAGAAAACCCAAAACTGCCTGTTCGTAGAAGAAGAACAGTACAAGTGGGCCTCACCTAAATCATCAGCGAACAGAAGGCTTATCGGCCTCGGAGTCTTATTCTTAGTGGTCGGTTTACTTTTTAGCGTGATTTAAGCGTAACTTCTACGCTAAACAATTGATCAGAACGGCGAATTTCCAACATCACTCGGTCACCCACTGCCGCCTCACGAATAAGATTCGAATAGACTTGCAGGCTCTCGATCTCTGCGCCGTTGAAGCTAAGCAACACATCGCCGGCTTGTAACCCCGCGTCTGCTGCCGCACCACCCGGACTCGCTGCGGAAATACGTATCCCTTGGCCGGCGTATGCAAAATCAGGCACTGTCCCGAGGCTTGCTTCTCTGGCTCCCGCACCTGTACGTTGCACTGGCACGGAAACACCACCCATGGTGACGCGAAGCGGCTCAACATTATCCGCTAGATACACGAGAGCCTCTTCTAACCAAAGAGCAATATTGGACATACCCTCTGCATCGAGCTTATCCGGTGTGTCAGTGAGCTGATGGTAGTCTTCGGTCACCCCAGCGAATAAATGCATTGAAGGAATTCCTGCATTTAGAAACGTTACATGGTCGCTGCTTGCAATCGTTTGCGCTGGTAGCACTGAATTTACGCCTATCGTGAACCCAATACCCTGTGCCATAAAGGGGAATTCGTAAGCACTGTCGGTTCCAAAAACTTGTAGCTCACGATCACCTAGTCGACCTACCGAATCTAGATTCACCATGGCAAAAATTTCATCAACGTCGAACCCGGCTGGCAGATTATCAATAAAATGCTGAGAGCCAAGTAGTCCTGCCTCTTCACCTGTAAACGCGGCGAAAATGATAGGCCTCTGTGGAGAAAAACTACCGGCAAGTTTAGAGGCCACTTCTAACATCACGGCTACACCGGATGCATTGTCATCTGCCCCAACAAATACCTGACCAGTAGCAGAGTCCATGCCTAAGTGATCATAGTGCGCGCCAACTACAACGGGTTGGTTTGCAAGCTCAGGATTACTCCCCGGCAGGATTCCAAACACGTTAGAAAGACGAATTGTCCCTTGACCCTGAACAGGCTGAGACCAAGTCTGCATGTACCGTCGACTGAGTGGCTGAAGACCTATCTGCTGAAGTTCACTACTTAGATAGCGAGCCGCCTCATCGATACCGTTAGACCCTATAGCTCTGCCGGCCATGCTCGGCCCTGTCAATTCAGTCACATGGCCGAGAAGCTGTTCGGGCAGGTATTTCGGTGGCAAAGTCGCTAGAGGCAATGACGTAGGAAGCCGATCCCAGTTGATCGCTGCAGTAACACCCGGCTTCACCCAGCGCATAGGAGAAGCGCTGCTTGCCCACACACCTTTAGTGTCATTAGTAGGTTCCGTGCCTGCAAAACTCAAATACGAGTATTTGCCATAGTGAGGCAACTTCTCGATCATACCGGGCATTGCAGCCATATCATCCACTGCTATCCAACCGAGCGCTAAATCACTATTGTTAGGGTGACGTGCAACTAGCACAGTAGCTCTGTCAGCATATTCTAATTCTTGGTCTGCAACACTAACTGACAAGCTACCAATGTCTGAATTGAAATTCTCCAACTGCTCGGACACGACCGTAGCAAATTTGTTGTCTCTACCTAGAACCCATACGGACCGTTCAACCGGTAACACTTCAAGATCCTCTGCCACAACAATCTCTGCATCTACTCCTGCTGCAAAAGAAGTTGCCATCTCTCGCCAATATTGCTGATTAGTCTGTGGTAGCACAAATGTAATTTCACCCGCACCGAATAATTCGCCAACAGTCGGCGGCGTTTCTTCTCGATCCAAGGTTCTAAACACATCAAAATACGGATCAACGAGTATCCCTTGCAAGCGATCAAAATTGTCGGCTATTACCGCATCGACTTTTTGGCCAAGCGCGATATTGTAGATTTGGGGATATTCTTCGTCTTGGTAATAAAGCGCCACAGGCACCGTCATTGAGTAAGGATCATCCGCCTGCAACTGAGCAAAAATGATTCGGGCTTGATTGTCTCCAACCTCATTCACCGAAAAAGATAACGTGGGTGCGCCGATCCTGTTCACCCATTGATTAAAAAAGGGCATGAGATCGAATCCAGCTTCAACACTGAATAGGCGGGCAATATCGCTAAACGTGGCGCGCTTAAACTTATAATCTTGATAGAGTCTTCGCAGGCCTGAAAGAAACAGCTCATCTCCTAACTCTATTCGCAGCATATGCCAGAGCATCAAAGTTTTGCCATAGCCCACTGCTTGAGTCGCTGCTGAATTGCGCGACGTAAAGCGGGACAAGGCAAAATCATCATCTTCTGCCACGTAATTTTTGTACCGCGCCAACATTTCTTTTCGATACTCAGACCCTGCCCCGTCCATTTCCCTAAACAAATGATCCGCAAGATAGGCGGTGAGCCCCTCGCTCCAATTGCCGCTGTCGTAATCAGGGTAAACTCCATTGCCCCACCAGTTATGAAGAATCTCATGTGGGTACGAAGATTCTAAAATGAATGGGAAACGAATAACTTGCTGGCCAAGCAGAGTGAACGAAGGCATGCCATAGCCTGTTTCCCAAAAGTTTTCTATTAAGGCAAACTTGCTGTAAGGGTAGTCACCTAGCAAGGGCTCGTAGAGCGCAAGATATCTTTCAGTGGCACCTAAATATTTGTTGGCAAGATTCCGGTCCGGCTCACGTAGGTAGGCTAAGATTTCAATGTCATTGTACTGGGCTGTATATTCAGTGAACTGCGCAGCAATCAGATACACTTCTTCCATAGGTTCTGAACTACGCCACCGGTTTTCTCCGAAACGATCGCCCTGACTCACCGCGCTCCATGATGCTGACCGAGGAGCAAAGTCCACCTGCAGATCGAAGGTGATTAGTGTTTCTCCGAAGTCAGGAATCCAAAGACTGCCCTTATTGAGGTAGACGCCTTGCTCTCCTATGATTCCCGAAGTCTCAGCAAAACTTTGAGCATATTCAGCACCGCTTTGCTGTGCTAGGTCATACACCGAGCCATTATAGATTACCGAAGCCTGATTATTTGCCCGTGCTGTAAGAGCCAATGAATAGCGATTGAATGAAGCTGTCTTAGCGCCGGTATTATTAATTCCAATACCCCGTGCTGCCGAACGAGACGGTAGTTGATTTAGGTTTCCCGAGTTACTAGAAATGACCAGATTTTCATTCAGAGAAAACTCAAGCGCTCGTATGTCAGTCCCAACAGGGAACGTAATAGTATCTTCTACAGAAATTGACTGACTGTAAGGATCTAAAGAAACCCGAAGACTATGATGGATAAGCTCGGTGGTAGTTGGAGAAGAAGCATTCTCTGCTTCAGCTGAAGCGATGTCCTGGCTATTAGAATTAGGCGCAACCGAGACTTGAGCCGAGGCCAAACTAACAGCAAAAATAATAGCAGCTGCTACCGCAAACTTAGAGACTGTTATCTCTTTCTCCATTAGCTTCACCATCGCTTCCTGTTAATCAAGGCCGAGCAGTTGAAGCGCGCGTTGATGGTTCCATTCACTCATGTGAATTTGTGAAGAGCCATCAGGCGTTCGCGTTGTGCTCCATGCGAGATTCAAACCATCAGGGGAAAATACCGGAAGAATGTCGGTGCCATCAGTATTAGTGACTCGCACTGGCGCGTTCATGCCCAAAGGATCGATCATAAAGAGCTCAAAATTCGCATGGCCCAATACATTGCTGGAATAGATAATGTAATCTCCGCTAGGGTGGAAATAAGGCCCCCACGCGACCATACCGTCCGCGGTGAGCTGGCGTTGATTGCCACCGTCAATATCCATTGTCCAAATTTCAGCGCTATTTCCGTCTGGATTAAACCGTCTCCATAAAACTTGAGTATTGTCTGGGCTGAAAAACGGCCCGCCATCGTAGCCAGGTGAAAACGTCAGCTGTTTTACATTGCTGCCATCGGCATCCATGATATACAGGTCCATAAAGTAGGAACTATCGTCGTCCAATAGAGATTGCTCAGCGGTACTCAAAGTGCGGCTATAAGCGTCGCGATTCGAAGCAAAAAGAATTTTGCTACCATCATTAGAGTAAGAACCTTCTGCATCGTATCCCACTGTGCTTGTCAGATTAATGAGCTCGCTGCCATCTGAATTCGCTTGATAGATATCATAGTGAAGATCATAGTCCCAACCATAAGGTCTATCGATGCCACTTTCTCGAATCTCAATTTCTTCAGCCTGCTTGGCCAATGCTTCAGGATCTTCGTGAGTGGACGAGAACATGACCTTCGACTCGGTTGGGTGAATCCAGCTACAGGTAGTGAGACCGATACCGGGAGACACTTGATGAGTTGCACCACTGGCTAAATCACGGACGTATATTTGATAAAACGGGTTATCTCCCGGAACTTCACTCTGGAAAATCAGCTGAGATCCGTCCGCGCTAAAATACCCTTCGCCCGAACGAAGGCTGTCAGTAATTAGCTGCCTAGTCGTTGGCAACAATTCCTTTTCGTAATTTGTATCCCACTCTTTTGGAACAGTAGGTTCACTGTAGGATGAAGTTGCTCCAGAGTATCCATCTGGCTCTTGTGCTAAAGCCAATTGGCTCAGCGATAGCGAAGCGACACTTAAGGCAGCTGCTAATGCTAACCGTTCAGAATTCTTATTGTTTGAAATCATAATTGCTAACCTATAAATAGTTTTTAAAGGTACTACCATCACTCAAATGAGAATCCGGCTTGCTGAGGAAAGACCCCAAAAAGCCCGCCTGTATGTACGAAAACGATGTTTTTTGCATTGGGGAAACAGCCATCTTCGCCTTTATTGAGTTCCGCCACCATACCGTGGAACGCTTTTCCCGTATAAACAGGGTCTAGAAAAACTCCATCCGCTTTTGCCAGTTCCGCAATAGTATCGAATACAGGCTGTTCAGCCACGCCGTAGCCCGGCCCTAAATATCCTTCGGTTGTCTTTATTTCTATACTGTTTAAGTCAAATTCTAGATCATAGCGACTCTTCCACGCGTTTATATCGGCTACGATCTTTTTTTCAAAATAGTCGGCATCATCACTGACATTAAATGCAACACATTGAGCTTTTAAGTCAAAAAGCTTACTACCGACGATTAAGCCGCCTTGCGTTCCACCAGAACCAGTGGCGCACACTACATATTCAGGGTCAATGTGCTGCTTTTCAAAATCTTGCTTTAACTCTTGTGCCGCAGCTATATAGCCCCAAAGCCCAATTTCGTCACTGGCGCCCACGGGAATAAAAAGTGCCTTGCTACCTTCACTCTGATATTTGTCTTGTAGGCCCTTTGCCGTATGTTCATGATCCGACCATTGTTCTTGAGTTAAATAAGTTATGGACGCACCACTCAAGTAGTCCATTAGTAAGTTGCCATCGGGTACCGCAGGCTTTTCTCCCCGCAAAATGAGATGTACTTTCATCCCAAGCCGCGCTCCAAGTATCGCGGTTGCGCGGCAATGGTTTGACTGAACCCCACCGCAGGTGATTAAAGTATCACAGCCCTGCTGCTGAGCATGGGCTATACAAAACTCCAACTTTCTTATCTTGTTTCCTGACACTTCCATGCCAGTCAATTCATCATGCTTAATCCAAATGGTGACGTGTTCAGGGGCGCCTTTAAAATTGCTTAGCTTAGTAAGAGGTGTAGGTAAAGCAGCGAGACTCAATCGCGGTGGGAAATCTATCATGATTAGTATTTCTCTTTCAGTAGTCAGCAATAACTCTTTGTTGATCGAGCTAAACGAAAAAACGGAAAGGATGCTAGACGCTTCCTTTCCGTTTTGTGATCACACTTAACAAACTCAGTTAAGTAGACTCAGATTAAACCTTCGTCGCATCGTATGCTTGTGAAGGTGGTTCACTGATATCCATTGGCGCTATGGCTTCACTGTATAAAAAGAGATCAGTCAAAACGGCACGTACATGAATTGAAGCGTTTAAATTATCAACCATCTCTGAGCCGATTTTCTCTTGCGCCAGAATAAACTCCAACGCAGCACCCGCATTTCGACAATCGTTAGCGATAACTTGCTCGAACCTAACCTGACTATCTGCAAAGGTTTCACTGAGGCTGCTCATGGCTTCAGCCATACCCTCAATAGTTGGGCGAGCATGAGGGCCAGGACCAGTCTCATTTTGAGCTGGTCTACCTTGCGCGGCAAATGCCAGCAAGAATTCATAACCCGATTCGATTACTTCTATGTTTTTTTCAATCACTAAACACTTCTCAATTAATTAGTCAGCTTCTTTGGGAGACCAAAGACTAGGATCATGGTTCGCTTTCATCTCATCTTCAGAAATCCAGCCTGACACCATGGAGCGGGTGTAAAACAGCTTCTCGGGCCGAAGCGCAAAATAAATATGCGTTGACGCCAATGCCACTAAAGCGAGCGTGGAAAGACCATGCAGCAAAAATACTAGACCTAGCTGGCTCTCCGGCATGCTGTTAGTTCTGTCCCAGAACGGACTATCGATTTGCATAAACATCAATACACCGGTAACGATAACGGCGAGCACAACAACGGTGACTGCCCAGTGCATACCCTTCTGCTCGAAGGAATACTTACCTGGCAACTGAGCCGCGTTAAACGGTTCACCGAAATCTTTTGGCCCTAGGATCATAGATTTAAAATCCTGCCAGAACATCGAACGAATGATGTGAAAGATAGTGATAAAGGTAAGTAGTAGCCCAGCAATCCAGTGGATATCAAGCCAGGCAATACGCAGACCAATAATTGGAGCGGTGCCGGTGATAATCAAAGCAAAAATACTTAGCGCCATTACCCAATGAAAAAGTCTGTCGATAGTTTCGTGACGAACTACACGTCGACCACCGGTAGATGCTTTCTCTATTTTCTTATTGGCCAGTGCGGCCATAATAATTGCATGTGCAGCTAACAAAACAAGTACAGCTACTGCTACAACCCAAAGTAAATCCCAAGATACACCGAGGATAACTTCTTCACCCCAAACATCGCGTTTATAGCGGACTATTTCTCCCACTGTACTGCCCTCTCGTTTATTGTTTTGTAACTACTGTTTTTATTATGTGGCTAAGTTCTAACCTACTTGCCTCGGGGCAAGCCCGAGGATTAACCTCGGACTGCTCGCTTAACAAGATTCGCCATCAATGGCACTTTGAAATGATTGTAGTTCAAAGGTCTAGCGCCTTCGGTTGCCATGGCAGCTACTGATTCCGCCAAAGCTTCAGATTTCTGCTGTCCGCGCAGTGCGCTTTCAACATTCTCTAAGCGACGCGGCACACATTCAACAGCACCGCATGCAATGCGCGCGTCTTCAATTGTGTTACCTGACACCTTCATGGCTGCTGCAATACTAACCAAGGCAAAATCCCAGACATTTCTGTCTGCTACTTTTTCCCAGTAGTACTCAGCGTTAGCCCATTCAGAAGGCAAACGAATTGCGGTCAAAATCTCGCCTTCATTAAGTGTTGTCATGTTAACAATGTCGCGATCAGGACCAACGAAGAAATCTTGAGCGTCAACTAAGCGCTGTCCGCCTTCGCTAGAAACAACCATGGTTGCATTAAGAGCAACTAGAGCAGGCGCAGTGTCTGAAGGGCTTACTGCCACACAGCGGCTTGCACCGAAAATTGCGTGTTCACGGTTTAGACCTTCTGGCGAATCGGCGTAGCAAATATTGCCACCGGCTCGATAACAATCCAGCCCTCGGCGGTAATACCAGCAGCGCGCATCCTGTGCCAGGTTGCCAGCGATCGTACCAACATTTCGAATCTGCGGGCTTGCCACGATGCCTGCAGCTTCAGCCAAAAGGCCATAGCGTGACTGAATCAGTGGGTTATTCGCAATTTCCGTTAGTGTGGTTACTGCGCCAATCTCAACGCCAGTAGAAATTTCTTTGATACCTTTCCAAGCATCAATTTGGGTCAGCTCAATCATGGCTGCAGGTGCCTTATTGCGGTCTTTCAACCAGCCGTAAGTATCCTGACCACCACCAAGCAACCATCCCTCTTTACCGAGTGTGCTTGCCAATGCGAGAGCGTTGTCTTCATCAGTTGGCTGATAAAGCTCAATATCGGGCATTACATCATGTGAAGTGGCTACCATATCAACCTCTGAAATTGTTTTGTGCGAGTGGGATTGCTTCTGAATCAACACCAGCAACATGGTTAATGATCATGTCCGCGGTAATAGGTGCAGCATTGAAGATGTGACCATCTAAAGCATCGGAAATTGCCGCAGTGAGTGCAGCAGATACCGCGCCCATAGCTGGCTCACCAATTCCGCGAACACCGACAGGATTCTCAGGATCAGGCAAGTCCACCCAACCTGTTTGAATCTTTGCAGGAGTGTCAAGGAACGTTGGAACCTTGCTCTGCCAATATCCAGTGCTTGCTGGAATGCCGTTTTGCGGATCGTATAAATGCCTTTCATATCCAGAAAGCCCGATACCCCAAACAGCTCCACCAACTAACTGATTCTTAAGACCCTGAGGATGCAAGACAGTGCCGCACTCTCCGATACTAATCATGTCAAGAATCTCGTACTTACCTGTTTCTGTGTCTAACTCAATTTCTGTGCAAGTTACAGTGAAACCCGGAGGGTTGCCTTCATGATTGCTGTCGTGGAACACACCCATGAAACCAGTACCTGCAAGTCGATTTACCGAGATCGTAGTGAACTCATGCAATTCTTCAGGAAGTTCTGCTTCGCCGGTGTACTTGCCGCCCAGCTCCATCGCTCTTTGAGCAACTTGTGCGTAGGTCATGCCCACCGAAGCATCAGCGATTTGATGCACACGCTCATTTGACACATCGTAATCCGCTGGATCGCCGCCAAGGTCTGTTGCTGCGATCTCTTTCATCTTAGCAAGCATGTCTTGGGCCGCGCCCCACATAGTACGAGTGTTAGTGAAGGTAGAGTTACTGCCATCTTGCGGTGAAGTTATAGGCAAATGATTATCTGTTCGACCATTCACAACGTCACAGCTCTCCCAAGGCATTTTTAATGCTTCGGCAGCGGCTCTTGAAGTTGATGCGTAAGAATAAGTTCCTAAGTTACCAACACCGTTGTGAATTTTAAGTCTGCCATCAGCACCCATCATGACAATGCCGTCCATGCCGCTGCGGCCTGCGTTGTGATAGCCCTGACCAATGCCTAGGCCAATGACTTTGCTGCCATTACGTTGACGCCGACGAGACTGGCGCTGCTCCCAGTTAAACTGGTCTGCCGCCATGGTTAGTGCTTCTGGCATGTAAGCACTGGTAAATGGAATACGGCGAGGGCCGCCAACATCGCCAGTTTGCGCTGAGTTGATTTTGCGAATCGTTAAACGATCGATCCCTAACTCATCAGCTGCCTTGTCCATAATTGGTGAAATGATCGGAGCAATTTGGTTCTGGCCCGGTCCACGCTGTGCGCCACGGTGGCCAGTATTACTGCCGATTGAAGTACCACGAAAACGAACCGCTTCAGTTTGATAAAGCACGCTAATGCAATCCGCTGCGGAGTACGCATCTGCGCCGCCGCCTTTGCCGCCGCTATCTGAAACGATGTACAAATCGCAGCCAGCCATGGTGCCATCACCTTTAAAGCCGACTTTTATCCAGCCTTGGAAACCTTGGCGAGCACCACCGATTGTGAATTCTTCTTCACGGGTAGCACGCATCATGACCGGACGATTAATTTTTTGCGAAAGCTTGGCAGGAATCGCCATGCTAGGAATACTGTTAGCACGAGCTCGCTGACCGAATCCGCCGCCTGTGGCAACGTTTACAAACACAAAATCTTCTTTCGGGACACCTACGATACCAGCCATGTCATTGGCCAAACCGGTTAGGCTTTGCGAAGTACCGTGTATATAAAGTTTGCCATCTTCCCAGTACGCCAAGGCACTGCGAGGCTCCATAGATTGGTGAGGATAACCAGCCGTAGTGAACGTACCTTCATAAACAAATTCTGAGGCGCTGAAAGCTGCATCTAAGTCACCGTAGGCAACAGTCTGCTGCGGCTCTGCAGTCGGCTCATTACCTGCTCGGAAGCTTGCAACTTCGTCACGTGACCATTTTTCAGATTTGAATCCTTCACGAAACACATACGTGTTGCCGCCATCGTAGGCATCTGGGCCGCCTTCGGTAAGGCTATCAAGTGGATCTAAAACGAACGGGAGGCGCTCAAATGTCACTGAGATTTTTTCGATCGCCGTTTCAGCAGTTTTCTCGTCGATTGCAGCTAAGGCCAAAATCGGCTCGCCTACTAGAGTAGGCTGGTTAGTGAGAATCTTAAGACCTGTGCTGTTGTTCTCGCCATCTGGGTAAACGTCATCGGCAGTTAAAATGCCATAAACGCCGTCCATCGCAAGCGCTTCGGTTGCATCAATGTTAACCACTCGAGCATGAGGAAGCGGGCTCGTAAGCAAACGCGCGTAAACCATGCCTTCACGGCTATAGTCCTCAGCGTATTTGATCTTACCAGTGACCTTACCGGGCACATCTGGTGGAACGAAATCTTTACCAATATGCATATACGCCATGATAATTATCCTATTTGTGCAGCGCGCATGACGCCGTCTAGGTAAGAGTCATAAGAACCGCAGCGGCAAATGTTTCCTGCCAAGCCTTGACGCGCTTCTTCCCGAGTAGGGTTAGGATTTGCTCGAAGCAACCCAACCGCCGACATAACTTGACCTGGTGTGCAGTATCCACATTGAGGAGAGAGCTCTTCAACAAACGCCTGCTGGACAGGATGAAGATCGCCGTTTGGTGCTTCCAAGCCCTCCACCGTTTCGATTCGCATCGATTTCATTGAGTGGGTTAACACTGAGCACGCATAAGTAGGCGTGTCGTCGACTAAAACGGTGCAAGCTCCACACTCGCCTCGGTTGCAGCCAAGCTTGGTGCCAGTGAGGCCCAGCTTATAACGCAGTGTTGACGCCAATGTCTCCTGCGGCGCAACGTCTACGTTACGGGTTTGACCATTGACATTGATTCGGATCATTCGCTCGACGGCACCTGCTGGACGAGACTGACCATTGGCAGAGTACCAAAGGCCGGTCGAGGTGGCCGCTGCGCCAGAGGCAATCACCCCTTTAATAAAGCGTCTACGGGAAAGTTTTGAATTCACGGGATACATTCGCCTCCGTAATATGGGAAAGAAACTTAGACTAAAACTAACATCTGCTCTTAAGGGTCAGCTTGCTAATAGATCTAGTGCTCTAAAAAGAACGAGCAAGGTTAAAACACCTGTGTTCTTTTAGCAAGCCGCTACCGGCCCGTATGCCGCGCCATACTGTCGTTTCACGACTATTTGACTACGCCTAAATAGTATTGATTCTCATTTAGATTTGTGAAGGGTTTTTGAGCTCTCGCACCATTATAAGTTAAGCAGCTTTTAATCTCTCGACTCCAACCAGCTAATCCGCCTAACGTGGCCCATTAATTTTTTGGACACCAATATCCTGACAATAGACTGTCACCGCAGTGACACTTTGAAACAAAAAAGCCCTAACAGCCCCGTTTCTTGCCAACCGAAGAATCTGCGGAAAGGCGCAACCACCTTGACATATTCTGTCGTGGTGTTATTTTTATTGGCCCTTTTCGAAGTGCTAAGCTCACACTCTTGAGCGTTAGCGAGATAGGGATAATAGCTACCGTCTAGCCCTATCGAGACACCTCAGCTGGTTACTGTTAAGACACCGAAAGGCCTAAAAGCCATATTCGGGAGAGAAGTAACGCAGAATGAAAATGAAATAAGTGGCGACAAACAACGAGAAAAACGAACTTATGAGTGATGCAAACAAGCTACCTCTCCGATTTGGATACCCAAAAAAGACTGGACTCTACGATCCAGCATCGGAGAAAGATTCCTGCGGCGTTGGCTTTGTAGCCAATATCAAAGGACAACCTAGCCACCAGATAATGCTCGACGCCTATCATCTGAATTCCCGCATGGACCACCGCGGTGGGTGCGGATTTGAAGCGAATACCGGTGACGGTGCAGGCATATTAATGGCACTGCCCCATAGTTTTTTTGCAAAAGTCGCATCTGACCAGCTAGACAAAACACTTCCTGCCGCAGGCTCCTATGCTGTGGGTAATATTTTCCTGCCGCAGATAGAAAGCGAACGAAGTGTCTGTCAAACCGTGATTAACGAGATTATTGCGGAAGAAGGCCAGACTCTTATTGGCTGGCGCGAAGTTCCCCTCGATGCCACTGGAGCTGACGTGGGCCCCGCCGCGTTAATGGCTCAGCCTCATATTGTGCAACTGTTTATCGGTGCTGCTGAAAGCTTGGGTCAAGAGCAGTTTGAACGGGCGCTATATATCATTCGTAAGCGCTTTACTCACCGCCTCCGCAATGACGATTCTCTCACTGAAGCGAAACAAGTGTATGCCTGCAGCCTCTCCACAAAGGTAATTGTATATAAAGGAATGTTGACTCCCGGTCAGCTCTTTCCTTTTTATAAAGACCTTACTAACAAAGATTTTGAAACCCACTTAGCGATGGTGCACTCACGCTTTAGCACTAACACCTTCCCTTCTTGGGACCGTGCTCAGCCAAATCGATTCATGAGCCACAACGGTGAGATCAACACCTTACGGGGCAATGTCAACTCGATGGTGGCAAGAGAAGGTAAAGTGAGCACTGATGTTTTCGGTGACAAGCTTTCTTCTATATTCCCGGTGATCGATGACGACTGTTCTGATTCAGGCAGCTTCGACGCCGTGCTGGAATTCATGCTGCTATCAGGTCGCTCGCTGCAGGAATCGGTCATGATGATGATTCCCGAAGCGTGGCAGTCTGATGTAAACATGGATCAATCCAAAAAAGATTTTTATGAATATCACTCGGCTTTAATGGAGCCTTGGGATGGACCCGCCTCCATTGTGTTTTCCGACGGCCACTACATCGGTGCCGTGCTCGACAGAAATGGCCTTCGACCTAGCCGCTATTATGTGACTCACGATGACAATGTCATCATGGCATCAGAAGTAGGCGTTGTTAAGGTTGATCCGGCTAACGTCAAATTGAAAGGACGTTTAGAGCCGGGCAAAATGTTCCTGCTCGACTTCGAAGCCGGCCGCTTGATTCCAGATGAAGAACTAAAGTTGGGAATTGCCGGTAAACGCCCTTATGGCGAATGGCTGAGCAATGAGAAAGTGACTCTTGCCACTATCACCAGCGGCAGTGCCGACCACAGTCTCGACAGCGAAAATACCCTGCAACGGATGCAGGCGTTTGGCTACACTATCGAAACCATGCATTTTATGTTGATGCCGCTGGTAACTGAGGCACGTGACCCCTTAGGCTCAATGGGTAACGATTCTGCACTGGCTTGTCTTTCAGACAAGCCGCGTATGATTTACGACTACTTCAAGCAATTGTTCGCCCAAGTAACCAATCCAGCAATCGACTCGATTCGCGAAGAAGTCGTCATGTCACTGGAATGCTTTATTGGCCCTGAAGGCAATCTTCTCGATACCAAACCAGAGCAGGTTCGTCGACTCAGTTTGGACCACCCTATTCTTTCAAATCAGCAGCTAACTGATATAAAGAATATGGACTTTAGAGGCATGAAAACTAAAGTCATTGATACCACTTTTGGTGCTGCTGAAGAAGACGGTTACCGCCAGGCTATTAAGCGAATCTGCCACGAAGCCGATGCGGCAATCGACGAAGGTTACTCGTTTGTCGTTTTATCAGACCGGACAACGTCTGCAGAGCGCATTCCTTTAAGCGCATTAATTGCGTGTGGCGCCGTCCATCACCACCTTATTGGCAATCATCAGCGCACCCAGATAGGCCTCGTTGTTGAAACTGGGGAAGCACGGGAAGTTCACCATCATTGTTTACTCTCCGGCTACGGTGCAGATGCAATCAACCCCTACCTAGCTTTTGAAGCACTGTGGAAAGCCAACCAAGAAAACCTGCTTGGTGATGCCTACCCAACAGAAGACAGTCTCGTTGCCGCTTATAAGAAAGGCGTTAAAAAAGGCATGTTGAAAGTGATGGCTAAGATGGGCATCTCCACTCTGCAATCCTATAAAGGAGCGCAGATTTTTGAAGCGGTGGGTCTAGCTGAAGAAATTATAAACACGTGTTTTGTCGGTACGGCGAGCCGTGTTCAAGGTGTTAACTTCGATGTGTTAATTGAAGAGTCGAAGCGCAGGCACAGCATCGGGTTCCCCGCCAAAGACAGCGATCGGATTCCAGTGCTCACAAATCCAGGAGATTTTCACTGGCGAACCGGCGGCGACGCCCACATGTGGAACCCTAACACTATTTTTAATCTGCAACTGGCGGCACGAAGCAATAGCCGAGAAGCCTACGCAGAATTTGCCAAGCATTCCAACGATGACGCTACTCGTCGATGTACGTTCCGCGGCTTGCTGAAATTCAACCACGCGGTCAACAAATCTATCAGCATTGATGAAGTAGAGCCTGCTAGTGAGATTGTAAAACGTTTTGCCACCGGCGCCATGAGCTTTGGCTCCATCTCACAAGAAAGCCATGAATCCCTTGCGGTAGCCATGAACAGACTCGGCGGTAAATCCAATACAGGCGAAGGCGGCGAAGACCCTGCCCGCTTTGAACCAATGGAAAACGGCGACTCAAAACGTTCGGCAATTAAGCAAGTTGCTTCCGGCCGATTTGGTGTCACCACCTGGTATCTCACTAATGCCGATGAACTGCAGATAAAAATTTCTCAGGGTGCCAAGCCCGGTGAAGGTGGAGAACTACCTGGCGGCAAAGTGGATGAAAACATTGCCCGTATTCGTCACTCCACTCCAGGTGTTGGCCTAATCAGTCCGCCGCCGCATCATGATATCTATTCAATCGAAGATATTGCGCAGCTAATTCATGATTTAAAGAATGCTAATCGTGAGGCCCGAATCAGTGTCAAGCTAGTCTCTGAGATAGGGGTGGGTACTATCGCCGCTGGTGTAACTAAAGCTAAAACAGATCACTTAGTTATTGCCGGACACGATGGAGGCACAGGTGCATCGCCACTAACCTCAATCAAGCACGCGGGCTTGCCATGGGAGCTAGGTGTTGCAGAAACCCACCAAACTCTAGTCATGAATAATCTTCGTTCGCGGGTAGTCCTGCAAACGGATGGGCAACTTAAAACTGGCCGTGATATTGCTGTGGCCGCCTTACTTGGCGCAGAAGAGTTCGGCTTCGCAACAGCGCCATTGGTTACGCTCGGTTGCATCATGATGCGTAAGTGCCACCTGAACACCTGCCCGGTTGGTATCGCCACCCAAGACCCGGAGCTACGTAAAAAGTTTAAAGGCAAGCCAGAACACGTTGTGAATTATCTTTGGATGGTAGCGGAAGATCTACGCAGCATTATGGCAGAGTTGGGAGTACGCACCGTCAATGAAATGATTGGCCGAGTCGACTTGTTGAACACCGACACAGCGATTGATCACTGGAAAGCGGCGGGCCTCGATTTAAGTGCGATGTTGGAACCGGCAAAAGTCATTTTTGAAGGCACTGAGTTTTACAAAACTCAAGACCAAGATCATGGTTTAGACAAAGCATTGGATAATGAACTTATTCGCTTAGCCAAACCTGCCCTAGAGTCAGGTGAAAAAGTTGAGATCGAACATGAGATCATCAATATCAATCGAGTTGTTGGCACTATGCTTTCTAACGAAGTGGCAAAACGCTGGAAAGCAGACATGCTTCCAGACGACACCATCAATATTAAACTTAATGGCTCGGCTGGCCAGAGTTTAGGAGCGTGGCTCGCAAAAGGTATTACTCTGACTGTGGAAGGGGATGCCAACGATTTCGTAGGCAAAGGATTATCTGGCGGAAAAATTATCATTTATCCTCCTAAAAACAGCACATTCAAGGCTGAAGAGAATGTAATAGCAGGCAACGTCAATCTCTATGGCGCTACCAGCGGCGAAGCCTATATTCGCGGAATTGGCGCCGAGAGATTTGCTGTTAGAAATAGCGGTGCATCAGCAGTTATTGAAGGAATTGGTGACCATGGCTGCGAGTATATGACTGGCGGACGTGTCGTTATCCTCGGCAAAACAGGACGTAACTTTGGCGCTGGCATGAGCGGCGGCATCGCCTATGTTTGGGACCCCAAGAATGCCTTGCCCGCACAATGCAATATGGAGACCTACGAACTCGACAGCGTCAGCGCAGCCGAGGACGTACTGGAACTTAAAGCATTAATTCAGAACCACGCTGACTACACAGATTCACCTGTTGCTAAATCACTATTAGAAAACTGGGAACAGTCACTCAAAGATTTTGTTAAAGTCATGCCAACCGATTACAAGCGAGTCCTTGAAGAACAAGCAGCGGCAACAAGCGCAGCGTAAATTCAAGTTTCGTTTATTGATAAAAAGAATTAGGAATATCCATGGGAAAGCCAACAGGATTTAAAGAGTTTCAACGGGCAACAGCGCCCTACCGAGACGCAACAGCTCGACTCGTTGACTTTAAAGAGATTTATACGAAGCACGATGAAGCGCATCTGACGACCCAAGGGGCCAGATGCATGGACTGTGGCGTGCCATTTTGCCAATCGGATAACGGCTGCCCGGTTTATAATTTGATCCCCGAATGGAATGATCTGGTCTACAACAACCGATGGAAAGAGGCTTTAGATAGGCTGCATAAAACTAATAATTTCCCGGAATTTACCGGTCGAGTCTGTCCAGCTCCCTGCGAAGGTTCATGCGTTCTTGGAATCAACGAATCTCCAGTGACTATAAAAAATATTGAATGCGCCATTATAGATAAAGGTTTCGAGGAAGGCTGGGTCGTCGCCAACCCTCCCCAGACTCGCAGCGGGAAAAAAGTCGCTATTGTCGGCTCTGGCCCAGCCGGTCTTGCCGCAGCGGCTCAGTTAAACCAGTCCGGGCATGAAGTCACTGTTTACGAACGGGACGACCGTGTTGGTGGTTTGCTTATGTATGGCATTCCCAACATGAAATTGGAAAAAGATGTTGTTGACCGTAGAGTTAATTTGTTGAAGGAAGAAGGCGTTAAGTTTGTGGTTAATGCAGACATTGGCGGCGAAGGTGACAATGGGGTTGCTGTCAGCAAACTGATGGCCGAGTCTGACGCATTATTGCTCGCAACCGGAGCCACCACCCCGCGTGATCTAAATATCCCCAATCGAGAAGGCGAAGGCATTCACTTTGCCATGAATTTTCTATGGCGCAACACCAAGAGCTTGTTAGATTCTCAGCTAAACGACGGCGAGTTTCTTTCTGCCAAAGGTAAAAAAGTTATTGTCATTGGCGGTGGTGATACTGGTACAGATTGCATCGGCACTTCTTTACGTCACGGCTGCGAATCTCTGGTTAATTTTGAGATTATGCCCAAACCTCCGATGGATCGTAGTGACGATAACCCATGGCCTCTTTGGCCAAAGATCTATCGGGTAGATTACGGCCACGAAGAAGCTGCCAAAAAGCATGGCCAAGACCCAAGGGTCTACTCCATTTCCGGCAAAGAATTTGTTCGCGACGATGACGGTAAATTGCTTGGCATAAACACCTGTGAAGTTGACGAAAACTTTAAGGAAGTACCTGGAACAGTTAAATTTTGGGAAGCCGACCTCATCTTGCTTTCCATGGGCTTTCTAGGGCCAGAACACTACGTAAGTAATGCTTTGGACTTAGAGTTAGACGGCCGCTCCAATTACAAAGCTGAGTACAAAAACTTTCAGACCTCTCAGGCGAAAGTATTTGCTGCTGGCGATTGCCGCCGTGGCCAATCTCTCGTAGTCCGAGCGATCGATGAAGGTCGATTGGTGGCTGAAGAAATCGACAGTTACTTAGAAGCCCTGTAACTGGTTTCCGATTACCCCATTGAAATGACTCCAGTTAAAAGGGCATCCCGTGCCCTACTTGGAGATACCGTCCCCTCCTAGCAGTAGGGCTAAAAAAGCACCCAAAAAATCTTCGACTAGTAAAAACTATGTTTCAATTCTGCAATCAGCAAAAATAGACCGGAAATCACTAACTAGTTTCTACCTGTTTGACAACATCTCGAAAACTACCCGCTTCTCCCAGTTTTTAATCTCGCCAAACACTCGACCTTGAGCTAGGCTTGAACACATAACTTTACATTTTTTCACTATTAATACCGCGTTTCTGGCAGGAAACATTCAACTTCGTTGATGTTGCAAGGGCAAATGCGAATAAGAACTATTTCATTATCGGTCTTCTTATGAATACACAATACAAGGTTTTATTCGTGTGTACCTATTGGGGCGTGCGCAGCAACATCGCTAAGTCACTCTTGGACGCCAGAAACCCCGAACATATAACATCTTATGCCGCAGGCTTTGAGCCAGCCCAAAAGTCCGATTTCGCTCGGAAACTATTGCTTGATCGGGAAATTGAATTGCACCCGCAACTCCCCAAAAGTGTCTTCGAATTAGCAAAAACACCAACGCGTTATGATTATGTCATTGCTCTTTGTAGTTCTGCTAATCAAGAAAATGCTCATATTCTTTTATCATCTCTTACCCAGATGTTTAGGTCGGGTGAGGTTCATCTTACTTGGAATATTTCGGATTTCATGTCAATCCAGGAAGAAGGGGAAAAACGTCTCATAGAGGCTAGCAAGATCGTAGACAGTATAGATTACGAGATAGATAAGCTTCTAGAAAGCCTAAATAGCAGTCCCAAAAAAAATGCTTTTGTATAAGCCATTCTGTACATACGAGTTCAAAGCAATCTATAACGCTGAGGGGCAATTCGCCCCAAGCGAAAAGCACAGAATATAGATAAGACCTTCAGAGTTTTGACATTTAATGGCACCCTCAAAAGCCCTCAATCCCCTGCATAGAAGATTCGGCCCTACATTCGGTTTTTCTGCCTCTATAGTTGTGGTGGTAACCGGAGTAATACTCTATTTTCAAGACCCTGAGCCGCTAGCACTTGTTATTTTTAGGGTATTCATCGTTGCTGCCTGCCTAACCCACTCATTTTCAACTAGGTTTATTGAAACCGAATTTCAATTCCATCGAAACAACCTAATTCTTCTTTTATTGCTTAACGTATGGATTTTGGTTTTGGTATGGCATAGCGGTTTCGCGCCTCACTATGCTTTGGGATTCCTCGCGGTTTGCATGTTGTCCACGCTGTTTCTTACCAACGAAAATTGGGTAAAACCCTATACAATCTCAGTTTTCTTAGTCACTACCCTGTGTTTACTGCTCACTAAGCAGCCCAGTATCGATCCAATATATATGCTGTCGATACAAGGTTTAGGACTGTTTATCTGTGCTCGTATTACAAATAAGTGGCTGCACGACATGAGTGAATTGGAAGCACAGAATACACTCATGACAGCTATATTCCATGAGTCACCGGATGCCTTGATACTCCAGACTCAGGACGGAGATATTCGCAAGATAAGCGCGCAAGTTCCAACTTTGTTTCTAACCGACTCTGAAGAACGTATCAGAGAGTTGTTGGAAATTCCTAAAGCACCCAAAAAGAAAAAGAGCGCAGCTAACCAAGAATTGGAATTTTTTGATAATGAAGGTGGCACTTTTTGGGGGTCCTTGGATTATCGCCCCATTGCTTATGGCGATGAAGAATTAGTGCTAATCCGTATTGCCAACGTCACTTGGAAAAAATTTCTAGAGAATAATTTGTCAAATGCGCTTAGCCGGGCAAACATGGCATTAGAATTTAGGCGCGATTTTATGGCCAATATGAGTCATGAACTCCGCACTCCGATGAATGGAGTTCTTGGAATGGCTAGCATGCTAGAAGAGACTGATCTTTCTGATGAGCAAAGAGGATTTACCAACATTATCAAATCCAGTGGCGACTTAATGCTCGAAATCATCAATAATATTCTTGATTTTTCAAGGCTAGAAGCTGGCAAGATGGAGGTCGATAAGACAAAAATTAATCTTAGCGAAATCATCAATGAGTGCACTGAGTTACTGCTAAGTGAAGCTGCAGAAAAGGGGCTTAGATTGAGCTACGAAATTTCATCAAATATACCTGATGCTCTATTGTTAGATTCTTTGAGAATACGTCAGATATTGATCAACCTACTATCTAATGCGGTCAAATTTACCCAAGAAGGTGAAGTAAAAGTGACTGTAGAAGGTCAGTACGAGGATAAAGATCAATTCAACATTGCGATTTCTGTCAGCGACACTGGGATAGGAATATCTGAGGATAAACTAAAAGCCATCTTTAAAGCTTTTTCCCAAGCAGATGCTTCAACAACTAGGATGTTCGGTGGCACTGGTCTAGGGCTTTCAATTTCCAACGGTTTAGCAAACCTGATGGGGGGGGAGATCACTGTTGAGAGTACATTAGGCAAGGGCAGCAGGTTTACCCTCTCACTGGCCGCGGAGTGCGCCCATGATCATTTGGAAATGGGCTCAGATAGGGTAGCGATTAAATTTCAAGGTCAAACTAAAGAGAGAGCCACACAGACACCTAAAGTTCGCAATAGTAGCTCACTCAAAATATTACTTGCTGAGGACAATACCATAAACCAAAAGGTAGCTCTTGGAATGCTGTCCAAGTTAGGCTATACAGCAGACCTTGCCACAAATGGAGAGGAAGCCGTTGTTCAAACCCAAGCCCAGGAATATGATTTAGTTATTCTAGACTTACAAATGCCCATTAAAGGTGGCTTAGAAGCAGCAAAGGAAATTCGTCAGTCGTCCATTGCTCAGCCTTATTTGGTTGCTTTTACAGCTAATGTATTGCAAGAAGATCGAATAGCATGCACAGAAGCTGGTATGAACGACTTCCTTCCCAAGCCGATTCGTATTAACTCTCTTCGTGAAGTCACAGAAAAAGTAGCAGCACTGTCATGCAACCAAGAAAAACCCTGAGACGCGCTTGCACTTTAGTTTAAAACTTCAGAACATAACTTTCAGAGACTAGATTGTGGCTAGAAATGGTCAAAGAAAACCAGACACAGGAACAATAATTTAGAACTTTTTACTTCTCAACGGCCCTCAATTAAATACTATCTAAGCTATTGAACTTTCTGACATACTACTCTCCTGTCCAATTTTACCCTATTCATTTCCATGTCAAACTCAGTAAAGTCTGAATCAGTGCTCAGCCTGGGCAACGTTGTAAAAACTTATGGTGATTTCACCGCTGTAAACGGCATTAGCCTTGATATACCCAAAGGCTCAATTTACGGGTTTTTGGGGCCTAATGGCGCGGGCAAAACTACCACCATCCGCATGATTCTTGAAATTATCAAACCTACTAGCGGTACTGTGACTATTCTCGGTCATTCAAGTGCGTTAGACGTTCGCAATAAGATCGGTTATCTGCCTGAAGAGAAAGGCCTATACAAGAAGATGAAGGTGTGGAGCACCATCGCGTATTTCGCCATGCTCAAAGGAATGGAAAAAAAACGGGCAAAAGAACAAGCGTTTGCGTTGCTGGAACGCTACGGGCTGAAAGACTTCGCCGACGCGAAAGTGGAAGCGCTGTCGAAGGGAATGGGCCAAAAAGTACAGGTTCTGGCGGCGGTAGCTCATGAACCAGAGCTGGTTATTCTGGATGAACCTTTTTCTGGGTTAGATCCCATCAACCAAGCTGTCCTTGAAGAATTGATCAATGACATGGCCCGCAACGGTCAGACAGTGATTTTTTCAACCCATGTTATGCAACATGCTGAAAGACTCTGCGACCGCTTACTACTTATCACAAAAGGGCAAAAAATCTTCGATGGAACCCTAGCGGAAGCTAAGGCGACCGTTGCAAGACGAGTAACTATCGCGACTCATGATTCTGTAGAACGCTTGAATCATTTGAATGGGGTAACCAGCATCAATGAGACTGGCAATTCTACGCTGCAAGAGTGGCACCTAGAGATCGATGAAAGCTTTGATCCTCAAGCGATCCTTAGTTTTTGCTCAGACAATAAAATCAATTTGGCTAAGTTCGAATTTACCGAACCAAGCTTGCACGATGTGTTTGTTCATTTAGTCGGTGACGAAGCACGGGAGCATCAGTTGAGATGAAAATGATTGCCCTCATTGCCTCTAGAGAATACCTTGAAAACGTCCGCACTAAGGGTTTCTGGGTGACTATACTCATCTTCCCAGTGATATTTATTGGCATCTATTTTCTACAGTCTGTTTTGTCAGAAGCCACCCCTACCCGATTGTATTTACTCATCGACCAGTCCGGAAAATACGAGCAAGCCGTGGACATTGCTATTGAGAGGAATCACCAGCGAAGGGTTTTGCAGAACTTCGTTCAATATCTCTTGGATAACCGCAAAGAAGCGAATCTAGAACTCACAGCGGCGAATGCCACAAGCGCAGCTGATCAATTTGTTGATGATGTGGATGCAAATGAAGTTGCCGCGCTAGATGATTGGCTCAGCAATGGCGGCTTAGATTTTGCTCTTGCCATGGCGACGCCTTATTTGAAAGAGGACGCACCAGCCTTCGTTCCGCCTGAAAACCAGTTTAGATTGGCAAACTTGCCGAGCGAAGTGAATGTTGATGCCAGTAGTTCTGAAATTATAGAAACGCTGCGCCCCTATTTGACCGGTCAAAGCATGATTAGTGATGGCACTATTGAAGCACCGTTATTCGCTCTGATTTTCATTCCCGAAAATATTGACCAATTCGTAAGTCGGCCGGGCACCACCCCTCAGCCACCAAACCCCAATGCCGGAGTTCAGTACTGGGCCAGCAATCTCACCGACTCAAGATTGCCCGATGCCATTGCCAGCAGCATCAATAGTGAGATTCGCCAGGCAGAGTATGACAGGCTTGGAGTAAATTCAGAGCAAGTAAGAACAGTACAGCGCACCCGCCTACCCTTTAGTCAACTCGATCCATCAGCCGCTCAAGGAGAAGAAGCTGTCAGCATGGCAGACACTTTCAGGCAATTTGCTCCTATTGGTTTTGTCTATCTGATGTTTGTTTCGCTGATGCAGAACGTGCAGTACTTACTGTCTAATACGATTGAGGAAAAGTCGAATCGGATCATCGAAGTCCTATTAGCTTCTGTTACCGCGGGAGAGCTGATGATGGGTAAGCTTGTGGGGATTGGCTTAGCAGGATTAACCACCATCGCCGTTTGGCTATTGTCGTTCTTTGCGTTTATCACACTGTATGAGAGTTCTGATACGGCGCTGATCTCTCAAATACTGGACGTGATTTTAGGTTCTGACCTTATTCCCTGGTTCGTGTTTTATTACTTCGCCGGCTACGCACTTTATTCAGGAGTATTTTTGGCCATAGGTAGTCTGTGTAATACGCTTAAAGAAGCTCAGGCTATGATGACACCAATGATCATGATTCAAGTCATACCTCTGGCAACCATGTTTTTCATCGTCTTGGATCCTAATAACACCTTGGTCAGAATCATGTCCTGGTTTCCGTTGTTCACCCCCTACGTCATGATGAACCGGGCCGCAGCGAACCCGCCAATGATAGACCTAGTAGGCACCACCCTTTTACTAGTAGCAAGCATAGCGCTTGTATTGTGGATGTCTGGCAAAATATTCAGACACGGTGTCTTGAGAACAGGCCAGCCTCCCAAGTTTGTTGAGCTGCTTAGACTATTCAAAAACAATTGATTGGTAGCTTTGTACTTTTAGAACTCTTTTGTTTGGGGATGAGAAAGTGACTCTTTACCGAAGCCGCAGTGCACGCATTTTTTTGTACGCAAGCTCATAAGTATTGATTTAACAAAGAACTGTTCTTGGCAGGAAGGGCATTTCCTCAAAGACATGTCCAGAGCAAACGCTGACCAGAGTGCCATGTAGATAAACATAAATTCATCAACACTTCTTCCATTACTGAGCAGTATCCAAACCCCACACCCATACACTGGAAACGTCGCTAAACATACTAAAAGGCGAGTCCGTGCTCTAAGCACCTTGGTAAGATCGGCAAGGCTCAATTGACTGTCCCGTGAAGGCTCGACGGGTTCTTTGCCTACGTTGTTTGTCATAATAAAACTCGCCACCTTGACGCAAAGCGTTTGACCTAGACTTTAGATGAGTCCATTAATCGCCGACCAGCCTTGCGAAAGCCCGATAAAAAGTAAAATTCCTGCCAAAAGGCGATTTACCAACTGACTGCTTTTTTGCAAATGCTCGCGCAAATAGGAACTCGCCACGACGAAACCGTACAAAGCTAAAAATTTACCCACAAAAATACCTGCGAGAAATGCCAATTGATAGATTCCAGAATAATCAAAGTCAAAATATTGATCAATCGCAGTTAATGCGAATATCCAAAAAGGAACTACCTGTGGATTTACCGACGCAATCAATAAGCCTTTTTTGAAAAAGGACTGCTGTTCGTTCTTCTCAGCTTCTAATTTTGGATTAGATTTTTTTGTAAATATGACAACCGAAAGAATAATAAAAGCGGCGGCGATAATTAGTTTTACAATGGTGTTAGTTTCTAAAAAGGCGCTAATCACAAAACCAAAACAGATTGCGATCAACGCCATACCCACTTCGACAAAAGATGCCGCCAAAGCGATTTGCGTGCCACGACGAGCATCATAGTCCACAGCGGTTTTCACCACTGTCAAATTTATCGGACCAAACGGAATCGTTCCGATAAAGCAGGCGATGAGTCCTACTCCAAAATAGACAGCTGGATTATCCATTACTTATAGCCTTGCGCTTGTAAGTGGAACAGCGTGGCATACTGACCGTTTGCCTGCAATAGTTCATCGTGACTGCCTTGCTCAATTATCTGAGATTTTTCCAACACCACAATATGATCAGCCATTCTCACAGTGGAGAAACGATGAGAAATAATTATGGAAATTTTGTTAGCAGTAATATCTTTAAAATGTGAAAAGATTTCTGCCTCTGCCTTAGCATCAATGGCCGCAGTCGGTTCATCAAGAATCAGAACATCGGCTTTATTTCTCATGAACGCTCTGGAGAGGGCGATTTTCTGCCACTGCCCACCAGATAACTCTTTGCCATCTTTGAACCAAGTGCCAAGTTGAGTGTCGTAGGCTTGAGGCAAGTCCTTCACAAATACATCTGCCATTCCTTGCTTAGCTGCGTCTACCACCTGCTCGTCATTCTCTATCTGTTCTACATCACCGATGCCAATATTTTCGCCTACCACTAACTGATAGCGAGCGAAATCTTGGAAGATTACTCCTATTTTTTGTCTCAGTGATTCAATGTCCCATTCTCTCAACTCCAACCCCTCTAGATAGATATTCCCTTCTGTAGGAGTGTATAGCCGGGTAAGCAATTTGATGAGTGTGGTTTTTCCGCTACCGTTTTCCCCAACAATAGCCAAACTTTCACCTGGGCGAATGTGCATAGAAACATTGTCTAATGCAGCGGCATCACTCCCGGGATAAAAGAAACTTACTCTCTCAATGCGTATCCCATCTTCTGGGTTCGGCCCTTCAGTTTTGTTGCCAGTTTGCTCCGGCACTTGGTGTTCCAAATACTCGGTTAAGTTAGAAAGGTAGAGATTGTCTTCGTACATGCCATTAATCGACGTCAAGCTATTGGTTACTGCACTTTGGCCCAATCTGAACTGAGCAATATACATTGTCATCTGACCGATAGTAATGGCACCAGCAATCGCCGCAAAACCCACCCAACCATAGGCGAAATAAAAGGCAGCACTGGCAAGCAATCCTAAACCATAACCCCAAACACCTCTTCGGATTACGAGATTCCGGTCTTCGTTATAAATTTTCTTAAAGATTTCCACATAGCGATCTAAGAACATCTTGCCAAGCTTAAGCAGCTTCACTTCTTTAACGCCGTCCTCTCTGGTAAGCACCATTTCCAAATAAATTTGCATTCGCCGTTCCGCTGAACGACGTCGATGGATTCTGAACGCTTCGCCGGAGAATTTTGCCTCAGCAATAAACGAAGGAATGCCAGCCAAACCCAATAGCAGCACAGCATAAGGAGAAAACTGAAAAAGGAAAATTCCGATTGTCACCAAAGCGATGGTGTCTCTCATCAAATCAAAGGTTTTGATGACTAGGCTCAACGGCCGGCTCGATGCCTCCCTTCGCGCTCTGACCAATTTGTCGTAATACTCCGCATCTTCAAAATGCGCTAGCTCCAAACTCAGCGCTTTTTCCAATATCATCACATTGATTTCGTTTCCCAGAAGCACTCTTAAGATCGACTGGCAAACGCTGTTGGCTTTTTGAGCACCTGTCATTAGCACAACGAGGCCCGCTTCTATCAGGACAAATTTAAGAACATTTGATCGAGCTTGCTCAGCCACTTCACCGGATCCTTGGAATGCCGTTGAAACTGCATCCACAAATAGACCGCCCACAGAGGCGATCGCTGCCGGCAAAATTCCGGACACCAGAGTGGTTACCGCCATAGCAAGCGTGAGTGATGCGCTGGTATTCCACACGATGCTCATGGCAACGCCGCTGTATTGGAATACAGAGAGGAATTTGACCATCGGGTTTGCGGGTTCTTTAGTGTTCAATGAGGTCTCGAAGATTGCTTATAGAAATCAGTGTAGGCCGGAACTTTAAGCCACTTGGAAGCGTACTATACGCGCAAAATCATTGAATAGATTTTACCACACAAAGGGGTATTAGAAGCTTGCCTGGCTCTAGCCGTTGTCCGAGCCAATTCTGAGGAACAAAAAAGGGAGTCAATTCACCTGACTCCCTTTTCCTATATAGAGCACTAAACTACTGTGCCAATTAGTCTTGTACTGGCTTACCGCTTTACCAACTTAAGAACAAAACGGTCAGTGTTTCGCGCGAGGCTTTCATCAAACGGGCCCTTGGTATGGTCATCAGCGGGGTTTGCAAGCATGTCGCTGCTGCCAACTAAGGCAAAATCACCGCTGGCAACTAGGGCTTTGACAGCATCATCGAAAGCAATTCTATGGAGGCTTTCGTTATCGGCGCCAGGAGAGCCCTCGTGGTCGATCACGGCCAAAATACCGCCGGTTTTCATTGCACCAGCTATTTGTGCCAAGAAACCTTGCGCACCCGCTGGATTAGGATTGTACACATCATGAAAATTCAGCGCTGTCATGACGAAATCAACAGAACCAGCCGGAATATCTGAAACCGGCTGCATCCAATGCTCAACATTAGCCAGTCTAGCTAAGCGATCGTTGATAATTGGCATATTCCGTTCTACGAAAGGAGACTCACTGTTCTGCATGTACACTTTGCCTGAATCACCAACGGCGTAGGAGAGCACTTCGGTATACCAGCCGCCAATTGCGATTAGATCAAGCGCTGTCATCCCCTCTTCTAAACCCATAAAGTCCAAAAGCTCTGGGGCTTTGCGGTTAGCATCTCGTTCTTTGTCAGCGGCTGGACGATCTGGATTTGACATGGCACGTTCAAGAGCTGCGGTATCCAGAGCAGCCGCGGCCGTGTTACATAAAAGACACACTGCCATAAGAGATAGTAAAGATTTCATATTAATTACCTTTTCAAAAAATATAGAGCGAGAGAGCACCTACTGCTGCTGTACCGGCGCTGGCTGCTTTGACCCTCCAATTAGGGTTAGCAGATTCTAAATCCCTACTTAAAATAAGGATTAGTCAGAATAAACCAAGGGATGTAATGAGTACACAGCAATTATCTATTTGAATAACAGAACAAGACTGCGCTAAAAGAATAAAGCCCGTTGAAAAGCCTAGTGCAGGCGCCGATATTCCATGAGTTCGCCTTCGAAGAACTCTTTCACTTCTAAAAGCTGGCTTAGATCACCATCAGATTCCATGAGCGGCAGGTGGTGCTCTATATCATTGAGGATGTTGGTAATGCTCCCCGTATCGAGACTGCTTAGATCCAGATCAAAAGGGAACTTTAATTCCTTGGACATGAAAACTATTGCTCCTAGCAACGCATTTCTTAAATTGTGGGGCCACTATGCCGCCCAAGATTACTATCGACTGACATTAAGAAATCTTCATAAGAATTTCTAATAGTTGAAGTTTTTACTAAAAGCAGCCCTCAAATTTCGTGTAAGCTGGCTTCGCTTTACCCCCTACAAGGCCGCGTATTACACTACCCCCGAAGTTTGTGAACACCAACTTCTGCAGCCCTTTGCTGACAAAGCATTCTTTTGTAGTAGTATCCACTGGCTAAAACCTAACAATAATAAAATGGAAGCGTTAAGCGCTGTCGGAGAGCAATTTGACCTCGTTCGTCAAAGCATGGGCTAGTACCGTTATTTCGGGTCGCATGCCTATTATTTTGGCCACCCTGTTGCTTATTCCTGTAATTCTTTTAACGGGCGGCCAGATTCCCTTCGATAACAGCACCGAGCGGTATTTCGTGACCGGCGATCCAACCTTGGTCGAGTTCGACAAGCTTGAAGAATACTTTGGTGACAGTGAATATTTGCTCGTGGGCTTTGAGGCCGCTTCAGGAGTAGACGATGTATTCCAAGCTGATACTCTCGATGGCGTCCAGCGCATATCAGATTTTCTAGATTTCCACCCGTACGTAACTCAGCTGCGGTCGATTACCAACTTCCAGTACATTCACGCCGATGGCGATGATTTGCGTACAGACTATTTGATTGAAGACATCAATGACGTTATTGGCAATGAGGACGAAGTTGCTCGGATTAAAACTATCCTTCTGCAAGAAGAGCTGGCATTAGGCACATTGATTACGACGGATTTTCGTGATGTCCGAATCGCCGCCAGAGTCGAATACCGAGAAGACACAGCGCAGCACAAAATTGAGTTGGTTCAGGATCTCTATAAATTTGTTGAATCAGATGGATTCGAGTCGGAACAGTATACTCTTCATCTCTCTGGCTATCCCTTAGCAAACGAACGATTTGAAACGGTCACAGCGGAAGATACCAGCGTTCTAATACCGGTGATGATTGTGCTAATGACAGCCATCTTATTTGCTAGCTTCCGATCAATCGCCGCCACGCTATTCCCATGGCTGGCAATTGCTAGTGGCTTACTTATTATTTTGGAACTTCAGTACTATTTGAATATCCCTCACTCGACAATCGATAGTGCAGCCTTGGCGCCAACACTTATTATTATTGGCATTGGCATAACGGTTCACGTACTTATCGAATTTTTTCACTTCAAAAATAACGGCAACAGCAGTAAGGATTCCGCCCAGAAAACCATTGAACATATATGGGTGCCCGCGTTCTTTACAGCCATAACAACTTCCGCTGGATTCTATGCGTTATCGATTACCAAAATAATGCCTATCAAAGAATTTGCTTTACTCGGCGCTATAGGGCCACTGGTACTATTCATTTTTTCGCTTACAGTCCTGCCTGCCTTGCTCAGTTATTTGGGCGATGTGTCATCGAAAACAATTAATGTGTTACATGCCGGAGCAATCTCTAAAGTTACCCAGAAAATACCTGACTTTACCCTGCGCCATCGTAATCTAATTCTTAGCGGCAGCGTGCTGGCGCTTGTGTTTTCAATTCTGTATTTGCCAAGCATTAAGGTCGATACCAACTACGTCACCTTGTTTAAGGAGGCAAGCCAAACGCGCCAAGACATTGTGTATTTTGACGACACCTTTAAAGGCATGATGACCTTAGACATTATCTTAGATTCCGGTGAGTACGACGGTGTTAAAAGCCCTGAGTTTTTAGCCAAGATGGAATCCATGCAAGACTGGCTAACCCAGCGCCCAGCACTAGGCCCAATTAATTCTCTTGTGGACTATCTAAAAGAAATTAACCAGGCACTACATGGTGACGATAACGCCTACTATCGGCTGCCTGATTCGTCGGCCATGACCGCACAGTATTTACTTCTTTACGAAAGCTCAGGGGCAAACGAAGACCTTTCTGATATTAAAGACTTTGATAACCAAATGGCGCGTTTGGTTGTTCCTGTGATCAATATGAAAGCCTCAGACATGAAGGCTGAATTGGACACGATTGAAGCTTACATGGTGTCTAATTATCCCGAACTCGACCCAATTATTACCGGCACCATCGCCCTCTATACCGTGCAAGATATTTATGTTTCCGATGGTATGGTTCAAAGTTTTCTGATCGCTCTGACTGTCATCACTACCTTTTTCATCGTACTGTTTCGATCGTTTAAATATGGATTGCTCTCGATTATTCCAAGCATACTACCAATTATACTTGCTGGCAGTGTGGCCGGTTTCCTTGGCATTTTTATGGATCAAAGTGCGGTAATCGTATTTGCAATGACGATGGGAATAGCGGTGGATGATGCTATTCACGTGATGAGTCGATACTTACTCGCAAAAGAGCAAGGAGCGAATACCCACGATGCTATACAGCGATCCATGAATGAGTCCGGCAGAGCTGTCGTGTTTAGCTCAATTGTTTTAGTATCAGGGTTTAGTGTTCTTTGCTTTGGTTCGTTTACCACCGTTATTTATGTCGGCCTATTTGGTGCCATTATCATGTCTTTAGCGCTGGTCGGTGATTTGCTCGTTTTGCCAGCAATACTCTATTTGGTAGACGGTCATAATGAGAAGCCCATAGAGCAATTAAGCACTGTCTAAACTGAACACCTCTTTACCGGGTGCGGAGATTAAAAGGATGAAATCGATTTTCCTAAAAGCTGCGGTTGCTCCCAAGATCTTCGCTCGGGTTCTAGCGATGTTATGCATTCTGATATCACTCCCGGTTATGTCGCAAGGGCTTACTGCCTATGATGTGATGCAAAAAGTTGACCAGCGCTATAACGGCGACTCATCTGTCGGCGACTATACGATGGTGCTTATCGACCGCCGCGAACGCCAGCGAGTTAGAAATTTAAAAATTTATTCAAAGGACTATGGCGAAGACACAAAAACGCTTTCTGTGTTTGAAACCCCTGCTGATATTCGCGGTACGGCCTATCTGAATTATGACTGGCAAGAAGAAACCAGAGATGATGACTCGTGGCTGTTCCTACCGGCGTTGCAAAGAGTCAAACGTATAGCGTCAAGCGACACGTCTGATTCGTTTTTAGGAAGTGACTTCACGTATGCCGACATTAATGGGTACGAGTTGGACTGGTATGACTACAGCTTTATCAGCGAATCCGATACAGTGGATGGACACGAAGTCTGGGTAGTGGAAGCTATCCCAAAACCTGAGTTTAAAGACAAAGCAGAAGACGCCACAGGTTACTCAAAAATGCAGAGCTGGATTCGCAAAGACAATTTTGTTCAGCTGCGTGGCCAGGTATGGGAACTGCGAGGCAACAAAATAAAGTACTTCAATTCTTCTGATATTGAACTCATCGACAATATTTGGACGACTAAGCGTTTGCAGGTGGTAACTACCCGCAACGGTCGACAAGAACATGCCAGCGTCCTACAAATTGACAGTATCGAGTACAACGCAGAAGTCGATGATTCAGCCTTCACTACAGAAACCATGCAGCGTGGTTTGGATTAACTCGGTTTCACTGTGGTCAAAAAATTAGCTTCATTGCGCACGCTTTATTTCCTGCTGTCAGTCACTGTGACTTCTTTTTGCACGCCTCGCGCTAGCCTCGCCCAAGACGATTTTTTTTCCACTATTGATGTGGATATTGCAGAGACTAAGTCGTCTGACTTATCTGTCATAGGGTGGCTTACTCAAACTGCCACCGCCGGCATTGAGAAACCCAGTAATCTATTCGCCCGTACCGACCGAGGACTCAGCGGGTTGCAGACTAGCTTGTTTGCTCAGGTGGACGGAAAATTGAGTGACAAATCAAATTTCAGAGTAAGTGGCAAGTACTATCACGACGCTATCTACAAACTTGAAAGCGATATTCCCCATTCTAAAGAGGAGCGAGATCAGCTTCGTAACCGACTTGAAATTCGTGACTTTTATTTTGACTACCAAGCAGACAACGGCGTCTACTTTAAACTAGGTAACCAGACTATTGCTTGGGGAATGTCCGAGTACCTTCGGGTCACCGATCAAATTAATGTTGAAGACCAGTTTGCTATTGCCCAGCAAGACTTGGAAGACCTGAGACTACCAGCCCCTGCCGCGCTGATAAGCTATCGCATTGGCGACTGGCTGCTTGATGCTGTGGTTACCTACGATGCTGACCGCAATCAGAATGCTCCGGAACGAGATGAGTTTGATCTGTTTGCACCACTGCGAAATCGCGGTTTTTCCCTAAACCGACAAGATACCAAAAATATGACTGAGGGTTTTGTTCGGCTGTCGACCCAGCTCAACTCCGGGGATTTGCAGTTTGTAGCCGGGGAGTTTAACGACAACAATCTCAGCGTGGACAATATCCTTTTCAGCGGCGCAGCTGAACCGGTTGTAAATTTCAATCAGAATAGAAGTCGAACAATTGGTGCGGCGGCAAACTGGGTTGAAGGTGCTTGGCTTTTTTACGGCGAAGTTGCTGCACTTTATGATTTTGCTGTGCGGCCAAATCCAACGTCGTTCTTACAAAAAGTCGACGGCTGGGATCAAAAAAACCAAACCTTGGCGGTTGCTGGCATCGAATACAATGGATTCAGAAACTTATTCCTAAGCCTTGAACTCGACAGCATACATACATGGGATCATGACCGGTCCATGCAGGCGCCTGTTGATCAAATAAGTTTAGGCGCCCGTTTCCTTTGGACAGCAATAAACGAGCGGCTACGAGTGGTGGGTGTATGGAATAAACTCGCTAACAACTGGGGGAGAGTTAGCCGACTTTCAGTTGATTACAATTGGTCGGATAACTTGGACTTAGGATTTCTTTGGGTTGACTATAACGCCAGCAGAGATTCGATATTCTATGAATTTCGAAATAACGATGTTGTGCAGTTACAAATGCGCTACAGCTTTCAGCTATAAAACTCTGTTCAACCATCCATTCCCATCGCTTTGCGGGCAATTTGATTTTTAAGCAGCGGCAGTTTATTCACCCCCCTTAGTCCAACATTACGCAGCCATCTTACAGGCAGCGCCTCTTCAGCAAAGAGGTGTTTAAACCCTTCCATTGCCCACATGGTACTAAGATTATGACCTCGCCTCCGCCTTTCATAACGGCTAAGCACCACCGGATCGGCTGGCATTCGACCTTTTTCTAGAGCCTGAGTCAGCTCGTCGGCCAGCGCTGCAACATCTAAAAGGCCAAGGTTCACACCTTGCCCCGCCAAAGGGTGAATTGTGTGTGCCGCATCACCCACAAGGACCACTGCGCCTTGAACATACTTTTTGCCGTGCTTCTGAGTTAGAGGGACTGCAAATCGCTTAGCACTGGCTTCAATGGTGCCTAACTTTGATTCAATCGCCAACTCCAAGGACCGGTTGAATTCTTCTTCGGTTTGAGCCATTAAAGAGTCAGCAAGCTCAGGCACACAGGACCACACAATCGAGCAGTAGTGCTGATTGCCGGAAACATCGTCGGTGACGAGGGGAAGAAAGGCTAGTGGTCCGGTACTAATAAATCGCTGCAGTGCTCTGGCTTCATGTGCATGCTGAGTCTTCACTGTAGTGACGATGGCCGTATGGTCATAACTCCACTCACTGGTGTCAAAATGCGCCAGCTTGCGGATAAGAGAATTACCGCCATCGGCGGCAACAATCAAAGAGGCTTCAATTGCCTCACCTGCCTCAGTGATTAAGCGAGTTGGTTCATTAGAGCCAGCACCACCGGCGATGAGCTGCTTAATGGCAGCACTGCCAATACACGTAACATTGCTGAGCGAGACCAGAGATTCGTGGAGAGCCGCCAAAACAAGCGAGTTTTCAACAATATGGCCGAGTTCTGCATTGCCAATCTCTTTCGCAGAAAACTCAATAGCCCCTGTGCCATCGGCATCCCACACCTGCATTTCTTGGTAGGGGCTGACTCGCTTCGCGGCAATATTTTCCCAAACACCGATATCGTTGAAGAGACGCTTAGATGCCTCAGTCAAAGCACTCACCCTAGGATCGAAAGCAAGTTCAGCATTATCGAAAGGTGCCAGGATTGGGGTAAAGGCACGCTGGTCTATCAAGGCTATTTTGAGCGGCAAACGCGATAATAAATGGGCTAACGTAGCGCCCACCATTCCTGCACCCACTATAGCTATGTCTACTCGCACTGACTGTTTTGTGTCCATCTTTTTATTATAATCCCTGCCTGCTGGATACACTAACTCTTCCATGAATACCTGCTTAAACCTTCTCTAGCTCCTCTATGCCTCTTCTATAGGCCCTAGCATCTGGCATGTTGACCCATTCTGAGCAGATCAGAACCTTCCTAGAATTATTACTTCATGGCACCAAATAGTGAATATTGCTAAACTCCTTCGCCTAATGACAACTATTTGGAGCTTCCAGCCATGGGAAATGTAGTAAACGCGAGTCAACTCAATGATTACTTGGGAAAAGAAGTTGGCGTGACCGACTGGGTTGAAGTAGACCAAGACCGCATTAACAAATTCGCCGATGCCACTGGCGATCATCAGTACATTCATATTGACCCAGAGCGGGCTGCCCAGACTCCATTCGGCGCCACAATCGCTCATGGTTTTCTGACTCTATCCATGATGAGCATGCTAAGTGGCCAAGATGGAGGCTTGAAGTTAGAAAATACGGTGATGGGTATTAACTACGGTTTAGACAAAGTGCGCTTCATTAACCCAGTGAAAGTGGACAGCAAAATTAGAGGTCGCTTCACCCTTACAAGCGCAGAAGAAAAGAAGCCGAATCACTACCTGCTAAAGCACACGGTCACTATTGAAATAGAAGGCGAAGAAAAACCTGCCCTTATTGCCGAGTGGCTAGGTATGACTGTCACTGGCTAATTGGTCGCAATTTCAGTTCAACAGCAATTCAATTAGAGTTTAATTAACGAGTTTATCCATGAAGAAATTATTACTTTCAGTCCTACCCTTTCTTTCCGCCTGCGCTGGGGAGCCACCACAGAACATCGGTGTTCAGGAAGGAAAACTAACCGCCTGCCCTGACTCACCCAATTGCGTGTCTAGCTATGAATCAGATGAGACTCATGGCATCCAGCCTTTATCAGGCAGCATCACAGAAATTAGCAATGTGTTGCGCGGTCTAGACGAAGCCAATATTGTGAGCGCAGACGGCAATTATTTGTATGCCGAGTTCACCAGTGCATTAATGGGTTATGTTGATGACGTTGAGTTTCTTTATAACGAAGCGGCAGGTGTCACACATGTAAGGTCAGCATCCAGATTAGGCCACAGCGACCTAGGGGCCAACCGCAAGCGCATCGAAGCTATTCGCGCTGCACTTTAAAAACCGTAAGTTCAATGATTGCTTATTCTTGTTTCCGGCAAGCATAAGCAATCGTTTGCTCTGTTTTTTATTTTTACCTTCTAGCTAACGTTCAGCTTCTTCTCTCTGGCCTGCAAGGCAATAATTCATGTCGTTAGAATATTTCTTTACCTCGTTGATTGTCATTCTCCTTCCAGGCACCGGTGTGCTATACACCATAGCGACCGGGATCAGCCGTGGGTTCAGCGCCAGCGTAGCGGCGGCCGCAGGCTGCACGTTCGGGATAGTGCCTGCCGCTACAGCGAGTATTTTAGGGCTGGCTGCGATTTTTCATACTAGCGCTTTGGCTTTTCTGATTATCAAATATTTAGGCGTTGCCTATTTGTTTTATATGGCGTGGAATATGTTGCGAGAAGGCGGCGCCATGCACATTGAAGATTCTGCCGTCCATAACAATCAAAGTCATTGGCGTACGGCCGTCAGCGGCACATTGATCAATGTGCTTAATCCCAAATTGTCCTTGTTCTTTTTAGCTTTCTTGCCTCAGTTTTTACCCGCAAGTGAAAGCAACTCACTCTCGGCACTCGCGTTTCTTGCTGTCATCTTTATGTTGATGACCTTTGTGGTATTCGTCCTTTATGGCGCTTTTTCTTCGTTAGCAAGAACCTACGTGATTGAATCACCCAAAATAATGATATGGCTTAAGCGCGGCTTCGCCGGGACTTTTGGAGCTTTAGGGTTAAAGCTGGCCTTATCTGAAAGATAGTTTTAGTTTCATCGATTGTAAAAACTTCAGCGCTTCATCGTCTCCAAGTATCTAACGGAATGGCGAATAAGCTATCACGCATTTGTCATTTGGCCTTGACCCCACTTCTCTCCGCCGCATTGTCTCTTGCTGCTGTGCCGTTTGATCCTTTTGTTCCAACCATTGCTTCTGCTAACAACACTGTTCGAACAACAAATTTTCTGTTGACATGCGGGCAATAAGTGCTATTTTTATAACACTGTGCTACAAAAGCAGCACAAAGGAGAACGCTTCTTGCCTTTAGCCATACATCTTAGCCGGAGAGAACGCCAAATCATGGACATTGTCTATGAGCTTAGCGAAGTGTCTGCCAAAGACATTGAGTCACGATTGCCGGACGCTCCGAGCTATTCCGCTATTCGAGCGATGCTCGCTAAATTAGAGAAAAAAGGCTTTCTTGAGCACAAAGAACAAAATTTGAAATATATCTACTTTCCAACCGTTGATCATAAGTCCGCGCAAACCAATGCTATCAATCGGCTGCTCAAAACCTTTTTCGATGGCTCAGCATCTCAGGCAATGAGCGCCATGTTGGATATGTCCATGCAAAATGCGTCTGATGACGACTTAGAAAAGCTTCAGTCCATGATAGAAAGCGCCAAAACTAATAAAGCCAAATCAGATAAGTGACACAATAAAAAAGGCCGCTCCATGACTATGATTGATATCGTTTCTGCACTTGATTCGCTGGCTCATCAACATCCAGCGCTCGCGTTGATTGTTGAGCTAGGATTGAAGTCTTTCTTGGTATTAATTTGCGGGTTTATTGCCGTGTGGTTGCTCGCCAAGGCCTCAGCATCTTCCAAAAACTTTGCGTGGCGCATGGTATTTTCAATTCTATTCGCCTTGCCTTTTTTGCAAGGCCTCATTCCAGATATGCAAATAGCTGTGCACTCTAGTCATCCAGAAAACGCGTCACTTATCTCCGGCACTTTCAGCAATCCAGCCCTGCAGTCAGTTCTCTATTCCACTCTTTTCCTAGGCTACTTTTTGGTTAGCGCTTTCCTACTTCTGCGCTTGGTGGTTAGCTTACATCGCAGTTCACTCATTGTAAGAAGCGCTTCAGCAATAGAGTCTGCGAGGATTCACAGCTTACTTAACAAGGCCGTTTCACGAAATGGCAGCACTCATCCGATTTCATTGCTTGTTTCTGATTTTGTTACTTCGCCCGTGACGATGGGAGTGATCACTCATAAGATTATTTTCCCATCTGCTGTGCACAGTTGGAGCGACAATTTAGTCGAGCAAGTTATAGGGCATGAACTAGGGCACATACAACGCAGCGATTGGGTTCAGCAATTTGTTGGCAGATTAGTTGTCTGTTTTTTCTGGTTCAATCCCTTAGCTCTTATTGCGGCAAACAGAATGTCATTGGAAGCAGAGAAAGCTAGTGATGATTTTGCAATTGACGATACCGGCTGCCGTATAAGCTATGCAGAGAACTTGCTTGGTTTAGCTCAACTTTTAAAGCAGAAAACCAATGGATCTTTGGCATTAGGATTTTTTGGCGGCCAGCATGTGTTGCTGCAACGGATCGCCTATATCCTCAGCGAAGACAAACATCAGCATAGAATTGATAGAGACAGTTGCCTGCCGGGCGTTCTGGTCGCAGTGCTTTTGGCCATGCCAATTTCTGCAGCCAACGTTACTCTTGAGCAACCCAGTTTGGCCGCAACAACCAAACCTCTGCTTTTCGCAGTTGATTATTTTCCTAACAAGTCAGCTGAATCTACGTTGTTCCAAAGAGAGCTTGAAAGTCACTCAACCCGCTTTTGAATAGCTAATCGACAGTAGAAGGAGATAATCCATGAAAGCTTTTGCCAACAATCTAATAAAATTCAACACCATCATTTTGTTTGCTGCCTTACTCACCTTTTTGCTGTTCTACTTTATGCAGTATCTAATTGCGACCAACGACAATATTTCTCCAAAAATTCTGGTGACCAAAATAATTGATGCCACCGTTCCTGAATTTCAACGAGAATTATTCCTCGACATTGAGGCTCCTGCACCGATCCCAGAAGAAGAGATCGTGCCACCCCAGCAAGAAAAAGTATTTAGTGCCAATTTGGGTCTATCTTTGCCGACCACAGTGATTACTGAGCCCCTCGCGCTCACGGGCAGCGGTATCAATATTGGGATGGCTGACAATATTATGATTCCTCTGATACGAACTACCGCTAACTATCCTCAACGGGCTTTGGCAAGAGGCATAAAAGGGTTTGTAGAACTCTCATTCACTGTGAGTGCATTAGGAGATGTTGAAGACCCTGTGGTGACCTATTCTGAGCCCCAAGGGGTTTTTGATCGTGCCGCTCTCCAATCAATTCGCCGTTGGAAATACAGCGCCGCTGTTGAAAACGGGGAAGCAATTCCAACTTATGATGTGAGGCAGCGGATTGTGTTTGAAATGGATGGAGCTCAATAGAACGCCAATTCACTCTGCGTCGCTCGGAGCCTCTTTACAACTTATTTCCCAGGGAGTTCCAAATTTGTCGATCAAACAGGCGTAGGCAATCGACCAAAATTCTTCCTGAAGTGAAACCTTAACGTCACCGCCGTCCGACAAAGCAGAAAACAACTTTTCTGCTTCGAGCTTGTTCTTAGGCTCAAGAAGCAAATAGAAACCTTGGGCTGGCTTAAATTCATCACCGTATACATCCGCTCCTGCAATGTCAGTCTCTGCTAATGACAACGTTGCGTGAACTATTTTGTCTTTCCAGTCAGCGGGCACATGGCTGGCAGCAGGAGACTCACCAAAGGTAATCATAAAGAGAGACCCACCGAACAAATCTTTATAGAACTCAAAGGCTTCTTTGCAATTTCCATCGAATGTAAGGTGTGGTACTAACTTCACGATCAATCTGTCTCCTTGATACCATCACAGTTAAAAACTGAGAAAACTATTGCAGATTAGAAACACTGCTGCTCAGTTATAGAAGACTACCCTCTCACAGGTTTTGACTCTCCCGGATGGATAAACTCATACAAAAATAAGACGAAGATTGCTGGACTGCTCACTAAAACCCAAAAGCCATAGGCTATGAGGACACCTAAAGTTGCCTCAAATATCATCTCGGCGGAAATTAGCAATAGAATAGGTAACCAGGTGAAGTATCCAATCATTACTAAAGCGCTTACCACCGGTGTTGGTGAGCCAATCCTAAAACGCTGCCGAAGATACACAACCAGATACGCGCCAGTGCAAAAAAGTGTATAGAGTATTGAATACTGCGCTATTGTTTTCTCATCATCCGAAAATTCTGAAATAACAAGCGGTAAAATCAGAACGCTCACTCCTAACATTCCACTGACAGTGAAAAACTGAACTAATAGCTTTTGAAAATCAGTCAGTGCTGCACCAAAGCTAACACGCAATGAAGCTACAATTGCCGAAAAAGCAACAAAGGCCATTAGTATTTCAGCAAATAGAGCAAGGGTGTTTAAACTAGCTTCCATTCGGAATTCACCTTGAGAGTCTTATTTATAATTATTGTTGGGGGTAAGACTAACAGTCTTTAGCCACTAATACGAAACACAACACACATAGAGAAGGAACGAGTAAGGTGGGTCATTGGAAGCATGGGCCTGCCCACGAATGGATAAGTGTCTTTAAAGTCGGGCGCTCTACTCGCGAACACCTAACTCAGATTCCAACCGCTTTACATTGAATTGTTAGGTGTCATTACTTCTTACAACAATGAACCTGAGTCTAACGCCGAATTGCAGCATTAAGAACGCTACGGCAGCTATGTAGCAGCTGTAGATACTGTACAGATCAAGGTAGTTATTAGTATACACATAAGCATCAAGTACAATTGCTACTAGACATAGAACTCCGAGTGTCAGGACAACAACCTGATTCCTTTTTTCGTTAAGCCCGCGGCTTCCAGTAAAAGCCGCCGTCGCAAAGCTAAAGAGGGCAATAAGAGTCGCTTGAAAAATAGATGCTGTAACTAAAAACTGTCCTGCCAGATAGACCAAACCAACTAGCACTATGATTAACCTACTGAGCATTCGCAATATTTGCATCGTTTAGCTCGTATATCTAACGCCCCTGATAATAGATGTTATCTACACGCTAACTTCCAAAATAGCTGCTTAAAGATAAAAGGGGTGGGTTAATTTCAAATTCTTTGGTTCTTACTTGTCAGGTTACTCTCATCCCTTTAGTTTCGTTTCTTTCGCTTTCTTTTTGTCGATGCCATCAAGGCTAGATAACCGGCTCGGGTCACGGGATTCGACATCTTTGACAAATTCAGGTATCCAAAGCGATTTATCATCTTCCCAATATTTGCTCCACGCAGGAAATTCCAACATGCTTCGCAGGTAGTGGAGGTGTACATCAGCTAAATCTGAGTCTTGGAATCCTAGCTTATCTTGAAGGAAATCGTCTTGAAATCGACCAACCAATGACCTCGCTAAGAATAGGAAACTCATCCACTCCTTTTCATCGAAGTCAGGCATTGTTGGTTGGCTAGTTTCAACGACTATTCTGGCAAGATATGGATTCGAAGCTAACCGTTCATCAAGTTCGGCGTGACCCAAATTTGATGCCCTGGATGATGAAGCCACCACCGCCTTGGTATTTGTGTGAGTTTCTTTTGCGAGATAAAGTAAAGTCACAACAACAGCTATCGCACCAATGATTTCTCCAATTGCTCCAATCGCTTCCCAATTCACTTTTTAGCTTCCTTTATTTTCAAGAGCATACATAACGCTTCGCGTCGGGGCCCTTGCAGCCTTGACTTGTTATACAGATCAAAACACAAATTCATTAGTAGCGTGGGCAACCAAATCTCCAGACTCAACGAAATAGACCTTGGTTTCGGCATATGCAATGACTTTACCAAACCTCAAAACATTCACTTCAATACGAAGGTCATCACCAAACGCTGGTTTGAGAAACTGGGTATTTTGGCTCGCTGTGCCCTTAGCAAACCTATCAGTGGATAACATAGCCAGCGATACCACTGTATCAATTGCAGCCATAATGGCTTGCCCGCAAGTTGCGCCATTTGCCCACTGCAAATTGTGACTCTGGGGTAGAGTTGCTGAAGCTTTGCCCTTACTAACACTAATGTCAAACAAGCCCATCGATTTGACCCACGGAGCAAATATTTCGTCAAACGCCTGGCTGACGTTTTCGCTAGTGATTGGGAGATGAAAACTTAAGTCAGCCATCGCGACTACTCCTGAAGATACGTATAACGCCCTTAATAATAGGATCAGCCGCGAAGCGCTGATTCCTTTTTGATTTGATTGTTATGTGTCTTTTGCAGCCTTCTTTCGAGACTGATACATAAACAAAATACTCAATAACCAAGCCAAAACAAATATCCAAGACATTAGCGTATAAATAGAACTATTATCGGTACCGTCCCGAGCAATGGTGGCCTCGTTCGCGTCCATACCTAAGGAGTAGTATCCGAGCACGAGAACAAAGAGAAAAATTGTGTATATAGCAGATATTGCAAAAACCTGAATTTTTGAGAGTTTACCAGCAACCAAATGTGCGGCCACTACATATCCTGTCAGACACGAAATCATTAAGGTCACTTGCTCTTGGCGTGCCTCTTGGAATATCAACATAAGCTCAGTTAATTCGTAGTAAGTTGCTGCATTAAGTGATTCTGGTCCCAATGTACTCCCCTTTAACCTGAGTTTAAAAATTGCTCACGTGCACACATAACGCCCGTAATAATAGGAGCAGGTTGCGGAGCGCAAGCTTGTGAAAAAATAGCCGCAGGCCATTCACAAGCTGGAGTGTAGCAAACTGTTTCCTTTTTGATTTGATTGTTATGTGTCTTTTGCAGCCTTCTTTCGAGACTGATACATAAACAAAATACTCAATAA
>JBGCEK010000042.1:0-65921 GCA_045106275.1 Pseudohongiellaceae bacterium | reverse complement strand
TTATTTGTTCTGCTGTAATTGAAAATATCTAGGAACATAACGCCGTTAATAATAGGCGCGGAACGCGCGTCCTTTTTGATTTGATTGTTATGTGTCCTGACCCAAACTTGGCCACCTGTTGTACCCAATACTTGGATCATTTGATTTGTATTGCCTAATATACATCACTTCCATCTGGGACAATTCGGATTCAGTGCAGTCCTCAGACTCCCATAAGATCTCTTTTCTGACCGTATAATCTTTACGCACTGCTTCTGGTAGAGATTTGAAGTCTTCATTGACAATGTTCATGTCTGGGCTTCCAAAATACCTATGGCTGCCAATGCTGTCCTTTCCTATATAGATTTTTCCTGTTGGATAAGTGACTTTATAGATTTGCTTCATCTCTAAACCTGACGGCTACTGTACACATAACATTTGTATATGAAGCGCGCTTCATATCTAATTTGAATTCACCTTAACTTAACCCGTCAAATTGAAGATTACAAACTGTTTGAACAAATGCCCCTAATCGTATTTTTGGAATAGGGGGTTTCCTTAGGATTTTAGATATCGTGACCCCCGTACAGCAGACTAGGGGTTTCTCATTAGAGCCTTCTTCTGCAAGACTCTGTGGAATTGTCTCGATCATCTGGTCACTCTTTAATGGAGTGCTCATGCGAGTAATGAAGAAGCGAATTTCAAATGCATTATCTTCCTTTCAACTTCTTGGCGTCACTTTGACTGCGCTTGTAGAACTTACCCAAGGTTTTGTCATTGGCTTTTTTTTCAGAAAGGCTTGCAGAATTGAAGGTCACTTCTCTCAGCAATTTTTGATAGTTGTCTAGCCGCCTCTGCTCCAATACTCCAGACTCCACTGCTTCTCTCACTGCGCAGCCTGGCTCAGATTCATGCTGACAATCGCGGTATCTACAGCGGGTGGCAAACCCTTCAATATCTGAAAAAGTAGCAGCTATGCCATCTTTAGCATCTGCAAGCTGCAGCTCCCGCATACCAGGTGTGTCCAAAATGAGCCCTCCAGAGTCCAATGCAACGAGAGATCGTTTTGTTGTGGTGTGGCGGCCTTTACTATCGTCTTCTCGAATGCTTCCGGTGCTCTGTTTTTCGTCTCCCAATAGTGTGTTTGTGAGTGTGGATTTACCTACACCTGATGAGCCTAATACAGCAACAGTGCTGCCGGACTTAAGCCATGGTGACAACGTTGCAACGCTCTCTTTGTCCAAGCAGTTAACGGCTTCCACAAACAGAAAGGGGTCCAAGTTTTGCACTTGTTTCACAAAGCTTTCTGGTGAATCAGATTGATCGGATTTGCTGAGTACTACCACTGCTTCCACCTGTGACTTGTTCACAAGTGAAAGCAGTCTTTCTATCCGATTAAGATTGAAGTCTTTATTGATCGAGCAAACGATAAATGCAGTATCAACATTTGCTGATAGGAGCTGTTCTTCTAGTTTGCTTCCCGCTGCCTTTCTAGAGAAAACGGTTTTTCTATCTAACAGGCGGACATAGTTTAGCTGGCCGTCTAATAATATCCAGTCGCCTACAACCAAATTTGGCATGGATGGAAGTAGGGCAACACTGAATACGTTAGTTCCGGTGGCGACTGAAATCTCAGATTTATGCTGTTCGATGATTCGTGCGGGAGTGGTTTCGTTGAGCTCTTCGAGCGATAACTGTTGTTGAAAAAATGGCTGCCAACCTAAGCTGGCCAGTGAAGTAAAATTTGACATAGCAAACCCTTAACTAAAACACGCTAATTCTAAAAGGGGGTATTTGCCCCCGGCGTAATAGACCGGGCAGAAGTGTCTAAACTGTTAAGCTTGGTGCCCGGAAAGGTTTGTTACAATCATGTTTGCTTCCTTCCGTTTAATGAATGAATTGTCGAGTATAGATTACATTCAAGCATTTACCTAGGGCTTGCAAAGGTAGGCAATTTCGATGTGTCTTGGCTTCAAAATCAGAAACTCGCCTATGGCGCTTCGAGTTCAATCGTATCAGTGGCAATGCTTCGAACAAAAGCCTCGTCATGCTCCACAATGATCATGGTCGGTGAGTCACGAAGAATCGCTAATTCAATTTGCTCTCGTGTATCAATGTCAATGTAGTTTAACGGTTCGTCCCAGATGATTAAATCCGAGGGCTCTACCAGTGTCCGCGCCAAATCGATTTTCTTTTGCTGCCCTAAGGACAGGTTCTCGATTGGTTGATCGAGCAAGCCGCCTTTAACTCCCATGGTTGCCAAAATCGTACGAAACAATGATGGGTCTAGCTCGGCATCTTCAAGCTTACTTAGCAGGCTTCCTTCTTGCCATAAAGGTCGTTGATAGGATCTCGAAATTTTTGGCTTTCTAGCAAAAGAAACAGTACCGCTGTGCTCCAGTGTGGTCCCGCTCAGTAAATCTAAAAGGCTCGTTTTTCCACTTCCGTTTTTGCCCCGTATCGCTAGTCTTGTACCGGGGTTTATAGTGAAACTTACGGAATTAAACAGTGGATTGGGACGCAAGATAGATAAGCGGTCAACTTTCGCCAGCTGATAGCTACCATGAGAGCGTGATGGAAATTTGATCTCATAATGTTTCTCTACATCATGCTGTGTGGCTCTTCTGTCTTCAATTTTCTGGTTTGCGCGTTTCTCAATGTTTAAGGCTCGTTTCATCTGCCGCGCGGCTCTGCTCCCTTCGAACCCCTTATCAAGAGCGCCCGACTTGGCACTCTCGCGCTTGCTAGAGCCCACTCGTCTCTCACTTGCTGCGGCAGAAAGGCTTCTTATTTCTTTTTTGAGCTCCAAATTTTGCGCAGACTGTCGCGCCAATTTCTGATGATGCTGTGTTCTCCAAGTGGTAAACGAAGAGCGTTGAACTTCCACGCTTTCTGAGTTCAGAGCAACTACATGATCAATGCAATTATCAAGAAAGGTTCGATCATGGGACACAAGCAAAAAGCCTTTCTTAGATTTAAGATAATTAGCTACTAGCTCTCGGCCTTCATAGTCCAAGTGATTGGTTGGCTCGTCAATCAGCGCAAAACTATTGTTTTGAAGGAATAACGAAGCTAGCAAGCAGCGTGATTGCTCCCCGCCACTCAATTGCTCGAACGGCTGGCTATACTGATCCTCGGAGATGCCTAGCCTAAGTAGCTCCTTAGACAGTAAAGCGTCCACTTCATATCCGCCCAGCTGTCTGTAACGTTCTTGAACTTCACTAAAAAGAGTTAGTGAAGCCTCATCTCCCTTTGTTAAATGCCGCTGCATTTCCTCTTCCAGCTGATAATAGGGGCCCGCAGAAATTTTAGCGGCAGTAAACGCAGACACCGACTGGTTTCTAACCGGGCGAGGGAAATAGCGAGTCGAGCCTGAATACTCAACGTCTCCTTTCGCGGGAGATAACTGGCGATCAAGAAGCTTTAGTAGCGTAGTTTTACCGCGCCCGTTTGCCCCTGTTAAGCCACAGCGCCAGTTCGTATCGATGGTTAAATCAAGATCAGAAAATAGATTGAAAGCGGAACCGTCATAACCGAATGTCAGACGACGGCAAATAATGGTAGACATAGATAACTCCAGAAACAGAAATCGGGCCAGGTATAAAACAGCTGGCAATGATTAAGGTATTTCAGAAATTACTTGTTCATGTCATCACTTTTTTCGGGCGCTTGGAATTAGCGGCGAGGTAATGATTATACCGTTAAGTGTGCCAACTAGGAACATTGAATTTTGCAAGTCGGGTACATAAGGAATAGATCAGGTTCGCATCAACGTAGCGAATCATTTGCTACTTTTCTAAGTTATACCTATAGGCTGTTCCGGCAGAGGTGATAGCGCTGGCGGTAGCTGATTCTTCATCGAGTGCCACCGCAACCACAGAAAATACTTGGGGCTTAAAACCGCCTTTGATGGGAGTTACCCAGCGTTCAATTCGCTTGCCGCTGTCGCCGGACCAAAGCTCCAGGGCGCCAGTGGTGTTACCGGTGATAATCTTCTCTCCGTCTTTGGAAAAGCGGGCGGTAACAAAACTGGAAAAGCTAGGAAAAAACCGATTGCTGTAGTTAAGTCGTGAATGCAATGAATGGGTTTCTAAATTCCACACTTCAGCATCTAAATGCTGCACTGTTACTAATCCGTATTTGCCATCGTCGGAAAGTGCAACGGTCTGAACTCTACCTTGAGTGTTGATGGTATTAACTAATTCAGAATTTCTAAGATTCCAAAATTTGGCGTGATTGTCATCTAAGCCAAACAGGCCATACTCTCCATTAGCACTCATGGCCATGCTAAGAATTCTGCTGCCTTGTTCCATTTGCCGGATGATACCGCCATTTTGAACATCGAACAGAACAGCATTGCCGCTGACCAAACCCAGAAGGGCGGTGTTAGCTCTAGGACTTAAGGCCAAGTGCAGAACTTCATCGGGAACTTGAAAAAACCGCAGGGCAGTTCCAGTGGCAACGTCCCACAGAACTAAGGTCATGCCATCGGATGTTAAAGCAAAATCACCTTCTGGAGAAAATCCAGCGGCTGTGATTTGAGAAAAGCTGTCTTCTTGATGATTCCAATTGAACAGTCTTTCTGCGTTGGCAGTATCCCAGAGACTCGCTCCATGCTGAATGGAGCCGATTACCGTGTGGCTGGCATCTGCGGAATAGACGGCACTAAAAATACCTTGCACGCTGGCGGAAAATGAATGATCAGGTTGGTCATCGAGTGAACATGCCTGCAATGTAAATAAGAGCGCGGCAATCAGTAGTGATCTAGCCAATGTGATTGCCTACAACAAAGTGTGGAAAACGATAAACCCTAGTGTGTGACAGCAACGTGGTCGCTTTCTATAACACCGTTACGCAACCATGGGCCGATGACAGTTATGAACAGCGGAAATTAATCGATCCTCAAGTTCAAAACGTAAATTAAGCACACTGCCAAGCTCAACTAAGTGTTTGGGCAGTTTGGCTAGTAGTTGAGAGTCGTGGCGGGCGGCTTCAAAGGTGTCGTTAAACTCCAATGCCAAGTCTGTTGACTGCTCGATAGCTTTGCAAAGGTCAATTCCTTTGCCAAGACTGCCATCGTTAAACTCTTTGGCCTCAGTGATCAGTTCGTTGTACACCTCGAAATGACCTGCCGAAACATAATCCACTAAAGTCTGGCAGAAGCGATTTATGCGGCTAGATAGAGAGCTTGCAGGTTCTTCGCTTTGTTGAGGGGTTACGATGCCTTCGAAATCATGGGTTAAATTAACCCTTTGCTGCATCCAACGTCTTACCATGTCGTCTACCAGCAACCAACCTTCCTTAGTTCGTTTACTGTGGCTTAGCATTATGTTCTCCCTGAACGTTGCTTTATAGGCATCTTTGCCCTGAAGGTTATAAGAAAGACTCTTATTCATACCTCCTTCCCTTAATATAGGTAAAGAATCCGGATTTACGCAAGTTCAATTGCATAATAAACCGGATCTCCCCTGCTCAAATCTTCTTAGAGTTCAACTTAACTTCAGCAAAACTGCGGAATAGTCTTGAGGGCGCCGCTTGGCTGCGCGTTTAAATATTGCTGCTACACTTAATAGAGAAAATCAGAGCCTTAGGAAAAGAGTCCAGTCTATGAAGATTTCAGCCATGAGTGGCATTGCTAAAACTGTCTTGGGTATTTGCTTGTTCTATCTTTCTAGCACTGTGGCTGCGCAAGATGCTCCCAACAGTAAGTACGTGGAAATATCTCCTAGCTTTGTTACCAACTATGATGAGGGTGCAAGGCTGAAGTACCTTAAAGCGCGTGTGGCCTTGGAGGTGACTCCAGAAAGCGAAGAACGCATCTGGCATCATTTACCCTCTATTCAAAATGCGCTAGTGCTGTTGTTCAGTGCGCAGGCAGAAGAGAATTTAACCTCAACTGTTGGCCGAGAATCTCTTCGTCGTGAGGCGTTGATGGAGGTTCAACAGGCAATGCGGACGTTAGAAAAAGATGGGGATAAGCAAATCAAAGATCTTTATTTTACCGATTTCGTGGTGCAGCAGTAACACTCTTTGCAGTAGCACCCTCTAGAGTCCTCGGTAACTTGCTAGGACTCATTCCAACGGGCCAAATATTCGTCGAAATCGATTTTATCAGCGGCCTCAATGTCAGCTTGTTTACGCAGTGATTCTGCCGCAGTTGCTTCTAGTGTAGCTACCTTCTCGGCGCTGAGTTTTGTTTCACTCAAGGCAGCTTTTTGAATTTCAGATTGATCCATAGAAAATCTAAAAAACGATTTCTTTTCCGCCTTCATTTCCTTAAGCATTCGACCAGAAGGAGTGAGATCGGGATTTTTGACTTTAGCAATTTGGGCGAGGCGACTTTGCTCGTGAAGGTCGCTGTCCTCTCCATCCAAAAGCGCCGTGCTATTGGCTATATCACCAAGAAGTTCATTGGCCCAGTCTACTAACCGCTTGGGTTTTGATTCCAAATTCAGCTCTAACTCTGGGTCTCGCCCCTGCTCAACAACTTTTGAAATATTGTTTGCCACTTCAAAAAACTCATCTTTATTGCAAGCGGGACTTTCATCAAGAAGACAGTGCAGTAAAAAGCTGTCCAAAAAGTGAATTTGTTCTGCGTCTATGCCAAGAGGAAGGTAGGGGTTAAGGTCTAACGCTCTAACTTCAATGTACTCAATGCCTTTTGACATAAGTGCATCAATGGGCCTTTCTTCGCTTTGTGCTACACGCTTTGGTCTAATGGTGCTGTAAAATTCGTTTTCAAGCTGAAGTAAATTTGTATTCAGTTGTAAATACTCGCCATTCTTTTTTTGACCAATTAATTCGTAATCTTCATAAGGTGTTCGCATAGCTTCTTCAAGACATTCTGCGTAAGCATCCAGTTCGTTGTAGCAAACGAAAAGAGATTTCTGCGCTTCACTTTTATACCCTAAATTTCCCATTCGCAGGCAGGTAGCATAGGGCAAGTAAAGACTGCCGCTATCAAGTTCTTCCAAGTCGTGGTCTCGACCCTGTACGAAGCATTTGCAAGCTGCTGGAGATGCGCCAAAAAGGTAAATCAATAACCAAGAGTAGCGATGAAAGTTTCGAATTAAATGTAAATATTTCTCTGTTCGAAAATCTTGCAGTGAGCCTTTGTGTCCGCATATTTCCTGATAAGGCTGCCAGAAAGATTCCGGCATTGAAAAATTGTAGTGCAGGCCAGCGATCACTTGCATGAGGCTTCCATAGCGATTGCTGAGCCCATGCCTATAGAGAGTTTTTAGTTTGCCAATATTGGACGTGCCATATTGGGCAATGGGAATTTCTGCTTCACTGTCTAGTGGACAGGGCATACTCGAAACCCATAGCAATTCGTCGTTCTCCAGATTTTGCACCGTGAACCGGTGAACATCTTCTAGAGTCTGTAAACATTCATCCAACTCCGCATAGGCCGGAGTAATAAATTCCAGCAAGGACTCAGAGAAATCGGTGGTAACAAAGGGATTGGTGAGCGCGGAGCCAAGGGCTTTTGGGTGGCCTGTGGTTGAAATGTTACCGTCTGGTGCTACTCGAAGACTTTCTTTTTCTAGCCCTCGCTTTACCTGGCGCCAACTGGGATCAAAGTTAGGTAGATTGTAATATTGCAGAGATTCACTAATTTGTTTAACCAAGATGACCCCCAAAGGTCTGTATCCTTACAGCACTGCTCTAACAGTGCGGATGTAACTAGAGTAATAGAAACGTAGCGGCATTATGGCAAATATACTTAACCAGTGCTAACCGGCTGTTTTTGCAACTAGGCCACTAGTTCTCTGTCTTAAACCGGTGTATGGCACGGCGTTGTTTCTTGTTAGGTTTACCTTCTGCTCCCCAATGACTGGGTTGGGACTTTCGTTGCTCAGAAAGAGTATTGCGGGCTTCGATACTTTGCTCTGTTTCACTGTATAAAGTTTGTGCTTCGGGGGCACCGCGTCGTTTGTCAGATAAAGCAATCACTTCAACAGTTTTTTCATCAAAGCCTTGCCGCAATCGAAGCATAGCACCCACCTCAATTTCTTTGCTTGGTTTTACCCGTTGCCCATCGCATTGCACTTTGCCGCCTTCGATGGCCTGTTTTGCAACCGCCCGAGTTTTATAGAAACGAGCGGCCCACAACCATTTGTCGATTCTCAATCTATTCATAGCATGCCGAAGCCGAGCAAGCGGCTTGAACTGTTGCTACCCATGAGACCCGACCCTTGGAAGAATGTGTTCAAAGTCTACAACCTGAGGAAATTCCTCTTCTAGTAAAGCGGGCCGTTGGCTGTCTGGTTGGCTAATCGCATAAAGGTGCTTGATGCCTTCTTTTTGCGCCTGCCTTAATACGGGAAGTGAATCATCAAACAACAGAGTTCTTTCAGGGTCATAAGGAAAATGTGTCTGGAGCTTCTCCCAGAAACCGTGATGTTCCTTAGCAAGGTTTAAAGAATGTGAACTGATGCAATCATGGAAGAAACTATCTATCCCAGTGTGTTCCATCTTTAACTTCAAGCTGCTGGGGTGAGCGTTGGTTATCAGTAAGATTCGTTTGTTAGAAAGGCTCAGCTGTTGCAGCAACTTTTCTACATTGGGCCTTACGTTTATCTTATGGGTGATTGTGTGCTTGAGCTGAACAACGTCTAGCTTTAGTTCATCGGCCCAGTAATCGAGGCAATACCATTGCAGAGAGCCTAGTGCCTCATCATTTTTGAACTTGACCAACGCCTGAGCGTCAACTTCAGATATCCCATGTTCTTGTGCATACATTTTTGGCACTAATGATTGCCAAAAATAGTTATCAAAGTGCAAGTCTAGTAGGGTTCCATCCATATCAAACATGATGGTGTCTATGGTGGACCAAGGTGGCATCTATTTCTCCAAAAGGCTTGGCAAGTTCAGCCCTGTCATGCAACATGCTCAAGCTTACTCAAGCAGTCGCTAAAGTAAACCATCAGGCAAAGGAATTATTTTCAATATGAGTCCCATTGATTTATCCATAGTCGAGAAGATTGCAGGTGACGCCGGTATTGAAATACTTAAGATATATAACGGCAGCTCTGAGCTTGAAGTGATCACCAAAGCCGATAATTCTCCTCTTACACTGGCGGATAAAAAAGCCAATGAGGTGATCGTTGCGGGCTTGCAGCAGCACTACCCAGATGTGCCCATAATCTCGGAAGAAGCTGAAATCGTGGACTACGATGTTCGGTCTTGCTGGCAGCGCTATTGGTTGGTGGACCCTTTAGATGGCACCAAAGAGTTTATTGGTCGAAACGGAGAGTTCACAGTTAACATTGCGTTGATTGAGAAAGGCGAGCCTGTGCTTGGTGTAGTCCATGTTCCAGTTCAAGGAGTCACCTACAGTGGCGGCGTTGGATTCGACCCCATCAAAGCGAGCAAAGACGGAGTTCGGCAATCATTAGCGTGCCAGCCTACAAACGCTCAATCTACACCCATCCGAGTCGTGGCGAGTCGCCACCATCGGGGAGAACGGCTAGAACAGCTGTTACAGCAAATAGCGGAATCTTTAGGATCTGCAGACGTGGTGAGTATGGGAAGTTCTCTAAAAATGTGCCTTCTTGCTGAAGGGAAGGCTGACTTTTATCCTCGCATGGGGCCTACTTCAGAGTGGGATACAGCCGCCGCGCATGCTGTGCTACTGTCCTCTGGAGGTCAGATTGTTGATCTTAATTTTGCCCCGCTTCGGTACAACCAAAAGCCTGAATTGCTGAATCCCGAATTCCTTGCGATCGCGGATTCAAGTTTCGATTGGCAATCTATTGTAAGTGACGCGGCAATCAACAGATAACCAAGAATCTGCGCCTTTCATATTTCGATTCTTTGACTATGCTTATCATAAGTAGTGCTTCACCACGTGGCAAGTGTTGACACCAAGGTGGAGTGTCACTGATTGCAAAGGGTCAGGACGACCGAATTTTTCAAAAAATACAAGGATGTAGCCCCATGCTTCGAAATGTACGTCGGCAGCGAACTCATATTGCTCCGAACTATCACAATACCCATGCGGTGAGAGACAAGCTACTGCTGGAAATTGCAGAGCTCAAAGGCAAAATGGATGATGTGGATGGTTCTCCTTCTCAGGATAACCTCACCGCCGTGCAGACCTTCAAAGAGATGATCCACTCCCGAGAAGATTTGCTCAACAACCTTTCTCAAAGTAAGGATGAAAGAAGCAGTTTTGGGCTTGGCCGGCGCCTTCAATAGCTGACCTAAGTCTGGCTCATGGCAGAGTGGTTGTGGACAATAATGGCTAAAAGGGTTAGCGTTTCAACCCATAATTTGTCAGTTTTTGTCCACACTTTGCCGAGATGCCACCATGCCAACTTCCTATCCTCGCTGCTTGATCGCCGCGGTATCATTGTCCTTTATTCCTCTCCTTAACGCGCAAATTCCCGAACTGGCTAATGCTGAAAGTGCAGGCTTTTCTAGCGAAGGCTTGGAAAAAGTCACAGAGCGGCTTCAGCAGCATATCGACGATGGGGATATACCCGGGGTTGTTGCCACAGTCATTCGAGACGGCAAAGTCGTTTATTTTGAAGCGCTGGGTGAGCGAGACATTGAGCAATCTCTTCCCATGGAAGCGGATACACTCTTTCGTATTTACTCAATGACCCGAGAAATCACCAGTGTGGCAGCGCTTCAGCTGTACGAACAAGGTAAGTTCAAACTGGATGACCCCATCAAGAAATACTTGCCGGAATTTGAAAACCAGCGGGTGTTGTTGGACTCAGACAGCACTGCTATCTCAAAAACCAAAGCTCGGCAAGGAGACATCACAGTTGCCCACTTGCTCACTCATACTTCGGGCCTAGGTAGTCGCAGCTCTGCTCTCTATCGCGAAAACAACGTCAGAGATAAGAGCATAAGTCTCGATGAGATGGTGGGCAATGCCGCGAGAATACCGTTGTTTCAGAACCCAGGAGCCGAGTTCCGCTATGGGATTCACGCAACAATCTTAGGCAAACTCATTGAAGTTTGGTCTGGGACAGATTTCCAAACTTATTTGCAAGAAAACCTGCTAAACCCGTTAAACATGAATAGCACGATGTTTTGGGCTGACGGAGACAATGCTAACCGCTTGGCTCAACTGTACCGGCCTACAGATGGAGAACTTCGTCCTCACCAAATAGAAACAGTGCCTTTTACGGAAAAGCCCAAACTTATTGAAGGCGGAGTCGGTCTTCTTTCTAGCGTGCCTGATTTTGCCAACTTCTCCCTAATGGTGATGAACCGAGGGACGTTTAATGGCCAGCAAATTTTGAAACCGGAGACCGCCGAGCTGCTTTATCAAAATGGCGTGCCTGAGCAGGCGATGCCAATAGGTAATCGAGGTTATTGGGCCGGGTCCGGTTGGACCTTGGGCGGTTTTAATTTAGTGATGGATCCCAGCGCCTATAGTTTTCCTGTTTCAAAAGGGACGATCTGGTGGGATGGTTCCACCGCAACCCGTTTCTTCATTGATCCTGAGCAGAATCTAATTACAGTGATTATGGGACAGGTTTCGCCTTCTAGTGGCGGCGGCTTTCGGGAGAACTTCACGACTCTAGTGGATGCGGCGCTTGAAGACCGATACTAGCTGCGGCACCAGTTTCCAAAGCGGTTAAAGCGATGAGTATCAAAGCTGATAGAGGAATATTTAAGCCTAGCGGTTGGCTGCTAGTAGCCCTGTTTTGGTCTTTGACTGGTGCGGCCAGCGCCGCCGAAGTGCTGCCGACTAAAGCCATGACCCACAATGGGGTGACAGCTCATAGAGGCTACAGCGGCCGTTTTGTTGAAAACACTCTGGAAGCGTTTTCAGAAGCGATTGCCATGGGAGTTGATTGGATTGAGTGCGATATATTCCTATCTGCGGATGGCCAGATAGTAGTAACTCATGATGCCAATATGGTTCGAGTCAGCGGTGTTGAGGCAGAAATTTCCGAGCATAGTTATGAGTTTTTAAGCGCCTTAGATGTTGCTGTGGGATTCAGAGGCGATCGAAATTTGAACGAGGCTCAAATGCCGCCACAGCGGCTTCCGCTCCTTCAAGACATTCTTGAGTTGGTTAAAAAACAATCCACCACTAGGCTCTCTATTCAGCCAAAGGATGGGTCTACTGAAGCTGCAATTGCGCTTATCAAGGAATTGAAAGCCACTCCTTGGGTGGGTTTTAACGATGGCAATTTAGAAAAAATGTCTACCGTGAAACGCTTAGCCCCGGAAATCCCGGTTTTCTGGGATCGCGTTGATATTCAGGCGGTTGACTCTGACATAGACACAGCGCTGGACCGAGGGTTCGAGTCACTGGTTTACAACCGGCGCCTGATTACCGACGAGGCTATCGACAAAGTCCACAAGGCGGGGCTGGAGTTCGGGGTCTGGACAGTAAACGATGCCAGTGAAATGCGCCGCTTCATCAATCAAGGTGTAGATAGGCTTTATACTGACTATCCGGATAAGGCCTTGCGATACTTTCTGTTCCAGCACTAAGCAAGTAACTTGCTTTCATGTCACCTCGCCCAGCGTTCTAGTGGCTAGCCGCTGATTCTATACGCCCAAAAAATGTAACGTTTTCAATATCGGGGAGCCTAAACTGCTATAGGCGAGCTTCTAGCAGGGTTTGCGTTAGAAAATAAATCTCAAAAGGACAGTAACTTTGTGATTTCCATTACGTCCTTGTTACTGATTTTGAATATTCCAGCTCGATAGAGCTGTTATCAGCAAGAGAGCGCGAACACCATGGCGATGGACAAACAGATTGAGAAGAAAAAAACGCCCACTTGGCGGTGGGGGGTAATACTGACCGTGCTCATTGGCGGTGGTTGGTTCGCCTATGGTCTCGTGACGGATGTTTCTATTCGTACTTATCGCGTGCCGCAAGAGCAGCTGATTGTTTCTACGGTCGAGTACGGTGCGTTCGAAGATTTGATTCCTATCAGAGGAACCATTCAACCTCTGAATAGTGTTTTTCTCGATGCGGTTAATGGCGGTGTAGTTGAAGAGATATTTGTAGAAGAAGGAAGTTTTGTAGAGGCAGGTCAGCCTTTGGTCCAGTTGAGCAACACTAACCTCAGATTGAGCGCGGCTCAGAACGATACCAACATAACTGAGCAGCTAAATTTTTTGGGAAATATTTCCAACAATTTGGAAACCACCAAGCTAAATACCGAACGTCAGATTATCGATACTGAATACAGAATTATTGTTTTGGAACGGCAGAAAGCGCGATTTGAAAAATTGGTCGATGGAAGTCTGATATCAGAACAGGATTACGACGGAGTTATTGACGAGTTAGCTTATCAAAAACTGATTCTAGAAAACTCTAAAGCGCGGCAGGAAGTTGAGGAAAAAATTCGAATTGACCGAACCGATCAAATTGCCTTGCAAATATCAAAGCTGCAAGAGAATCTTGAAGTTTCTCAAAGCAGCTTTGAGAGCCTGTTAGTTCGTGCGCCAATCACTGGCCAGCTGACCTCATTACCGGTTGAGATCGGAGAAAGCAAAACCACAGGGCAGCGATTGGGGCAAATCGATGTTATTGATCAGTACAAAATTGTCGCGCAAATTGATGAATACTATGTGTCGAGAGTGGCTACCGATCAAGGAGCTACTTTCACCTTAGCCGGGCAGGAACACAAAGCGAGGGCTATCAAGGTTTACCCTGAAATTACTGCCGGTACATTCGAAGTGGATTTAGTGTTTGAAGGCTCGGCGCCTGACAATGTCCGGCGAGGACAGACGTTACAGATGGAGCTTACGTTAGGAAACCCAGTTGAATCGCTTCTCCTACCTCTTGGGGGTTTCATTCAGGAGACCGGTGGAAATTGGGTGTTTGTCTTAGACAATGAAGGGTCTTACGCGATGCGCCGCGACATAAGAATAGGTCGCCGGAACAACCGCTACGTAGAAGTCCGAGAAGGATTGCAGCAGGGCGACCGGGTCATTACATCCAGCTATGGGCAGATGGAAGAAATGCAAAGAGTTCAATTGACCCTTTAGTTTTTACTTTCTTTAAAGACTTTTAATCAGGTTCAATCAGCGGCTAGAATAGGGCTCTCGCTTTTTGGTGCCTATTCATGTCTCTTCGGTTCGAATACCTAATAGATTGTCCAATCCACTGTAAGAGAGTTATTCATTGGTGGAATGAAGAGTGGGCATCCCATTTAGGGCCAGATTTGAAAAAAGCTGAGCAAGAATTGAGACGTTCCCTCAGCAAGTCAGAGCTACCCATTCATCTTCTCGCTTTCGAAAACGACGTGCCAGCGGGTACTGCAGCCCTTAAGCTTCAAGAGCTTGATGAGCAGTATCCCCAGTATCACTATTGGCTTGGTAGTGTATTTGTGGCCACGGAATTTCGAGGGTCGAAAATAGCATCGCAGTTGACTAATCAGGTGATCCACTTAGCCAAATCTATGGCATTGCCACATCTCTATCTACAAACAAGTAATCTCACTGGCGGGTTGTATGCCAAACTGGGCTGGGAGCCTGTAGAACAATTTTCCCATGATGGAGAAGAAAATTTGTTAATGCTTAAGACACTGAGTTAAATATAAATTAAAGAAGGCTCACGTGAGAATACTAAAAACCAACCCCAGCCATGCACTCATTCTGGCAAATTATTATGCAGTGAACGACAGTCACTTGCAGCCTTGGAGCCCCCAGGTTCCTAAACGGCATCATTCTATCGAATCCTGGCAGCGACGCCTTGAAGCCCGCGAAAGCGAATTCGAATCAGGCTCTGCAGTTTACTTTATTGGTACTGACGAGACTCAATCTCATGTGATCGGTACTTGTTCGTTAAGTAACATCGTTCGCGGGGTATTTATGGCGTGTCATATGGGGTATTCCTGTGCCGAACGCTATCAGGGGCAGGGTTATATGAAGAAAATAGTTAACCATGCTATTGGCTTTGCCTTTAATGATTTGAAATTACACCGAATCATGGCTAATCATATGCCAAAAAACAAAAGGTCCAGTGCGTTGCTACAAAGTTTGGGTTTTGAAAAAGAGGGTCTCGCAAAGGACTATCTGCTCATCAATGGGAAATGGGAGGATCATGTTTTAACCTCACTTTTAAACCCCAGATCATAGTGTCAGGACATTAATATGACTCAAACTAAAAAAGCAGCAGCGGTCAATGACAATGGAAAAATAGAAGCATATATAGATAAGCATAAGGATTGGGAGAAACAACTACGTTTGCTTCGTAAAACCTTATTGGCGTGTGAGGTAAATGAAACCGTGAAATGGGGCTCGCCTGCTTATACGGTGGCGGGAGCGACGATCATTAGTTTAGTAGCGTTCAAAAATCATATCGCACTTTGGTTTCATCAAGGGGTTTTTCTAAAGGATTCCGCCCAACAACTTATTAATGCTCAAGAAGGTGTGACAAAAGCTTTGCGCCAATGGCGCTTCTCAGAAGCCGATGTGGTGGATACCAAATTGGTCAAACAGTATGCGCAAGAGGCTATTCAGAATCAGTTAGCTGGAAAAATGGTAAAACCGTCCTCTAGTCAAAAAGAAAAAATTCTTAAGATTCCAGCTGAATTAGCTGCAGTAATGAATCAAGATAAGAAAATTGCAGAGGCATTCGCAGGCTTAACTCCCGGTCGGCAGAAAGAATATGTACAGCATATAGAAAGTGCTAAACAAGAGAAAACCAGATTGGCCCGCGTAGAAAAGGCAGTGCCAATAATTTTGTCGGGTGTAGGTCTTAATGACAAATACAAGAATTGCTAATTGGGTGTCCCCATCTCGTACTTGCTCAAAATAAAATACTTGGCTCCTTCTGATAGCGTGTGAGATTTGTAGAGGTGAAACTTGTTCACTTCAATCTCACCCCAGACCGTCTCTTGATATTTCTCGGCGATGGGTAGTAGCTTTTCTTTGGCACTCTTATCAAACTTAGCCAATGTGATATGAGGAGAAAATTCTTTTGTCTCTACTTCGAAATCTAAAACGGCAAGGCCTTGGTTTAGTTCATCAACCAATTCTTTGAGTCGCTCGTTTTTCTCAACTCCAACCCACAGGGAGTTTTTAAAAAAACCAACGCTGGAACAGTTCACTTTAAAAGACTGGAGCTGGTGGCCTACCTGCGCTAGTACGGACTGAATCGGCACCCCCTGCTCTTCACTAACAGTGCCAAGGTACTTGAGAGTCAAATGAAGATTAGCCGTAGGAGATATGCGGAGCTTAAGCGACTTGTCTTCAGCAAGGCTGGAAATATCGTCGAGAAGCGGTTTTATCTGCTTTAACAGCGGGAATTTAACGCCGACAAAAAGGCGTAGCGGCAGTGGTTTGGGCTTTTTAGGCATTGCATTGGTCTAGGAATGAAGGAGCGAGCATTCTACACCTTGAACAGGGTTCTGTCTGCTTTGCTTCATTTCGCATTTGGCTCTGATTTCCTCTAGAATTGGACCGGTTTTCGGCCCTTATTAAAGTCGCCTAGAGAGGCAATATTATGCACGACCGCTCCCTGTTCACGTCCGAGCACGAGTTGTTTCGAAGCAACGCTCGGCGCTTTTTTAGAGAAGAATTAGAACCTCACATTGATCAGTGGGAAAACGAAGGCGTGTTACCCAGAGAATTTTGGTTAAAAGCCGGTGCCAATGGCTTTCACTGTTGTGGCGTGCCGGAAGAGTATGGCGGTCCTGGCGCAGATTTTCTCTACAATATGATTCTATCCGAAGAAGTGGGCTATGCCATTGGGGGAGCGAGTGTAGGGTTTTCTGTCTCTTCGGATATTGTATCTTACTATTTACTCAACTGCGGGACCGAAGAGCAAAAACAAAAATGGCTTCCCAAGATGGTAACCGGTGAGGCAATTGCGGCGATCGGTATGACTGAGCCTGGTTGTGGCAGCGATTTGAAAGCACTTCGCACGTCAGCAGTGCGAGACAACGATGAGTATGTGATTAACGGACAAAAAACGTTTATCACTAATGGTCAAAATTGCGACTTCGTTCTGCTTGCCTGCACCACAAATCCAAAGCAGGGGGCCAAAGGGATCAGTCTCATTATCGTCGAGTCTGACAGAGTCGGATTTGAACGAGGCCGCAATTTGGATAAGATCGGACAAAAAGCTGCCGACACATCAGAAATGTTTTTTAATGATGTGCGTGTGCCAGTGACCAACCTATTAGGGCAAGAAGGTGGTGGCTTTGCGGTGCTCATGAATGAGCTACCTCGCGAGCGCATCACAATTGCTTGTCGCGCTTTTGCTGAAGCTCAGCGGGCCTTTGAAATGACAACCGACTATGTCAAAGAGCGAAATGCATTTGGGCAAAAAGTATTCGAATTTCAAAACACTCAATTCAAGCTAGCAGAAATGAAAACCAATTTGGCAGTGGGGTGGGCTTATCTCGACCAGTGTTTGAACAAGATAAACGAGGGAAAATTAACCGCTGAAGAAGGTGCAATGGCGAAACTTTGGACCACTGAAACCGGCAACAAAATTGTCGATGATTGCCTACAGCTGTTTGGTGGCTACGGTTATATGCGGGAGTATCCAATTTCTCGCTTGTTTGTCGATTCCCGAGTGAGACGTATCTACGGTGGGTCTTCTGAGATAATGAAACTGGTCATTGCGAGAACCATCTAAATTTAAGCGGGTTTTTTATGACAGCTGTTGCTTCTTACGGCGTTTACTGCCCCCGAGCAAGGCTTAGCAAAATTAACGGCGGCATAAAGTGTTTTAGCCATCCTATTGGGGCAACTAGCCTACAAATGATTTATGAAAACTATTTGCAGTATCTCGATCATAGGTCCTTATGACTAATCAACAAGAAGGAGACAATTCGATTTTGCCTTTACAATCCAAGCTGAGTTCTGCAAAGCACTGCTTTAGCCAAGTTAAAGATTTGCTCGATTGTGCTGCGTCCTATATTAAGAAGAGTTGCACGCTCGATTCAAAGCTGAATTCGGAGCTTGTCGATTCTCACCAACAGGTAAGTTACGAGCTAGCATTCATGACCGCCGAAGCCGGTGCTGCAATGGCAAGTATTCGCTATGCTGAATCGGTTAACGATGAAATGGCTAGCTCTGTCGCCTTAGTGTTTAGCGCAGAAACTCTTAAGACTCTCTTAGATCGTCTCATGGCACGCCCCACTCAGTTTGGACTGACACGTACCCATGTGCTGACTCTTTATTCTGATAGAGACTTTCTTTCTTTGTTTGATGAATATCTAGATCCGCTTCTTCTGGCTGATTTAGGCCAGAAAATCGCAGATGCTGACTTGGTAAGATTGCCCAGCTCTTTGAGCGAAGACAAAGAACTGGTTAGGGAAACCTTTTACCGATTTGCAAATGACGTGGTTGCTCCACTAGCGGAGGAAATACATCGGAATGACCACGATATACCTGATGAGATTCTAACACCTGCTGCAAAGCTCGGCTGTTTTGGTACGTGTATTCCAGAGAAGTACGGTGGATTGCAGCCGGATGAGGGAGCCGATAGCCTCGGAATGATAGTAGTGACTGAAGAACTCTCGCGAGGTTCATTAGGTGCTGCCGGTAGCTTGATTACTCGCCCAGAAATAGCCGCTAGAGCGCTTCTTAGCGGCGGGACCGAGTCACAGCGCCAACAGTGGCTGCCTCGCCTTGCCTCCGGTGAGACCTTGTGCGCAATATCAATCACTGAACCTAACACCGGTTCTGATGTGGCTGCGGTTTCGCTTAAGGCAACCAAAACAGACAATGGTTGGAAGTTAAACGGCGCTAAAACTTGGTGTACCTTTGCCGGAAAATCAGAACTGTTAGTTGTGCTTGCTCGAACTGACTCAGACTTAAGTCTTGGGTATAAAGGTCTAAGTTTGTTTCTTGTGGAAAAGCCCGCTTACAGCGGACACGAATTCAGCCATGAACAAGAATCCGGCGGCTCTTTAAAAGGGAGCGCCATAGCGACTCTCGGTTATCGAGGTATGCACTCCTATGATCTATTCTTTGATGATTACTTTGTGCCATCTTCTAATTTACTGGGAGAAGAAGCGGGTTTAGGCAAAGGCTTCTATTTTACTATGGCCGGCTTTGCTGGTGGAAGAATCCAAACCGCAGCTAGAGCAACCGGTGTAATGCAGGCTGCGTTTGAAAAAGCATTACGCTATGGAAAAGACAGGAAAGTATTTGGTAAGTCCGTGGCAGACTTTCAGCTCACTCAGATAAAACTCATTCGAATGCTAGCGTCACTCAATGCTTCGCGACAGTTTAGCTATGAGGTAGCAAAGCTAATGGATCAGGGCAAAGGCCAAATGGACGCTAGCTTAGTTAAGCTGTTTTCCTGCCGTGCGGCAGAGTGGATAACCCGCGAAGCGTTGCAGATTCACGGTGGCATGGGATATGCGGAGGAATCAGATGTCAGTCGATATTTTGTTGATGCTAGAGTGCTTTCCATATTCGAAGGAGCAGAAGAGACTCTTGCCCTGAAAGTAATTGCTAGAGAACTTATCGCTCAGGCCAACTAAATTTTGGCGGTTCTACTCCTACAAACCGCGACTGGTTAACCACTATGACTATTGATCCTAATTATTTACTGAACCGACAATTTCCAAAAATTCGTCAGACTTATACTGAAAAGGACTGCATGCTCTATGCGCTTGGTGTGGGAATGGGAATGAATCCCTTGGATGAAAACTGTTTGCGCTTTGTATTTGAAGAGCAGCTAAAAGTAGTTCCTAGCCAGGCGGTTATGATGGCTCATCCTGGATTTTGGGCCAACGAAGAAGACATTGGCATGGATTGGCGCAAACTATTGCATGTTAGTCAGGAGATTGTTTTTCACAACACCTTACCGACTGCAGCAACGGTAGAAGCAACCACAGCGATTAGTGAAGTCAGTGATCGAGGTGAAAAGTTAGGAGCACTAGTCACCTTTGGACGATTGGTGAGGGACGTAGAGACTGGTAAAGAGCTATGTACCATTACCTCGACGATTTTATGCCGAGGAGATGGAGGCTGCGGCGGTGGGCGAAAGGCGTCACCTAAGACCGCAGTAATCCCAAAAACAGAACCAGATTTAGTCTGTGATTTGCCGACGTATCCACAGCAGGCTTTGCTGTATCGCTTGTCCGGGGATTTCAATCCGTTGCATGCTTCTCCAACGGCGGCGCAAGAGGTGGGATTTAAATCACCTATTTTGCATGGGCTCTGCACAATGGGCATTGCCACCCACGCATTGCTCAAAAGCTGTTGTGACTACGACACCAGTCTGTTTAATCGTATTCGGCTGCGATTTTCAGCCCCGGTTTATCCTGGAGACACGATTCGAACGGAAATGTGGAAGCACGGGAACGAGGTTCTATTTCGTTGCAAGTCCTTAGAGCAGGATAGCATCGTCATTAACAATGGCTGTTTATTGCTCAACTAAAGAGGACGCACTGTTGCAAAATTTATTGAAGGGCATGAAGGTGGTCGAAGGCAGCGCATTTATAGCCGCGCCCTCTGGCGGTATGACCTTAGCCCAATTAGGTGCGGATGTTATTCGCTTTGACATGATAGGTGGGGGCATTGATTATCGGCGCTGGCCCGTCACCAAAGAAGGTAAAAGCCTTTATTGGCATAGCCTAAATAAAGGCAAACGCTCTATTGCTGTAGATTTCCGCCGAGCTGAGGGGCGTGAGCTGCTGTCTAAGTTAATTACCCGACCCGATAAATCAGCCGGAATGTTTCTAACCAATTTCCCAGCCAAAGGCTGGCTAGCGGATGCACAGCTCAGAGCGCAACGTGCAGATCTCGTGTATCTCAACCTAGTCGGTGATCGCCATGGCGGCAGTGCTTTAGACTACACAGTGAATAGTAAAGTAGGCATTCCGTTCTTGGCCGGTGAGCCGAGTTCTGAAGGGTCAAAAACGGAAGCTCCGATTAACAGTCCATTTCCCGCGTGGGATGTTATTGCCGGTCAGCAAATTGCGCTGGGTCTGCTAGCCGCTGAAAGGCATCGTTTACTCAGTGGCGAGGGGCAGTTTATCAAATTAGCGCTGGCGGATGTGGCACTGGCAACCATGGGGCATCTGGGATACGTCGCGGAAGCTCAGCTGAACGACCAAGTTCGGGAAGCTGTGGGTAATCATATTTTTGGAACTTACGGACATGACTTTGTTTGCCAAGATGGCAAACGGCTCATGATCGTGGGAGTTAGTCCTAATCAGTGGCGAGGACTCTTGCAGGCAACGGGTTCAACCGAATCGGTGCAGCAGCTAGAGACAAAGCTTGCGCTGAACTTCAGCAACGAGGGTGATCGCTATCAGGCACGTGCTCAGTTAACAGAAATATTTGCCCCTTGGTTTGCCGGCTTGGATTTCTCTCAGGCCACAGCAGCGCTGGATGCGGCAGGGGCGTGCTGGGGGCCTTACCAAACGGTGTCAGAGCTTGTGAACAACGATATCGATTGCTCCACTGATAATCCGCTGTTTAGCGAGGTGGAGCAGCCGGGAATCGGCAAGTATCTTGTGCCTTCTCAAGCGCTAGATTTTTCTGCAATACCTCATACTGAGCCAAAACCAGCACCACTTTTGGGCCAGCACACGGAAGAAATTCTGCTTCAAGATTTGGGCTTAGAAAGCCACGAGGTTGATCAGTTATTTGATGCCGGTATAGTCCAAGGGCCCAGCAAGCTTTAAGTTCCCACTTTTAATTCTCAGAATTCCGTCGTGCAGCAAAAAGCCTGTCTATACTTTAAAAGTAATAGACATAAGTCGCACTTTCAGCGCGGCTTTACTTTTAAGAACTCAAAAAAGATCACGACTATGGTTGAAAAATGGCTAATGGATTCTGGTAACGCGGTGGACGTATTCAGTAGAGGCAGTCTGCAGATGACGTTTGAACTGCTGCGTAAACGCAACCCTAGTCTTGCCCTCACCGTGCGCAACATAACCGGTGGAGAGCCTTTGCCGAAAGACTATGATGATCTTCTCGATGACAAAAACACTGACCATTTTAGAGTAGAGATGGATTCCGAAGATATCAGAGCAGTGGTTGAAGAGCTGATGTCCTATACGCATCCTGATGCAGTGGATGTTCATAATCCGGGTGTCAATATTATGGCCCGAACTCTCATGCAAGATTGGTTATTACTTGCCCATCAAATGGTAGCCGAGTTAAAAGGGAATCTACCTCCTACAGACCCTACGTCACCCAGCCTCCCGCCAATGGAATAATCTGGCCGATCATGTGCTTGGATTTTTCACTGGCAAGATAAGCCGCTAATTCTGCTGTTTCTTCAGCCTCACCAATTTTGTTAGTGGGCACATTACGCTTCAAATGATCTAGAAATTTTTCATTGTCCAGAATGTCATCAGGGTAATAGGTGTCGTTGTTAATATAGTTTTGAGCAATTGCATTAACCTGAATATTACTACGGGCCAATTCTAGGCCGACGGCTTTTAAAAACCCATTCTGCGCTCCTCTCGCGGCACAATATGCGGCATTGTTTGCGATGCCTTTTAGCGGTGCTGCGCTGGTAATGCCAATAATTTTACCGGAACCACGGGCAATCATCTGGGGCGTTATCGCTCTTACCAAATACATTAGTGGGTTCACTAACGAGTCGAATAATTTTTGCCATTCTTCATTTTGAATGGATTGCACAGGCCCGGTCATCGGAGGTTCTGCAAGATTAGCCACCAATATATCAACCTCTCCCGCTTTGGCGACTAGCTCTTCAACAGAGGCCTGTGATTCCATTGGATATTCACCCGCGATCACATTGATGCCCATTGAGGAAAACTTTTCCTCAATTGCTCTGCCCATATAGCGGTTTGAACAGGTTATAAGCGCAGTTCGCTGTTCCATTCAAATTGTCCTCGTTAATTTTCGGATTGTTGTTGAGCTCGTTGAGCCAATAAGTGCACCACAAATTTTTCTAGTAGCTCATAAGGCTGACAACCGACAACAACCAGATCATCAGCATAAAATGTAGGCACGCCGGTCACGTCAACAGCCCGCGATCTTGCCCAATCTTTGTCCACTTCTGACTCAAACAACCGTTCGCTTAGCACTTGCCTCGCTTCTTCTTTGTTAAGACCTGTGGCATCGGCTATTCTGACCAATTCATTTATGTCACCGATATTTACGTTGTCTACAAAATAAGCTTTATAGAGCCGATCATGAATGTCTTCACCGCCGGCTTGGGTGTCTGCCCACTTACCTAGCTCTTGAGCAAGCCTGCTATTGTAAGTGTGAGTTCGATTTCCGTAGGGCAGCCCAGCTTCGGCCATCAAATCTTGCAGTCGCTTCTTAATCTCAGAAATGTCTCTTCCAGCAAAGAGTTCTGCAAGAGATTTTCCTTCAGCGGGAGTTTCGGGATGCAACGGAAAATGAACCCACCTAGTTTCGATAGGATAGTTTGCTTTTAGTTTTTCAATACTCACGGTACTGAGGTAACACCAGGGTCAGACGTAGTCGGTGAATATATCTATAGTAAGGTTCTGCATAATTACTTCCGGGTAACTGAAATTTTTAATTCATTTTTTTGAAGACAATTTTCTTTTTTAGTCACTAACGGCAATTGTGTTACGCCCCAACAAAATGCCAATAGCGAGAATACATAGCCCAGGCAGGGCAAACCCCATTACTCCGTTCCAGCCAGACGTTGCTATAAGGACTCCAGCACTTAAAGACCCTACAGCTTGCAGGCCAAACACAGTAAAATCATTGATGGCTTGTACTTTAAACCGTTCGGAGCCGCGATAGCTTTGGGTAAGTAGGGTAGTTCCTCCAAGAAACAGAAAATTCCAGCCGACTCCAAGAAGAACAAGGGCGCCCCAATAGTGAATAATTTGCGGTTGCCCCCAGCCAATCACAATACAGCCAGCCATGAGCACGAATCCGGCTTGGATAATTCGCTGTACGCCAAACCATGTAATAAGGTATCCGCTAAAAAAAGAGGGGATGTACATTGCGAGAATATGGCTTTGTAGAACCCACGTTGTGTCGTCGAGCGAGTGCTGATCAATTTCATGCATGCTCAAGGGAGTGGCGGTCATCACTAAACTCATGATGCTGTATGCCATTGCCGCCGCAGTGATAGCTAAAATTATTTTTGGTTGTTTGAAAATTTCGTTAAGGGGACGAGAGTCGCTTGCTTGAGTGTTCTGTTCAACTTTGGATTCTTTAAAAAAAAGTAGAAGAATAAAAAACGAAACTGTCAGCATCGCAGCCATGCCAAAAAATGAGCCCATGTAGAGAGGAAGGGAATCCACCTGGCTGAAACGCCTTCCTATTTCGGGACCGACGATAGCCGCAAAAATACCGGCGAGCATAAGAATTGAAAGAGATCTTGGAACGTTTTCTTTTTCAACAGATTCTGCCACAGCAAAGCGGAACTGTTGTAAAAAAGCCACGTAATTTCCGATAAAGAAGGCGGCGATACAAAACAATAAGAACGACTCGCGGTATACCGCGAACGAGGCGAGTAAGGCGGCTGAAATAGCTAATGCGGTACCCAATAGAAAGCCGATTTTCCGGCCAACTTTGGACATCAAAATTGAGGCTGGAATAGCGGCACTTGCCACCCCGCATATTTGAATCGCGATTGGTAGGGTGGCGAGATCCATCGAGGGGGCGATTTGAGCGCCAATGATGCCTCCCAATAACACTAGAATTGGTGATGCCGTATGACCGAAACACTGGGCCAACGTTAACACCAGCAAGGTTCTATTGTTCTGCAAGTTCAATCAAACTTCCTATTTTTTTATGGGCGGACCATGCTCACTCTGACTTCAGAGCTTTCTTTACTTATAAATGAGTGTCACGGGTTAATCCGGCAATCCGTGAAAGTATACTCTGGAACTCATCTTGACTCATATCCATAAGCTCCACCACACGCCCATACAATAGAAACGTCGGTACGTTCCGATTAGGAAATTCTTTCTGAGCCTCATGAAGGCAATAGAGAATTATACGCTCTTTTTTATTCAGACCGTCCCGCACGTCGGGAATATTGTCTTCTATTGAATGACTCACAATAAATGGCTGGCACGCATAATTGAACAATTGGCTAACGAAGAAAGTAGGTTTTGCTGGTGCGATTTAGAGCTGCCCTGATCTCTATTTAAAGCCGGTGAGCAAGGCGGTAGCCATGCTCAAAGTCGATAATTTTATCTAGGGGAGTATACTACCCCGTCTAAAACTAACAATAACCAAGAAAAACGAGTAAGGAGAGTAAGATGCGCAAGTTAGTGACACTTATTGCCGCTTTTGGCGCTGTGGCCGCAACAACAGTAGCGACTGCTCAAGACGAGCCATTGGCCGTGATGGTTCCCGGCGGTGGCGATTATAGCCGCCCCATAACCACTGATTCCGCCGAAGCACAGGCCTTTTTTGATCAAGGGTTGCGAATGGCATGGAGCTTTTACTTTCCCGAGTCCATTGCCTCTTATCAGGAAGCAGCTCGACTCGATCCAGACAGCCCAATGCCTCATTTCGGCATTGCCCACGCAGCGGGCCCCAACCCCAACAGTCGCTATGCCCAAATGCCCGATGATCCTCAAGGTGCTGGCCTTGCGGCTATACGAAAAGCCATGGAGCTTGGTCAAAATGGCACGCAGCGCGAACGGGACATGATTAACGCGCTGTTTGTGCTTTACAACAAAGACGCGATCCCAGACAGAGTTGAGCGAGATTTCGCGTTTCTGGATGCTATGCGCAAACTGCACGCCAAATACCCAGATGATGCGGACATCGCAACGATATTTGGTGAAGGTTACATGAATACAACTCGCTGGGACTACTGGGAAGCGGATGGCAGTGCCAAAGTTGGCACAGAGGAAGGAAAGGCAGCCTTAGAAGCGGCAATGGCCATTGAGCACGATCATCCCGGCGCGAATCATCTCTATATCCATTTGATGGAAGGTTCTTCTCAGCCAGAACTAGCAATGCCAGCGGCACAGAAATTAGAAGGCACGGTGCCTATATCAGGGCATATGGTGCATATGCCTGGGCACATTTATCTGAGAGTCGGTGAGTATGAGAAAGCCATTGATATTAATGAGCGTTCGCAAATAGTAGACAAGCAGTTTGCAGAAATATGGGGAGATACCAACTTTCCAATGATAGGAACGTATCCTTTATCGCATAAAATCCATGCACCTCATGCTTTAGATTTCGTTCGCTATGCCAATATGCTGCAAGGTAACTACGAAGCATCGTTAGAAGCGGCAAGCCGCAGCGCAAATGATGTGGGTGAAGAGGCCAGAATCAGCAGCGGCCAAAAGCGTATTGCTCACAATTGGATCGTAGACAAAGTGTTTGGCAAATACGACAAGATTCACGGGTCTCAGCAATCGCAAAGCGGCACACCTTATTTAGATGGCATGTGGAGCTATGTTATGGGCAGTGCTCATGCCGCTAAAGGTCATATTGATTTGGCGAAAGCAGAGGTTGCTAACATTCAAACTCAGATGCAAGCCGATAATGTGGATGACACAGGCGTGGGCCCAACACCTGCTTCTCATATCTTGGGCTTAGCGATGCATGCATTGCTTGGTGAGATAGAAGAAGCGCAAGGGAATCTTGATGGTGCAATATTGCACTATGGCCATGCAGTGGAGTTTCAAGATAACCTAAACTACACAGAGCCACCAGATTGGTCCCAGTCCATTCGTCTTTATCTTGGTGCGGCGTTACTTGATAATGGCCAACCGGAAGAAGCAGAGGCGGTTTATCTGAAAGACTTAGAATGGAATCAACAGAACGGTTGGTCTACATTTGGGCTTTATCAAGCTGTTGAGGCTCAAGGGCGCAGCCAAGAAGCCATACTGCTCAAGCGTCAGTTTGAATCTCTATGGAGAAATGCAGATGTTGAACTGGAACGGTCTCGGTTGTAATTGAGAAATAAGTAGAGAGTAAAGTCGCAGTAGAATTAAGTTAGAAATAACTAATCAACAATACGTTAGAAAATAAAAGGCCCGCTGAACAGAGACGGATTCTGCTCAACGGGCCTTTTCTCCCTTTACCCTTTCTATAGCTTAACTAGCTAATGTTATGTGTGTCTTCAGCACTACTCATATCGCAACACCATCGCTGGCCGAATCTTGGCACTTTTCCAAGATTGAGACGCTACGGCTGCAAAAGCAATGGTGACCGAGAGCAGGAAACTGACCAAAAAAGGCAGCGCTGTGATTGATGCCTGAGTCGCAAAGAAACTAACGTAGAGGTTGCCAGCCACGTACCCTAATGGCCAAGCAAACGCATTAGCAATCATGATTGGCTTTGCGAAATCCAATAACAACATCCGTAAAAGTCTTCCGCTACTCGCACCCATTACTTTTCTAATGCCCACTTCTTTTTGGCGAATATTCGTGATGAAAGTAGCATTGCCAAGTAGGCCTATGCTGGCAACTAGAAAGCCTATTACCGAGAGAGTGCCAATTGATACACTGACAGACAAGAAAAGTGCATAGGTGTCATAGAACATGTCATCAAGAAACTCTCGCTGAATAGCGATTGTTGGCATTAATTGATTCCATGTGTTGTCTATATGAGAGAGTGCCTCATTAATACTATCTTTTGCCACTTTGACGATAACAAAGGTGGCGCTTTCAGGCCGCAAAGTATAGACGCTTCCAGAAATTCCAAATGAAGTAAAATCGATAAATTGAAAGGTCTGCGAACTTACTGCACCCACCACAATAAACTCAGTAACAAACGCAGTTTCTACCGTGGGCGGGTCAATATGCCGATAGACGGAGCTTCCTACTGCCGCTTCCGCGTTTTCCCAACCAAGAGTTTGAGCAGTCAAATCATCGATGAGAAATGCATAAGGGCCGGAGCCCGGAGTAAGCTCCGAATAAGAAGGGAATCGATCTAAACTTCTTTCTCTAGAAAATTCTCGTCCGGCCAGTAAAGGAACATTCATAGTTTCAGTAAAGTCATAGCTCACATCCTGATTACTGAACTCATAAGTAGTGGCATTAACATCAGGCTCTCGAGACAAACTAATGCCAGAGATGCTGATGGACCAAGGCAAAACATCTACCTGTGAAACTGAAACAATCGCTGGATTCTGTTTCAACTGAGTTGTTAGCAGCTCAGGGGAGACAGTGAACGTATCGATAGGAATTGTGATTGCCAGTTTGGGGTCAAGAAGTTCTCCATCTAACTGCTGAGTCATGGCAACATTCTGCAGATACATGATCACAGCCATTATCATGAGTGTGCCCGAGATAAAAAATTGGGTCCCGACCATCATTGCTCGAAGTCTGCCTGAATAGCCGCTGGAGCCTTTGGGCCGCATCATCGACACAAGACTAACAGTTGCTGTTCTAAGCGCTGGATAACCTCCGGCGATGAGAACAACACAGATGATAATTGGAATTAGGGTCATCCAAAGAGTTGGATTAAAAAGCATACTAACGCTGACACCAATCATGTTCATAGCGCCCAGTTGAAACAGTAGCCCGGCCATTACCCCTAAGGTGAGCAAAAGCGCTAGCAATACAAACAAAAAACTTTCGTAACAGTATTGAAAAATGATCAGGCTTCTTTTTGCACCTAGTATTTTCTGAACTCCAATCTCTTGACTGCGAAGTGATAGTTGGGCAATGACAAGATTGGAGTAGTTAATGCAGCCAATAAGTAGCACTAGCGCTCCAGCCACAATTAATACGTCGGTAATACTGAACCCCCCAGTTAACATGGCCATTTGCGATGTGACTAACTGATTAATAGGTTGTAACTCGTAAGTGAAGGATTCTGCCCGCTCCGCGGGGACGAAAGTATTAACAAAATCATCCAGCTGTTTGTTGAAGTCATCCACATTAACATTCATTGATTCTGGAAATTCCAGATAAACGTAATATGACTGATTGCCCCATCGGTCTGCGTCAGGATCGCCGCCGCTCGCAAGAATACGCTCGCGACTCAATGCATCTCTAAGTTCAATAGGTACGAATAGTTCTGTGTCAAAAAAGGGAATCGACGATTCAAGGTGAGAGGGGTGTGTGGCCTTGGCAGTTACGCCAACAATCGCGATATCGTCGCGATTTTCAAGCACAATCCGTTCACCAACCACGTCTGTTCTCCCCCAAACCCGAAGCGCGGCTGTTTCGGTTACGATCGCTGAATTAGGTGGAAGCTCACTGGCGGTTGCTAAACCGTGGATAGTTTCCATTTCAAAGATTTTGAAGAAATTCTTCTCCACATAGCGGGTAGACATTTTGAGTGCTTCCCCATCTACAGTGACATCAGAATCGCCACCACCAGATTGGGTTTTGGAGATGTTGGGAATATCAGGGAATGCCGCTCGTAAATACCTTGCGGCCGGGCCGCCTACTATTGGAAAACGGGCCGGTCCTGTTCCATCAGTATTTATTTGAATTACGTTGTAAATTTTCTCAGCATTAGGAAAGTGCTGATCGAAACTGTCGGTGTAGTTGGCAAGTAGTACGGCGGATATAAAACAAAGAAAGCCAAAGACCAAACTTAATAAGCTTATGGTGGAATGCAGCTTAAATTTGAACAGGGCCTTCAAAGCCATTTTTGTAAAGTGACTAATCATATCTAAGTTTCCGAGGGCTATACTGAAAGGCAGAATTTCTGACTACTGGCTGATGTCCGTGGTGCTCTGTAGTCGGTGACTTTTTATTTCGCGGTTTTTACTTCACCATCCAGCATCTCAATAATGCGATCTGCTCTAGCGCCATGTTCCGGCGAGTGGGTAACCATGAGGATAGTGGTGCCGCTTTCTTTAAGTCGATTCAACATGTTCATAACATCATCACCATTTTTGGTATCCAAGTTGCCAGTGGGTTCATCGGCTAAAATTAACTTTGGCTCGCCCACTACAGAGCGGGCAACAGCAACGCGCTGCTGCTGGCCGCCCGAGAGTTCTTGAGGTTTGTGTTTTGCACGATTTTCCAAGCCCACCAGGGCTAACGCTTTCTCAACTTTTTCAGCTCTTTCTTTTTTGGGTAAGCCTAAATAAAGCAGAGGTAGATCTACATTCTCTTGCACGCTTAAATCATCAATCAGATTAAAATTTTGGAAGATAAAGCCAATATTTTGTTTTCGCAGATCCACTAGGTCGTTTTCAGAACGCTGAGCAATTTCTTCACCGTCAAAATAGTATTCACCTGAGGTGGGGCTATCGATCATGCCAATGACATTAAGCAGGGTTGATTTGCCGCAGCCAGAAGGCCCCATCATGGCGACGAATTCACCTTTTTCCACCTGGATATTAATGCTGTTGAGAGCAGTGGTTTCCATATAAGCGGTGCGGTAGACCTTGCTGAGGTTTTTGAGTGTTATCACGTGAGAGTTCCTAGTTTAAAATTGAGCGCCTAATACAGACGGTAAAAGCGTTCAAGAGTTACAGCTTAAATCGTGCCAATCTTAAAACCCTATCTAATTCAATGGGTTATGAGATTTCGATTCTATGCCGTCAGCGAAAATTGCGAGTTTGTAGTTAAACCGGCCACCCACGACACGCGCGCGTTGCAAGCCACCACGGCAGACGGAACTCAGGTTATACTCGTACGGATAGACCAGCCGACGTAAACAGCGAGATAGGACTTATGACAACTCTTACTACTCTTAATACTTTGAAACGTGATACTCAATTAGTCGCGCTTCTTCTTTGTGTATCGATAGCGTTTTTAAGCTTGGATGCCACTGCCCAAGATCATTTCAACAACAAAGGGAATCCCCCCAGTGAGCATACTGCTGGCATCCAAGATCAACTGAGGGAGTCACTGCCATTCGAAGATCAAAGGGATTTTGAAGAATCGAGTAGGGGTTTTATCGCTGAGCCCGATAGTCGTCAAATTATCGGTGCGGCAGGAAATGTCGTGTGGGATATGAATCGCTACCAGTTTCTCTTGGAGGGCGATCAATTCGACAGTATTCATCCATCGTTGCAGCGGCAAGCCACGCTGAATATGAACTTCGGTCTCTACGAAGTCGTGCCAGACTTTCTATACCAGGTAAGGGGTTTCGATCTGGCTAACATGACGTTGGTTAAGGGCGATGAAGGCTGGATTATTTTCGATGTGTTGCTTACGTCTGAAACTGCCGCCGCCGCGCTGGCGCTGGCAAATGAACAGCTAGGCGCTCGACCGGTTAAGGCGGTTGTATATTCTCACTCTCACATTGATCATTTCGGTGGCGTTTTAGGAGTGACCAATGAGGAACAAGTAAGCGCGGGCGATGTGGTAGTCATTGCACCTTCTGGGTTTATGGAAGAAGCTATTTCTGAAAATGTGTATGCAGGCACAGCCATGTCCCGGCGCGCCGTATTACAGTACGGCCGGACAATACCTTCTAGCCCGTTTGGGCAAGTAGACTCTGCCATTGGCAAGGGCTTGGCTGCAGGCACAACTGGCCTTATCGCGCCTACCTTGGTCATCAGTGAAGAATTTGAAACACATAATATTGATGGGGTGGAGCTGGTTTTTCAAAATACACCTGGCACCGAAGCACCGGCCGAGATGAACACTTGGTTTCCAGACCAAAAAATATTTTGGGCAGCAGAGAATATTACCGCCACTGTTCATAATATATACACGCTTAGAGGGGCGCTTGTTAGAGACGCCCTTCAGTGGTCTAAGCAAATTAACGAAGCGCTTTATCGGTTTGGGCAAACAGCAGAAGTTCTCGTGTCTTCTCATAATTGGCCTAGATGGGGCAACGAACGAATACAGGAAATTATGCGTGCGCAAAGAGACGCCTATGCACATCTCAACAATCAAGTTCTCCATTTAGCCAACCAGGGAGTGACGATAAACGAAATTCATAATGAATATAACGTGCCGGAGTCTCTTAAGCAGCAATGGAACGCGCGTCAATATCACGGGTCCGAATTTCACAATTCTCGCGCTGTAGTGAATCGCTATTTGGGCTATTGGGATGGCAATCCAGCGACGTTAGCTCCGTTATCTCCAGCGGAGTCTGCACCTCTTTATGTGGAGATGATGGGGGGCAGCGCCGCTATTATTGAACGCAGCAGTTCACTCTACAATGACGGTGAATATCGTTTGGCGATGGAAGTTTTGAATAAGCTGGTTTATGCAGAGCCAACGAATCAGCCGGCGAAAGATTTATTGGCCGATGTGTTCGAACAGCTTGGCTACCAATATGAGAGTGCAAGTATGAGGAATGCGTTTTTGGCAACTGCCCAAGACCTTCGCAATGGAATGCCGCAGATCCCGGCTCCGAGAGGCACCAGTCCAAGTCTTGCAAGAGCCATGACAACCAGTCAATGGTGGGACGCGGTTGGTACAAGAGTGAATAGTGAATTGGCAGATGGGACAAATTTTACAATTAATTTTCTGACCCCCGACACTTCAGAGACATTCGTGATTGAAATGAGTAACGGCACGTTGACCAATATTTCGGGATATAGCCTCGCTGATGCCGATGCAACGATAACGATGAATCGTACTGATCTGGACACTGTGATTATGGGAAGAGAAACACTCGGCTCGTTGTTGCAATCGGGAGTGGGGTCAGTAACTGGGGATCCTTCAGTGCTGTTGCAATTAAGTTCAGTCTTAGTTGATTTTGCACCGGGTTTTGAAACCATGCCCGGAACACTATCTAATTGAGCTGTGTAATTGAACTCTAACAGTTTACATTCTCCGAACTCGCGACCGCTCACTAAAAATAGCCAACGCTCGCTCTCTAATTCGGTGTCCGAGCTAGGAGAATTTTTACGCACCGCTTCAAAAATGGTGGTGATCACTGGAGCCGGTATAAGTTCTGGGTCTGGCATTCCAACTTATCGAGATGACAATGGGAACTGGAAAAGTAGCCGACCCATCCAACATGGGGAATTCATGCGAACCCATTCGGTTCGGCAGCGCTACTGGGCGCGCAGCTATTCTGGTTGGCCGACTATAAACGAAGCAGCACCGAACCACGCTCATGCTGCTCTGGCCAAGTTAGAAGCAAAAGGTGTAGTTCGTGGCCTGGTCACTCAAAATGTAGATAGACTTCACCAGCGTGCTGGGCACAAAAGAGTTATAGATCTGCATGGCCGCTTAGATCAAGTTCTCTGTATGGACTGTGGCGCAATCAGCACAAGGGCCGAGGTTCAACAATGGCTTCAAGAGAACAATCCTCAGTTGAGTGAGGGCGTGGGTTTAACGAGACCTGACGGCGACGCCGATGTTGATGACAGCTTAGTCGATACAGTAAACGTACCGAATTGCGAGCGCTGCGCAGGACTGTTAAAACCCAATGTGGTTTTCTATGGTAGCTCTGTAGAGAAATCGATAGTCTCTGATATCTATGAAAAAATTGAACTCTCTGATGCTGTGCTTATAGTGGGTTCATCGTTAACGGTGTTTTCGAGTTTTCGCTTTTGTAAGTTTGCACATGAGAAAGGAATTCCATTGCTGTGTATCAATCAAGGTTTAACTCGTGCAGATGACCTTTATAAAATTAAAGTCGCCGAACCTTGTGGGAAAGCTCTGCAAACTCTAGAGGCGATCCTCTAAGAGGAAAGTTACCTGCCGAGTAATTGTTCTATTCTGTCACCACAGCATACTTCATATCATAATTTTCAATCATCACTTTGGATTAACTATGAATAAGTCCTCAATCTATTTAACGTTAGCGATTTTAGGAGCACTCATTCCCATTGTCTTTTTCGCAGACTTCGCTTTGGAAAATGGCCTCACTTTGGGCAGTTTTATCGCCGCCTTATTTGAGAATGGCGCGGTTGGTGGATTTACCGCGGATTTGCTAATTAGCTCTGTAGTTTTTTGGGTGTATATGTTCTCAAAGAAACAGGGACCGAAACCCGCTGTGTTTGTCCTGCTTAACTGTTGTATAGGGCTGTCTTGCGCACTGCCTGCTTATCTTTGGGCCTCAGAGAAGCTAGCTGATCGATAAGCTGACATGTCCGGTTTCAAATTTTCCTAAGACTGTGGAAAGTCTAAGTCCCATTCTCTATTGCGCTCTTTTTCTCTTGTAAGAGGGCGCAATTCATCATCAAGTCTCCCTCCCAGCTGCTTTGCGATAGCGTAGCGTAAGCAAACCGCTAGTTTACAAGCACTCCTGACAGGTTCTGACATTGAAGAGCGGTATGGTCTGTTTCAGGTGACCCGATACTGTCTTTCTTGATCGGCGCCACTACTTATAACCATCAGAATAGGAAAACGATATGTCAGAGGCTTCAGGAGATATGGATCAAGCAGCAGAACTACCGTCGATAATGGCCCACGTTTCAGTGGGTTCCAACAACTTTCAGAAAGCGATTCTGTTTTACGACAAAGTGTTAAAGACTATCGGTGCAACCCGAATCGTCGAGCCCCACGAGGGAGCGGTTGCATGGGGACGAGTGTACCCTGAATTTTGGGTGCAAAAGCCTTTCAACGGCAAAGCGGCGGAAACGGCTAATGGTAGTCATTTTGCTTTTCTGGCTTCCAGCCAGCAAATGGTCGATGATTTTTATGCGGCGGCAATGGCCGCTGGCGCAGAGGACGATGGTAAACCAGGGCCTAGAATAGAGTATAGTGAAGCTTATTATGGCTGTTTTGTTCGTGATTTAGACGGCCACAAAATCGAAGCAATGCACTGGGATTTTTCTAAGGCACCAGTGACAGAGGCTTAAATCCAGGAGCGAAATAATGAAAAAGTCCGAACGCCTTTTGCAACTTTTAGTGTTGTTAAGAAGCAAAAGGCGGGCGAGCACTGCTGCCGACTTAGCTGCTCGGCTACGTGTTTCTGAACGGACTATCTATCGAGATATACAGTCTTTGATCCTCAGTGGTGTGGATATTCAAGGTGAAGCGGGTGTCGGCTATATGCTTCAAGCAGGTTCGGAGGTGCCGCCGCTTATGTTTTCAGAAAAAGAATTAGAAGCATTAGTATTGGGGATTCGGTTAGTTAAAGGCTGGGGAGACGATGATTTAATCGAAGCTGCAGATAAGGCTCAATCCAAAATTCAGGCGGTGTTACCTGAGCGCATTTTGCAAGCGCATGAGAATAAACTGACCAAGTATTTGGTGCCAGACTTCAAGCGGCGCACACGGGTAAAATTTAGTGAACTATTGCGTGAGGCTATCGACGGTCTTAGCGTTGTCACCATTGACTATTGCGACGAATCGCAACAGAGCTCTCAGCGAAAAGTTAACCCCTTAGGTTTAATGTTTTGGGGAGAAACTTGGACGGTGGTCTGCTGGTGCCAATTACGAAATGACTATCGGCTGTTTCGTTTGGATCGAATAGAAAGTGCCACACTATTGAATGAAAGTTTTGAAACTTCGGCTAACTGCTGCCTTTCTCACTATCTTAAAAACTATGATATCGATGTCTCAATCAATTTTTGGGATTCCTAGTTATGTAAGTTGAACGTGTCAGTTATGTGCACATCAATATGTTCTCCTGTTCACTTGTTATTCCGCTTTTATTGCTTTCTTTAAGAACGTAAAATCGTCACCAATGATTTTTAAGGAGCAATCGTCAATTGAATTTATTCTCAAGCAAAATACTACAAACTGGTGCCTATTTAGTATTGGGTTTGCTGCTACACGCCTGCAGTGAATCTAACAACCAAGCCAGCACCGGCATTGCTCAAGTCACTGGAGTGAGTGATCGCTTCTCTGAAACTCAGCGCTTTAATGACTGGTTAGACAGTGAATATTCGGTGGAGCTGGATTTCAGGCCACTGGCCAAAACCGGCCAAGGTATCAAAACCAATTACGGTGATTTGGACGATGTGTCTGAACAAGCTCTGGACCGACGACTGGCTTGGAAAAGGGACAGTGTGGCCAGAATGAAAAGCCAATTTAACCGGGAGGAGCTTGATGACGAAGGCCAGCTTTCTTGGGATCTCTGGGCCTATCAGTTAGAAATGGCGGAGTTAAATTTGCCTTTTCGCCGCCATTCCTACATTTTCGGTCGCAATGGGCCTCAGTCCCGTTTGCCTAACACGCTGATTAACACGCACGCGGTTGATACCCTCTCCGATATGGAGGCTTACATATCCCGCATTAGACAGTCTCAGCGTTATATGGGCCAGTATTTAGAGCGGGCGAAATTGTCAGCGGCCGACGGTATCCGCGCGCCTTATTTTGACTATGATCGCGCTATGGCTGAAATCAAACGTGTTCTTAGCGGAGCCCCGTTTGAGGGCGAAGGAGAATCAGCGCTTTGGACTGATATCACGGAAGAAATCCAGAAGCTGTTGGATGAGGGAGTCATCAGTGCCGATGATGCTAGCCGTCTGAAAAATGAAGCCCAGAATGCTTTGCTTGACTACTTAAAGCCAGGTTTCGAGAACGTGCTGGCGTGGCTAGAAACAGACCGAGTGAATGTGAGCGAGACTGCGCAAGGTGTCTCCTCATTACCCAATGGTGACGAATACTACACTGCTCGTCTGCAAACCATGACAACTCTGCCAATGACTGCATCGGAGATTCATGAGCTCGGTATAGTCGAAGTGGCAAGGATTCAAGAAGAGATGGAGGAGATCAAAAGAGTCGTAGGCTTTGAGGGATCCTTGCAGAATTTCTTCACTTTCCTTAGAGAAGATGATCAGTTTTATTTTGAAACAAACGACGAAGGGCGAGCCCAGTACTTAGGGCTAGCTGATGAAATATTGGCAGAAATGTACACTCGACTGCCTGACTATTTCGGTATTCTTCCCAAAGCGGGCTTAGAGGTGAAAAGGGTGGAAGCCTTTAGAGAGTCCGCCGGGGGTGCTGCCCATTACCGCCGAGGAACAAAAGACGGGTCTCGCCCCGGCACGTTTTATGTGCATTTGACTGACATGCGTGCAGTGGCTATCAATCGATTGGAAAACCTGTCTTATCATGAAGGTGTTCCCGGTCATCATATGCAGCGCTCAATTCAAACCGAGCTGGAAAATCTGCCGCAGTTCCGCACCAATGGAAGCTATACATCTTACAGCGAAGGCTGGGGGCTTTATGCAGAATTGCTTGGCAAAGAAATGGGCGGCTATAACGACCCCTTCGCTGACATGGGTAGACTCTCCGGTGAAATTTGGCGCGCTGTGCGCCTAGTGGTTGATACCGGTATCCACGCGCAGGGCTGGACCCAAGAACAAGCGGTGGAATATGCACTTAATAATTCTCCAAGACCTGAGCCCTCTGTTCGTTCTGAGGTGCGTCGCTATTTTAACAACCCTGGACAAGCAACGGCTTACAAGATTGGCATGAACAAAATTTTGGAATTCCGTGCAAAGGCCGAAACCGAGTTAGGCGACAGATTTGATATCAAAGGATTTCACGACACGGTTCTTGGTTCTGGCCCTTTGCCCATGGTTGCCTTGGAAGTGCAGATCGATCGCTGGATAGAGAGTCAGAGATAACACTGAAACCGTTCAGAGAATTGTTTCGATTCCCAGCACAATCGCTCCCAGTGCCGACGCCCAAAATACGCAGGCAAGAGCATCGAAAAGGCTATAGCGGGTTCTAGTGAATCCGCTTATACCCATCAGGGCCGGAACTAGGCTTCGTATAGCAGGAATGAAGCGGCCAATGAAAATGGCTGCGCTACCAAATTTGAGAATAAGTTTTTCACCTTTCTCAATGGAGCTAGAATACTTAAGGGCTAACCGAGTTTGATGAAACCCAGGCCCGATAAACTGGCCTAAGTAAAACCCGAAGTGATCTCCTGCCATAGCACCCGCAAAGGCTAGAGTACAAATCCACTGCACAGATGCTAATTGGTATTCCAGAACGAAGGTGGCTATCGCGACCAAAAAAACACCGGATATGAATAGGCCGATGCCAACACAGGCTTCGGCAAATGCGAACACTGGAATCAACCAGAGCGCATAGTTTTGCCGTGCTTCTAACCACTCTATTAGATAGGTGTCGATAAGGCTTATCCTATTTGCTGACTTATAAGCAGCTATCTCAACCTTCTAAAAGCTCCCACTTAGCATAGGCTTCGTCCAGCTGAGTCTGATTTTCCGCCATCTCTTTAAGCTGTTGAGTCACTTTTTCGCTATCTTGATTGTAGAAGTCAGCTTCCCCAACCAAGGCTTCAAAGGCTGTTTGTTTCGTCTCCAATTTTTCGATGAGACCAGGCAGTGCTTTTAGCTCCTGCTGTTCTTTATACGTTAGCTTTGGCTTGGCCGGTTTAGTTTCAATCGGAGCAGGCTTAGGCTCTTCCTTTGCCTTTGCAGGGCTGTCGCCGTTAGCTTCGTCTTGTAGGCTTAATAGGCGCCCGCCTTTGGCTGTCCAGTCTGAGTAGCCACCCACATATTCATTAATGCATCCTTCACCTTCAAAAACCATTAAGCTGGTTACCACGTTATCCATGAATACTCGGTCGTGGCTTACCAGTAACACAGTGCCGGAGAATGTAAGAAGAATATCCTCCAGCAATTCCAAGGTTTCCACGTCCAAATCATTGGTGGGTTCATCAAGAACCAAAATATTGGCTGGCTTGCTAAACAACTTGGCCAGAATAGCTCTGTTTTGTTCTCCTCCCGAAAGAGCCTTGGCAGGAGTGCGAACTCTGTCTGGTGCGAACAGAAAGTCGCCAAGATAGCTGATAGCGTGTTTCCTTTTTCCATCGATCTCGATAAAGTCTTGGCCACCACACACATTGTCGATCAGGTTTTTCTCCGGATCCAGCTGAGCCCTGAGTTGATCAAAATAGGCAACCTCCAAATTGGTTCCAATTTTGACCGACCCTGAACTCGGCTCTAGCTGTCCCAAAATAATTTTCAGCAGCGTGGACTTGCCGGCACCGTTGGCTCCTACTAAGCCAATGCGGTCTCCTCGCAAAATGGTAGAAGTAAATTTATTGATAACTTGGTTGTCAGCAAAACTGTGTGAAATGTTTTCCAGCTCTGCCACAATTTTTCCAGAGCGAGACGCAGCATCCACTTTAAAGTTGGCTTTTCCTACTTGTTCCCTACGCTGGGTTCGTTCGACCCGCAGCGCTTTAAGGGCCCGCACACGACCTTCGTTGCGAGTGCGCCGGGCTTTAATCCCTTGTCTAATCCACACTTCTTCTTGCGCGAGCTTTTTGTCAAACAGGGCGTTGGCTTTTTCTTCGGCGGCCAACTGCTCCTCTCGGAAACGCAGAAAGCGCTGATAAGTGCCTTCAAATTCGTACAGGTGTCCGCGGTCCAGTTCTACAATTGTATTGACCACTTTTTGCAGGAATGCTCTATCGTGAGTGACCAATACCATAGCGCCGCGAAATTCTTGGAGCTGCTTTTCTAGCCATTCGATGGCAGGAATATCTAAATGGTTGGTGGGTTCGTCCAATAGAAGAATGTCTGGATCCAGCACCAAAGCACAGCCCAGCGCCACTCGCTTTCGCCAGCCCCCAGAAAGCTCTGACATGAGCTTTTCAGCGGGCAAGTTAAGCTGGCTAATAACGGTATCTACCCGTTGGCTGAGACTCCAGCCGTCGTTAGCTTCTAGCTGTTCTTGCACTTTTTCTAGCTGGTCCATAATGTCCGCATCGAAATTATGAGTTAGATGGTGGTAGGATTTTAAAAGCTCTCCAACTTCACTAAGGCTGCCTGCCACCACGTCATACACACTGACATCGTTAGCCTCGGGCAATGATTGGTCGAGCCAGGCAATTTTCACCCCAGGGCGGAGCCAGCGCTCTCCACCATCTGCTTTCACTTCGCCGCCGATGGTTCTAATAAGCGTGGTTTTACCCGTGCCGTTGCGGCCAAGCAGCCCTAAGCGCTTACCTTTATCTAGGTTGAGTGAGACCTCGTCCAACAGAATATGGGTTCCAAAGTTGATCGCGATCTTGTCGAGTTTTAGCAACGGCATAAATTAGGGCTATCCAAAGGTTTGAAGGTGAAAATGGGCAATGCTTGGGCGGAACCGGTTTTCTCCAGAGACGGAAGTCTAATGCAAGTAGGGCCTAGCTGCGAGTGATAGAGGAATTACTTTTTCCCAGTGTTAAATGGGAGGGTTAAGCGACTTAACCTGCCCCTTGTTTTACCCTATGATTCTGTCTCTATCTACAAAAATTGATTAGGTAAAAGGATACTACGTGTTAGATGTATTGATTGTTGGTGCTGGAATCTCTGGAATTAGTGCGGCCTGTTATTTGGAGAAGGAATCTCCAGAGGCTAACTATCGCATTATCGAAGCTAGGGACAATGCGGGTGGAACCTGGGATCTTTTTCGTTATCCCGGTATTCGCTCCGACAGTGATATGCATACTTTCGGTTTTGCGTTCAAACCGTGGACCGACCCTAAAGTGCTTGCGGATGGAGAGTCGATTCGCGCCTATGTCAACGAAGTAATTGACGATTATGATATCAAAAGCAATATTCAATTTGGCCATAAAGTGGTTTCTGCCGATTGGCAAAGTGCAAGTGACTCATGGCTTGTTGTGGTCAAGGACCAAAGTGGAATTGAAACTCAGATAGAAACCCGGTTGCTGTTTATGTGCGCTGGCTACTACGACTATAAAGAAGGTTATACGCCTGACCTTCCAGGCCTAGAAAATTTCAAAGGCCAGGTAGTTCATCCTCAACAATGGCCAGAGGATTTGGATTATAAAAATAAAAAGGTTGCGGTTATAGGAAGTGGTGCAACAGCAGTGACATTAGTTCCTGCCATGGCGGGAGATGCTGAAAAGGTAACCATGGTGCAACGCTCTCCCACTTATGTTGCTTCAAGGCCCAAGCAAGACGTGATCTCGAATATCCTCAATGCACTTTTGCCTGCCCAATGGGCTTATGATGCTGTACGTTGGAAAAACATTAGACTTCAGAATTTTTTCTATAGTCGAGCTCGAAAAAGCCCAAAGAAGATGAAAGAGTTTTTGCTTAAGCAGGTGCGAAAACACCTGCCTGAAAATTTCGATGTTGCGAAGCATTTTACACCCCGTTACGACCCCTGGGATCAGCGTGTATGTTTGGTTCCCGAAGGGGACCTGTTCACCGCTATCAAAAACGGCTCAGCCGATGTGATCACAGGAACGATCAATTCCATCACTGATACAGGAATTTTAATGGATGACGGCACTGGGGTAGAGGCAGATGTCGTTGTCACTGCAACAGGACTGAATCTTCAACTGATGGGTGGCACCACTTTTAGCCTAGATGGAGAAGCCATTGATTTTAGTCAGAGGTTTTTCTATCAAGGCATGATGTTTTCAGGCATACCAAATCTAGTTCAGACCTTTGGTTACATCAATGCCTCTTGGACTCTTCGGGCAGACCTGAATTCTTTTTATGTAACCCGTTTAGTCAACTATATGAAAGACAACAATAAGACTCGGGTTAGCGCTGAACTGCTGGGTGATGATAAAACCATGCAGCCAGAAAACCCGTTCCCTGATTTTCAGCCCGGCTATATGCAAAGGGGTCTCCACACGTTTCCAAAGCAGGGGGACCATGCTCCTTGGCAAAACACCCAAAATTATCTGCTGGATAAAAAACTTCTGGGGGAAGCCAAGCTAGAAGATGGAGTACTACAGTTTAGCTAGCTGATCAGAGAGAGGTCCTTTTCCAATTGAGTATTGTTGCGCCTAACCCATCAGTTATTTCGTGAATAGATTCGTTGTGTGACTGCGAGCCTAAGATGATGGCCAATATTTGGAGCCGCAGCATGAAGCAAATAATATTAAGTATCTATTTCCAGAGCGCCATTCCTCAAATCAATCACTATCGAAAAGCTTGGACAAGGCGCTCTAGAAAATCTGCATCAGAGTATTCGCTGGCGCCATCTGAGATGTTCCACCCATACAAAACAGCGATCACATTGTCCTCCCCGAGGAGAACAAGTCTTTGACCGCCATAGCCACGGGCGACAGGTACAAACTTGTCAGGATAATCTGGGTCCGGCAGAAGCCACCATAGATATCCGTAAGCCCAGCCACGGTGGGATTCGGCAGTCCAATCTGGATGACCCTCGACAGAGATTGCGGGACTGAAACTATCTTGAATCCAATCCTCTGGTAGGATTCGAATGCCGTCCCATACTCCGTTATTGGCGTACAGCTTTCCAAAGCGCGCCAGATCTTGCGAGCTAAGATATAGGCCGCCCAGCGTGTCGCTCAGGCCGTCCGGAGTGGTTTTCCAATGAAACGATTTTATGCCGAGTGGTTCGAAAAGGTGTTTTTTGGCGTATTCGGCTGCGTGCATTCCTGTCGATTTAAATAGCACAACATCCAGTAGAAGGGATGTCCCGCTGTTGTAGTTAAAAACGGTGCCTGGGGTATTACGGAAGGGCTTGCTCAAAACATACTGTTGCCAGTTTTTAGCAAGTTCAAGTTGGTTTCCGTCATTTTCTCCCTCTTCATAGTTTGTCTCGTTCCAATCAATGCCAGTCGTCATTGTTAGAATATGTCTAAGAGTCAGTTCCTCAGATAGTGGGTCCCCGTTAAAAGGGGCAGGGCTATCCAATAGCGGCGCAACCTTAATATCTACAGAATCAATTTCACCGCGTAATACGGCAATGCCAATAAGTGCTGAGGTCACGCTCTTTGTTACGGATTGCACGGTGTGCAGATCTCCGCCATCCTTCCAGGGATGCCAATTCGGATCCACATAATAGTACTCTTCCTTTCCTTTTCCCCAAGAACTGGCTTCTACCGGGTCGGAATCGATTTTTTCAAACGGAGTAATGTAGTCCTGCTGATATCGTGATTGCATAACCACCTTGTCATTGTGCAGGACCAAGAAACCATCGATATAGCCATGCCGTCCGCTGGCGAACTCTGAGTCGAGTTTCTCTAGAACGTGGGGTTTGAATTTGTCATCCGCTATTCCTATATGGGTACAGGCTGTGACCGTGAGCATAATCGACAACAACAAGTTTATCGGAAGCGCAGAGGCCATATTCTGAAGTCGCTTTTTCATAGTAGTACTCCATGCGGACATTCTGCAGAAATGAATGTGGCAACTTAGTTCAAAAGTGCATGTGCCTGCTTCGGGTCGAAAGCAGGCTATTAAACTAAGTATCAATCCCGCCCATGGAATGAAACTTGGTTTCATAAAAATCGGCGATTCCCTCTTTGCCGCCTTCGGAGCCGATGCCGGATTGTTTCCAGCCGCCAAAAGGTGCTACTTCTGTGGAAAAGACTCCGGAGTTTGAGCACACGATACCGTATTCCAGATTTTCTGAGACGCGCATGACTCTGCCTACATCGCGGGTGAAAAAGTAAGCAGCTAATCCATAGTCAGTGTTGTTTGCTTTCTCAATGACTTCCTCTTCAGTGTTGAATGCTTGTACTGTGGCGATTGGTCCAAAAATTTCTTCATTCGCCAAGCGCATTTCATTGGTGATGTTGAGCAAAAGGGTGGGCTGATAAAAGCAGCTACCCAATTCATGCCGTTTACCGCCGAGAACAACGTTAGCTCCCTTTGCTACAGCATCATCCATAAGCTGGTCCATTTTTTCTACTGCTTGAACATTAATCATAGGACCAATTTCTGCGCCTTCTACGAAACCGTCTTCCACTCTTAGGGTAGAAATTGCCTGTTTTAGTTTGTTAGTGAACTCATCTGCGATACTAGAATGAACATAGATACGATTTGTGCAGACACAGGTTTGTCCACAGTTGCGAAATTTGGTGGCCACACAGTGAGTGACGGCGGATTCGATATCTGCATCATCGAAAACGATAAAGGGGGCATTCCCGCCTAGCTCTAGGGACACCTTTTTCACGCTGCTCGCGCACTGTGCCATTAGTATTTTTCCGACTGGGGTTGAGCCAGTGAAAGTGAACTTCGCGATGCTCGGATGCTGAGTGAGAACTTTGCCAATTCCAGAGGCATCATCGCCAGCTACAACATTGATAACCCCCGCTGGTATTCCGGCACGATGAGCGAGCTCGCAAAGAGCCAGCGCCGATAGGGGAGTACCCGCATCCGGTTTAATAACTACGGTGCAACCCGCCGCCAACGCTGGCGCGGCTTTCCGCGTGATCATTGCGTTTGGGAAGTTCCAAGGTGTAATGCAGCCTATAACTCCAACTGCCTGTTTATAAGTTAGTAGACGTCGATCAGCGGCCACCGTAGGTATTGTGGCGCCTGAAACACGTTTGCATTCCTCAGCGTAAAACTCAATAAAACTAGCGCCATAGTTCACCTCGCCAATTGCTTCAGCTAAGGGTTTACCTTGCTCAGCGGTCATTAAGGCGCCCAGATCTGCTGCATTTTCCAGGATTAATTCATACCATTTTCTCAGTAGGCCAGATCGATGCTTTGCGGTGGTTTTACTCCAAGTTTTAAATGCCGTGGCAGCCGCGCCTACCGCATTTTCAGCATCAGCCACGTTACCATTGGCAACTGTTGCTACCGTGTCGCCATTAGCAGGGTTGACCACATTAAGTGTCCCCGCACCCCCTTGTAGCCAGCTGCCATCGATAAAATTGTTTGTTTTGAGGAGAGAAGGATCTTTGATAGTTAGCATGTGTTTCACTGATTTTTTATACGAGATATTACCTTACCGCGTCGAGTAAGAGTTGTTAAGCCTGTATTGATGTTCTTGAATGCAATTCTTCGTTAAAGGGAATTGCCTTGGCCGAATACTCTTTTCAATAAGTCTGTAGTCTGCTTCGCTGGGTTAGCGCGAATCGCTGCTTCTTCTTTAGCGATATAGAAAAATATACCGTCCATTCCTTTGCTAACTACGTGGTCAGTGAGATCTGCACCCACATTAGGTACAAAAGGTAGCTCTTTGTATCTTCCAAGCACCCTGTCAAATGATTGCAACGCACCCACTTCGGCTAGGCTTTGATTCACAATCGGCCGCATCTCCTCCCTTAGTGATTGAGACATCTGCTCTTTGAAATAGGCTGTGGCCGAATCTTCAGAGCCTTGATAGATATTCATAACATCTTCAAACGTCATATCACTAACTGCCTGTAAAAAAAGGTCTTTGGCAATTGGTGTTGCGGACTCTGCCGCGCGATTTAGTCTCAACTCTAAATCGTCAACCATTGAAGATAAACCAACGCCTGATAAAAGAGTCTTTACGCGATTCAATGAGCTTGGCAAAGGGATATGTATTGACGGATCTTCATTGAAGCCGTCAGCTACACCAAGGCGGCCAACTACATCTTCTGACCCAATGCTTAACGCCTGTTTAAAGGCTTCCCCAATTTCAGCCGTAGAAAGTTCCTTTGCTGATTGAACTTCGTCCGTGCCGGATATCAAGTTGACGGCTTTTTTCAACCAATTTTCCGCTGCTATAGCTTGGGTTGGCCAAATTGGTAACGTCATCATTATAAGCACTAGCAATTTCGTTTTGCGATTCATTCTGTTCTCCCACTCAGCCAACTTGTGTTTCTTCTGCTATGTAAGAGCTGATAGTACTCCAATAGAAGATAGACGTATCCCCCTTTGATTATTTTGCAGTGCGGACAGAAATACAGGGTGTGTAGATATACTATCCCAATAGATAACGACGGGGGAAATATTGAGAATAGAGTTGACGTGGAAGTACATTGTGAGGAAGAAAAAAGACCGACGAAGGCTAAAAATGCGAGTGCAATCGCCTATCCAAATTCTGAATCTAGTTGCTTTGCTTTATAAGGATAGTGACCTTACTATAGATGCCGAATATGTCGATTACTAAGTTGGCATTTTTGTACGCAATTTTAATAGAGTCATTTATCAGAATTGACCGTTTCGGTATTGGTAAACAACTTATAGGAAATGCAGCAATTTTGAGCCATCGTATTTTCACATGACAGTAACAGGCATCATAATACGCCCAATGCAGGACGAAGACGCGAAAGCGTTTATTTCTGTTTTGCATAGCTCAATACATGAAGTCGCAAATGCCGATTATTCTGGAGAGGTGATCAATAGCTGGGCTCCTGAGATCACGGACGAAAATGTCTCTTTTGTCCTCGCTAATCCTGAGAATGAACTGCGTATTATCGCAGAACTGAACGGCAGGATAGTTGGGATCGGTGCCATAGTCATTGAGAGAAGTCTTCTTCGGGCATGTTATGTGACCCCGATGGGCTCCGCAAAGGCGTAGGTACGTCAATAGTGCATGCGCTTGAAAAACTTGCTAAAGAGAGTGGCGTAACGCACTTAGAGTTGGATGCAACCCTTACGGCAGAACTGTTCTATCAAAAGCTTGGCTATAAAGCGATTAAACGGATTGAGCGTGAGTTTTCAGAAGGGATCACTATGGATGCCATTTTCATGACAAAGCAGCTATGACCTTCTAGTCTGAGATTCCGCTTTCGTCATATTCTTAGGGTTTCCGGATTCTGATTTTAGGCATGCTCAGTTACTGTTTTATTGATGTTGCGTTGATTGCATTAAGGGGCCAATCAGTATGATAGAAAAAGAAGTGTCTATCCCAAGCCACGACGTTACTCTCGCTGGGACCCTATGCTTACCAAGGCAAGAAGGGGAGTTTCCTACAGTGCTGTGGTTGCAAGGCAGTGGTCCGATTGATCGAAATGACAACATGCCGGGTCAGGCCTTAAACAATTCTAAATTCATCGCACATCATCTTGCGGATCATGGAATAGCAAGTCTTCGATATGATAAGCGGGGAGTGGGTAGCAGCACTGGAGAGTTTCTTTCAGCGGGCCATTCAGACTTAGTAAAAGATGGGTTTAACTGCCTTAAGTTTTTATCACAAGCCAGCCAGTGCGACTCTAAGCGTCTGTTTGTAATTGGTCACAGTGAAGGAGCTATTATTGCTCCTCAAATTTCACAGAAATTTCCAGACATCGCCGGCATAATTCTACTGTGCCCTTTCATCGAAGACTTTGAGTCCGCTCTAATGCGTCAGGCACAGTCAATGAAAAAAATGGTCAACGCCCAGTCTTGGTTCAAGCGCCCATTGGTAAAACTATTTTCTAAAGTGTTTGACCCTGTCAAAAACAACAGAAAAGCTCTCTTAAAAACGAAGGCTTCTAACCGAAAAGTTGGGCGGCTGGGTTTGTCTAAACAACCTTTTTATTGGTTTAAGCAGCTCTTGGAGTTAAACCTAGTGGACGTTTACAAAAATACCACTTGTCCAGTGTTGGCTATTGCAGGAGAAAAAGATTTTCAGTGTTTGCCTTCGGATATAGATCGAATTGGTAAAGTCGTCGGGGGTGAATACGAGCATCATACTGTTGAGAATATGTCGCACTTATTGAGAAATGAACCGGGTGAGTTCAGTGTTTTCAACTATGCAGAGCAGCTTAAGCATAGCATAGAGCCGAAAGTGTTAACTTTAGTTTGCCGCTGGTTAAAACAAAGATGCTAATGGGTAGGCTATAAACCCGCAGACTTCCGAAGTCCCAATTTCTCATTCTCAGAAAAATCGTCCCAATGTCTGTTTTGCAAAGCACCTTCGAGTGAATAGAGGTAGTAGCAAACAGGAAGGTGTTTGTCGGGGTGCTTCTCAGACAGCCATTTGTAGGCTTTCGCGGCTCCGAGTTCTCGCAGCTCTGCTTCGTTTGTAATACCTAGCTCGTGCAGCCTTGCAGCCACAGTTCCACCTATGTTCTTCATCTCAGTCAACGGCGTTGTTGCCATGGGATACTCCAAAATATGTGCCTTTCCATGAGAGCTACTATCCTACGAGAACTTCATGACAGGTTTTGTCAGTAGAGTAGTTTTTAAGAAGCAAAATTTGGGTCTTTCTGGATAGAGTCTCCCTCAAAAACAAAAGCTAACTTTTAAGGTGTTTCTCCATTCGGTGGTTTCTCAACAAAATACCGTGCCGCTGTACTTCCTGAGTTTCTACCAATTCCCAGGCTTGTCTTTCAAAAAAGGGTTTTGCGAAATCGCTAGCCTCTGTATAGAGTCTCGAGAGATTTCGATCCTTGGCGGTTTTTTCTATGGCTTGATACAACGTGTAGGCTACACCCTTTCCCATAGAATCTGGGCGAACATAGGCTAAGTCAATGTGCCCATCTTCATCTACGGTCATAAACCCAGCAACTCCTTTCGCATCCTCTGCCACATAGGTTATGAGTGAAGCGAGTCTGTTTTCCCACACATCAGTATCTGGGACTTTCGGTGCCCATGCTTGCCGCTGTGCTGACGTGTATAGATCTTTTGCTCCATGCCTGACTGAGTCAAAAAATAGTTTCGCTAAATCTTCAGTATCCTTGGTATTAAACTTTCGTATTTTTAGTTCTTGCATTGCTGGCTACTTTTTAGGTTTTGATGACAAGTCACAAGGCTCCTAATTTTTCAGATCCGTCTATAGCGAGCGTTGATTTACTCTTTCGCTAAGCTGCTCTGCACTTTCAACCCGTTCTGAGTAACGGTCTACGAAATAGTCTTTATTGTCTCGTAGCAGCAATGTGAACTTCATCAACTCTTCCATCACGTCTACGATGCGGTTGTAGTAGGGGGAAGGTTTCATCCGTCCATTGTCTTCAAATTCTAAATAGGCTTTTGCCACGGATGACTGATTGGGGATTGTGACCATTCTCATCCATCTGCCTAGGACCCGCAGTTGATTGACTGCGTTAAATGATTGGGAGCCGCCGCACACTTGCATCACGGCAAGTGTCTTTCCTTGTGTGGGCCGAACTCCACCCATATTCAGCGGAACCCAGTCTATCTGACTCTTTAGGATGCCGGTCATTGCACCATGACGTTCCGGTGAGCACCACACCTGGCCTTCCGACCAAATCATAAGTTTGTGTAACTCAGTGACCTTTGGATGAGTTTCCTCGTTAGTGTCTGGTTGGGGCAAACCTAATGGGTCAAAGATTCGAGTTTCTGCCCCATAGGCTTGTAGCAGTCGTGCGCATTCTTCAACTACCAGGCGGCTGAAAGAGCGTTCTCGCAGCGAGCCATAGAGGAGCAGAATTCTTGGTTTGTGGGCGGCTGGTGATGTTTGCATATTACCTAGTTTAGGAATCTCTAGAGAATCACTGTTTATGTTTAATAGGGCTTCATTGTCAATGGACATTACTTCTCTCCAATTGTAAGTAGTGCTTGGTGAAGTGCTGTTCCAGTGAGGTTTAGGGACGTCACTTCACGAAGCTTTTCTGCGCGTTGTTCTATCTTGTGGATACACTCTAAAAACCCAGACTCTTGCTTGGCTTGGCTATCGACTTCTTTGGATGGATCACTCAATCCCCAATGCACTCTTAAAGCACCACCAAGATATAAGGGGCATTCTTCCTCGGCCGCGGAATTGCAGACCGTAATAACCACATCTGGGTTAAAGCCTGCGAAGTCATTCCATGATTGGCTTTGCAATCCTTCAGTGGGATATCCAGCTTGTAATAGATAATGCAGTGAAAGGGGATGCACTACTCCCGCTGGCTTGCTGCCCGCGCTTTTTACGTCGATCCGATCCCCTGCGATTCTATTGGTAATCGCCTCTGACATTATGCTCCGGCATCGGTTGTGAGTGCAGATGAATAGAATTCTCATGGGTATAACAACCTGTTAACAGCAAGATGATATCGCAGCGCGAACGGCAGTCAGTTTGTTTAAGGACGATCTAAAATAGTCTTTATTTTCTTCGGCAGCGTGATTGATCACCTCTTGCGCCCATGAAGGAAGAGAAGGATGAAGTTTGTAGAACACCCATTTGCCTCTTCTCTCGTCAATCAAAATCCCACACTTGCGAAGTTGTGCCAGGTGGCGAGAAAGTTTGGGCTGGTCTATGGCCAGTGCCGCCATAAGGTCGCACACACACGCCTCGTTGGCCTGCGATATGAGCAGCAAGGATTTAAGACGGGTTTCGTCGGCGAGACATTTGAAGAAGTTACATGGGTTCATATTCAATACATGCGTTTTATCATATATATGAAATTTCACATATATAATTGTTTAAGTCAATGACTTTGCTGTGTGCGGGTGGATGAATAGTTGATGTAATGCGGTTTTCGAAAGACTATGGGTTTAAGGATTGTCTGACCGATAAGGGTTATGATCTGCCTTCATTAAAAAATGAGTAAAGCAAATAATTCTATGGCTCTTAAACCGACTATTTTCAAAATTAAAGTGTCACTGACCGATCTCAACAGAAACATCTATGAATCTTTGAATCTAACCTTGGCTCAGCATCCGTCAGAAACCACCGAGCGGATGTTGGTGAGATTGCTTGCCTACTGTTTAAACTATCATGAGCAGCTGGAGTTTTGTAAAGGGCTTAGTGACACAGAAGAGCCAGATCTATGGCTAAAGTCTCTAGTTGGAGACACGGAGCTTTGGATAGAGGTGGGTGAGCCAGCGGTTGAACGGATAAGAAAAGCCACTAGGCAGGCTGGTCAAACAGCGGTGTATTGCTTTAACTCAAAAGCGGACACTTGGTGGCAGATCGAGCAACCTAAACTTGAAGGCATTAATGCTCATATTTCCCAGCTGCCCTGGCCAGAACTGCGATTACTCGCCGAGATGGTGGAAAGAACTATGGATGTGTCGGTGACTATTTCAGGCGATTCTGTCTTCGTTGCAACAGCAAAGGGCGAAGTAGAGCTTACAGTAAAGACTCTTCAAGATTCAGCTTGAAGTAGTTCGGTTTAATGAAAAATTCACAGGCTTAAGGTGAGTTTTAGTTCAATCTGCGCTTAGTTTTGGCATAATCACCTCCCGCTTAACAACGACAAAAATTTAGAGATTAACTATGTGGTTTAAGAACCTCCGACTGTACTGTCTTACCCAGCCATTTGAAATGTCTATGGAAGACTTAGAGGCCCAACTGGCAGAGCAAGCCTTTGTACCCTGTGCCAATTATGAAAAATCACGTATTGGTTGGATTAGCCCTCTTGGCAATAATGCTCCCGTGGACGAAGAGGACGGCGTGGCTCCGCCTTTAACTCACTCTGTGGGTGATTACATCATGCTGTGCGCTCAGAAGCAGGATCGCTTGTTACCCGCCTCAGTAGTTCGGGAAGCTGCTGAAGAGAAGATCGTAGAAATTGAACAAAGACAGGCTCGAAAGATTTATCGGAAAGAAAAACGGCAAATTCAAGACGATGTTTTTGCCGCGCTCCTGCCGAGGGCATTTACAAGATCTCAACAAACATTTGCTTACATCAGTAAAAGCGAGAAACTTCTTGTGGTAAATGCAGCGAGTGCGCCTAAAGCAGAAGAATTTTTAAATCTGTTGCGGGATACCCTGGGCACTTTTCCGGTTGCACTGCCTGAGAGTCTTCGAGCTCCTAGTGATGTGATGACTCGCTGGCTAGGGGATCAATCGGCTACTGATAACTTCGAAATTCACGAAGACTGTGAACTCTTCAATCCCATTGATGGCAGCAATATCGTGCGCTGCAAAGGGCAGGATTTAGTTAGCGATGAAATCAAGGCTCATCTTGAAGCAGGCAAGCAGGTGAAGTCTCTCGGTGTTTATTGGAATAATCTTCTTAGCTGCATGATCGGCGATGACTTAACGATCAAGCGTCTTCGCTTTGAAGAAATGAGAGAAGAAGCGGACAGTTTTGAGGAAGAATCTGCAGCCCAAAAATTCGATCAAGAATTTGTTTTAATGACCCTCGAGCTGAGTAATTTTTTCACTGCCTTGTTTGCAGCATTTGGCGGCTTAGAAGACCCGCGCAACAAAGAGTTGCCTGATAACCGCAATAAGAGTTAGCCATCGGCACAGTGACGCCGGCCAGTTAGAACAGAAAAAATCACGGCATCACCAGAGGGTGCGCAGCCGTGATTATTTTTGCTTTATGCGTGGTAACTGTTAAGCGCCGAACTGCTCTTCGTTCATATCCATCAAGTTGTCGGCTCCAGACATCATCACTAACTTATGCATCTTCGCCCGCGGCAAAATACGTTGAAAGTAGAATCGAGCGGTTTTGATTTTACTCTCATAGTAGTCTTTTTCGGTGCTGCCGCTTTTGAGAGCTGTTAATGCAGTGTCTGCCATGGCTGCCCAAAAATAAGCCAGGGTGATGTAGCCTGAGTACATGAGATAATCCACAGACGCTGCACCAACTTCTTCTCTGTCTTTCATAGCTTTCAAGCCCAGCCTAGTGGTTAAACCACCCCAGTCTTTATAGTGCTTTTTGAGAGGCTTAATAAATTCTTTCATTTCACTGTGAGTATTGTCACGGCAAAAACGGTGCATGACCCGGGTAACAAAGCGTAGTTTCTTGCCACGGTCCGATAATACTTTTCGGCCCAGAAGGTCCAGTGCCTGAATGCCGGTAGTCCCTTCATACAATAGGGCAATACGAGTGTCTCGAACAATTTGCTCCATACCCCATTCAGCAATATAGCCGTGGCCTCCGAATACCTGCAAACCATTGTTCGCCGCTTCATAGCCAATTTCGGTGAGGAACGCCTTGGCAATAGGAGTCAGGACGCTCATTATAGCTTCCGCCTCTTCTTTTTCCTCGGCACTTGCATCACTGTGCAGAATGTCTCCCTGTAAGGTGCAGTAATAAATCATTGCTCGGCCACCTTCTGCCACTGCCTTTTGCTGAAGCAGCATGCGTCTTACATCGGGGTGCACAATAATTGGATCAGCATTTTTTTCAGGGGCTTTTGGTCCCGATAAAGCACGCATTGCGAGTCGATCTTTGGCGTAGGCGAGCGATCCTTGGTAGGACAATTCTGCCGCTGCGGAACCCTGTAAGGCTGTGCCCAAACGGGCAAAGTTCATGAAAGTAAACATGTACTTTAAGCCTTCATCCGGCTCGCCAATGAGGAAGCCTTTGGCCCCATCAAAATTCAAAACCGCTGTCGCATTGCCATGAATTCCCATTTTATGCTCGATTGAACCGCAGCTTACATTGTTAGCTGAACCGTCATCGGCGTTGCATTTAGGTACCACAAACAGGGAAATCCCTTTAGTGCCAGCAGGTGAACCAGGCATTCTAGCAATCACAATGTGGACGATATTTTCAGCCATGTCGTGCTCACCGGCTGAAATAAAAATCTTCGTACCAGTAATGCTGTAACTACCGTCTGCTTGTAACTCTGCTTTGGTTTTTAGCAGGCCTAAATCTGTGCCGCAGTGAGGCTCGGTGAGACACATAGTGCCGGTCCATTCACCGCTTACAAGTTTGCTTAGGTAAGTTTGTTTTTGTTCTTCAGTCCCGTACTGGGAGAGTGTCAATTTTGCGCCATGGCTCAGACCTGGATACATTCCCCAAGACCAATTAGCAGTGCTGACCATTTCGTTAACAACCGTCGCCAAAGACTCGGGTAGCCCTTGGCCGCCGTATTCAACTTCACCAGCGAGACTTGGCCATCCACCTTCCACATACTTTTGATACGCTTCTTTAAAACCGGGTGGAGTAGTGACAACTCCGTTTTCAAATTTACAGCCTACTTGGTCGCCTACTTGATTGATTGGGGCAAGGACTTCTTCGGCAAACTTTCCACCTTCGGCGATGATGGCATCAACTAATTCTCTGTTGGCTTCTTCGGCACCAATTCGCTGGTAGTGTGCTTCGGCGCCTAAAACTTCGTAAAGAGCAAACTGTATATCTCGTATTGGGGCTTTAAAATCATGCATAGTCGTTTCTCGTAATCTGTTCCCAATCTGTGCTGGGACCGCAATTGTTAAATTCTCTTTAGGCGTTAAATATAGTGTATGAGACAGTCAAAGTCCCCCAATCGTTCTTGGTGATCGATCAAAAGCGTGAATAGGTTGTCAAATTGGAAATCGCTATACTGTCAGTTTAACTGTCGCCTAAGCTCATCGACTAAGCGGTCCACATCCTGGAGACTTGTGTAATGAGCCATGGAGCAGCGCACAACTTCCGGCTCATCAAGGTTCATGCTGTCTAAAAGGCGCTTTGCGTAGAAGTGCCCAGACCCACAGTAAACAGAGGCTTGCCCGAGCTTTTCGGCGACTTGGCTGCTAGGGACCCCTTTTATTTGAAAGGAAAAAGTGGGGACACGGGCGGCTAGTGAGGATTCAGATGTGCCAATGAGCCTTACCGAGGATTCCGAGAGTAAGAAGTCAAGAAACCGTTCTGCCAAGCGCTGCTCGTGCTCAGCAAACAATTGGAACAAGGTTGTCATTCGGCTGTGTAGGGAAGAATTGTTGCCTAGCTTATGATGTTTATAAGCCAGTTCTAGGTAGTCGGTGATACCTGTGAGGCAAGCAATGGTTTCGTGGTTTGGGCCGGCCGGATTCAGTTTATGGGCAAGGTCGTCTTCAGGGAAAAAATAGTGGTATTGGCCTTTGGCCTCAAGCATTCGATCTCGACGGCAATACATCAGGCCTAAATGTGGGCCAAAGACTTTGTAAAAGCTGAACAGATAAAAGTCTACATTCCACTTTTTAACATCCACAGCTCGGTGAGGGGCAAAAGCGACACCGTCCACGCAAACCATTGCGCCTGCATTGTGACAAAGTGAAGTGATTGTTTCTACATCGTTGATATCACCCGTAATATTACTGACTTGGGGGAAGGCCACCAGTCGGGTGCGTGATGTGAGAAGTTCTTGCAATCGGTCTATGCATAACGCGCCAGTATCAGGATCTACGGGCCAATCAACTATCTTGATCCCAAATTCGGCAAGTCTGCGCCACGGGCCCGAATTAGATTCGTGATTCGCAGTGCTGACAACGATTTCATCTCCAGCCTTCCAAAGGGGGCGCAGCGCCTGTGCCAGAACATAAATATTCATGGAGGTAGAGGCGCCCAATACGATCTCGTCAAATTCAGCACCAATAAGCTCGGCAACACAGCTCTGCCCCTGCTCAACTCTTTTGCTGGCCTCGGCCGAAGTCGCAAAAGGGTAACCGGTTTGAACTTGAGCCTCCGTCATGTAAGAAGACATTCGCTTGATCACAGTTTTTGGAACAAAAGCTCCGCCAGCGTTTTCAAAAAACGGTGCTTCCCATCGTGGGGCAGGGTATTGTGCGCGGATAAAATCCAAGTCTAAACCGATTGTCATATTCTTTTAATTCCGTTTTCGCCATGAATTTGATTCGGCTTCCCAGCAGTGGAGGAAGCTGATCTTAGCTGGGCCAACTCTAGGGACTAAACGTCCTACATACAATGTCTATTTGCTACACTTTGCAGACTTAGCCACTAGCAGTCATACTTCGCGACCTTCGACACTGCGGCGGAATGAGTGGTCATTGGCTTGCTAGTTTTATAAAGACAGAATTGGTGTTTTAGTTATGAGAATGAAAATGCGCAGCTTCAATCAAGCTATCTGTGTGCTGGCTATTTTAGGCGCCGGACTGCAATCTTATGCCAGCAGTGAGCTTGCTTATCAGGAGTGTCCCGCTATTCCTGCGCCTATGGAACGCCTGGCCTGTTTCGATAGTTACATTGAGGCGATCCAAGAACACAGTTTGGACGGCAAGCTGTTTTCGCCATTGGACGCTGGGTTAGACGCCGAAGGCAGAAGTAGAGCTAGGCAAAGCCTGTTTGCCCCGTTGCAGCGAGAAGGTTTGTCCAGCCACGAACCCAATAAAATGCTAGCGAGAAGCGACTCAAACGACGTAGAAAGTTTGTATATGGACGCTAATTTATCCATTAAGTATCCGATTCTAACCCCGCTAGTGGAGTCCATATTCGACATTGGTGGATTTACTGAAGTGCGGAAACCTCGGCTTTATTTGGCGTTCTCTAGCCGTTTCTCTCAGTACATAGGTTCCAGAGATTCCTCTCCGGTAGTGCCGCGGCGCTACAATCCAGAGCTGTTTTTACGTACTTGGACAGGCAACAGCAATAGCTATTGGGATTTCGGGTTTGGACATGAATCAAACGGCCAGCAGATCAATAGCCAAGAAGCATTTGAATTAGAGCAGCAAAACTATATCAATAACAATCAGCCTGCCATCATTGCCAGAGATGGTATTAGCCGAGGCTGGGACTATTTATCAATCGACTGGAATAAACAGTGGGAAACCGGTTTCTTGCCAACTCTCAAAGGTTATACGACTGGTCATGTGGAACTGCGACGGTATTTAAGTAACGGATTGTTGCAAGGTCGCCCAGAGGAATACAATGACTGGGAAGGCCAGGGCGCTGATCCAAAACCACGGGACGAGTATGATGGGCTGAAATTCTCGGTGCAGTACAATTTGGTCAATGAGCTGTGCATCATAGCCTGTTTTGATAGAGTGGAACTTACTCACAGAACTGGATATGCAGACCTTTTCCAGCACAACACGACTAGTTTAGAATTGACCTCTAGTCTTCTTGGCATCCCTTTTCACATTTGGGCAATGTCAGGATACAACAGTGATTTAGTAGATTACTTTGATTACAGCAACAGCTGGGGTATTGGCATGGAATTTACTCGGTAGTTTCCGTGTCTATTAACTGGTGCTGAGGTTTTCTTGAAATTGATGAATTGGAGTATGAGGAAGAATTAATGAAGTTTTCAGAGTTACAGGGTGTTAGGTCAATGGTGAGTGGCAAGCGCTTTTTGTCCATTCTTTCCATTTGTGGTCTGTTTTTGTTGCCCTTCAGTTCAAAGGCACAGACTATTGTTAATGTAGAAACTGGTCTGGGTAATTTTTCTATCGAGCTATTTGACTCAACCGCGCCTGCGACTGTTGCGAATTTCTTAAGCTACGTTAACAGCGGTCGCTACAACGGGACCTTTATGCATCGCTCTGTCCCCGGTTTCGTTCTTCAAGGGGGAGGCTTCATTTACAACGAATCAACGAATCAAGCGCCTCCTATAGCCTTGGACCCGCCGGTTGTGAATGAATTTGGTGTTTCGAATACTAGGGGCACTGTGGCAATGGCGAAGGTGGGTGGAGATCCGGACAGTGCGACTAGTCAATGGTTCGTCAATCTTGCTGATAATGGCGCAAATCTTGATGCGCAAAATGGAGGCTTCACCGTATTTGGAAGAATTATTGACCCGGGTATGACCGTGGTAGATAGCATCGCGAATTTACCCCTCGCTAATCTTGGTGGGGCCTTTTCGGCGGTGCCATTGGTTAATTTTAACGGTACAGCACTTTTTGCAAATAATTTTATTAGTGTGCAAATGTCTGTATCGGCCCCACCCACGCCGGTCATCTCAAACTCTTTTGATCAAGCAACTAACAGACTAAATCTTAAAGTCTCCTTAGATGGCAATGAATTTGTCGCGGTATCTTTTGTGGCTGAAGCAACGGCCCCACAAGCAATAATTCGAGGATTGCCTGAAACAGCAACCCCATTGACAGCCGGTGATGCAAGTTTTGCAACGTTCACTGCTGCGGACGGAGTTTTGCTTATCCCCCAACTTTTCATCAACGGAGAGGTTGCCTTTAGAAATGCCAGGTTTGTGCTCACAGATGCCGCTCAGTTTCGATTCACTTTGCAATCAGTGGAATAGGAGATGTGACGTAGTTTAAGTTTTAGCTAAGACCGAAAAGGTATACGTCGAAGTAACCGGCGATGTTCAGAAAATGTTCGAAATGATTTAACGAGTACAACAAAAAGGAAACAAGCATGAACTTAAGAAATACGAATTTTCACGCAATGAAATCGATAGTTGCTCTTGCCTTATCAATGGTTTTTATTGGGCAAAGTAGCTCACAAGAACCGGATAAGCAGCTGGAAGTTAATGAAGATACTTTTAGATGTTTAACCGATATGGAAAAGACCGAACTTGGTACCTATTTTGTGGACAATATTCTCGGTGACGTGGAAGCCACTTTGAATGTCGCTAACTCAGAAAGCGGCGGTGAATTCCCTGCAGGGTCAGTTATTTCATTAGTGCCTTCTGAAGTGATGGTCAAACATCAGCCCGGTTGGAATTCCGAGACTGACGATTGGGAGTTTTTTGAACTTAATGTGTCAGCAGAAGGTTCGGAAATTAAAGTGCGTGGCACCACAGAAGTGATCAATCAATTTGGGGGCAACTGCTTTGGCTGCCATACGCTCGCACGGCCTGAATGGGATCTAGTGTGTGGAAGCGATCACGGCTGTGCACCTTTGCCAATACCCCGCGAAACCATTTTAGCTATTCAAAACAGCGACCCACGCTGTGTGAACAAAGAAGATGCTTAGTTGATGAAACTTTATCACTGCCCCAATTCTAGATCACTGAGGCCTCTATGGGCGCTTGAGGAAATGGGGCTTGAGTATGAGTTGGTGACAATGGAGTTTCCCCCAAGGGTGAGCTTTGAAGGCTATTTGGATATTAATCCTTTAGGGACAGTGCCAACGTTCATCGACGGTGACTTGACGATGACAGAGTCCAGCGGTATCTGTCAGTACTTGGTTGATCGATATGGACCCCATAGCTTAGGGGTAAAAGCCGATGAGCCTGAATATGGTGATTATCTCAATTGGTTGCACCGCAGTGATGCCACCTTAACTTTTCCTCAAGCTGTTGTGCTTCGCTATTCAAAACTGGAACCGGAAGAACGCCGTTTGCCTCAGGCAGTGCAAGACTACAGTATTTGGTATTTGTCTCGACTACGTTCTGTTGAAGCCGCCCTCGAAGGCAAAGACTTCTTGGTGGCAGAGCGGTTTACTGTTGCAGATATCGCTGTAACTTTTGCTCTGTACATGGGAACCAGATTGGGTCTGGATGAAAGATACAAGCCGAATACACAGCGTTATCTCAAAGCTATGATGGAAAGGCCCGCATTTAAAACCGCTAATTCAAAATAGTGTGCGAGGCACAATGAAAGTGTGCGTTTCTAGCTGTCCAATGTAGAGTGATCAGAAATGAAAAAGGCCCGCGTTCTTGCACAGAGCGCGGGCCTTTTTGTTATAACTTTTGACTAAGAGATTTACTCTATGCCGTAGGCATCCATGATTGCTTGATAAACGAGCCGTCGTGATGTGCTTCGTACATCCGGAGTCATAGGGCCAGCCTGTTGGATCATGCCAACAAAGACTATGTTTTCGAGGGGGTCGATCCAGAACCAAGTGCCGGCAGCACCACCCCAGAAATATTCCCCAGAAGAATAACCTTCGGCTTCCACTGTATCTTCGATGATGGCAAAGTCGAGACCAAAAGTTGTGCCTCTGTTACCTAAGCCTATGCTTTCCACAGCTTCAGGCAACTGATTGCGATGCATTAGATCTACAGTAAGCGGAGCAAGAATTCGAGTACCATCTAGCTCGCCACCATTGAGCAGCATTTGGCTAAAGCGCATGTAGTCCATTGCCGTTGAGACGAGTCCACCACCGCCACCTTCTAGCACTGGATCAACAGTGAAGTCAGCGCCGGGGAACATCTCACTTGGCGTCAACAGGCTGTTAGGAGAATTAACGTACATCTGCGCAAAACGGTCAACTTTGTCTGCGGCCACATGGAAATCTGTATCGACCATTCCCAAAGGCTCAAATAGTCTTTCTTCAAGGAAGCTGCCAAAAGACTGCCCGGCTAGTTTTTCTACCAAGTAACCCTGTACATCAACCGATACGCTGTATTCCCAGGCTGAGCCGGGCTGGTGTTTCAATGGAATCTTGCCAAGGCGTCCCACCATCTCGCTTAGACTGACGTTAGTATCAAGCATGCCAGCTTCCACGTACATGGAATCCACCGGAGATTGGGCAAAAATGCCATAGGTTAAGCCGCCCGTGTGGCTCATTAATTCCCGGATGGTCATTTTGTGATTCTGGGGCTCGGTGATCATGTTGCCATCGTCATCCATGCCAGCGAAAACCTGAACGTCCTTAAACTCTGGCAGGTATTTCTCAACTGGGTCTGAGAGCTTGAAGAGACCTTCTTCGTAAAGCATCATCAGAGCGACACCGGTAATAGGTTTGCTCATAGAGTAGATTCTGAAAATGCTGTCATTACTCATAGGAATGCCAGCTTCTTTATCTTGATAGCCCACTGATTCAAAGTGAACAATCCTGCTGTCCCGAGCAGCCATAGTGACCACCCCGGCAAGCAAACCTTGATCCACAAGTCCTTGCATAGCATCAGTCACGCGATCGAGACGATCTGAATCCATGCCCACTGACTCAGGTGAGGAATTGAGTAGATCACCTCCAATATCCAAATTGAGTGTGGCTGTTGTGCTACAGGCCACCAATAATGGCATGACTAGGAGCAATAGACCTTTAGAGAGGTCCCTACTTGTTATTCTGTTAATCATAAAAATTCCTTCCTGTTTTGATTAGGCTCGGTGCCGTCGTTCCTGCCGGAGATCATACCCCAAACCACGGCCGAATCTAAGTCACTCCAGCGTAAGTGGTCCATCCGGTGAGCGTAATTTCCATGGCAATTGGCGATTATTGGGCTCCCAGCTCGGGAAAATCGCACATTTAGATAAAAATGCAGAGCTATCCGGGTTAATTAGTGTTAAGGTCGCGCCCAGTTTTGATATGGCTCCTGTCTATCAAAGCGAGTGCAATGCTTTTAATCAAGCCATCTGATAACAACGGTTCAAATAACCACCTGTTTTCGCTCATCTTAGCGACACTGAAGGTGAACCGAAGCCTGCTTTTGCTGCCGCGACACTGTGGCACCCAACGTCAAGCCCACCCTATCAATTGCACAATCGTGCAGCCAAACACTTATGTTCGGCTCAAATAGAATTAGCGGTCTCACCGTGCTCGTCATGTATTGACGGCGGCGGGAGTTCTGCATTTACAACCATGAGAAAATAAATGTCGTTTACTACTTTGGGACTTTCCGATTCCCTGCTACAAGCTGTAGCTAAAGAAGGATACACAAAACCAACACCCATTCAGCAACAGGCCATTCCTGCAATCTTAAATGGCGGAGATGTAATGGCCGCAGCGCAAACCGGCACAGGTAAGACCGCCGGGTTCGTGTTGCCCCTGCTGCAACAGCTTAGCGGTGAGTCCCGAATTAAACCTTGTCGTGCTAGAGCGCTTATTCTCACGCCCACACGTGAACTTGCTGCGCAGGTGCACGACAGCATTAAAACTTACGGACAAAACGAGAGAATTAAATCAGCAGTGGTATTTGGCGGAGTTAACATCAATCCTCAGCTAAAAACCCTGAGCCGCGGTGTGGATGTATTGGTCGCAACACCAGGCAGACTCCTAGATCTCTATCAGCAAAATGCTATCCGCTTTCACAATATTGAGGTTCTTGTGCTCGATGAAGCCGATCGAATGTTAGACATGGGCTTTATTAGGGACATCCGTAAGATCCTTAAGCTGATCCCTGAGAAGCGGCAGAACTTAATGTTCTCCGCAACTTTCTCTCAAGAAATTCGAAAGCTTGCAGGAACGATATGTAAAAACCCCTTAGAGATAGATGTTGCGCCTCGGAATTCCACTGTCGAAAAGATTAGCCAAGGCGTTTATTGGGTAGAAAAAGAAAACAAAGTAGGGCTTTTGATTGAGTTGGTCAACAACACCAACGAACAGGTTTTGGTGTTTAGCAGAACCAAGCATGGTGCTAACAAAATCGTAAAACAGCTTAACAAAAGTGGTTTGTCAGCCAGCGCGATTCACGGTAATAAAAGCCAAGCTCAGCGCACCAGAGCGTTGCAAGAATTTAAAGATGACAAAATTCAAGTTCTAGTTGCCACTGATATTGCTGCTCGCGGGATCGATATCGATTTGCTCAGTTTGGTTGTCAATTTTGATCTGCCACATGTGCCGGCTGATTACGTACACAGAATTGGTCGCACAGGGCGTGCAGGTGAATCAGGCCAGGCAATTTCTTTTGTTTCGCAAGACGAAATGAAGCAGCTTAAAGCTATTGAAAGGCTCATAAAGCGTAAGATCAAGCGCTTGGATGGGGTCGAGTAAAATAGCAGTAGCTTCGAAACTAGAATCTATTGAAAACGAGTCAGCCCTACGGGGCTGTCTTCTTATGAAAGTTTAGTTTTTAGTATTTCTAAACTTGAGCCTACAGTCTGTACAAAGGGCTAAGAATCGCGAGACAAGATCACCACCGCGTGATGAAATAAGGTAAGTGCAACTCAACGGTAAAGCTCAACCTAACCAACATTTGAATCCACTTGGTTCACGGGCAGGATGACTATGACAGATAACTCCAAAGTGTATCCCCACGGAAATGTTGAAGCTGTTGCTGAGAACATTTTTATGGTTCGAGGCAGTATCAATGTAAACCCCGTAGTAAGGATTAGTCGAAACATGGCCATTGTCCGTCATGGGGATGAACTGTCGTTGATAAACCCGGTTAGGGTGAACTCGCAGGTTGAGTCTGAAATTGACGCGCTTGGCAAAATATCCCATGTAGTTAGGTTGGGAGCGTTCCACGGGTTAGATGACGCCTATTATGTGAATAAATATTCCGCCGTGATGTGGGCGCAGGAAGGTGGTACAACTTATACTCAGCCCAAAATTGAGAAGGTCATTAGTGCTGACTGTCAGTTGCCATTTCCAAACGCTAAGGTTTTTGAGTTTAGCGGCAGTTTGCAGCCAGAATGTGTTGTTCTTATTTCTACAGGCGCAGGATTGCTACTAACTTGCGATGCGATTCAGAATTACGGAGACTACAGCTATAACAATTTGTTGGCTAAGTTACTTATGCCGTTCATTGGCTTTCCTAAAACAACAATAGTGGGTCCTATTTGGCTGAAGTATATGACGCCTGAGAATGGATCCTTGGAATTTGAATTTCGAAAGTTACTGAATCTGGAGTTCGATAGTCTGTTGGCCGCTCACGGCACCTTGTTGAGAAAAGGTGCTAAGAATGCGGTAGCTAAAGCCATTGATAAGGTGTTCCCCCCTCAAGCTACTTAAGGGCACAGTTAATGCGCTACCAGAGGATTGTATGAAAACGACAGTTAGTAAGGTTTGTGTTGGTGGGGCCAAGATCGTGAATCACGGGAATGCTGAGATTAACACCGGCATATTCAAGACGGCTCAATCTGCCTCGGTGGCCATTAGTGAAGCTGGATTGCTTGGTGATGTTCAGGTTGATTTGCGATTCCATGGAGGCAAAGATAAAGCTGTTTATGTTTATCCAGATTCTCACTATGATTACTGGCGAAATGAATTAGGTCTTACCCAACTTGAAGACGCACAGTTTGGAGAAAATATTAATGTCAGCGGGATTGACGATTCGGCTGTAGTGATTGGAGACAGATTCCAGCTGGGCTCGGCAATTGTTGAAGTGACTCAGCCGCGCATTCCTTGTTTTAAATTAGGAATTCGTCTGCAAGATGATTCTTTTCCCGCGAAATTTTTGTTAGCAGGCAAATTGGGTTTTTATTTGCGGGTTGAAAAGCCGGGCGAAGTTGAACAAGGCGATGGATTTGAATTGCTGAGCAGGGGAAACTCTGGGATTACTGTTGCCGATTTATGGAGAGTAACTTTTACCAACACCGATGAATCTGAGCTTGCTCAAAGAGCTTTAGATGAACTGGCCTATTTGGACGAAGGTTGGCGTAAGAGACTTGCTAGCCGTGTTCATAACGATTAAAAGTACGTATTGTTTACAGAAATAACAACGGGTTTCACAGACAGCAAATTAATAGCGAGAATAACAATGCATCTAAGCCAAGAATTTTTAGAAGAAATAGAATTGCTTAACCTATTCGATTTACACAGTTCACTTGAAGGAATTAAAATTCACCACGAAGCAGCGCCAGCGAGAATCGCAGCGGCTCATCGACTTTTTGACAAAAAGATTCTGACTCTCAAGGACGGCGGCTTTTTGACTCCATTAGGAATAGAAGCCGCGGAGCATGCACAGGCATTGGTAACAATGCTACGCGATGCTCAATGACAGTGAAGTAAACAATGCTATAACAGAGTTTCGTATTTATTGAGAAAGCGCTGAGCTTTAGCCCACTAAATTCGCAACCACATAAGGCATAATCCCGCCGTGCTTGAAATAGTCAACTTCCAAGGCTGTGTCTAGCCTACAAAGTAGTTCGCAGCTTCGAGTATCGCCGTCTTCGCCTACAATCTCTAAGTTCACCATAATGCCAGGCGCTACTTTTTCTAGGCCTGAGAGGTTGATGGTCTCATCTCCTGTTAATCTCAATGACAGTCGGCTTTCACCGTTCTGAAATTGCAGCGGTAAGACGCCCATACCGGCTAGATTGGAGCGGTGAATCCGTTCAAAGCTTTCGGCAATAACGGCCTTTACTCCTAAAAGCATGGTTCCTTTAGCAGCCCAATCGCGACTGGATCCTGTGCCGTATTCCTTGCCGGCAAAAATCACAAGAGGAGTGTCTGCCTCATGATATTTCATGGCGGCATCATAAATTGGGAGAGCTGCTGACTCGCCAGCCAAGCGTGTATAGCCACCTTCAATTCCCTTCAGCATTTCATTTTTGATGCGTATGTTCGCAAATGTTCCTCTCATCATTACTTCATGATTCCCGCGCCTTGAACCGTAAGAATTGAATTCTGATTTTGGAATTCCATTGTCAGCCAAGTAGTCTCCGGCCGGGCTTTTTTCGGCAATCGAACCTGCGGGCGAAATATGATCAGTGGTCACTGAGTCTCCGAGAACTGCAAGGACTTTTGCGCCGCTAACATCGCCTTCAGTTTTCTTTATCGCATTGCTGAAATAGGGCGGATTTTTAATGTACGTAGATTCTTCGTCCCAAGCATAGGTCTTACTTTTTACCAAGGGCAGTGAATTCCATTCGTCATCGCCATCAAAAACTTGTCCGTAGCTCTTGGCAAACATCTGCTTTTTGACTGATTGCACGGCTTGTTGGATCTCATGGTTGCTTGGCCAAATATCCTTTAGAAAAACATCTTTACCGTCAGAATCTTTAGCAATAGGGTCACTACTCAAATCAATATTTGTAGTGCCGGCCAAAGCGTAGGCGACTACCAAAGGGGGAGAGGCAAGCCAGTTACCTTTCGTTTTCTGGTGGATACGACCTTCGAAATTCCGGTTGCCTGAAAGAACAGCGCAAACGGTGAGATCACCCTCAGTAATCGCTTGTTCGATAACATCCTCAAGAGGTCCTGAATTTCCGATGCAGGTAGTGCAGCCGTAGCCTACCAAATTGAAACCGAGAGCATCTAAGTGTTGTTGTAGGTCGGCCTCTGCCAGATAGTCAGTTACGACCTTCGAGCCGGGTGCCAGCGATGTTTTGACCCAAGGCTTAGATTGAATTCCTCTCTGAACGGCTTTTTGTGCCACTAGTCCGGCTGCCATCATGACTTCCGGGTTTGAAGTATTGGTGCAAGAAGTAATAGCAGCAATAACCACATCTCCGTCATTCAAAGTGTAGTCTTTAGTTTGAACAGCAAGTGATTTTTGATCACCGTCCGTAAACAGCTCAGCGGTGCTTTCCTTTAACGCTGATACAGCGACTCTATCTTGTGGCCGTTTTGGCCCAGCAACGCAGGGCACAACTTCATTCATGTTGAGGTTCAATTCGCTGCTAAATTGAATATTGGCTTTATCGTTTCTCCACAGTCCTTGGGTTTCACTGTAGGTTTTAACTAACGCGATGGTGTCAGAATCGCGGCCGGTAAGTTCCAAATACGCGAGGGTAGTCTCGTCTACGGGGAAAAAGGTGCAGGTGGCCCCATACTCAGGAGTCATATTGGCGATGGTCGCTTTGTCAGCGAGACTGAGATTGCTCAGGCCTGGTCCAAAGAACTCAACAAATTTTCCTACCACTCCGTGATTCCTAAGCATTTCAGTAATGGTTAGTACTAAATCGGTGGCAGTCATGCCTTCTAATAAATCTCCCTCAAGTTTGAACCCAACGACTTCAGGGATGTTCATAGAAATAGGCTGGCCGAGCATAGCGGCCTCGGCTTCGATACCACCAACGCCCCACCCAAGCACAGCTAATCCGTTAATCATGGTAGTGTGACTGTCAGTTCCAACTACCGTATCGGGGAATGCAAAGAGCTCCCCATCAATTTTCTCCTGCCATACAGATTTAGCCAAATATTCCAGGTTAACCTGATGGCAAATGCCTGTTCCGGGAGGAACCACACTGAAATTGTCGAAAGCATCCTGCCCCCAGCGCAGAAATTGGTAACGCTCCTTGTTCCGCTGCATTTCAATTTCTACGTTTTCGCGAAACGCTGAATCGCTGGCGAACTTGTCTACCATGACTGAGTGATCAATGACTAAATCAACTTTGTTGATAGGATTGATTAGGCTTGGGTCTGCGCCAGCTTTTTCTACTGCATCTCGCATGGCAGCGAGGTCTACAACCGCAGGGACGCCGGTGAAGTCCTGCATCAGAACCCGCACAGGATGAAACAAAATTTCTTTTCCTTGATGCTGTGTTTCAGTCCAGTTTGTTAAGTCTGAAATATGCTGCGAGTTCACTACTTTTCCGTCGCAATGACGCAACAAGTTT
>JBGCEK010000041.1:0-124815 GCA_045106275.1 Pseudohongiellaceae bacterium | reverse complement strand
GTGGCTTCGCAATACGCAGTTCAAGCTTTATGGATATTTGCTTTGGGTTACATTCCTTGGGGAATAGGCATGGCAATTATTCAGTCCTTTAATGGCGCGGGCGACACGATGACTCCAACTTGGATTAACATCTTTTGTTTCTGGCTGGTTCAAGTCCCGCTGGCGTATTCTCTTGCCCTTGTTTTCGAATTGGGGCCGGTGGGCGTGTTCTGGGCCGTATTTGTGTCAGATGTACTCACTGGTATAGTAGGATACCTTGTCTTTAGACAAGGCAAATGGAAGCAGCGGGAAGTGTAACTTTCTCCTTAAAATGTTGATATTGAGAACTGAATGCAAAGTAGTCAGCAACAAATAATTTCCCAAGTCTCCGAATGGCTGCGAGTCGGTCAGTCAGTTTGGTTGTGCACAATCCTAAAAACCTGGGGTTCATCACCTCGACCAATAGGTTCAATGATGGCATGCACACTGAATGGAGAATTAGTGGGGTCCGTCTCAGGCGGTTGTATCGAGGAAGATTTTATCGAACAGCTTAAAGATGGCAGCCTCAAAGAACAGTTTGACAGAGAGGGAAAGCCTTTTGTTGTTCAATACGGTAAGACCGAAGCTGAGCAAGCGAGGTTGAAGCTACCCTGCGGAGGTCAGCTTCACGTTCTATTGGAATATATTGAGTCGAGTGTTGAGACTATTCAGACATTCGCTCGCTTGACGGCTGATTTAGAAAAACATCGAAAGGTGAGCCGAGAAGTTAATTTGGACAACGGTCTCATTACCGCCACACCCGCGAGTTCCGAGTTTGCTGTGGCTATTAATGCTAAATTGATGACGCATAGCTTAAGCCCAATGTACCGTCTTTTGCTATTGGGGGCGGGTGATGTGGCTAAGTATGTAGCTGAGATGGCGTTAGCTCTTGAATATGATGTAACGCTTTGTGATCCGAGACCAAATTATTTGGATAATTGGCAGGTGCCTGGTGTTGAGGTTACTCCGAAACTACCGGATGACGTGGTGAGGGAGCGTTTTAGTAATCCTTACAGCGGGATTATTGCGTTAGCCCATGATCCTCGAGTGGATGACATGGCGCTTATGGAGGGGTTAAAAACTGAGGCTTTTTATATCGGTGCAATGGGCTCAGAGAGAACCTCCGCTGCACGCAGAGAAAGACTGCCCGAATTAGGGCTAAGCTTGCAGGAAATTGAACGTCTGCATGCTCCAATAGGTTTTCAAATAGAAAGCAAAACACCTGCAGAGATTGCTATTTCAATTATGGCCGAAGTTACCGCGGTGCGACACAAAGCCAGCACTATGTAGACAGTTTAAATCGACCTGTGTTGTGCAACCCAGCGTCGTTTATCTATCGAATGGTCTGCTCGGACTTCAAGTTTTTACTATTGCTTGATTGATTGTTTGATGCCCGCTGCTTCCATAGCTTCTAGCCGTCTTGCTCCTGCAAGTATACCAATAATTCCATAGTTCCCTTCGTGGCAGGCATATTCATAAACGGGCTCGTCCATTCTGGAAAGAGGGTATTCGCCACTCCATTGGGCTGTGTAGACACTGGGATCATCAACGGTAAAGCCGTAGATGATTTTATTGTCGGCTTCGCGGCGAAAGGTTTCAATAACGGTTAGATTCTCTGTGGGTGCTCCCCGATATGTCATCCACGGGTTGTAATTCTTGGTTTCCACAATCAATGTATCTCCTTCCCAGCGGCCTATGGAATCCCCCATCCACTTCTGGTGAGCCTCAGAAGCGGGATTGCGTTGATCGCTTATTTTAATTATTCGAGCGTCATGGGCCATTTCGACAATAATGTTTACATACCCAGGTGACTGCACGATTTGCATGTGACTGTTGTACATAACAGGGGACATAACAGGCCCTGAACTGTTTCCAAAAGCTAACAGGCAGCGCTCACCCAAGGCGCGTCCTTCGGGGCCATCGTTTCTATCGGGCCGGTTTGCCCGCAGTTCAGCTATCCTCTCATTTGCGCCAGCTATACGCTCGGGGATTCGACCATTCGGTGGGTCAATGATGGCCGAGGTTCGAAATTCGCCATCGATAGTTGGCAAAAACATACCTCGATCGGTCCAAAATAAATCATAGTTACCTACAGGCGGTAAAGCTTCGAGAGCAGGAGCCGGGCGGTCGGGGTCCAGAGGTTCATTGTCTTGTTCCACAGCCAGCTGGGCCCTGCGTTCCAATTGCTCAGCTTCGGCGGCCGAGTATGCCTGTTTCGTCCCCAGTTCCTGAGGGCGTTGAAAAGGCATGACCGTGGCATTTTTCCAATTACCCTGCAGATCTGGTGCTCCCCATTCAGTCATGGGAGGAGTGAAGTCGTTAGTCTGTGACTGGGCAAAAAGGGTGTTCGCTGGAACACAAGCGATACTCAAAGTCATTAATAGGGGCAAACACTTCATGTAAAACCTCTTTAGTTACTAATTATCTGTATATGCTCGTCTCAATTGGTCGGCGGACGCAAGAGGCCGCTTTTGAATCAAGCTGCTAGGCCATTGGCGCTCGACGAGGCCATGGATAAGCCTCTTCCAGTTGCTTTGCCAGATTTAAGAGAAGTTGGTCGGCGCCCCAAGCCCCAGTGAACATGACGCCTACTGGCAAGCCAGCACTGCTCAAGTGCAGGGGTAAGGACAGACTGGGTTGGCCTGTTCCATTATAGATTGCGGTGAATCCACTGTATTGCTTATAGCGATCTCCGTATTCACGCATATCGCTGCTATTCATGTTCAGCCAACCTATTTTTGCTGGAGGAAGACTCAACACCGGTGAGATTACCAGATCAATTTCTTGATGAAATTCACTCATGGCTTGCTCGGCAATCTTAAGGGTATCAATAGCGCTCACATAAGCGTCGGCGCTAACAGTTTTACCGACACTAGCCATAAGCTTTGTTGAGGCTTCCAGCGGGCTGTCTTCGATACTCATGCCACGCTCTTCTATTTTTTGTTTAACTGTCTGATAAACGTGTGTATTAATTATTTTACCCATTGCTGCCGTAGCCGCTTTATAGTCAACAGGGTGACTGATCTCGCGCACTTCATGCCCTAGTTGTTGACAGTGCTTGGCGGCTGTCTCGACAGCCTTGCGACATTCTGCATCTATGCTTTGCCCCAATGGGTGCTCAAGCTGTATGCCAATTTTTAGTGCATGTAGGGGGGTGGTTAACTTACTAGCAAATGTTCTATTCAAGTTTGGTTTTGGAAATAAGTGTGGCTTCTCCAAACAGATTAAATCCAAATAGGCCGCGCTATCCCGCACTGTTTGACTGACCACATGGCCTACGCTCATTCCACTCCAACAAGCGGACATTTCGTTTTCTATACTAGTGAGTCCTCGGCTTGGTTTTAGACCGACTAATCCGCAATTGGCTGCTGGAATTCGAATCGATCCCCCTCCATCGGTGGCATGTGCTGCTGGCAAAATACCTGCGGCGACCGCGGCCGCGGCTCCACCACTGGACCCTCCTGTTGAGTATTGAATATTCCATGGGTTTAAAGTGGCGCCGTTAGCGGTTGGCTCCGTGGTGAGAGTCAAGCCAAATTCAGGCGTGTTTGTTTTGCCCATTATTAGGAGGCCTGCATCCAGGTATTTATGAACAATGTTTGAATTTGTAGACGCTTGATTCCCGGCGTAGAGTGAACTGCCTAAATTATGGCCAAGCCCTTTCACCGGAGTGAGGTCTTTAATCAAGAAAGGTAAACCAGCGAGAGGACTACGTGCCAAATTACTCTGCTCTCCATCGAAGGCCTGTGCTTGGGCAATGGCCTGTTCGAAATTAGGGCTACTGATTGCATTGAGTATAGGATTTACTTCTTTGGCTCGAGCTATGGCGGCTTGCATTAACTCGCAACTGGAAAAATCACGGCTGCGAAGACCCGCAGCCTGATCAAATGCATCTAACTTTAAATAGTCGTCTTTGCTAAGCAACGCACTTGCTCCTTAAGTTACAGTCAAACTGAGTTTTTTAAAATAATTTCGATTCATCATCATCTTGAGTGACAAGAGAAAGGCCGCCGGAATCGTCATCATCATCGAAGTCGTCATCGTCTGATTTTTTGTCTTCGGAAAGCTGAATTTTAAGCCGCACGTTATTCTTGGAATCCGCATTCTTTAGAGTTTCTTCATAGCTTATACGCCCTTGCTTGTAGAGATCGAAGAGTGCGGAATCGAAGGTTTTCATCCCTTGTTGCTCGCCTTTTTCCATCACTTCTTTTATTTCCATAATTTTCGCTTGTTTGATCAAGTCGCACACTCGGGGTGTGCCCAATAGAATCTCGATAGCAGCTGCACGTTTACCGTCTACAGTCGGAATTAGGCGCTGAGAGACGAATCCCTGCAGGTTAAGAGACAAATCTAGAAACAGCTGTTTATGCCGTTCTTCGGGAAAGAAGTTGATGATGCGATCTAAGGCTTGGTTTGCGTTATTGGCATGAAGGGTTGAGAGACACAAATGACCAGTTTCAGCAAAGGCAAGCGCATGTTCCATGGTTTCTTGGCTTCGAATTTCACCTATCAGGATGACATCAGGTGCTTGCCTCAGGGTATTTTGTAAAGCTTCTTCATAGCTGTTGGTATCAACACCCACTTCACGCTGGTTGACGATGGATTTTTGATGTGGATGGATAAACTCAACCGGGTCTTCGATAGTGACAATATGCCCATCGCTGGTCTTATTGCGATGATCGATAAGTGCCGCCAGGGAGGTTGACTTGCCTGATCCTGTACCGCCAACAAATAGAATAATGCCACGCTTTTGCATGATTAATTCTTTGAGTATTGGCGGGAGGCCCAAAGATTCGGCACTTGGAATTTCTGTCTTAATATTACGCGCTACGATTGCCACCTCACCCCGTTGTTTAAAAATATTAACTCGGAAACGGCCAATATCAGGGTCAGCTATTGCCAGATTCATTTCCGGGCTTTTTTCGAAATCCCGAATCTGGTCCTCGCTCATAATTTGGTATGCGATTTTCTTAACCATTCCCTCCGGAAGTTTTTTATCTATCAATGGCGATAATTTGCCGAATGCTTTCATACTCGGTGCAGCACCGGTTGTTAAAAAAAGATCTGAGCCATCTTTTTCAATCATCATTTTGAGTAGGTCGTTAAATCCCATAGTTAGTATTCCGCCACGTAATTCTTGCTTTTCAATTTGTAGTAAACCTCTATCTGTATATTCGAGAGAAGTTTGTTTGGTTTGTTAAAACCGGCTCTGAGTGTACCAACCTACCGGCTGGGCGCTGTCATCAATTGTGTCGACTACATCTAGAATGAGCGCGAAAAGTGCCATTCTAACTAACACGCCGTTATCGGTTTGTCTAAAAATAGCCAGGTTGGGGTGTTGATTTAGGTCATTGTCCAACTCATTAGCTTCCTCTCGAGAGTCTCGCGGCAAGGGATGCATAATTACAGTATTAGGCTGGCAATTCATGGTGTAAATTTCTTGATTTAGCCTGAAGCGGCCGCGATAGACATCTGCTTCTAGTTTGGTATTGAATCTCTCTTCCTGAATGCGAGTGAGGTAAACCGTGTCATTGTCGTTGAGACCGGATTCCATGTTTTCCGTCTCGATAACTTTATGGCCTGCACTTTTCAACAAGCTGACTATCTCCTCAGGCATGCGCAGCTCAGTAGGGGAGATTAGCGTTAGGGTAATTTTCTTGTACAAAATTAGAAGCTGGGAGAGAGAATGCACGGTTCGACCGTGACGCAAGTCGCCTACCATGGCTATGTTCATACCATCGATGGTCTTTCCGTTAGCGTCCAGTTCTTTTTTTATGGTGTAGAGATCAAGTAGTGCTTGGGAAGGGTGCTCATTTGCCCCGTCACCGCCATTGATGACAGGGACTCGACTTGCTTTCGCGAATTCGGCGACAGAACCCATTTGAGGGTGGCGCATCACAATGACATCGCTGTAGCCACTAATGACCCGAGCGGTGTCATACAGAGACTCACCTTTGGAAATGGATGAGGTTTTTACGTCAGTGGTTTCTCTTACTTCGCCACCCAATAAATTGAACGCGCAACCGAAGCTGACTCGAGTGCGCGTGCTGGGTTCAAAAAACATGTTGCCTAAAATTGCACCATTGAGGGCCTTAGTGAGTCGCAACCTATGAGCATAAGGTTCCATTCCATCCGCGACTTGAAAGACGGTTTCAACTGCGTCTCGGTCGAACTGTTTCACGCTCAATATGTGGGAACCACGAAAATCCATAATACGGTCTGACTCTTTCCTAGGGCGAACATTTGGGAAACGGCGTTGAATGGCTGATACTACTACAGTTAAGGATATCTTAAAAACTGGCGAGGGTGATTTGCAGGACCGCCGCAGCCAATGCTGTCAAAGTCTGGCACAATAGGGGCTGAGTCCATTTTCTATGGGAAGTTTAGTCTTTGAAAACGCTTTACTGGTATGACTTTGAAACTTTTGGTGCTGATCCACGCCGAGATCGTGCGTCTCAATTTGCGGGCATTCGCACGGATGAAAATCTTAATATTATCGGCGATCCCCTAGTGATTTATTGCCAACCTGCCGATGATTTTCTGCCTAACCCTGTAGCCTGCTTAATAACGGGGATTTCTCCTCAACATGCGAAGAATGAGGGTCTAACTGAAGCTGAATTTATTAGTCAAATTCACAAGGAGTTTTCTGAACCTAATACCTGCGTGGTGGGCTATAACAGTATTCGTTTCGATGATGAAGTTACTCGTCAGCTTTTGTATAGAAATTTTTATGATCCTTACGAGAGAGAGTGGAAGAACGGTAATTCTCGCTGGGACATTATTGATATGGTGCGTTTATGTGCCGCTACCCGTCCAGAAGGCATAAATTGGCCTAAAAAGGAAAATGGGAGTAATAGTTTCCGATTGGAAGAGTTGACCGTAGCCAATGGAATAGAGCATGCCGATGCCCATGACGCCCTAGCTGATGTTATAGCAACGATTAAAATCGCAAAACTTATTAAAGAAAAACAGCCAAAACTTTACGACTATTCCTATGAACTGAGAGTTAAGAAAAAGGTTCAATCTCAAATCAATCTTGATACTCGCAAGCCGGTGTTGCATGTCTCAATGCTGTATTCCGCATTGAGAGGCTGCTTAGCAGTGGTCATGCCTCTTTGTATGCACCCGAGTAATTCCAACGGTATTGTTGTGTATGATCTTAGAATCGACCCCTCCCAATGGATAGATTTGCCGGTTGAGGAGATTCGGAAAAGGATATTCACGCGAAGTGAAGATTTACCGGAGGGGGTGGAACGTATTCCACTGTCAACGATTCAACTCAATAAGTGTCCGCTGGTGGCTTCGCTATCAGTTCTGCCAGAGCAAAAGTTGGCTCAATATGAAATCGACTTAGAGACCTGTCGACAACATTGGAAAATACTCAATGAAAGCCAAGCACTTGGACCAAAAATAGCTGATGTATTGTCCGAAGATTTTTCAAAGTCTGAGTTAGATCCGGACTACATGATCTATAGTGGCGGTTTTTTTAGTGATAATGACAAAGCATTGATGAAAACCATTCGGGCTACCAAAGCGTCGGATTTAGGTCGGTTAGATATGCCGTTTAGGGATAAACGATTGTCCGAGATGTTTTTTCGCTACCGAGCGCGAAATTTTCCTGCTTCACTGACGAAGGAAGAGAGGGACCGCTGGGATGAATTTCGGCTTGAGCGTTTGCTCGATTCAGACAATCAGCGAATGTTTAACGACGCGATGACTGAAGCCTATGAAAGGCTTTCAGTATCAAACGATCAGCAACAGGCTGAGGTGCTTGAAAATCTTCAACACTGGGTCGATTGTATTTCACTACCTTATGAAGAAACTGCAGGCTCTAGGGAATAAATAGTGACGGCATTGTCGTGAAAAAGTTTCGCTTTTTCGTGTTCTGAGTAATGTTCAGTGATTCGCTTAAACGAATTCCAAAGTACTCCATAGGAAGAGGAGACTTTATCTACTGGGAAATTACTTTCGAACATACAGCGCTCGATCCCGAACGCTTCGATACAGGTTTCAATATAAGGTGCGTTTGCTTGGGCAAGCTGTTTCGACGAAGGAGGTGCGGGAAGTTTATGCCACCCAAAACCATTGATAGCCATACCCAGGCCGCCGAGTTTTACCGAAACATTTTTGCAGTGCGCCAGTTTTACTATGTGTTTTTTCCAGCTTTGGAATACTTCTTCTCGTTTGCCTTGATAAGGGCCAATTCCGAGGGGGCCACCCACATGATCTAGAACAATAGTCTGATGTGGGAATGCCTCGGCGAGGGAAATCAATTCTGGCAATTGGCTGTGATATAGCCACGCGTCAAACACCCAGTTGAATTGGCTCAAGCAGGCAAATCCTTCGCGAAATTTACTATTTAGGTAAAGCTGTGGTGGCGGGTTAGTGTGTGACCTTCTTATCGCTGTACTTGAATCCCAGCTACATGCGTGCCGGATTCCGCGAAATCTAGTGCTTGCCTCGCTGTGACTCTCCAGTACGGCCTGTACATCAGTTCCTAATAGCAAATCAGCGAAGCTGATGATGCCGGCTCCGGCCTGTGTCTTTCCAAACTCGCCGCTTGCAGATTGTTCAGCGAGCTCGTCCACAAACACAGTCTCGCCAACCGGGGCCAGTGCTTCGCCTAGGTCTTGCCGATAATTAGAGAGGCATTCTACAAAAACAGTCGATTGAATATTGTGTCCACTTGATGTGTCCGTCAATAGTTCGTTCAGCAGGTATCGCCCATCTGGCCTGTCCCAGAAGTGGTGATGGGGATCGCAGATTGGCAATTCGGGTTCTAGAGGTTCTTCTTGATATTGATCTAACCAGAGTTGTTGTATTGGCATAATGTTTTCGAGGATCGTTTAGGGGGTAGGGTGGTTTCTTAGTCGGCTACTGTAAATGAAGCGGCTACTTGCTGTGAGACTACCCTGTAGCCCCGAAACCTTAAAGTGTTTTTCAACGCCGTTGACTAAAAGTCTTTGTGTTGAGCCAGTAAATTAGCAGAACCAATGAGCTTCACACAGTTCTGTTATACTTTTTACCTTTAGATATGCAGCAACTCCGCTCTTTCGGTGGTTGTCAATTGAGGAGTACTTTTAATGAAAATGAGTCTGGTATTTCTGGCAGCTTTGTTTTGTTCCCACGCATTTTCACAAAATGTTCAAAGGATTGCATTTGGTTCATGTAGCCACCAAGACAAACCGCAGCCAATATGGTCACAGGTGTTGGGTGCAGATCCAGATCTTTTTATTTTCTTGGGCGACAATATCTACGGCGATTCTGAAGACCCTGCGGTATTGGCGGCAAAGTATCAGAAATTGGCATCTATTTCCGGAGTCGCAGAGCTTAGGCGTCAAGTGCCAGTGATTGCAACTTGGGATGATCACGACTACGGTAAAAATGACAGCGGCAGCGAATTTGTTGGTAAGGAATCTTCAAGAAAAGTGATGTTGGACTTTTGGGGCGAACCAGAAAACTCCCCCCGCAGGACTCGCAGTTCAGGGATCTATACCTCCTATTACTACGGTGAGAAAGGCAAGCGGGTGCAGGTGTTGATGCTGGATTTGCGTTGGAATCGCACTGAGCTAGTTGAGTTGGAAGATGAGCAGCGCTTGCAATTGAGGCGTAGCGAAAATAGAGGGCCCTATGACGCCTCACTTGCTGCAACAGCCACGCTGTTGGGAGAAGATCAGTGGGATTGGTTGGAAGCAGAATTACAAGTAGAGGCAGATGTGCGAATAATTGCCTCGAGTATACAGTTACTAGCCGAATTCACAGGTTGGGAGACTTGGGCAAATTACCCGAAAGATCGCCAGCGTTTTTTCGAAATGTTGGAAATTTATCAGCAGGAACCGATACTGATTCTTTCAGGTGATGTGCATTGGTCTGAATACAGCGAAATTTCAGAAACCGCCAATGGCTGGCCGTTAATAGAACTGACGTCTTCTGGGCTTACTGAAGAATGGAAAGCAATTAGTCCTAATCGTCATCGTGTTGGTGAAGCGTTTGCTGTAGCCAATTTCGGGCTGATTGAGATCGATTGGAGCGAAAACCTACCTACTTTGAATCTCACTATTCGAGACGTATCCGGAGAAGATTTGATTTCCAAGAAAATTCGCTTTGACTGACCGCTTAAGGGTTTAATCTCTCGAAATCTAGTTCAAAACGGCTGTTTTTGGCAATGGCTTGAAATTGCTTTGCCCGAGGGTATTTTTGACTTAACAGTTTTAGTACGGCCTGTTTGTTGGTCTCAGCAATTCCCGCGCCAAAATAGACAGCCCGCAATTCACTAGGAGCAAAAGTAATATCTTCAAACCATTGGGTTTCATCATCAACTGTGTGCTCAGTGTTGTTAAATAGGCGCCATTCTCGCTCCTTTGATTGGAGCTTTGACTTGCAGAGAAATTTTTCCATAAATCCATCTTGGATGGAGACGGGTTCTTGACTCATTAATATTTCGACCTGTTCCGACAAGGAAGAAATTTCAGGTTTAGTCTCTGTGTAGACCATCGACATTGGGCTTTCGAAATTAGTATCTTCACCACATGCCAAGCGAACAGCGATACCTTTATGCCCGTCAGCCTGATTTTGCCAGAGACTAAGATTCTCATGGGACTCGTTTAAGCTAAGGATTCTCAATTTGCTGCTAAAGTCATTCCAGTCATCGCGAATCTGGGAAAGCTCTGGGTCCCGTTGCCTCACCATACTCGCCAATAATTCCGTTAGCACTTCAGTGGCTTCGTCTTCGGTATCGAATCTTTCCTCTGCGCGCCAGCGTCTGACTGCTTTGATCAACGGGCTATTGCCACTGGGATCGTCACGGGAAAAAATAAGCCCTAAGGTCTTTTTTACGCAGGCGATGAGTAGTGCCTTTGAATCAAAGTTAAGACTTGAATGATGATCTAGCTCGAAAGGGTCCTGCAACAAACAAGGAGCAGACCAGCGCAGCGAGGCATTGGTTAACGTCCTAATTGCGGTTTCAGCATCATTATATTTAACCAACGACGTTGGTTGTTTGCTACTCACGAACTCTCCTCATCGCATTAGCCTCTCTGGCCTTGCAGTCTTCTTTGCGTCTGGATTAGGTGTAATCCCAGAATTAGTGGCGTCCTAAACAGTGTATTAGGGCGTCTATGTCAAAAGTATGGTACGTAAAAGGTGGTTTCGCCAGTCTGAGGGCAAGATTTATATTCTGGTTTCGCTAAAAAATTAGTTTAGCTATCAAAAGGATGGCGTAGTTATTAAATGGACTATTGCAATTAGCAGGGTTACTGCTACATTGCGCCGATGTCTAGTACTCAAACTACCAGCGAGCTACTTCGCGCGCTTAGATTCCTTAAACCCTACACACGTCAAATCACATGGGCCAGCATAGCCTTGGTGTTTACGGCTGGGTTAAGTCTTGGCTTGGTCCAGTATGTCCGAATAATTGTTGATCAGGGCTTTGTTGCAAGTTCCGCAGCATCCTTGAATCAGGCCATACTAGGGTTCTTATTGATTGCCTTCTTGCAAGCGTTGGGCACATTTGCCCGTTTTTACTGGGTGTCTTGGCTAGGAGAAAGGGTGACCGCAGATATTCGTAAGGCAGTCTATTCTCATATTATCTCACTCCATCCAGGCTATTTTGAAGCCAATTTGAGCGGGGAGATTCAATCTCGAATCACTACGGACACGACCTTAATACAATCGGTTATCGGTTCATCAGCTTCGGTCGCACTTCGTAACCTGTTGATTATGCTTGGTGGAACGCTGTTTTTATTTATTACTAACCCTCGGCTTACGTCTGTGGTCTTAATTTGCATTCCTCTCATCATCGGTCCCATCATGTATTTTGGGCGAAGAGTTCGCCGCTTATCTCGCAGCAGTCAAGACGAGATCGCTAACGTAGGGGCGTATGTTGGAGAAAGCATCCAGCAAATCAAAACAGTTCAAGCCTACAATCATCAAGAATATGACCGAGCTCAATTTGGTGCGCATGTGGAAGCCGCATTAGATGTTGCAATCAAGCGAATTAAATCACGGTCCTTTTTGATCACCGTTGTCATGACGCTGGTGTTTGCTGCGGTAGGGCTGATGATTTGGGTTGGAGGTCAAGATGTCATCAACGGCGATATGTCACCAGGTGAACTTACGGCATTTGTGGTGTACGCGGTGCTTGTGGCGGCGGCAGTCGGGGCTATAAGTCAGGTTATCAGCGAGCTACAGCGAGCTGCTGGGGCCCTTGAGAGACTAATGGAGTTGCTGGACGCAGAAAGTCTAATTGTGGCCCCCAACAACCCCCAAGTTCCGACCAGCCCTTTTCGTGGCGCTGTTGGCTTGGAAGGAATTAGTTTTGCTTATCCTTCACGCCCCGAAAGAAACGCTATCGATGGCTTAAGTTTGCATATTAAGGCTGGGGAGAACGTTGCTCTAGTGGGCCCATCCGGTGCCGGTAAATCAACATTGTTTGACTTATTACTCAGATTTTATGACCCCAATATAGGGTCCATAAGACTCGATGGTATCGATATCCGAAACTTAGATCCTGTGGATCTGCGTCGCCACATTGGACTTGTGGCCCAGACCCCAGCCATGTTTACTGGCTCTGTAGCAGATAACATACGTTACGGCAGGCCAGACGCCGATCCCACAGAGATTGTGGAGGCAGCTAAATCTGCCCACGCGGACGGTTTTATTAGTGACCTAGCAGAGGGCTATGACAGTTTTCTCGGTGAATCCGGTGTTCGTTTGTCGGGCGGCCAGCGGCAAAGGTTGGCCATTGCCAGAGCTATATTAAAAGACCCGCAAATACTCTTACTCGATGAGGCCACAAGCGCGCTGGATGCTGAGAGTGAGCGCCAAGTGCAGTCTGCACTGGATAAGCTCATGCAGAATCGAACTTCTCTGATTATCGCTCATCGTTTAGCGACAGTGGTCAACGTAGATCGAATTATCGTCTTAGATGAAGGCAAAGTAGTGGCCCAGGGAACCCATCGAGAATTGCTGGAATCAAACCCTTTGTACGCTAATTTAGCAAAACTGCAGTTTTCAGAATCTCGCTTGACGCACTCGCCGATGGCCAAATTGTAGAGGGCTAGAATTCTAAATTAGGCTATAATCTCGCGCCGACGTCCCTGTAATTGCAAGGGTTACACCCAACTAACTAGCTGATGCACAAGGAATTAATGCTTGGATAAGTTCAAGGATATAAGACCCTATTTGGATGGGGAAATCCGACCGGTTTTAGATAAGCTGATTAAGGATCCGGAATTTCTAGTGTCAATTGCGCAGTTCTACTTTCCGCGCTTAACTAAATTGATGCCAGCCGCTATGCGCTTTGCTGCCGCAGGAAAATTAAAAGGCCAGCTTAAAAACGTTTGCGACATAGCTACTATGCAAGACGTGATAGCTCAATATATGGATAAAATGATTGAAGACACAACCACGTCTTTAACTCATTCGGGGCTCGAGAATTTGGTCGACGGTCGCAATTATTTGTTCATAAGCAATCATCGGGACATTGTCATGGATCCAGCATTTGTAAATTATATGCTGTATCACGCAGGTCACGAGACTCTGCAAATCGCGATCGGAGATAATTTACTTAAAAAGCCGTTTGTGTCAGATTTAATGAGACTTAACAAAAGTTTTATTGTGCAAAGATCTCTAAAGGGAAGAGAGCTTCTGAAGTCTCTTAAGCTTATGTCGGAGTACATCCATCACAGCGTTGGTCATGGACAAAACGTTTGGATTGCGCAGAGTGAAGGTAGGGCTAAAGACGGTGTTGATAAGACTGATCCAGCGCTTCTAAAAATGCTTGCATTGGGCAATAGAGATGTCTCGTTAGGTGAGAGCCTCAACCAGTTGCATATTGTACCCGTCAGTATTTCTTATGAATATGATCCCTGCGATGTGCTGAAAGCAGAGGAACTCTATCAGATTCAAGAAACCGGCAGCTTTCAGAAAAACGAACTCACCGATATTAATAGTATCGTCACAGGGATGATTGGCTTCAAAGGAAAGGTCCATGTGGCCTTTGGGACTGAACTTGAAATCACAGAAGATGAACCTGAGAGTATTGCTAATCATATCGATGAGCAAATTCTTTCAAATTATCTTTTGTCAGATAGCAATTACTTAGCATTGAAAATTCTTCAAGAGGAAGGGGTGCTAGCCGCATCTAACCTTAGTTCAGATTTTGGCGCACATGAAATACCTGCCGTTTCAGAAGAATTTTTCAATGATCGACTGAATGACGTCGATCCTAGAATCAATCACCATTGGTTATACAGCTATGCGAATCCAGCGCTAAACCGCTTCAAGATAGCTTGAATTTAAAGTTATTAACTGAGGCGGAGAATAGCAGCTGAAAGTCTGTTTGTAAGCGGTTTAATTTCAGCGGGATTGATTGGCCCCCAGCAAAGGCTTTCAATTTCAATGCGTTTTGCGTGAGCTTTATTTTCGGTTCTGTCGGGTTTTGATTTGCCAAATGCATTCTTGAGCTGAGCCAGTTGTATTTCCATGCGAGTGGCTTGATCGCTTTCGGGAGACTCAATATTCGCTCGGATTTCAAGGTCTATGCATTGCTTGTGAAATAGCTGTGATTGTTTCTGAACAAGTGCGGCGAAATCTTCCTTAGTCTTCAAAGCACTTAGGTTTTGCCAACGTGTTTGAAGAAGCTTGTCTACCGTCTCATTGCCTGCCTTCTCTAAATCATTCCAAGCAGTAACGTCTAAGTGCTGTTTAGCCTCATTGAATTGGTCTGATGAAACGGCACTCTCTAAGCCACGTTCGATGGACTCCAGCAAATCTAATTTTGCCGTGATGTTTTGCTTTAGCTTGATGAATTTTTTGTCTGGCAAAGATTTAAAGCGCGTGTCTATTTTGCGTTTTATACTATTAAATTGGTCGGTTAGCACTCTGCGTTGCTGTTTCAATCTAGGGTCTAGATCATTGGAAAATTTTTGAGCCAGTGTTTGATACTGAGATCGGCTTGCTCTAAATGATTCGTCCTCAAGTAAACTAAGTGTTTCCAATTCAGCCAAGGTTGCCTTAAGACTTTGCTCAAGTTCTTTAAGGTCTGATTGAAGTTTTTTGTTTTCTTCGTTACGGTGTTCAAAAATTTTGTCACACGCAGCTCTGAAATCGTTCCAGTAATTTCGATCTTCCTTGTACGAGGTCGGGCCAATACTTTTCCAATGGAGTTGGAGCTTTTTAGCTTCCTGCATGGCCTTTTTATTATCGCTGGAAGCGGCAAGTTCCCGAGCTTGATCTATGCAGTCCTGCTTCGCTTTAGCATTGTCTTTCATTTCACCACGGCGAAGCTTTCTCAGCTGATTCAACAATTCATAATAGCGTTTTTGTAAGGGTTTTATTTTAGATTGCTCAACAGGAGCGTGTTTTTTCCATTCTTCTTCGACACTCTTAAGGAGCTTGTTAACGGCACTTATATTGACGGTTTCTGTAGCCAGCTCAGCGGTTTCTTTTTCTAAGGTGTCGCACAGGGCTCGTCTCTTTTTCAAGTTTTCGGCCATTAGTTGCTTGCGTTGCTTGAAGTGCTCTTTGCATGGCTCGTAGGCCTTATCTGAGAGGGTTTTGAACTCCTTCCAAAGCTCTTCATTTTCATTGGATCGCCCGAGGGTTTTCCAGTCTTTGTGCAATGCGGTTATATTCTTAGCGCGGTCGGATGCATGCATCTTCGATTCGATAAGGTGCTGCATTTGAACAATAAGTTTTTTCTTTGCTTCTGTTGCTGCAAAAATTTTCCATTCTCTCAGTTCATCGATTTTAGGCTTGTGAAGAATGGCTTGAGCGTGAAGTTCGGCGCGAATTTTGCCGGATGTGTTGCTGATGTTTCCTTGGATCCTATCCCAAAGAGGCAATGCCTGTTCGGACTTACCGTCTTCTAGCGCCTTAACTAATTCTTCAAACAGCGGGGTGGTGTTTGTGTGAAGTTGATCTTGAAACCCTTTATTTTTCTCCAGCAGTAGCTCTATGTCGGCGAGCATAGCGATGACTCTTTCGATCAAGAGTGCTTCTGTTGCTGGTAGCGAAATTCTAGCTCTCTTGAGATGGCCGCGAAGTTCATAGAGCATCACTGTGTTTTTAAAACTTAGTTTAGCCAGCGAGTTGGCATAGGTTTCTATCTGCTCTGGAGTGACTTCTTCTGGTGCTGAACTCGAAGGGGAAGCTTCTGCTACTTTGTCAGTCTCGGTCGTAGTTGCATCTTGAGTCGATACTGCTGCAGCAGCTGTTGGTTTTATGTTGACCTTGTCACTTTGTGCCGATTCCGTTTGGTTTAGTCTTTTTTCTTCTGCCGCTGGTTCCGCTTTATCTACAGTCGTAGCCTTAATCTCCGGAGAATCGCTTTTACCGCGATCTTTGGCTATGGTTGCTAATTCTTCGGTAGTTTTGATTGAGGTCGTTGTCATTTGCGGTCGAGATCCAAAGTAAAGTGGCCAAACTGGCTGGCGAAAGATTGCGCTCATTTCAATGCAGTTTAACAGACTTTGCTGCCTTTCAAGAACTCTGCGTTAATCCAACAGTAAAGCCGAGACGTGCTAAGGAGTCTGCAGCAGAAAATCGTCTCTTTTCGTGCTTGGGTGTTATAATTTAGCACCACGATAGCTTGAATTCTGTTGTAGTTTTATCAAATCTCGTAACAGTCTTAGCCTCGATAACTTTCTAACCATTCGCTCACCTCAGGACCCATTAATGCTAGCAGATGACGTTAAAAACTCGATTCAGTCTGCTTACAAGCAACTTATTGATACTAAAGAACTAACTCCTCGATACGGCCAGCGATTAATGATCGCAGAAATTGCTAAGAATTTGGCGAATATAGAGGCGGGAGGAGAGCCCCCAGTGTGCGTGGTAGAGGCTGGAACCGGAACCGGCAAAACCTTAGCTTATGTGTTGGCGGTACTGCCATTGGCTCAAAAGCTGGGCTATAAGGTAGTGATAGCCACGGCTACCGTTGCACTTCAAGAGCAGGTAGTTTTGAAGGATTTACCTGAAATTATCGCGGACTCAGGATTGAAATTTAGCTTCTCATTGGCTAAGGGTCGGGGACGCTATTTGTGTATGGCTAAGCTGGATATGTTGTTAGAGGGGAACGATAGCCTCAATGCCATGATGGATCTTTACGGCGAGGTCCTCGATGATGCTGAGACAGGCAATATCGCTCTTTATGAAAGCATGCTTACTGAACTAAGTGCTGGGCGCTGGCAAGGAGATAAAGACGATTGGGCTACTCCATTGCCAAATGAAACATGGAAACCATTAACGGCTGATACCGGTCAGTGCATGGGCCCTAAATGCAGCCACTTTAGAAATTGCTGTTTTTATCAAGCTCGAGATTCAATGGACAGTGCGGATTGTATCGTTGCAAACCACGATCTTGTTCTGACAGACTTGGCTCTGGGTGGTGGCGCCATTCTTCCCGAACCCGAAAAGTGCATCTATGTATTTGACGAAGCTCACCATTTGCCTATCAAGAGTAACAATCACTTTTCTACATTCACTAAAATTAGATCGACGATCACTTGGATTGAACGCTGCGAACCTATCTTAGATAGGCTGGTCAACGATGGTTTTCTCGATAGTCAAGGTGGAGAGAACTCTGGTCGACTACTGGTTCAACTGCGAGATAGCTTGGAAGTGGTTTGGCTGCAGCTTGAGCAGACACTGGCACTAGTGGATAAATCAGATAGTTACGAAAATAGAATTCAACATGCGTTTGAACTGGGTAAGGTGCCAGAAGAGATTCGACAGGTGTCAGAGCAGCTCGCCCATCTGTTTAGCCGGTTTAGTCAGAGCTTCCATTCTGTCACCGATGCTCTTAAAGATGATATGGAAGAAGGGGCTGATTTAAAACGTCGTCAACTTGCTGAACAGTGGTTTCCTCTAGTGGGCAGCATTTCCCGTCGTGCAGAATCTAATTTCGAACTCTGGCATAGCTATGCGGTAGTTGACTCAGCGGACGGTGCACCGAGGGCAAGGTGGTTGAGTTTTAACGACCGAGAAGGGGTTTCTGACATTGGGTTATCTTCAAGTCCAGTACTGGCCGCTGAAAATTTGCAAGAAAAGCTATGGAGAAGCTGCGCAGCTGCGGTTCTCACTTCGGCAACACTGTCGGCACTGGGTGAGTTTTCTGTGTTGAAAATGCGTGCAGGGTTGCCAGAACATACCCATTACGTTGCTATCCCAAGCCCGTTCGATTTTCAAAATGCTGCTACGCTGGAAATTCCTAAGATTAACTGTGAACCCTCCAATAGTGTGAAACACACTGAAATCATCATCAAGGCGATACCTCAGTTGGTGGATAGGAAAGCCGCTTCGCTTATGCTGTTCAGTAGCAGACGACAGATGAATGACGTGATTCAGGGCTTGTCAGCTGATTGGAGGGATTTGATTTTGTGCCAAGATGATTACCAAAAATCGGAGCTCATAAAGTTTCATCGCAGCAGGATTGATAAAGGGGAAGGAAGTTTTATTTTCGGTCTTTCCAGCTTTGCTGAGGGGGTGGATTTGCCGGGTAAATATTGCACACATGTACTCATTGCTAAAATACCATTCTCGGTTCCCAACGACCCAATAGAAATGACTTTATCAGCATGGGTTGAACTGCAGGGCAGTAATCCATTTATTACTCTAGCTGTACCCGACGCGGCGTTTAAGCTAGTCCAGGCCAGTGGGCGTTTGCTGAGAAACGAATCTGATACAGGTAAGATAACAATATTTGACGAAAGGCTAATTTCAAAGCGCTATGGCAAGCAAATACTGGACTCTTTACCGCCGTATCGTCAGGAAATATATCAACGTTCGATAGGTTAACCTGGAGTTGTGTTCAATGACGAGCTCGAGGGAATGTGGATAGTTGGGCAGACAGGTCTATGCCTTTGCGACATGTAGCCGTATACGCAGGCGCGTATTCAGATTCGCCTAATTGATAATCCATATAGACTATTGGCGTTTGCTCGCCTCGCTGAGTGATTGATATGTTCTCTGCCTTGAGTACTAATGATCTCCCATCCACTTTGCTCATTAGCTTCTGCCTGCAGTTTTCGATTAAGTCTGCATTGTCTACTCGCAGTTTTTCCAATCTGAGCCGTATCCGTTCAGCTTCAGAGTAGACCTGTCTCTCTTGTTTTTTGGGGTAGCTGTCACCGTTAAAATTTTCGTCGATATCGCTTTGCCAGTAAACGAAATTTAACGTGCTATTGTTGTCTCCGGAACAGGTGATAATAAATTTTGGATTCGTTTTCGCGCTGCTTTCACTCACCTTCGCTCGTAAGACTTCATTGCACCCTTTACGAGTAGAAACGTGTAAGGTGACTGTATCAAGAGGGGCTTGTAGAGACTGATTCAGAGTAAGAGGAAGCCAAGTCGCCCCGTCGATTTCAACCTGTTCTTGACCTTGACTGGGGAGCGCAAATAGCCCGCAGCATACAAACCCTGCCTGGAACCAGTGAATGTGCGAACGAATCCTGTGGTTGGAATGATGCATCGCTGAGAAGGATAAGGCTCTTTAGTTTCCGCGAGTGAGGAAAGAAGCTAGGCGTCACGCTTTGCCAATGACGGTTCAGAGTAATTAAGTATTACTTTCAATGCTTCCCATGCTTCTGGATCAGTTCGGTGGTAAATTTTTTTGACTTGTGAGTTTCTTTCGTTCCGAGCGGCATCCATGCTCTGCGTCATCTCGGCTAGTTTCTTTGCCAATTCCATTTTGCTCATACTAGATCCTTTTTTAAGGCCTTTCCTTAGGCCTGGGTTCAATACACTTGATTTAACAAGCGGTTTAGACTCAATCAAACTATAGCAGCTACTTGAAAAAATGCGCGTGCGAGTATGGAAATATTTACCTTGTATTTCTAGCGATTTGGCCTAGGAGATATTGATGGCCGTGTCTTTTCTTAGTGGAAGGGCAGGTCAGGTTTGGGTTGAGTCACATTGGCATTATTACACTCTGTTCCGCTATTCCACTTGATTTTTTCCTGAAGGAGCAGCTCTGTAACCGCGCTAACATCCAGTGGTCGACTAAAAAAGTATCCCTGTAGCACTTCACATTCGTGCCCTCGTAGGAAGTCAACTTGGAACTGTTCCTCAACTCCTTCAGCGACAACTTCCAAATTGAGGCTATGAGCGAGGGCTAGGATGGCTTTTACGATTGCTTCGCCATTTTGGTCGATGCCAATATCATTGACAAATGAGCGGTCGATTTTTAGCTTGCTGATGGGTAGCCGCTTCAAATAATTTAAAGAAGAATAACCTGTTCCGAAATCATCCATCGCAAGCTTTACCCCAGCTTGATTAACTTTGTCGAGGATTGAAATAGCTTGTTCTGGATTGTTCATGACTGCGGTCTCGGTAAGCTCAAGAACGAGATTTTTGGGTGGCATACCAGTGTCATGGAGAGCTCTGACGAGGACGTCTACAAAGTCAGTGTGATTCAGTTGCTTGGGCGAAAGATTTACTGAGATTGGATAGTCAAAGCTGATGCTAGGCTCTTGGCGCCAAACAACTGCTTGTCTGCAGGCGTTGTATAAAACCACTTTGCCTAATGCAGGCAGTAAACCAGATTCTTCAGCGACTGGGATAAATTGATGAGGGCCAATGTTGGGCCAATTTTCATGTTGCCAGCGCACGAGAGCTTCAAGGCCAACAACTCTCCCACTCACCGCATCAATCAGGGGTTGATAGTGCATAAAAAATTCATCGTTTGCGATTGCTTTTTTTAAAGCAGTTTCCAAACTATGCTGTTCAATCACTCGATTTTGAATTTCGCTGGAAAAAAATCGATAGGTGTTTCTCCCATCGGCTTTAGCCTGATGAACGGCAGTATCGGCAGTTTTAGTTAAGGTTTTTACGTCTTCACCGCTTTCTGGATAAAGAGATATTCCTATGCTGGCTGAAATGTTTATCTCTTTCGATTCAACAAAGAAAGGCTGTTGAAGTGACTCTAGAATATTTTGAACTATACGGGTTACCTGAGTTGGGCTACCCATTTCAAGCAAAGTGATGGCAAATTCATCGCCGCCAATTCGGGCAACTAAATCTGTCTCTCTCACGCACTGCCTTAAGCGCTCCGCAACTGAGACTAGTAAATCATCGCCCGCATCATGCCCCATACTATCGTTAATGTTTTTGAAATGGTCTATGTCTATAAACAGCAACGCTAGCTTTTTGTCATTATGGGCGCAGTACGCAATTTTACCTTCAGTGAAATCGTGAAATTTGCTGCGGTTAGACAATCCGGTGAGTACATCGTACTTAGCCAATTTTATGAGACGTTCCTCATTGAGAGTCCGTGCAGTTATGTCTTTAAAGATCATTATGTGACTCGAAACGCTGTTGTCACTATCCTGAATCGCACTACAGCTAATTTCAGTTACTAGCTGCTTACTTTTGGCGTTATTTATAAGCACGCGATTGCAAATGAAACCGTCAATTTGAAGCATGTTTTGGCTCAGTTCAAGCAATGCCTGCTGCGCTTTGTCCGGATCATCTTCTTTCACGGCTAGTAGGTCAAAAACGGAAATGTTTTTGAGGGACTCTTCGGTATACCGAAGTAGTTTTAATGCCTTGGGATTGGCGTAGCTTATCTTCCCGTCTTGTTGATATTCGAGTATTCCTTCGAACGCGTTATCGAATAGAACTTGATTTTGGCTTTTCAATCTCTGTAAAGACTGTGATTGTTGGTAGGCGAAACTTCGCATTTCCACCAGTAACTGAGTTCGGTTTTGGAGATGAGTCATCCCGTTTTCGCAGTAGCAGAATTCAATACAATGGCTACTATTTTTAGTTAGCTCATTCAATCGGTTTTGATTTCGACTGACCGTCAATACCGGTCTTCTACGGGATTGATGATTTCTATTGATCAAGGAATGAAGGTCATCCTCTTGAAACGAATCTTCGTCTAGGTTGTACACAACGAGTGCTAGGGAATCATCATCGATTGCGGCGAGAGCGTCGGTCGGGTTTGTTATCTGAAAAACCATTGTGTTGCTGAACTGCCATGACTTATATGCTAGCGCACATATTCCTTGGTCACGATCAACGACAATTATTTTTTCCACTACAATACCCAATTGAACAGTTTTACGGATGGTTCTTAATTGAGTATAGAAGAAAAGAATTGCAGTCAGCGGTTTTGTTCGGAAAGAATTCGTTTATTTGGAGCGCGAATAGAACCTGTTCTAAAAAAGAACAGGGTAATTTCTTACAGCTATTAGGAATGTGAAGTTTTAGTTCTATGGCCCTTTGTATGACTTCTGCGTACCAAGTAATAGGCGACAGCGAAGCCCAGAGAGGCGCCCATAAATGCCGGATATAGACCGCTGTTAATCATTGGTGCTAACCCTATACCCGCGAAGAGGCCAATTGTTGTGCAAAGTGCGTAGGTTCCCCTATCTGTTTTTCGACTTTTTTTTGACATAGGTTAGTACCTCCTACTTATTTATTTCTTTTATTGAATAAATGGTGGTGCTGGAGCGACTTGGCTGGCTCGCAAGAATTTGTATCTTCCCGATTTCATCCATTACATCTAGTCCCTCGACTACTGTTCCTATACTTGTGTATTTACCAGTTAAGTGTTCTTGAGGAGCAAGGCTAAGAAAGAACTCCGCTCCATTGGAGTCTGGGCCAGTATTGGCGAGGGCGAGACTGCCTCTGCTGATAGAGCGACTAGTTAACGTTTCAGAAAAGCGATAGCCCTGCATTTGATACAGCTGTTTTATTGAAAGAGATCGCAATCGCTCTACTATTTTTTGTTGTTGAGAAATGACTTGTTCCGGCGTGGTTATTTCCATAGCGGTATATAATGGTTGCAGAACTTGCTCTGAAAAGTCGTCCCCATGATTGATGTTAAGGATGGGATTCAAACTTGCATCTGGCAGCAAGACTAATTCAACGTCTAAGCCCAAGGCTGTAGCGTTAATTTCATCTTCTAGTAATTGTACCGGTGCGCCGAGAGGGTTGAGAAAAGGGCTTCCAGCTTGAATCACAAATTCGGGCAGCACGCGATGAAAAATCATGCCATCAAAATAGCGTGGGTAATAGGTGGTGCCGAGTTCCTGATCTGTAAAGCCTATCTCACCCTTGGCAAGGGCGAGAAAACGCGCAACGTTTTTAGGTGCTTCTGCCGGGTGTAGCTCAATATAGAGTGTGCCTTTTGATGTGTTTACTTCTATCAGTGGATTGTCGGAATCTTCCATTGCGGCTACGGCGCTCGCGATATCTCCATGGGCGAATAGGCTGCACAAGAGCGAGACTAAGGTAACGATGAGTTTAGTTTTTCTCAGTGAGGAGGGTATCATTCGGTCTATTGCAGTAAGTGATGGTCAGGGGGAAGGTTCTTCGAGATCCAAATTGCGAGTTTGTGTCTCATCAGTGGAAGTGTTTCATCGTTGGTTGCTAAGGGCTGAATAACCTTGTCCTTTGCTAAAAGAAGGTAGATTGCTCGCACCTTCATATCCACGTGGTCGGTGGCCTCAAACTTCCCTGCGCCACGGGCCTCAAAGTAGCGGCCGCCAACGCGAATCGCTTCTTTTAGCAGTTCTGATTCATTTTTTATTTTTTTCATGATTTCAATGCTCTAAGGCGACGATTCTAGGAGGAAAGTTATGGCTTTTGCAATAGTAGTTGTTCCAATAATGTGCTGATTAATCACTTAGATCGGCCGATTTGGAGCCGTTTTAGGTCATTTGGTGTGTCAATGTCCTCCAATAAAGCTTTGTCTTTGATGTCTAATTTGATGACAGAGCTTTGGTAAGTTTCTAACAAGGCTTTTGCCCCTGTATCGCCTGCCAGTTTGGTCAGTGCGGGAAAGAAGTCTCTTCCGAATGCCACAGGGTTCGCATTTTTCCCTAAATAGTTGGGAATCACAATGTTGTCTTCAGCGTTTGTTTCTGAAATTTTTTTATAGCTTTCTGTACTGATAAACGGCATATCACCTAAACAAACCAGCACGGAACACCAATCTTGCGGCAGTTGAGATGCGGCAAATGCTAAAGTCGCACCCATGCCTTGGCGATACTCATCGAACACAAGAGGGTTGCGAGCAATTTTCGCGATAGCTGTTTCGATTTCAGGTTTTGTTACCACTAGAACAGAGTCGACAGCAGGCTTTAAGCGGGTATACGTTTGCTCAAAAACCCCAACACCAGAGTCCAATTTCGCTAAGAGCTTTGAACTTCCATAGCGTTTGCTGAAGCCTGCAGCGAGTATAATGGCGCCTTTAGTGCCACTCATGAAACAGAATTAACGCCGCTGTGGGGCTTGCCATTAGCGGCATTATAGGAGGCAATATGATCAGTGCAGGGTTTTGCCATTTTTCCTGACTAAGTTGTTGTCTTGCTGACGAATCTCGACTACAAAGCTTTGTTTTTTCTTGTCGGTCTTATTCGCGGCATCAACGCTTTTTTCCAAAGTTTCATCAACAGCTTTGGGGGCAGTTTCAGCATTTACTGGCACCGTGTTATGCAAGCTATTCTTCTGCTGGGTAGCTTCAATTTTCTTTTGTTCTTGTTGCTCTTCCATTTGAGCATGAAGCTGTTCACTGAGGTGCTGACGCAGTCGATTGACAACACTGGTCATCACCTCAATGGTCTGACTTAACTGCTCTAGAGTTATTAAGGTTCGCTCAGGATCATTTTCAAAGTGCTTATCATCACTCATGCGCTATACCCTCGATGCTACTACTCATTAAGTCGGCGGAGTGCCTTAGTCCCAGGATAAAGCGCCTCCTGTTTGATACTCAGTTACTCGAGTCTCGAAAAAGTTCTTTTCCTTTCGTAGATCCATAATTTCTGACATCCATGGGAAAGGATTTTCAACACCTTGGAATTGTTCTGGAAGACCAATTTGTACGAGGCGGCGGTTAGCAATGAACTGGAGATATTCTTCCATCATTACCGCGTTCATACCAAGAACTCCTCGTGGCATGGTATCCCTCGCATATTCAATTTCAAGCTGGGTAGCCTGTAATATCATTTGGGTGGCTTCCTCTTTCATGGAGTCTGTCCACAGCTGCGGGTTTTCAAGTTTTATCTGATTGATCATGTCAATGCCAAAATTCAAATGCATCGATTCATCGCGCAATATGTACTGAAATTGTTCTGAAGTACCAGTCATTTTGTTGCGATTGCCCATGGACAAAATTTGAGTAAATCCGCAGTAAAAGAAAATACCCTCTAAGCAGCAGTAAAAAGCGATTAGGTTTTTAAGTAGGTCTTGATCGGTTTCTAGTGTGCCTGTATTAAACTTAGGATCGCTTAGTGAACGAGTATATTTAAGTCCCCACGCGGCTTTTTTGGCGACCGAAGGCACTTCGTGATACATGTTAAAAATTTCGCCCTCATCCATGCCTAAAGATTGAATGCAGTACTGGTATGCATGTGTATGAATCGCTTCCTCGAAAGCTTGGCGTAGAATATATTGCCTACATTCAGGATTTGTAATCAAACGATAGACTGCAAGTACGAGATTGTTCGCAACTAAAGAATCCGCTGTTGAGAAGAATCCAAGGTTTCGTTTTACGATGAGTCTCTCATCTTCTGTGAGGCCATTTGGGTCTTTCCAAAGAGCGATGTCTTTGGTCATGTTAACTTCTTGAGGCATCCAGTGATTGGCGCAACCGTCTTCGTATTTTTTCCAAGCCCAGTCATATTTGAAAGGAACAAGCTGATTCAAATCTGCCCGGCAGTTAATCATTTGCTTTTCATCTACGGTCACTCTCGAAGCGGTTCCCTCAAGTTCTTCGATACCTTCACTGATATCCAAGTCGGCGAGGTCATTGATCGCTTTTTGCACGGCGCTAGGTGCAGCAACTGCTGATGGTTGTTGTATAGCTTCAGGCGCAGGCGATGGAGCAGCCGGAGCGGGCGTCGCTGCTGCTATGGCTTGCTGTTCAGGTTTTTCTGGCATTTGCGCCGGCGTTAGTGGAATAGGGCTTTCGTCCTGGTCAAATTCGTCCCATGACAACATTTTTTTCATACCTCTAATTCAATCTCTAATTTCAATTAATGTTTAAGAAGCAGCTAAAAATAATTTCTTAACTGCTTGTGCTTAAAAGGTTTATTGGCAAGCCTCGCAATCCGGATCATCGATAGAGCATGCCATCGGAACAGGCGCTGCCGCCTCGCTGGAAACAGCATTGAGACTGTTGTCTGAAACCGTCGACTTCTCAGTTGAAGTCGCAGCCAATGCACGTAAATAGTAGGTGGTCTTTAAGCCTCTGAGCCAAGCCATTCGGTACATGACATCGAGCTTTTTGCCGCTGGCACCGGCCACATACAAATTGAGCGACTGAGCTTGGTCTATCCACTTTTGACGGCGGCTTGCAGCATCTACCAACCAGCGAGGTTCTACTTCAAACGCGGTTGCATACATGCTCTTTATGTTTTGAGGGATACGGTCGATTTTTTGGACGCTGCCTTCGTAATATTTGAGGTCGTTAACCATGACATCATCCCATAATCCTAATTTTTTAAGGTCTTTGACCAAATAAGGATTAATAACAATGAATTCGCCAGAGAGATTCGATTTAACAAACAAGTTTTGATAAGTCGGTTCAATAGACTGGGAAACGCCTGTAATGTTTGCGATTGTTGCGGTAGGTGCGATTGCCAGAACATTTGAATTACGCATACCGCTGGTCTTCATGCGATCGCGTACACCGCTCCAATCGAGGCGTTGTTCAGTATCTATTTCTAAATAGTCAGCACCTCGCTCTTCTTGAAGAAGCTGCAATGAATCGATAGGTAAAATACCTTGATCCCACAGAGAGCCGTCGTAGCTTTCGTATCGACCTCTTTCATCAGCCAAGTCCATGGATGCGTTGATAGCGTGATAGCTTACAATTTCCATGGATAAGTCTGCGAATTCCACTGCTTGTTGGGACGCGTAGGAAATTTGTTGCTTGTACAAAGAATCTTGAAATCCCATGATTCCCATGCCTACCGGCCGGTGCTTCAAGTTGGAGTTCTTTGCTTGGGGCACCGAGTAATAGTTAAGATCAATGACGTTGTCTAGCATACGTACTGCAGTGGTAATACTCTTTTTCAATTTCTCTTGGTTAAGGCCATTCTCATCCACGTGGTTCACTAAATTGATTGAACCTAGGTTGCATACCGCGATTTCGTCTTGGTTAGTGTTAAGAGTAATCTCTGTACACAAATTAGAAGAATGAATCGCGCCTATGTGTTGCTGGGGTGAGCGTACATTACAGGTATCTTTGAACGTCATCCAAGGGTGGCCAGTTTCAAATAGCATTGAAATCATCTTGCGCCACAGATCAGCGGCTTTCATTGTGCGGTAGGGCTTAATCTGTCCGGCCGCAGCTTTACGCTCATATTCCGTGTAAGCCTCTTCAAAGTCACGGCCGTGTTTATCATGTAAGTCAGGAACATTGTTAGGTGAAAACAAAGTCCAGTCTTGGTCATTGAAAACCCGTTTCATAAATAAATCGGGAATCCAGTTCGCCGTATTCATGTCATGGGCACGGCGCCTTTCATCACCAGTGTTCTTGCGCAATTCTAAGAATTCATCAATGTCTAAATGCCATGTTTCCAAGTAGGAACACACGGCACCTTTACGCTTGCCGCCTTGGTTAACGGCTACAGCAGTATCGTTGACAACTTTAAGGAAGGGTACAACACCTTGTGACTCACCATTAGTGCCCTTGATGTGTGCACCTAAAGCGCGCACTGGAGTCCAGTCGTTGCCCAAGCCACCAGCCCATTTTGAAAGCATGGCGTTGTCTTTAATGGCAGAGTAAATGCCATGTAAATCGTCTGGAACCGTAGTTAAGAAGCAGGACGATAACTGAGGACGTAGTGTGCCAGAGTTAAACAGTTGCGGAGTTGAAACCATATAGTCAAAGCTGGAAATTAAGTTGTAAAACTCAATAGCTCGTTCTTCTCTGTTTTCTTCGTTGCTCGCCAAGCCCATCGCCACTCGCATGTAAAACACTTGTGGGAGTTCAAAGCGAATGTCGCCACTGTGTATGAAGTAGCGGTCGTAAAGTGTCTGTAGCCCCAAATAAGTAAACTGCTGGTCGCGATCAGCTTGCAGTGCCTCTCCTAAAATCGTGAGGTCGTACTCCAGTAGGTGAGGAGAAAGCAGTTCTAACTCCACCCCTTTTTCGATGTATTTTTTCAATGCGGTGGGGTAGCGATAGTGCATCTCGCTGTGAGTTGCTGCTTCAGTTATTTCAAGAAACCCTAGGGCTTCAGAGCGAAGGGAATCCAATAGTAGGCGTGCTGTCACATAGGAATAGTTGGGATCTTTTTCAACCAAAGAGCGAGCAGTCATGACGAGTGACTCTCGAACGTTCTTCATTTTGACGCCTGGGTATAGGTTTTTTAGTGTACTGGTATAGATAGTTTCAGCTGAAACATCCTCTAAACCGTCACAGGCTTCGTCAATAACCGTGCGAAGTCTTTGAGTGTCTAGCGGGCCTTCGGTGCCGTCAGCTAAAGTAACAATAATTTCAGGTTGATCTGATGTTGAGGGAGCCTTTTTTTGCTCGCGCATTCGAGTGCGATCTGCACGATAGATTACATAGCTTCGAGCAATTTTGTGTTCGCCCGAACGCATTAGCGCTAACTCAACCTGATCTTGAATATCTTCGATATGGATGGTGCCGCCAGAGGGCATTCGGCGCTTGAAAATTTCGCTGATTTGAGTGGCTTGCTGGGCTACTGATTCGTGAATTCTAGAAGAAGCGGCAGCATTGCCTCCTTCAACGGCTAAATAGGCTTTTGTTATGGCAACTGAGATTTTCGATTCATCATAGGCCACTACTGCACCGTTGCGCTTAATAACACGCAAGTGTCCTGGGGCGGTTTGGGCTACGGTAATATTGCTGTCTTTGCTGGGGTTGGCGGCTACAGGTGCGTTTCCTGTGGATTGAACATCAGTCTGCATTATGTGCTCCGGATCAATGAGCCCATTACTTGGGCTTCACTTTTGTTTTAGCTAAATAGTTACTACGTGAGGTACTTAGAATTCCAAATACTTTAAGTACTCATTAGCGCTTTATGGTTGCTCGGCTGATACGCAGGACAGTCATCTGTTCCTATTTAGCTGGCCAAGTTTAGGGATTCTAAAAAACTGGCTTAAACTTTTGGTTTTAAGCGTAAGTAGCAGTTTTTTAGACCTAAAGGCCGGTCGGCGTAAAAGCTCTATACTATATATTGTGTTTTTGCGGCTAGACTTTAATAGTTTTTTAATAGATTTTTCAGTTTTCGCTGAGATCTCTCTATTTCCGTGTAGAGATGTTATTAAAGTAGGGCGGCGAAACCCTATATTTCAAGTGCTTTTCTTATAATTGTGGCTTTTCGTTAGAGATGAACGAGCTGCCAATAATTTTTTTTCAGATAAAACTGTTTAGTACTCAGCCCTTGATTTAGGCCCGCTTTCTACAACATATGGGTAAGCGATAAATCAATGGCACAAGATAAAGCGCATTACAGATCAATGCAAGTGATTTCTTTGTGTGCAGCTTGTGCACAAATTGTGAATAGATTGCTGATCTGTAAGGAATTTCACAGTAGTTCGTTTTAACTCAAAATGAAGACACTTCAGCGAGTGTGATTGGGGAGATTCTGATTCTAAATGCCCCCATTTTGCCCTTAATAAAGGGCAAAATGGGGGCATAGTCCAAACACTACATATAGTGTTTGGAAACTTGGAGTAACTTAATGGCTTTGACTGCTAAGTAGATGCTCTAACAGCGCTTTTTGGGAATGCATGCGATTCTCTGCCTCGTCCCAAACAACCGAGTTGCTGTTGTCGAGAAGGTCTGCGCTAACTTCCTCTCCTCGGTGTGCGGGGAGACAGTGCATAAAGAGTGCATCTGAATTGGCTAAACCCATTAACTCAGTGGTGACTTCGAACCCAGCAAACGCCACTTCACGCTTTGCTTGCTCTGCCTCCTGTCCCATCGATGCCCAAACATCAGTGGCGACTAAGTCTGCGTTCTTTGTCGCTTGTTTGGGTTCTCTCACGATGGAGACTCGGTTTTTGTTTGCTGCAACCAGTTCAAGATTGGGGTCGAATTCCTCGGGACACGCTATGACGAGCTCGAAGTCAAAAGCCACCGCCGCATTGATGTAAGAATTGCACATGTTATTCCCATCCCCAATCCAAGCTACTTTTTTACCCGATATGCTTCCTCTGTGTTCAGTAAAAGTCTGTACATCAGCGAGTAGCTGGCAAGGATGAAAATCATCGCTCAAGGCATTAATAACCGGCACTTTCGAGTGAGCTGCGAAGTCAACGAGATTGCTATGGTGGAACGTTCTAATAGCTATGCAATCAAGCATCCGCGAGAGAACTCTCGCACTGTCTTCAATGGGTTCGCCACGGCCTAGCTGTGAATCTCCCGTGGTCAAAAAGACTGATGATCCGCCGAGCTGGGCCATCGCCACTTCGAAAGCGACTCGAGTTCGAGTGGATGCTTTTTCAAAAACCAATCCAAGCACATGATGATTAAAATCTGCTGCTAGCTTGGGATTTTTTTTGAGTTCAATTGCTCTGGATATAATGGCGTCAAGGTCTGCTGAACTGAGATCTGCCAGGGTTAAAAAGTGTTGTATTGCCATTATGAATGTAATTCCTCAGTGGGCGATTTCTAAATGCCGTGGCTAGAAACCAAAAAAGGCAACTTTCGCTGCCTGTCGCCGCATTTTAGCGGTATTGAACTAGTGGGGCAATTGTCATCCCTTGACAGTTTGGTTACCCTCAGGCGCTAATTCCTGCAGACAGAGTAGTCGATGAGTAAGCTAGATGTAATTGAGCTAAGTCTATTTGCCAGCAGAGTTGAGGCAATCTGTGATGAAATGGGAGTCGTGCTCAGAAGAACTGCGTTTTCCCCGAATATTAAAGATCGCCTCGATTTCTCTTGTGCGCTATTTGGCGTAAACGGGGAGCTGTATTCGCAAGCTGCTCACATACCCGTTCATCTCGGCAGTATGGCCTTTGCTATGGCAAGTATTGTGGGGGAAATTGACTGGCAAGAAGGCGACCTACTGGCTGTGAATGATCCTTATTTGGGTGGAACACATTTACCTGATGTCACCCTGATTTCTCCGGTTTTCAGCCAAGCTGTGAATACAGCTAAGAGCCAGTTGGTTGGTTTTGTTGCTAATCGAGCCCACCACGCTAACATCGGCTGCGAAAGTCCGGGCTCCATGCCAGTGTCTTCAAACCTCGCGGAAGAGGGAATAATTATTCCTCCAACCCTGATTGTCAGAGGAGGAAAATTGCTTGCTGCGGCGAACTTGTTGCCCGAAACAAAAGGGGAACTAAGCGGAGATTTCGCGGCCCAGGCGGGTGCCAACAAAGTTGGTGTAGAGCGACTCCAAGAATTAGTTAGTAAAACTGGGGTAGCGAAATATTTCCGAGCTATGGATGAGTTGGAGCGAGTCGCAGATCGCACAATGGCAGCGGTTGTCAAAAAGCTGCCCAATGGCCAAACGACATTTACCGATTATTTGGATGATGATGGTAAAGGTACTCGAAACATTAAGCTGGAAGTGTCCCTTGCTATTTTAGATGATAGAGTTGAATTGGATTTTACTCACTGCGCAGACCAAGTGCCTGGAAACCTAAACTGTCCTGAAGCCGTGGTTGCTGCTGCGACCTATTATTGTTTTCGCTGTTTAATCGACGCTGACACTCCAGCCTGTGCTGGGCTCTTTAAACGGATAGCAATCAAGACTCGTGATGGCAGTATCGTCAATCCAAGGCGTCCCGCCGCGGTTGCGGCAGGAAACGTTGAAACCTCAACCCGGTTGGTAGATTTAGTATTTGGTGCGCTTGCCCAATCACTACCCGAACGCATCCCGGCGGCCAGTCAGGGGACTATGAATAATGTTGCCATGGGATACATCAGTCCAGAGACGGGCGCACGCTGGGATTACTATGAAACGGTTGCGGGCGGACATGGAGCTGGACCTAATTATTCAGGATTGAATGGCGCTCACAGCCACATGACAAACACACTGAATACTCCTGTTGAGAGTCTGGAGCTCAGTTACCCTTTGCGCTTACGGCGCTATGAAATTCGACGCGGCAGCGGCGGTAAAGGTCAAAACCAGGGAGGCGATGGCGTGATAAGAGAGTATGAGTTTTTGGAGCCAACTCAGCTTAGCTTGCTTGGTGAGCGCAGAAACCACCCACCCTGGGGGCTGGCTGGAGGAGAAAGCGGGGTCACTGGAGATAATCGGTTAAACAATCAAAGAATTTCTGCGAAGAGTGAGCTAACAGTAACGTCGGGAGATGTGCTGACTTTGTTGACCCCCGGCGGAGGCGGTTGGGGACGCCACTCTGATCAATGAGTGAGCACAGGTTTAAGCGCAAATTGTTTGAACTCGAGGATCATCTAGCTTGTCATTTCATGCAAAATTAAGGATTTCGGGCAGGGCTTTCGCTGACAGTCTGTCGGTATGAGTGTAGAATTCCGAGATGAATTCGAGCGTCTGAAAAACAGAGGCGCGAGGTGGCACTAACAATCAACTTATTAAGGCAGCAAAGCATGAGTATCGAAGCAACAATACAGGAACAGATAGCTTCTAATAGTATTTTGTTATACATGAAAGGTAATCCAGAGCAGCCCCAATGCGGTTTCTCTTCCCAGGCAACTCAGTTGTTGATGGCGTGCGGTAAACGGTTTGCCTATGTGGACATTTTGAGTAACCCCGAAATTAGAGCAAATTTACCCGCAGTGTCGAACTGGCCTACGTTTCCGCAACTCTTTATCGATGGCGAATTGGTGGGGGGCTGCGACATCATTACCGAGATGTATGAAAAGGGTGAGTTGCAAACCATGATAGAAAATTCAAAACAGGCTGCTGAAGAAAAAGAAGCAGAATAACCTCCGTATCTGCTTTTTGATTGGCTCCACAGCGGAATGCTGCGGAGCCAGTCCGGCTCCATCTCATGCCTTCGCCGATTATGACTCTATTGGCCAGCCTCCCAAACGCTTCCATTTGTTAACAATTTCGCAGAATAATTCGGCAGTTTTGGCAGCATCGTAGCGAGCTGAATGAGCTTCTTTGTCATCGAAATCGATACCCGCTGCTTGGCATGCCCTAGCCAAAACTGTTTGGCCGTAGGCAAGACCACTCAGAGTGGCAGTGTCAAAACTAGAAAAGGGATGAAAGGGGTTCCGTTTCAAACCATGACGTTCGCTGGCAGCATTGATAAATCCGTGATCAAAATGAGCGTTGTGGCCTACTAAAATTGCTCGCTTACAATGATTTGCTTTCATGGCATCTCGAACCATTGTGAACATATTCTGCATAACCTCTTTTTCACCCTTTGCTATTCTCAAAGGGTGAAACGGGTCGATGCCAGTAAATTTTAATGCAGCTTCTTCCAGATTTGCGCCTTCGAAAGGCACAACTCGATGAAAAAAGGTTTGCTCTACTTCGAGAATACCTTCTTCGTTCATGCCGGGGATTACGGCGGCCACTTCTAAAATAGCATCGGTTTGGCTGTTGAACCCGCCGGTTTCAACGTCGATGACGACGGGAAGGTACGTCCTAAAACGTCCCGCTAACAATTCATTAATGGGTTCTTCATTGTCACTCATTGAAAGTCCTTATCGGGTGTTTTGCTGCTGGCGCTGTTGAGCTGCCATGCTACATTTTCTCCAGCTCTGAGAGGAATCACTTTGCCGCCGTCGAATTCAAAGTAATCTGTCATTGTCCATGGGTTTTTAGTTAATGTTATGGTCTGGTGATTGCGTGGGAGTCCATAGAAATCAGCACCGTTAAAGCTGGCGAATGCTTCCAATTTGTCGAGAGCATTTTGGGATTCAAACACTTCCGCATAGAGCTCGATCGCTGCAGGTGCTGAATAAATCCCTGCGCAACCGCAGTCGCTCTCTTTAAGATGCTGCTCATGGGGAGCGGAGTCAGTACCAAGGAAAAAGCTGGGATCGCCGCTGGTTGCCGCTGTTATCAGCGCTTGCTGATGAGTATTTCTTTTGAGGATAGGTAGGCAATAATAATGAGGTCGCACTGCACCGGCCAATAAATGGTTTCGATTGTAAAGTAAGTGGTGAACAGTGATGGTGGCTCCAATATTGGAGGCGCTGGACGCCACAAAATCTACCGCGTCTTTCGTAGTGATATGTTCTAAAACAATCCGCAATTCTGGATAACGCTCACTCAGAGGGGATAAAACTGTATCTATGAATCGTTTCTCTCGGTCGAAAACATCTATTTCGTGATCGGTGACTTCTCCGTGTATCAACAGTGGCATTTTTGCATCAATTAACCGCTCTACAACTCCATAGACTTTTGCAATATCGGTGACACCGTTTTCAGAATTAGTGGTTGCACCTGCTGGGTAGTATTTTACAGCTATAATTATTCCAGACTCTGTCGCTTTGTCGATTTCTGAGGGCGAAAGTTGGTCTGTTAAATAGAGTGTCATTAGCGGATCAAAGCTTGTGCCATCTGGGAGGGCGTGCAAGATTCGTTGCCGGTAGGCCGTGGCAGCGTCTACAGTGGTTACCGGCGGTTTTAAATTTGGCATGACCACAGCTCGTGCGAATCGCTGGGCGGTATGAGGTACGGTCGTCGCTAGTGCGGCGTCGTCTCGCAAATGGAGATGCCAATCGTCGGGCTGGGTAATGGTTATGCTTTTTTGGCTCATTGGGTAGTCGTCTTATAACAGAAACCGTCAGGGTGAAAATGCATTGTAGCGGAATAAGAATGGAAAGGGTTGTGCTAATCACCAGCAATAACTGATTTGATTTGTACTATCGCGTCTGACCTTGGTCCAACATTAGAACAGGAAGTTCTCGAATGAAAATTGATATAGATTGGCTGGTGCTTTGTGCAGGTATTTTCATTGTACTGGTGACCCCCGATGTTCTTGCCGAAGAAAATTTGAGCGTAAGGGCCTATCAAGCCCCAATGCATGAAGCGGATTGGAGTGTTAAAAATAGTGTGTTTGAGTGTTCCTTGAGTCAGGACATTCCTCAGTTTGGAGAGGCCAGATTCTATCATCAGGCTGGAGAGCAGCTCCGTTTCGAGTTGAAGCCATTTGATCGTCTTCTCACGAACAACGACGTGTCATTATCGAGTGTACCTCCTCCTTGGAACTTCGATTCACCTGTTAAGGAGTTTGGCCTCTTAGCTCTCGCAGCAGATGGGCAATTTTCGATCGACCAAGACTTCGCTAAGTTATTGATGAGCGAAATGTTAACCGGCATGATGCCGCGTCTTTCGGGTGGTTCAGTTTTCACCGGATTTGAAGCCGTCGAAGTTACCCTGTCACCGCTTCGATTTAGACAAGCCTATGAAGCCTACCACCAGTGCTCTACAGATTTGCTGCCGGTGAATTTTTCTCAAATTAATCGCACCACGATACTGTGGCCAAGCGGATCAAACAGTCTGCCCGCAGAGGCGATGAAAATACTTGATAGCATTGTTCTTTACACCCAGGCGGACAGCTCTATTGTGGGTTTCGAAGTAGATAGTTTTACCGATACGGCCGGTGAGAGACGAGATAATTTACTGCTGTCAGAAGAAAGGGCGTTTTTAGTGACCAATTACCTAATTCGAAAGGGAATTGATCCTGAGACCATCGCAACACGCGCTCATGGCGAAAGGGAGCAATACCTTATCGTAAATCCAGAGAGAACTGCTGCGGACCGTAACCGCAACCGGCGAGTGAACGTGGTGATGCTGCGTGGAAATTCTGTAGCAACTTCACAGTAAAGCTTTCTAGCGGGATTTAGTCTTCAATCAGGTTAGTGCTAAAATAGCTCGGCTTCTGGCGAGCTACGGACCTGTCCCATCGTCAAAACTTAACTCACAGTATTAGATTACTACAGTGCTCAGGTTTAATTGAGCTGGCTGTTTGGAGATTGTATGTCGGGAATCGATAAAGTTGTTTTAGCGTACTCTGGGGGGCTGGATACCTCAGTGATTGCCAAGTGGTTGCAACAAACCTACGCCTGTGAAGTGGTTACATTTACCGCTGACATTGGCCAAGGAGGCGAAGTCGAACCTGCGCGTAAAAAAGCAGAAGCGATGGGTATCCAAGAGATTTACATTGAGGACCTTAAAGAAGAATTTGTCCGAGATTATGTGTTTCCCATGTTTAGGGCCAATGCAATTTATGAAGGAGAGTACTTGTTAGGCACTTCGATAGCTAGACCACTTATTGCCAAGAGGTTAGTAGAGATCGCAGCTGAAACAGGGGCAGATGCTATCTCCCATGGAGCCACGGGAAAGGGCAATGATCAGGTGCGTTTTGAGCTGGGAGCTTATGCTCTGAGCCCAGGTATCCAAGTGATCGCTCCTTGGCGGGAGTGGGACTTAAATTCTCGCGATCGCCTCTTAGACTATTGCCAACAGCATCAAATTCCAGTTGAGAAGAAGCTAGGCAAGAAGTCGCCGTACTCGATGGATGCGAACCTTCTTCACATTTCCTACGAAGGAGATGTTCTAGAGAACCCAGCGGCTGAGCCGGACGAGGCTATGTGGCTTTGGAGTGTATCTCCGGAAGCCGCACCTGATGTTCCGACTTATTTAGAGCTAACGTATCAAGCGGGAGATATCGTCGCGGTAGACGGTGAGCCCTTAAGTCCAGCAGCGATTTTAGAAAAATTGAATAAAATAGGTGGAGCCAATGGGATTGGCCGCGCTGATATCGTTGAAAATCGGTATGTGGGTATGAAGTCGCGCGGCTGTTATGAAACTCCAGGAGGCACGATAATGCTCAAGGGGCATCGTGCTATCGAGTCGTTGACATTGGATCGGGAACTGGCCCATTTGAAAGATGAGTTAATGCCCAAGTATGCTGCTTTGGTCTACAACGGGTACTGGTGGGCTCCAGAAAGAGTCGCGTTGCAGGGGCTGATCGATCAATCCCAGCACTTTGTAAATGGCAAAGTTAGACTGAAACTCTACAAGGGGAATGTCATTGTCGTTGGCCGAGAATCTGATGATTCTCTGTTCGATGAGAACATCGCCACTTTCGAAGACGATGCCGGAGCATATGATCAAGCAGACGCTGCTGGGTTTATAAAGCTCAATGCTTTGCGTCTCAAGATTGCTGCTCTCAAAGGGAGAAGTTAGTAGCTGATAAAGAGTGAATTAGGCCTCCCAGAAATGTGTTTGCTGACTATACTTAAGCGAACTCCTCTTTTTTAGGGCAGGCCTATGTATTTTGATCAACCTAGAATCCTTCTGGTTGACGACAGTGAAATCAATCTTTTTCAACTCATGGAGATGTTGGAAGAGGTGGATGTATCCTTGATAATTGCTGAAAGTGGTACCGAAGCGTTAGAGCTGGCTCGCCGTCACGAGTTTGCGCTCATAATACTTGATGTAGAAATGCCTGGTACGGATGGCTATCAGGTTTTAAACAAGCTTGCGGCTGATCCGGATACATCTCAAATCCCCGTTATTTTCATGTCCCCCAATTTAGCACAAGAGGAGCTAAACACGCATGGTCCAACCTTAGCTCCGGTGGATTCAATTCATAAACCCATCAATAAACGATTGCTGCTTGAAAAGGTTGATCGTTATTTAAAGCTCGAAGCTAAATACGGATTTTTAGGGCGTCACTACAAAGAAAAACTACAAACAACTTCAGAGCAACCGGAAGGTATGCTGGCATTGGATAGTGAAGGGCGGGTAGTTTTTGCCAACCCGGTGGCTGTTGCTTTATTACGAACGAGTATGCCCACATTGGAAGGGCTGTATTTCGAAAGTCTACTTGAGCGGGAACACCACAATGTGCGTTCTGACTGGAAGAATAGCGTACTCTATCACGCCTGCCAGAGTGAAAAATCTACCAAAGTAGAGCACACACTATTCAGATGTGGAGATGGTCACAAACTGATTGTTAGTTTTGTGGCTTACCCACTGTCGGAGCAATCCAAACTTAGCGCTGACGTTGACTCGCTGATTGTATTTAGTGAAATTCAAGATCAGCAGTACAGTGATGAAAAGCTTAGCGCACTGATGCGCTTCGACCCTCTAACTCGCCTAGCCAATCGGCAAAGCTTCGAAGAGATGGCACAGGTTGCCGTGGAGTCGACTAAGCCTGGGGAATCAACCGCAATATTGCTTTGGAATTTGGACCATTTTGACTATATCAATGAAAGTCTAGGGCATGAAATCGGTGATCAGTTACTTAAAGCGGTGGCGCAGAGATTAAGCAATTGTCTACCTGCTAAAGCCTCCCTAGCGCGTATGGGAGGTGATGAGTTCCTGATGCTCTTGCCGAGAGTGGAAAACCCGCAAGCGATAATTACCACTGCCCATGCATTGCTGGCGGTTTTTAAAGGCTCATTTCTAGTGGGCGGCCATGAAATATATGTGAGTTCAAGTGCCGGTATAGCGACCTACCCTGAGTCAGGAGGCAGTGTAGGTTTTCTACTACAAAATGCTGACAGAGCGTTGAAGAAAGCTAAAAAATCCGGCCGTGGCACTGTTGAGGTGTACAGTAATGCGTTAGCAATGGCTAATGCTGCGAATTTCGAATTGGCGACGGATCTCCATCAGGCACTGCGGGCAAAGCAGTTGTTGGTAAATTACAAGCCTATTGTCAATCTGACTTCGACTAAGTTGTGTGGCATCGAAGCTCAATTATATTGGAATAACCCCAAGCATGGAAAAATGGGAATTGACGAGTTTCAGAGAGTGGCGGAAGAAACTGGGCTAATGCCGGCAATAGGTGAATGGCATCTAAGAGAAGCCTGCACCAACTGGCAAAGCTGGAACATTTCATCACCGCACCTAAAGCTAAGACTTCGCATTCGCCTTTCTCTAATCCATATTTTAACGCGAGGCTTTCAAGAATCACTCGAAAGAATTTTCGCTACCACGAATTTTCAACCAACAAGTCTGGAAATTGAAGTCTCTGAAGCTAATTTAACAAAAGATAACCTCGTTGCTTTAGTCGGATCTTTTAAAGCGCTGATTGAAAAAGGTATTCGCATTAATATTGATGACTTCGGATCAAATTATCTGACCTTGGCAACGTTAGAAGATATCAAATTTCACGGGCTGAAACTTGGTAGTGACTTTTTGAAATCCACATTTGCCACAACACGGTGCGATGTGGTCCTTAAAAGTGTGATCGACATAGCTCATGAATACGGAGCTGAGGTGACGGCAGCAGAAGTCGAAAAAGGAAACCAAATTAACCTATTGCGCAAACTAGGCTGCGATAACGGTTCACTCAATGATCATGAATACAGTGCAGGTGACGTGCCGAGTCGGCTGCTACAAGACTTTGGTTGATTAGTTTTAGATTTCGGTCTTCTTCTTGAATTCGCACAAGTCCTCAATCAAGCAAGATCCACACCTGGGTTTACGGGCGATGCAGGTATAACGTCCATGCAAAATAAGCCAATGGTGGGCATCGAGTAAAAATTCATCCGGCACCAGTTTAATGAGTCGTTTCTCCACTTCAAGTACGTTTTTCCCTGGCGCTATGCCGGTCCTATTTGAAACTCTAAATATATGAGTGTCTACTGCCATGGCGATTTGCCGAAATGCAGTATTTAGAACGACGTTAGCTGTTTTTCTACCCACCCCAGGAAGAGCCTCCAGCTCTTCTCTAGTTTCCGGCACTTTGGAGTCATAGTCTTCCAATAAGATTTTGCAGGTTTTAATAACGTTCACGGCTTTGGTATTAAAAAGGCCAATAGTTTTGATATAAGTTTTGAGCTTTTTTTCACCCAAGGCATGAATACTGGCGGGAGTATTGGCTACTGGAAAAAGAATGTCAGTTGCTTTGTTTACACTAATATCAGTCGCCTGGGCTGATAGCATAACGGCAATCAGAAGCTCGAAGCTGTTGGAATAATTGAGTTCTGTTTTGGGGGCTGGGTTTTCATCCCTCCAACGGCTGAAAATTTCAGTGCGCTTGAATTTGTTCATATTTTTTCAGTGACCCGAATTCTGGTGACTTTTACAATTTCTTCTTTTCTAATGTTTTCCTTAGAGCGAATTTTCAACCTGACAAATTGCACAAACGCTAGGAAAAACCCCAGCAGCATGTATGCTCCAGGTTGGCTGAGTGAAAACCCCAATAATTTTGTACGACTTATCGCGGGTACGCTGGTTAGCGCTTGCGCCGGCGTGATTAAACCCCAATCGTGAAATAGAGTGCCATATCCGATGATTTCCCTTATGCAGGAGAAAATCACCATTGCAACAACAATTCCAATACAATAGTCGCAGCTTGCTTTTAGCGAAAACTCCTTGGTAGGTTTTTGAAGACCAATGTTTACTTTTTCTAAGTGCATTAGTATTACAAAATTGCTTGCAACTAAGGGCAGGTAAATCCCTAATTCTCGATGCAAAGCCAACAGTTTTAGTTTTAAACTAATATCAATTAGCGAAGTAAGGACGCTGGTTAGAAAAAGGTACCAGACAAATCTCCACTTGGCCTGAATTTGGTTTTGAAGTTGTACATGAATACTAGTCGCAGCAAGACAAACAATTGCTGTGATCAAACCTAGGCTTGTGCCGGTAATTGCTGAAGTACTAGAGGCGAGTAAAGGACTGAGCCCAAGTAGTTGGACTAAAATCGGGTTGTCAGCCCAAACTGAGTTGCTTGTGTGCCCAAAATTCTGAGTGCCGGTTTTCAAGGTGCCTTCCTGCTTAGAATTTGGGTTAGACTTGAGGGCTTGCCATACACGCGGGGTTGGAAAAAGTAGTCCAATAGTGGTGCGCAAAAATTTGCGAAAATTATAGCGATTGCAACCGCGTCCAAGTAGCTACCCCAAACTCTGATTGAATAGATGATGACCCCGATTAATACCCCATAGATCAATCGGCCGACCTTAGTGGTTGCCGCGCTCACAGGGTCTGTAGCAATGAAAAATGCTCCGAGCATCGTGGCGCTTCCTAGCAAGTGCATATAAGGAGTTCCCGTAATTGCCGCACTGCTCGGTGTGTAAAAGATCATTGCTAGTGCTGCAACAGTGCAAAGAATGGCGGTCGGTATTTGCCAGCGAATAATACCTTTAGCCAACAACACGATACCTCCAATGAGGTAACTCAGGTTGATTAGCTCCCAACCCGTATCACTAGCCGGGCTCCATAAGGGGTTCCGACTTTCCCATGCAACTGCTAATGCATTGGGGCTCGCCATTTTATATTCGATTAGAGGGGTTGCCATGGCCATGCCGTCGATAAGGTTTTGACTGGCCGTTGAGTCGAAAAGTATAAAAGGAAAGGAAGCAACTAAGCTATGTTTTATGCCGGTGAGTCCAAGCGGGTAGTTGTCTGCGTGTTGGGCGACTTCTGCAACAGGAATATGCCAAGTGGTCATGTTGGAAGGAAAGCTAAGCAGTAAGAAGAGATAGCCTGCCATTGCTGGGTTGAAGGGATTCTGGCCAAGGCCACCGTAAATGTGTTTGCCGACAATAACGGCGAACCCAATTCCGGCAACGACTAATGTCCAAGTGGTGCCAGGTGGTATTGATATGGCGAATAAAATTGCTGTGACGACAATGCTGAAGTTCTGAAGTTCAATAGCGACAGTTCGTCCGCGGAGTTTTAGGCAAAGCGACTCAATTAGCAAAGCGGTTATAAGTGCTACAGCTATATTGAGCAGGACTCCAATACCAAAAAACCAGGTAGACAAAATAATGCCAGGGCATAAGCAATAGATAACCGTCTTCATCATCTGACTAACAGTTTGGTTGCCGTTTTGGCGGGGTGGGGAGTAGATAGTAGTTTTCACCGAGCTGAGTCTTCTGGGTTGTTGAGCTTGGATACAAGGTTTTCTGACTTGCGTTTTTTAACTCGATTAACCGCGGCGGCGATGTCTGCTTTAGCTTTTGTTCTCGAAAAACTGGTGACGGTAGACTCTATCTCTGTCTTAAGAGACAGTTTTCGTTTTCGGGTTAGCGCGTCTTGCTTTAACTTTGCTGTTCGATATTGATGATATTGATAGCGGTCTTGCCAATGTTCACTTAGTTGAGCTTGTTCAGCTTCTTGGCTCACCATAGTTTTACCTGCTTTAAAATATTCCACTAAAGGAATCTTGCTTGGGCAAACGTAAGAGCAGGCACCGCATTCAATGCAGTCAGGAAGACTATGACTAATGAGATTTTCTGAGTCTCTTATTTTCGCAAAAGCAACTAATTGCTGAGGTAACAAGTTCACAGGACAAACGTCCGCGCAATATCCGCAGCGGATGCAGGCTGTTTCGGGCACGGTGGGAGGGAACCATGCTGCGGACGCGGCGATGACGCAGTTGCTTGCTCTTGTTATAGCGACTGCATCACTAAACAGGGAAACGCCCATAAGCGAGCCTCCAATGATGGTTGATTCGTGAGCGTCCGAATCTATGCCGCAGATGTCAAATAGAAAGGGAATTGGTGTCCCAAGCAATACCCTAAAGTTCTTCGGGGTTTGCAACGGTGTTCCAGCTAACGTAGTAACTCTGCTGATGCAAGGTTGGCCTTTAACAATAGCCTCGTAAGCTGCAAAGGCAGTACCGGCGTTTTGAACCAAGACGCCAATATCCATTGGCAAGCTGCCGCTGGGAACTTCTTTGCCTGTCACTGCTTGTATGAGTAGTTTCTCACTGCCGGTAGGATATTTGGCGGTAACAATTGCGATTTTTATGTCATGTTTTAGATTTGCTGCTCGAAGAGCGTTTATAGCATCAAGTTTATCTTCTTCGATGGCTATTACGCAGGTGGTGGCTTCGCTAGCTTTTTGGAGAAAAGTCGCTCCAGCAATCACTTCTGCAGCGTTTTCTCGAATCAATGCTTCGTCAGCGCTTATAAAGGGTTCGCATTCTGCAGCATTGATTATGAGTTCGGCTATTTTTGTTGCGCTGGCTTTACGCAATTTTATGGTGGTCGGAAAATCGGCGCCACCTAATCCAGAAACACCAAGCCGATGCAGCTCGCGCCGCAGAGTTGCCGGTTCCAGTTCGTTGGTGTTTTTAACTGCCTTAAGAGGCATGACAGAGTTTTCCCCGTCCACTTCAATTACGACATGAAGGTGATAACTTTCGAAGGCACTTGCTATTAAGCGCCGCTCTGTTCTTGCGACAATTCCAGACGTTGGGGCATAGAGTGGAACACCATAGTTCGTGCGAGGCGAAGCTATAAGTTGATTTTTTGACACGCTAGCGCCGATAGCAACTTCTAGTTGCAGTTCCAAGCCATCTTTTTGTTGTAAGGATAAGGCAAGTTCCTCAGGGAGCGGCATGGGCATTATTCGAGACACTAGGGTGTGTGACTTATAATTTGGTGGCGTAATTCCCCCCGGGGTTGAAAATACTGGGAGATCTCCATTTTTACGCAACAATGACCGCAAGGATTTCATGAATTGGGCTCACTTAATTGGTGCGGGTTGCTGATTTCCTTGAGCAGGTTCCACGCGGGGATTGGCTCAGATTTAGCAGAAATCATATCTATGCAGTCAACGGGGCAAGGTTCAATACAGAGGTCACACCCGGTACATTCTGACGCGATAACTGTATGCATTAGCTTAGGGCCACCTAAAATTGCATCAACCGGGCATGCTTTGATGCATTTGGTACAACCAATGCATTCAGCCTCGCGAATTGTGGCGACTTTTAGTTCTTCAAATTGTCCATGGGCGGGGTTTAATGCCGTGTGTTCTTCATTAAGAAGTGCGGCTAGATTTGCAATTGTTTTGCTTCCGCCGGGTGGACATTGGTTAATGGCCTCACCTTGAACGATCGCGCGTGCATAAGGCCGACAGCCTTCAAAGCCGCACTGACCGCATTGAGTTTGAGGAAGTAAGCGATTGACTCTATCAATAAGATCGCGCTGCTGTGTGTTTTCGAGTTTGATTCGGTTGCCAATGGCATAACCTATTAACAACATCATAAAAATGAAGGAGCTACTAATGAGAAGGAAATAATTTGTATGTTCAGCGGCAGTTTCCATCAGAGCAACCCTGCAAACCCGAGGAAGCTCATTGCCGCTATGCCGGCACTGATTAACAGAGTTGGTGCTCCACGAAAGGCCTCTGGGGTATCTGCAGTGCTAAGGCGCAGTCTCAAGGTTGAGAAGGCTACGATAACAAATCCGAATCCTAGAGCGGCGCCGAGACTGCTAGCGACAGAGGAAGTAAAGTTGCCCAGTGAGAGTGGTAGTTGACTATGTTGTAAAGAGACGCCAATTACCGCGCTGTTTGCTCCAGCCAAGTATAGGGCTAGTGTGTGTTGACGGAAACTAAGAGGAAGATTTTTCTTGATCCATTGGGCGAGTAGGGTGCTTAAAAAAGCGCAGACCGAAACAAAGGTTATAAGGTTTAGCGCTTCTAAGCTCAATGGTTGCAATAGAAACCAAAAAAGAAGTGTGTTAACGGTAGCGCTGGCAATCAGTAGAATGCCGCTGAAAAGAGCTAGGTCCAACGCCGCGGCGATGCGGTTGCTGCCTAGAGACGCCGCCGAGACACCAAGAAGCTGAACAAGAACTATATTGTTAACCAAGGCAGAGGCGACAATTAGGCCAATTGTATCTGTCATTGCAAGTGTAGACCTTTAAGAGTTGCCGTTGTTTTTCAGTATTGAGCGCTTACGTTCGAAGTAAGAGACCTCCGACTATTTAATCCTATTTGTCGAACAGTGACTGAGAGTGGGCAGCGGGAATTCTATATTGACTCAAAATTTGCTGCTCAGAACCTATGGCCTGCGCATGATTAATGACCATTTGATAGCCGTTGCTGTTCTCGAACACAATATTCTCTTCGTCGTTAGAATTCACCATGTCAGCAAAATGCTCAAAGTCTACGATCGCCTCACCATTAACGGATTCTACCACCCAGTTGCGCCAATCGTGGTATCCCAAATTGACGTCAGCAGCGAGAACTTGCAATGCCACCACTAACTGCCTCTGCTCCGGAGAACTCCATTTATTGCGCGCTTGTAATAGGGCAACAGGTGCGGTTCTGGACCAGTCATTTCCCCAGCGCTTGATAAGGTTCATATTAAGCGGTACGAAAAGAATGCCTCCATAAATATAGTATTCGGGAATTTTATCAAATTGCTCTCCCGTAACTAAGCTGTAGCTATCTAAAGCTTCGTCAGCTGATAATATTGTCGTTCGTTTTTTTCCATTGCGAGAATAAGTAATATCTATACTTTCACCAACATGGTGGAGGTCGATCGCATGTTTGTAGTTTGTTAAAATGTCTTCGGAGAGTTTGATGCTGCCATCGTCTGCAACGTCGTAATCATCTATTTTCAGTATTACATCATTCTCACGAAGCTTTCCTTGCGCAGGAGAGTTTTCGAACACTTTTATTACAAGAACACCGTTATCTTCACCATCGATTCCATAGGCCAATTTCGCCGCAGGTGAATCTAATGTTTGTGTGCGGAATCCAAGATCAGGAAAACCGTCATGTTTTCCATCTTTACTGTCTTCTAGCACGTGAGAAATTATGCTGGGAGGCACAAAATATCCAAGATTCTCAGCCCGGCCTCCAGCGTTGGCTTGCATGACAACGCCAACAATTTTCCGGTCCACAATGACCGGGCCGCCGCTGTTGCCCGGATTGATGGCTGCATCCAGTTGGCCAGCTAAAAAATAGGCTCCAGCATGGGCATAAACCTGTTGCTCCACACGAGATAAAATTCCCTTTGTGATACTCAAAGACTTGCCGCCAATTGGATAGCCGTAGACAGAGACCTCGTCCAATGGGGCAGGTAGATCGCCGATTTCTAATGGACGAAGGTCATTAAAGAAACCGTCTTCCTCTACGGTAATCAGGGCCAAATCAGCTTCATGTGAAATAAAAGAAACTTTCGCCAAGTAACGCTTGGGGTCATTGTGCTTTTGTGCCTGGACGTAGCTTGCATTGGCAACCACGTGGGCATTCGTGAGAATTTGATTACCTTTAATTACCGCGCCAGAGCCGCTACTTTGACGAGGATTAAGGAGGCGCCACGGTGTAAAATAATCCGGTGCAGCCTGGGTGGTGTAGATCTTGATAACAGAGTCTTCGATGGCTCTGATTTCGTCATTTTGTCCGCTCGCACTAAGGCTTGAAATGCTAATAACTAACGCAGTTGCAATTCCTATCGGTGTTTTGAGCGCGCTGAATAGCTTCTTAGAAAGACCTAACGAGTTAAAATCCATAGTGACCTATCGCTAAAAGTAAAATTAATTTCAAAGTGGTGTCGTTTGTCCGCCGATCTCGACTCAATGCCAAGCGTTACATAACACGCATGCCCGGCATAGCCCCTGCGTGTGGTTCTAATAACCAAATGTCTGAGCCGCCGGGCCCAGCGGCTAATACCATGCCTTCAGACATTCCAAATTTCATCTTTCGAGGCTTTAGGTTGGCTACAACCACCGTTAATTTGTTGACTAAAGTATCAGGATCGTATGCGGATTTAATGCCAGAAAAAACAGTTCTTGATATGTTGTTACCCTGATCGTCTTTGCCCAAGTCTAGTGTGAGTTTGAGCAATTTATCTGCTCCATCCACGTGCTCTGCATTGCTGATTTTTGCGATGCGTAAGTCAATTTTGGCAAAATCATCGAATTCGATTTCCTTCTCAAAAGGTGATTTTTCAGGACTTGTGTCTGCACTGCTAGGAGCGGGAGTTGCTTCTTTCGGTTGGGTCTGAGCGAATTCTTTCTGGGTTTCGTCAACCATGGCTTGAACTTTGTCCTTTTCTACTCGGGTCATAAGTGGCTTAAATTTGTTGATCTGATGGTCGAAGAGTAAATGATCTAAATCATTCCATTGCAGCGGAGCGACCGCTAAAAATTGTTCGGCTTTCGTTGCCATTTCCGGAAGTACCGGTTTTAAGTAAATGATCAATAAACGAAAGCAGTTCAGCCCGGTGCTACAAATCTGTTGTAATTCCTGCGATTGTTTGTTGCCTTTAGCTATTACCCAAGGCTCTTTGTCATTGATATATTGATTGGCACTGTCGGCAAGGGCCATTATTAACCTTATCGCCTTGCCGTATTCGCGTGTTTGATACAAGTCGGCGATTTCTTGCTTTGCCGATTGCAACTGAGCGAGGAGTTCTAAATTGTCCGTATCTTTTGCAAGTTTGCCATCGAAGCCTTTGCTGATAAAACCCGCACAGCGACTGGCGATATTGACAACTTTACCCACCAGATCGGAATTAACCCTGAGTGCAAAATCTTCGAGATTCAGGTCTAGGTCGTCAATTCCGGCGGACAGCTTGGCGGCAAGGTAGTAGCGCAAATACTCTGGATTGAGATGATTAAGGTAGGTTTTAGCATTAATGAAAGTACCCCGTGATTTGGACATTTTAGTTCCATCCACGGTGAGAAACCCATGAGCATACACGGCCGTTGGTGTTCGATAATTCGCACTAGTGAGCATGGCCGGCCAAAAAAGGGTGTGGAAGTTGATAATGTCCTTGCCGATGAAATGGTACAGTTCAGTCGTGCTGTCCACATTCCAATACTCATCGAAGTCGTAATTGCTGCGTTTACACAAATCTTGAAAGCTCGCCATGTAGCCGATTGGCGCATCTACCCACACGTAAAAATACTTGTTTGGGGCATCAGGTATTTCGAACCCAAAGTAGGGGGCATCTCTACTTATGTCCCATTGCTGTAATTCTTCATCTAGCCATTCGCCTAATTTGTTGGCTACTGGCTCTTGCAGGGTCCCACTGCGCGTCCAGACTTTTAACATTTCTTGGAATTCCGGGAGCTTAAAGAAGAAGTGTTCTGATTCTTTTTCGATGGGTGTAGCGCCAGAAATAGTAGAGCGGGGGTCTAGAAGTTCGGCTGGGCTGTACGTGGATCCACAGGACTCGCAATTGTCTCCGTATTGATTTTCGGCATGGCATTTAGGGCAGGTACCGACGATGTAACGATCTGCGAGGAACAGTCCTTTTTCTGGATCAAACAATTGTGATATCGCGCGCTTTTCGATGTGACCATTAGCATCTAATGCGCGGAAGATCTCCTCGGAAAGAACTCGATTTTCCTCAGAGTGTGTGGAATAGAAATTGTCGAAATGAATATGAAAACCAGCGTAGTCTCGCTGATGATCCGCATTGACTTCATCGATTAGCTGTTCCGGACTAATCCCCCTGCGCTGAGCGCTGAGCATAATTGCTGTTCCATGAGCGTCATCGGCGCAAACATAGGCGCAGTCATGGCCCAGTGAATTTTGAAATCTAACCCAGATGTCGGTTTGGATTGCCTCCATCAGGTGGCCTAAATGGATCGCTCCATTCGCGTAAGGGAGGGCGCTGGTAACTAATATCTTGCGAGTGCTCACTGTGTATCCTTCTGGGGTAAGGCAGGTGTTCTTATTGCGCTAAACCTAAGCTCATTAAACAAATTCTATGTGCCGGGGACATTCATCCTTAGATTTCAATCATTTCAAAGTCTTCTTTGCCTACACCGCAGTCTGGGCACATCCAATCGTCGGGTATGTCATCCCACCGCGTTCCCGCTGGTATGCCTTCCTCAGGCAATCCTAATTCCTCGTCGTAAATAAAGCTGCAGACTAAGCATTGCCATTTTTTCATTGCTAGTTATCCCTTTGCCTGAGTGCCCTAGTAAAGCGGAAAATCCCGTAACGTCTTGTCAACAATAGTGAAAATGGCGTAATGGGTAGAGTCGAGCACGTTTAATAGAAAAGCGCTCTCGGCTAGGACTAGCTGGACGCTCGCGAAACGCAGATTTTACTGGAAAATGGCCTAAATATCAGTAGCTTTTTGGGCTTTTCTGCTAGAACCTTAAGGCTGCAAATAAGTGGGTGATTCAGCCGCGGATTCACTTTATCATGCGCCCATGTTTGGTTCAGGCGTTCGTCGCTAATTGGATTTTTTATGAGTATTAAGTCAGATCGTTGGATAAGAGAAAAATCGCAAAATGAAGGAATGATCGAGCCTTTTGAGCCTGAGCAGGTCCGGTATGTGAACGAAAATAAGGTGATCTCGTTCGGTACTTCCAGCTATGGCTACGATGTTCGCTGCGCTTCCGAATTTAAAATTTTTACCAATGTCCACACAACCAGTGTCGTTGATCCCAAGAATTTCGATGAGAGCAGCTTTGTGGCTATAGACGAACCTTACTGCATTATCCCACCTAATTCGTTTGCGCTAGCGCGAACGATTGAATATTTTCGGATTCCCAAGGATGTGTTAACAGTTTGCCTTGGTAAATCCACTTATGCCCGCTGCGGTATTATCGTGAACGTGACGCCCTTAGAGCCGGAATGGGAAGGGCATGTGACGTTGGAGTTCTCGAATACCACACCTTTGCCCGCTAAAATCTACGCCAACGAGGGGGTCGCTCAAATGCTTTTTTATCAGTCTGATGAGCAGTGCGAAACAACCTATAAACAGAGGGGTGGGAAATATATGGGGCAGACGGGAGTGACTCCTCCGAAGGCCTAACTTCTGTCGAATTTTTGTAATAGCATTCCTTGGAATAAGCGCAGCGTCGCTTATTCCTTTGTGAGTAGTTGCCCGTCAATAAATCTCACTTCTTCTTCGCCTTTCCTCGCCAAATAATTGACCTACTGTTGGTTTGCAATCTTAACTTATTGATATTGTTGATTTTTAATTGCTGGCACGGTCTTTGCTATCTCATTGCAGAGGACAAAGCTTGCCGGCAAGGAAATATCTAGCCGCTAGTCCTCGATAGCATCTCTAGGATTGAGATCTCGCTACATACTAATGAGCAGGAAGCTTAAAATGATGAGTATTGTTACTTCGACCGTTAAGAATTGCACTGACGCCAAAATTCCAAATTTATATTGTACCGAGCTTGAATTACTCAATGCTGGGTCGTCTGAAGTTAATCTGCGGACGGGTTTTGATAATGCTAGTGCTGAGCATTTTCCTAATTCCAGCGCTGACAGCAATTTGAACTTAGTCTTGCCTGGCTTAGAGAATCTACGAGAGTCGGAAAGCCCAGTTATTGGCATTGATAAAGGGCGTGAAAATATTTCCGTCGAAAGTCTTATGAATGCTATGCCTTCTGGCGTTGTTGTGCTGGATAATCAAGGTCGAATCCAGAGAAGTAACCCTGTGGCGAATGAACTGCTAGGTTCACTGCGCGTTGGCCAGCCATGGCGAGACATCATATCCGCTAAATTTGAACCTCGCCGAGATGACGGGCATGAAGTTTCCCTTAAAAATGGCAAGCGGGTCAGTTTAAATACTCGGTCTCTCGGTGGCGGTGGAGGTCAGCTTATACTAATTACAGATCTGACCGAGACACGCAAACTTCAAACTCAATTAAGTAGGCATCAACGTCTCTCAGCGATGGGCAAAATGATGTCGTCGTTAGCGCACCAAATACGAACCCCATTGGCAGCGGCCCTACTCCATGCGGACAACCTCGTAAGCCGAAGTGAGCCTGATAGCGCTACTACAAAAACTGGGCTCACAATCATATCTCGACTTCGCAACATCGAACGCCAAATTAGAGATATGTTGGTTTTCGCCAAAGGTGGAGTCGCACAAACTACCCAAATCGCACCAGCAATTCTGATAGAGCACATGCGTGACTCGGCAAGGGATTTAGCCGAGCACTATGGAGCAGAAATTACTTGGTCCGATGAAGGAACGACTGCTGAATTGCATTGCAACTTGGACGCAATAATGGGGGCGTTTTTGAATCTATTGGAAAATGCCATTCAGGCAAGTGACCAACATCCTAAGGTTTCGGTGAACGTCAGCTTTGATCAACCTAAGCGAGGCGAGTCAATACTCCAAATAGAAGTGATAGATGAGGGAATAGGCATCAATGAATCAACTACTCAACTTATCAGCGAGCCTTTTAATACAACAAAAACAAACGGCAACGGATTGGGGCTCTCAATTGTACGGTTGGTATGCCAAGCGCATGGTGGAGAATTTCAGTTAATGGATAATGGCAATGGGGCGACTGCGAGAATGATTATTCCAGCTAACCTTCCCGGAGTTAGTTTATGAGTAAGCCTATCATTCTGATAGTTGAAGATGATCAGAACCTGCGTGACGCATTAGTAGAAACCTTGCAGGCCACGAAGAGTCATGTGGTCGCAGCGAAGGATGCAGAAGAAGCGCTAAAAATACTGTCGATTCAGCATGTGGATTTGGTTTGCTCTGATGTCAATATGCCGGGTATGAATGGCATTGCGCTAATGGAAAGAATCCAACGGGATTACCCTGCGCTACCTGTGATACTCATGACAGCATACGGCTCTATTGAACACTCGGTGAGCGCTATGCGTAAAGGCGCAAGTGATTACCTTGTTAAACCTTTTCGCGCCGAAATGTTAGTGTCTTTGACTTCAAAATACCTCAGTCCAAACGGGTCCGACGAAGAAGATATACCCGTAGCCGAAGAGCCAAGTAGCAAGCACTTGCTAAGGCTTGCGAAGAAAGTAGCAAACTCCGATGCAACAGTTCTCATAACCGGGGAAAGCGGAACGGGAAAAGAAGTCTTAGCTCGCTATATTCATCGTAGTTCGTCTCGCGCAAATGCTCCTTTTGTGGCAATTAACTGCGCTGCTATTCCAGAGAATATGCTCGAAGCAACGCTTTTTGGCTATGAGAAAGGTGCGTTTACCGGTGCGCATATGAGCCGTGAAGGAAAGTTTGAACTCGCAAACGGCGGGACTATTCTATTAGATGAAATATCAGAAATGGATTTGGGGCTGCAAGCGAAGCTGCTTCGAGTTTTGCAAGAGCGAGAAGTTGAGAAACTGGGTGGTCAAGGAACCCTAAAGCTGGACGTACGAGTAATCGCAACGAGCAACAGGGATTTGAGGAGCTGCGTTACGGATGGCACTTTTCGCGAAGATTTGTTCTATCGACTAAGTGTATTTCCCATGCGCTGGCTTCCTTTGCGGCAGCGACGTGAAGATATAATGCCGATTGCTGAAAAATTGATGCGGGCTCATTGTCAGAAAATGGGTCGGGCTTCAGCCCGATTCGACAAGAGCGCGCAGCGTGCATTGAAGACATTTGAATGGCCCGGCAATGTGCGCGAACTGGACAATACCATTCAAAGGGCCTTGGTAATTCAAGACCAGGCAACAGTTTCTGCATTTGATCTTGCATTGGAATGCGACGGTATGACTGGGTTTGACCCTATGTTTGGCTCGCTCAGTGGAGAGGAATACCTTTCTGAAGCTAGCAGTATTGAGCAAACAGTGAATGAGCAAGGAGGGCGATTAGACAGTGATCTCAAAAAACGAGAATTTGATGTTATTTTGAATACCCTCAAAAAGAATCGTGGCAAGCGCAAGCAAACATCGGAAGTATTAGGAATATCTGCGCGAACTCTTCGCTATAAGTTAGCGCGGATGCGAGATTTTGGAATAGATGTTGAGGCTATGTTGGAGAACTAGAGTAACCAATGTAGCTGGATAAATTTAGGGAGTTTAGAGAGATGGATGGCATTTCAGATAGAGCTGATATAAGTCGGATTTTGATGCAGGTACGAGAAATGCAGACCAAGATTCAAGATGGTCCGTTACCTGGCATTGAGAATGATCTTGTGCTCAACGATGTCGGCATAGATAAGACGGGTAGAAGCGATAGCGAGGGCTTTGGCACTCTACTTAAGCAAGCTGTAGACGCTGTAAATGATACGCAAATGAAATCTGCAGAACTTCAGACTGCTTATGAAATGGGAGACCCTTCTGTGGATTTGACCGAAGTGATGATTCAAATGCAAAAGTCGAGTGTGTCTTTCGAGGCTATGACACAGGTCAGAAATAGAATGGTTACGGCTTATCAGGACGTGATGAACATGCCAATCTAGAAAATAGATTGGTAAACGGGTCCAAGACACGAAATTCTGCAAAGGAATTGCAGAGAGATAAACAAAGGGATTTAGCATGGCGAGTGTACCAACAATGGCTTCGGATGCGAATGATGATTCGCGCGACAAGCAGTCAAATGAACTAGGGTCAAAAGCTTCTGGTAGCACAGAATTATTGGCGGGTTTCGGGAACTTAGATATCTTAAGGCAGTTGGGGCTTATGTTGGGCCTGATGGCCAGTGTCGCTATCGGTTTTTCGGTGGTTCTTTGGTCTCGCAGTGATAGCTATCAACCGGTATTTGGCAATATGCAGGGCTATGATGCAAGTATGATCATGGAGTCCTTAGAAGCAAATGCAACAGACTATCGAATAGACCCAAATTCTGGTGTCATTCTGGTAAAGGCTGATGACTTAGCTACGATTAGGTTGCGATTGGCTGCGGCTGGCGTTACTCGATTTGACGGTACCGGCTATGAGCTGCTCGATGAGGAGCAGTCGCTAGGTACCAGTCAGTTCATGGAAGCAAATCGTATTAAGCGCAGTCAAGAAGGCGAGCTCCAGCGCACTATAATGAGTTTTAGAAATGTGCAGTCGGCGAGGGTGCATATTGCCATTCCAGAACGAACTGTCTTTATGCGCGCTTCTAACAAACCTACGGCGTCAGTTTTTCTCGGCCTTTCTTCCGGAGGCGGCTTATCGGAACAGCAAGTAGAAGCCATTGCCAACTTGGTTGCATCAAGCATCCCTGAACTTCAGGTTGATGATGTAACAATTGTTGACCAGAGAGGTAACCTCTTGTCTAAAGACAACGTAGAGCTGGGACTCGAAATGGCTGATCAGCAGTTTCAGTACACGCGCAAATTTGAAGCGAGTTTGGTTGACAGAGTAAGAGGAATTTTGAGTCCCATCGTTGGTTTTGATGGCTTTCAAGCAGAAATAACTGCAGATATTGACTTCACACAACTGGAGCAGGCTGCCGAAAGCTATGATCCTCAAACTCAAGTGCTAAGAAGCGAACAAACTTTGGATGAGCAAATCGCAGCAGATGAGCGAGCGGTTGGAATTCCTGGAGCGTTGAGTAATCAACCTCCAGCCGAGGGAGTGCTAACAGATGATCTTAACCTCGGTAATCCTGCTCCCGAGTTTCTGGCCGGAAATAGGCGCCAAACCGCTACTAGGAATTACGAGCTTGGTCGGCGAGTAAGCTATACAAATTATGATCCAGTTGCGATTAACAGGATCTCTGTTGCTGTGGTTCTCGATGATTTACCGAGCAACGAACAGGGGGAAGCATCTTCTTGGAATGAAAATCAGCTTGAACAAATTACTTCTCTGGTAAAAAACGCGGTAGGTTTCAGCGAGCAACGGGGTGATAGCGTTACTGTGATCAATAACAGCTTCGCTCAAATTCCCTCCATGGTTACTGAGGAGCTACCAATTTGGCAGCAAGCCTGGATTCAGAGTCTGTCTAAACAACTAGCCGCTGGCATATTTGTGCTCTTGTTAGTGTTAGGAGTTCTGCGGCCGGTACTTCAGAATTTGGCGAAAGTGAACCCTCAAAGCCGACAGCTAGCACTAGCAGCTACACAAGGAGATTTTTCAGATTTTAGTTCCGCTGAAAATGCCATGGCTGACGACGACGTGCAGTTCTCATCTCCAGGTGGAGCAATGCTTCCGACTCCAGCTACAGATGATGGAGGCTACGACAGGCAAATTGATACGGTTAGGGGGTTAGTAGCCGAAGACCCAGGTAGAGTAGCTCAAGCAGTTAAAAAGTGGGTAAGCACCGATGGCGAATGATAACCAACCAACTCCCAGTTTTCAGGATCCCAGTTTGAACGATCCTGCCAATAGAGCTGCGGTTTTATTGATGTCTCTAGGTGAAAAAGACGCAGCAAATATTTTGCGCTATATGGGACCCATGGAGGTCCAAAAAGTAGGCACAGCAATGTCTTCAATAGCCAATGTGGCTCGTTCTGATGTGGAACTGGTTATAGGAAATTTTCTGGATAACTACGGCACTCAAACAGGCCTTGGCCTTGGTACAGAGAACTACATCCGAAATATGCTGGTTCAAGCACTGGGTGAGGACAAGGCTAGTGGGATATTAGATACAATCTTGGTGCATGGCTCCACAAGCGGTATCGATAGTTTACAGTGGATGGATCCTCGCTCGGTTGCCAATGCAATTCAGAACGAGCATCCTCAAATTCAGGCCGTAGTGTTGAGTTATCTCGAACCAGAACGATCTGCGAGTATCTTGATGAATTTCTCCGAAAAAGTTCGCTTGGACATCATTATGCGAATTTCATCATTAGAAAGTGTTCAGCCTGACGCCCTTAAAGAACTAAATTCTATTCTAGAAAAACAGTTTTCGGGTAAAGGCGCTAACCCTGCTACCAACATAGGCGGTACAAAAACTGCTGCTGAAATCATGAACAATCTTGACAGCAGCGTCGAGTCAGACTTAATGGATTCTATAAAGGAAGTGGACGAGGATTTGGGTGAAAAGATTCGCGACCTAATGTTTGTATTTGACAATCTCAAAGAAGTCGACGATCGAGGAATCCAAGTGCTGCTGCGTGAAGTTTCCTCTGAACTTCTTATTCTCGCACTGAAAGGAGCTGATGAAGAATTACAGGAGAAGATCTTTGGCAATATGTCAAAGCGTGCGGCTGAATTGCTACGAGATGATTTAGAGGCCAAAGGCCCAGTTAAACTAACTGATGTTGAAGCAGCCCAAAAAGAAGTTCTTGTTATCGCTAGGCGTCTTTCTGAAGAAGGTGAGATTCAGTTAGGTGGTGGTGGCGAGCAGATGCTCTAGAATGGAGACGGTTATGGATCAACATCCTTTTGATGTTTACGCTCGTGTTACCGCAAAGTCTGCAAGTGGATTGGAGGTGGAAAATTGGTCGCCGCCGATTATTTCTGATGCAGGGCACTTGGTTGCAGCAGAACCTCGAGCGGAGACGGCGCCAGAGCCACCTGCTCCAGATGTAGTGGACGAAGCAGCTGTAGTGCGTAAACAGGCTTATGATGACGGCTTCACCTCTGGTAAGAGTGCAGGTCTAGAAGCAGGTAAAAACGAAGGATTAAGTGCTGGTCGGCAAGCTGCATTGGACGCGGCAAAAAAAGAAATGCAGCCGAAGCTTGGGGAACTCAACAAACTACTCACTGCCCTAAGTCACAGCCTAAATGAGGAAGACTACAAGCTTGAAAAAACCCTAATGGACTTGGTCAAACATATCGCCTGCGGTGTTATTCGAAAAGAATTAACCTTGGAACCTCTGAGTCTAATGACAGTGATCAAGGAAACTATTTCTGCATTGCCACCCAACAGAGACAATATAAAAATTCATTTAAGCCCAGAAGATAAAAAATTCGCTGACGATGCAATCAGTGAGGGTGGGGAGAATTGGCATGTGGTTTCCGACCCTGATTTAGAGCGGGGTGGCTGCCGAATAGTCACAGAATTTAGTGAGGCTGATATGACAGTAGAATCCAGGATTGATCAGGTTCTCGAACAGTTGTACGAACAACAGGTGTTGAGTCCAAAACCAGGAGATCCCGACTTCGAGGCAGCCCCAGTGCCCGCTGTTGATGATTCTGTTAACACCGGTAATGAGCAAGCCTCTGAGCAGTCTAGTGCCGATATAGCTGAAACACAGGCGGACAAATAAATAATGCTGCAGCGACAAAGTCTGTCTCAAAAACTATCTTGTTACCTCCCCAAAACACCTCTCAACATTGAACCACAGATAGAGGGCCGGCTCACTCGAGTTGTTGGCTTAACTTTAGAAGCCGTTGGTTGTGTGGTTTCGCTCGGGGATCGTTGTTTGGTGTTTGACGGAAATGAGCAGAAATTAGAAACAGAAGTTGTGGGTTTCGACGGACCAAAAATTTACCTGATGCCGCTAGCGCAAATTGAAGGGCTCAAGCCAGGCGCCAAAGTTATTCCAATTGCCACGAGTTCTTTAGTAGATGTGGGGATGCCGCTTTTAGGGCGCGTGCTCAATGCGCTAGGTGAGCCCATTGATGATCAGGGGGCTCTTACCGACACTCGAAAAGTGAGCCTTGACTCAGTTCCGATCAATCCTATGCGACGTGCGAGAATAGAAAAACCGCTTGATGTGGGTATCGAAAGTATCAATTCTTTACTAATGGTGGGCAAAGGCCAGCGTCTTGGGTTGTTCGCCGGCAGCGGTGTCGGGAAAAGTGTTCTACTTGGAATGATGACTAAGGCAACCACCGCCGAAGTCATTGTTGTTGGCCTAATAGGCGAGAGAGGGCGGGAAGTTAAAGAGTTTATCGATGAAATTCTCGGTCCAGAGGGGCTTACTCGGGCTGTCGTGATTGTTTCTCCCGCTGATGAATCGCCACTTTTAAGGCTGCGTGCATCAAATTTGACGATGCGTATTGCCGAGGATTTTCGTGCTCAAGGAAAAGATGTCTTGCTGCTTATGGATTCTCTTACCCGTTATGCAATGGCGCAGCGAGAAATAGCGTTGGCGATTGGTGAGCCGCCTGCTACCAAAGGATATCCGCCATCGGTATTTGCAAAACTACCTAAGTTGGTTGAGCGAGCTGGGAATTCCGAGTCTACTAAAGGTTCAATTACAGCATTCTTCACGGTATTGACAGAAGGAGATGATCAACAAGACCCCATTGCAGATTCTGCTCGTGCCATTCTTGACGGTCACGTGGTTCTGTCCAGAAGGTTAGCAGAAGAAGGTCACTATCCTGCTATCGATATTGAGGCATCAGTAAGCCGAGTTATGCCGAGTATTGCGGACGCTAAACATATGCAAGATGCGAAAGATTTCAGGCAGTTGTACTCAACTTTTGAACAGAATAAGGATCTCATTAGCGTTGGAGCATACGTGACGGGTTCAGACCCAACTATCGATAAGGCGGTAGAGCGCAGACCGTATTTTAGAAAATTTCTGCAACAAGGTTTGCTGGAACAGGTGAATTTGCACTCAGCACGAAGCAATTTGAGCAAAGTCCTGCAGTCTACACTTCCTTCAAAATGACGAGGTTCTGAGTGAAAAGATCAAAACGTCTGCAGGCTGTGGTTGATTTGGCGGAACGAAAATCCGAGCAAGGCTTACAAGCTGTGGCTTACATGCAAAAACGTATTGCTGAGGAAGAAGACAAACTCGGCCAGCTCCAAGCTTGCCGAGATGAATATAGATTTTCGGTTACCGGCTCAAAAACCTCGTTTAATGCGTATTCGCTAAAATCATATGCAGATTTTACGGGTAACCTTGAACTTGCAATGAGGCAGCAGGCCGGTCAGATAGAGGCAGTTAAGGGGCAGTTGATGCAAGTGAAGGCCCATTGGCAGCAGCTTGACGCGAAGCACAAGAACTTAGTCAAAACTCAAGTCAAAATCGCTGCGCAGGAACAAAAAATAGAGGCCTTGGCGGAGCAAAAGCAACAAGATGAATATGTGATTCAAGCGTTCTCAAGGGCTCGTGCTGACAACTAATCCTCGGACAAGTAATTGTTACCCAATATTTTCAAGTTTTTTCACTATTTTCGACTATTCTTGAAATGAGGTTAGCCAATCCCATTGTCAGAGCGTCCATACTGATTCGGGAAGCAGCCAATAAGTATTTATAAACATTGTGGGTTGAGGTGAAATATGACGATCGAGTCTTGTGCGTCCCAGAGCGGTGAAGAACTGACAATTAGTATTGAAGGCCGCTTCGATTTTAGCGCTCATCAGGAATTTCGTGATTGTTACGAACAAATCGAGGCTGATCCCGATAGCTACGTAGTAGACCTAAATCGGACCACATATCTAGATAGTTCCGCGCTAGGCATGTTGTTACTGCTCCGAGACCATGCCGGTGGGGACAATGCGGAAGTACGGATTGTGAATTGCAATCGTGATGTCAAAAAGATACTAACGATTTCAAACTTTGAGCAACTATTTTCAATTCAATAGTCGTCGATAGTGAAGGAGCTATATCGCCTCTTTTTCCCTGCTGAGTTATCGAGAATGTCTCTATGAATATGCAGTTGCTAGTCCCTGAGGCTGACCAAAAAATAAAGGTCTTGGTTGCCGATGATAATGAATCAGACAGATTGATTCTGAGCACGATCATTCGCAAGCAGGGCTATGATGTCCACTTGGCGTCAAATGGAAGAGAAGCCCTCGAAATTTTCGAGCAAGAACGTCCGCAAATTGTCTTGCTCGATGCAATAATGCCAGAAATGAATGGTATGGAAGCGGCGAGATCCATCAAAAGTTCTGCTGGTGATGACTTTATTCCTGTCCTTTTTTTGACCTCTCTGCAAGATGTAAATTCTTTGGCTGATTGCCTCGATGCAGGGGGCGATGACTTCCTTAGCAAACCCTACAGTCAAGTGATTCTCAAAGCAAAGCTCAATGCATTCTTAAGAATGCGGGGCATGCATTCCCTTATGCAGGCTCAAAGAGATGAAATATCCAAGCATCATCAACACTTGATACATGAGCAAAAAGTCGCGAAAGCTGTATTCGACAATGTTGCACACTCCGGATGTTTAGATTCTCCAAATATTAAATACATGCTTTCACCAATGGCCATGTTCAATGGCGACGTTCTCTTAGCAGCAGTGAAACCTTCCGGTGGTATGCATATCCTCTTGGGCGATTTTACTGGCCACGGTTTACCCGCAGCAATCGGCGCGATGCCAATGGCTGAAATATTTTATTACATGACAAGTAAAGGGTTTGGCATAACGGACATCATTGCCGAAATTAACATGAAGTTGAAATCGATTTTGCCAGTTGGAGTATTCTGCTGCGGTTGTATGGTCGATTTTAGTTTTGATAAGCAAATCATTAGGGTATGGTCTGGTGGATTGCCTGATTCCTATCTTTTCCATTCTGATTCAAAAGAAATTACCCGCATCGAGTCCAAACATCTTCCGTTGGGAATTAGATCACCGGATGATTTCAACAACGAACTCCAAGTGCTTGAGATGGCTAAAGGCGATCGCTTGTTTATTTGCTCCGATGGAATTTCTGAGGCGTTAAATAAGTCTGGTGAGATGTTTGGCGAACATCGAATGATCGAAGCAATGAGTTCTTCCGAGGAAGACGATGATATCTTTGCAAACATACAAAACGCAGTAACCAGTTTCATGGAAGATTCCGAGAGAGATGATGACATTACTCTCTTGGAAGTAAAAATGATTGGCGATTTTGAAATGCTTAATGGGCACGTTAACGTTGCTAATGCTGTCCAATCTGGGCCTCAAGATTGGAGGTTGGAATATGAACTGGGGCCACGCACGCTCCAAGAGTTTAATCCTCTCCCTTTGATGCTTCAAATTGTCATGGAGGTCCCAGGGCTGCGCCCCTATAGCGGGCAAATTTATACAATCATGGCAGAATTGTTTTCAAACGCACTTGAACACGGTGTGCTCGGGCTAGACTCAGAATTGAAATCGACAGCGGCTGGTTTCATGACTTATTATGAGAAACGAACTAGTTTACTTGAAAGACTGGAATCCGGATTTGTTAGGTTTAAGATTCGACACACGCCGAAATCGGAAGGTGGTGTGTTAGTTATTCGCTTAGATGACAGCGGGTCAGGGTTTGACTATTCAGAGAAGATAAAATTTAATATGCAAGAAGGTAGCTACAGTGGAAGAGGGATGCCACTTGTGGAAAGCTTATCAGATTCAATGAACTACCTCGGCAATGGGAATTCCGTCGAAGTAACTTATGTGTGGCAATATGACTGAAAATTCTACAGTGATAAAAATCGAAACTCTCAGTGAATTAAAAGAAATTCTCGAAGACGATTTTGAGCTTTTAGTTTCCAGCTACTTGGAAGATGCTCATTCTCGTATGGAGAGACTAGAAGCGGCTATAGCTGCAGCTGATGCTGCTGTGATCAAAGCGGAAGCTCATAGTCTCAAAGGATCTTCGCTTAATTTGGGTGCCCAAAGCCTTCCTGAGCTGTGTTCCGTACTAGAGAAATGCGGCAATGACGAGGCGCTTCAAGATACTCCAGAATTGTTTTCTAAAATTCAAGGTGAATTTGCAAAGGTGCAATCTATTTTAAAGAACCACGTTGCATAGCGAACAACTGTTTAAACCCCCGATTTCCTAAAGCTGGCCCTGTTCTCAGCGATTTTTCCAAGATTGATCCTCCTCTTTTAGTTTCTGGCAAGGTTCTTGCTCCTAGTTAGTTGCTCCTGAAAATATCTATTCTTCAGGTAGCTTTCAACTAAGATCAAGGATTGATTTATGGCGAATTTACAATCAGTGTTAATGCCGGTTTTAGGGGCGAGTAAAGCTCTGGGACAAGCTAAGGCAGCGGCTATTCTTCCAACTGGTGAATCAGAAGCGCGCGTTCTTAATAGCATGGGAAACGAGAACCCGGGCGGGTTTGCTATTGCTGATGAGGGGGAGAAGGAGAAGGGTGCATTTTCCGAACTCTTAGTTGATTCAGGTTTGTCGGAGGAATCCAAGCCAGTGCAAATCTATCAGGCACAGGCTGAGCCGGAGTCTTTGCTAATGAGAGGGGGGCAGGCTTTTGAACTTAGCGAGTTTAGCGGCAATCAATTTCCCTTTTGGGGAAAATCTTTGCCTATCGCTGATTCACCCGTTACGACAAACTCCCCCGCGGCGTTAGTTAACTTAAAACCTCAAGTAGAACCGGATCAAGGTTCGGCTCTTACACCACTTGCATCAGAAGCCTTATTTCAAAGCAGTGAAGTGGTTCGTGAGCTAATTGGGCCGGCAACTGTTGGTGCCCCAAAATTAGGTTTGGGAATGGAAGACAACGTCCCTATGCCGTCCATTGAACTAGATGTTGATACCCAATTTGAGAACAGTATAGACAGACAGTTGGTAGATGAAACTTCAGGTCTGGAAACCCTGTTTTCCATTCCCTCTATTGAATCCCAAGATGTGTCCTCTGCGTTGAAACTAGACTTTTCTAGAGTTGATCAACATAAAAGTGCTTTTGGTACAGAGCAGGAGATGCAGGAGATTGATGCTGCCCTGATGTTGCAGTCTGAGCAGCTTGAATTAGTCCCGCTTCAAATAAAAGAAGGTGTTGATGCAGCTGCTCTAGCGGCGACCTCGTTTGGCCAACATTCCGCATCGTTTGAGGCTTTTAGTAAATTCATGCTGGAGCATACTAAACAGTCTCGATTAGAAAATGGTGCAGGAGCGGAAAGATTGGATTCCTCTGCCAGCTATCAAGACGTGCTTTTGGACGGAGCAGATATAGGAGAAATTGATGAACTGTTGGCTGCGAAGGCCACAAATTTGACAGGGCGAAGTCTGACTGGAAATAGCAGTGGTCTAAATGCTAACTCTGGATTGGAATTTACACTTGGGCAAAGCGCTGGCGTCACCACTACTTCCTTATCTAGCGCGTTGAGTCAATGGAAAGCCGATCAGGACGTTAACCCAATAACCAGTGCAGATCCGTTGGAGAGGCCAGGAGCTTTAAAAGTTACTGTTCCTTTCGGCCAGGCGGCATGGGGTGAGAATTTGGGATCACGTTTAAGTCTTCTGCTGGCAAAAAATCTGGATTCGGCTCAGATTCAATTGGATCCCCCTGAACTTGGTCCGCTAGGAGTAAAAATTCAGATCAATCAAGATCAGGTGAGCTTACAGTTTACATCAGCTCATTCTGCCGTTAGAGAAGCGTTGGAGCAATCCTCTCAGAAACTACAGCAAATGCTTGAAGAGGAAGGGCTCGACCTAGTCGACGTAGACGTTTCAGATGAGCGGCGCTCAAATGATGAAGGCTCTAGAAAAAACTTAGAAATCCATGACAGTCCAGCTGACAAAAATGGTAGTAGCGACACATTAACAGATGAGACTGATAGTTTATTGACGCAGTCGCAAATTATCAGTGTGGATAGCGGGAAAATTGACTATTTCGCATAGCTTTCATGAAGAGTATATTTCGCAGAATTATAAGCTTAGTCTCGCTTATAGCGAATAGAGTTAAGATCACGCGTTTAAGCCAGTTAATCACAGTTTTGCCAAATTAATGCCGGAAAAGCCTTAAAAATGAGATGTTTTTTTGTCATTGGCATGGCCCTTGCATTTCTTTGAATGGACCGTTTCTATGCGGTCGCGCTCGCTAGCACGGATGCTAGTTTGCAACAGCGTCTAATTTTCGCTGTTGTCGTCAAAGGAGGTTGACTCGAGCCATGGCTGAAGAAACTGATGAAAAAGAACTCAATTTGGACGAAGGGGATGAGACAAGCTCAGATACCCCGCCAAAATCAAAGAAGAAATTAATAATTGGCGCATTAATCGCACTCCTTCTTATTGGAGGCGGTGCGGCTTACTATTTTTTGTTTGCTTCTGCGCCGATTGAAGATGAGATCCCCTTAGAAGAAGTCCAGGTGCCAGTAGAAGAAGCATTCTACTTAGCTGTGTCTCCAGTGTTTGTTGTCAATCTTCCTGATCGAGGGAAGCAAAGATTTCTGCAAGTAAGTGTCACCCTCATGACGAGGGATGAATCTATTCTGCTGAAAATCGAACAACATATGCCCGTCATCCGTCACCATCTAACCAATGTGCTGAGTGCTCAGACAATCGCATCCATCCAATCTGCTGGTGGGATACAAAAGGTGCGTGTTGAAGCGTTGGAAAAAATAAACAGCGTTCTTTCCAGTGAATTTGCAACCGAAGCCGTCGAGGAAGTTCTTTTTACTTCCTTTGTAATGCAATAAGCCCTGAGCAACCAAGCAGAAAATAGACTATGCAAGATTTACTTTCACAAGACGAAATTGATGCTCTCTTACATGGCGTTGATGATGGAGATGTCGAAACTGAGTCCGAGGTCAGTGATGAGGAAGTTAAGTCATATGACTTGACGAATCAGCATCGTATCGTCCGCGGCCGCATGCCGATTTTGGAAATGATCAATGAGCGATTTGCCCGTTATACAAGGGTAAGTCTTTACAATATTTTGAGACGTAACTGTGACGTGTCTATTGAAGGAATTCAAGTCTCAAAATTCGGAGAGTACATACACAGTTTGTACGTTCCAACAAGCTTGAATATTGTGAAATTTAATCCGCTACGAGGCAATGGCCTATTTGTTTTGGATGCAAAATTAGTGTTCAAGTTAGTTGACAATTTTTTCGGTGGTGATGGGCGTCATGCCAAAATCGAAGGACGTGAATTCACGCCAGCAGAGCAACGGGTTGTTCAGATGGTTCTTACCGAAGCGTTCTCTGATTTATCCGAAGCCTGGAAAAACGTTTTTAAAATCGAATTTGAACACGTTAGCACTGAAGTTAACCCTTCACTCGCGAATAACCTAGTGCGAGAAAGTGAAGTGGTGATCGTTAGCAAGTTCAACATAGAACTCGACGGCGGCGGTGGTAGTTTCCAAATTGCCGTTCCCTATTCCATGTTAGAACCTATTAAAGAGCTTTTAGATGCGGGGATGAAAAGTGATCTCGATGCCCACGACGATCGATGGAGCAAAGCCCTTCGAAGAGAAATTCTTGACGCAAACATAGATTTTGGCTGCAACATGTTCCAGAAAGAAATATCCCTCAGAGATGTGGTTGACTTAGAAAAGGGAGACATTATTCCTGTTGATATGCCAGAACATCTGATTTTGAAGGCCAATGGTATACCTATGTTTAAAACTAAAATGGGTATTTCAGGCGGTAATGTTGCGTTGAAGGTAGATGAATTTTATAGGCGAGACAATTAGTGGCTCGCAGACAATGAACCAAGGAGAGATATTTTGTCTGACGAAAGTACAGTAGAGAATGGCGAAAATTCAGATGACCTAGACATGGAAGCAGCCATGGCTGCGGCGATGGAAGGTGAAAGCAGTGAAAGCCCATCTCCAGCCTCAGAAGGCGATACTACATCACCGGACATGGATGTCATTCTAGATATTCCTGTGCAATTGGCTATGGAAGTCGGTAGCACATCCATATCGATTCGAAATCTCTTACAGCTTAATCAAGGCTCAGTGATTGAATTAGACAGGTTAGCCGGTGAACCATTGGATGTGTTAGTCAACGGTACTTTAATAGCTCATGGCGAAGTGGTGGTAGTAAATGACAAGTTTGGCATTCGGATGACTGATGTTATTAGTCCATCTGAAAGGATTAAAAAGTTGAACTAAGCCGCTAGGTATCACGAAGCGACTATGTATTTGAATATGAAATTTGGATTTACAGAGTAGAGTATTGTAACTATGGATGAGCAAACCACGGAGAGCGCGACACTTTTTGCCCAGGGAGCGTCTCCAATAAATGCGTCTGGGTTGTTTGATGTGGTCATTGGCTTAGCAATGATCGTGATGCTCATATTCATATTGGCATTTCTATTTCGAAAATTTGGCAATGGCAGCGCAGGGATGGGTGGGCTAATTAAGGTTATAGCCGCGATGTCTTTAGGAGGTAGGGATAGGATCGCGCTTATTTCTGTTGGCCAGAAAAACATGCTATTGGGTATTTCTCCGGGACGTATAGCCACGCTTCATGTATTCGAGGAGGGCCTTGATGAAATGACACTAGATCCGGCTTCCGCTGAGTTCAAATCTCCCCGTTCTGAATTTGCAGAAAAACTTCAGAATCTTTTAGTCGGACAGAAATCATGATTGAAGTATTGAGCCGCAGGCGGTTTTGTAAACAATCGCTGCTGAGAGTTCTTTTAGTGGTTGGGCTTTCTATTACACCAACTGCTGCGCTATTTGCACAGGTAGTTCCTGCCATTGAACAAATCTCCAATTTGGGAGGAGGGCTTGGTATTCCTGCGCTATCAGTAAGTACTGATGCTAATGGGTCGCAGAACTATTCAGTGACCATTCAGATTTTGGCGATTATGACAGCACTCACACTGTTGCCAGCATTATTAATGATGATGACTTCTTTTACCCGTGTGATTGTGGTGTTCGCAATTTTGCGACAAGCTATGGGCCTGCAGCAGACCCCATCGAATCAGATTATACTCGGTCTGGCTTTGTTCCTATCAATTTTTATAATGATGCCTGTATTTACAGAAGTAAATCAGCAGGCTATCCAGCCGTATTTGAACGAAGAAGTGGGCGCCCAAGAAGCGCTCCGACAAGCTGAATCGCCTTTTAGAAACTTTATGTTTTCTCAAACAAGAGAGTCTGATCTCGCACTTTTTTTGAACTTGTCTCAGACCGAATCCGTTCAATCAGAAGCTGATGTCCCGTTTAGCGTTCTTGTTCCAGCGTATGTTACGAGCGAACTAAAAACCGCATTCCAAATTGGGTTTATGCTATTCATTCCGTTTTTGGTGATTGATTTGGTGGTAGCAAGTGTCTTGATGGCGATGGGTATGATGATGCTCTCTCCCATAATAATTTCACTACCGTTTAAAATTATGTTGTTTGTTTTGGTAGACGGATGGGCAATGGTGATTGGGACAGTGGCGGCTAGTTTTAATGTGTAGTCGGAGAATGTTATGGATGCGTTAGCAGTTTCCACAGTGTGGGGTGAGGCGATGTTTCTGATCGTCACTATGGTGTTAGTAATAATACTTCCGAGTTTGTTAGTGGGTCTGATAGTAAGTACATTTCAGGCAGCAACGCAAATAAACGAACAAACCTTGAGTTTTTTGCCGCGTCTGATTACGACTCTAGTTGCCATAATTGTCGCAGGTCCCTGGTTAGTTCAAAGTATGCTGGACTTCACTAAAAATCTAATCCAGACCATACCATTTATGGTGTTCTAATGGAGCTTATCCAATTATCGTCAGAACAACTTGGTGCCTATTTAGGACAATTTCTATGGCCGTTGTTTCGAGTGATGGGTTTTCTAATGGTCGCACCTGTCATAGGTTCTCAACTAGTGCCTGCACGTATTCGTCTTATCGTGGCTGTGGGTGTTGCAGTATTGATGGTTCCTGTTATTCCTCCGGTACCAGAGATATCGGGCTTGTCCTTACAAGGAATTATTCTAATCGGGCAGCAGCTTCTTATTGGTTTGTCACTCGGTTATTTTCTACAAATGGTCTTTCAAACTTTGGTGTTGGCGGGGCAAATGATTGCAATGCAAATGGGTCTTGGTTTCGCCTCTATGATGGACCCAACCAACGGGGTTAGCGTTGCCGTTGTAAGTAGTTTCTATTTAATGTTCGGCACAATGCTTTTCATAGCCCTAGATGGGCACCTAACTATGATAGAAGTCTTGGTGCAGAGTTTCTACTCACTACCCATTAGCACCGAATTTGATTTTGCCTCTACTTCGCTTGTTAGTATTGTTGAATCGATTAGTTGGGTATTCTCAAGCGCAATGGTTATCGCGTTACCCGCGCTCACTGCGTTACTTATCACTAATTTTGCGTTTGGAATTATGACCAGAGCGGCTCCTCAACTTAATATCTTTGCCCTAGGCTTCCCAGTCGCGTTGATTTTGGGTGTTTTTCTTATGTGGTTGACTCTGCCGTCAGTGTCAGAGTCTATTAGTGTTCTCTATGAGCAGGCGTTTTTTCGCATGGGTGGATTCGTGGGGCGATGATCGCATTCATTGTTATATCGAATCAGGGCTGGTTAGTTAGGAGTTGGTTACATGGCTGAAGGCAATGACTCATCCGCAGAAAAGTCGGAGGAGCCGACGCAAAAACGTTTGGACAAAGCCCGGGAAGACGGTGAGACGGTTCGTTCGAAAGAACTAAACACCACTGCTATTTTGTTAGCTGGAGCGTCAGGCCTGCTTTTATTCGGCCCGTCACTTGCTTTGACCTTAGTTGATGTGATGACACGGAATCTTTCTTTCAGAGTAAGTTCGTTTGACACAGCAATGATGATTACCCATTTAAATGAATCTATTGCTCAGGCACTTACTGCGTGTATACCGATTTTTGTGATGCTTATGGTGGCGACGATATTAACACCTGCATTTCTTGGTGGATGGAATTTTACGTTCAAAGCAGTGACCCCTAAAGCCAGTAGAATGAATCCTATGTCCGGGCTTGGTCGGATGTTTGGCCCAAAAGCGTTAATGGAACTCGCTAAAGCGATTGGTAAGGTGGTGTTAGTTGGTTCAATTGCAGCGTTAGTGCTTTATGTAGATATGGATGCAATTCGTTCCTTACAGAAAGAACCGACATTGCTAGCTATGTCACATGCGGTATCGCTAATTGGCTGGGCTTTTTTATTCATAGCCTCTGCAATGCTGCTTATCACGGCGATCGATGTGCCAATTCAGATTTTTCAGCATACTCAAAAACTAAGAATGACTCTCCAACAAGTCAAAGACGAGATGAAAGACTCTGATGGCCGTCCCGAGATTAAACAAAAAATTAGACAACTCCAACAGCAAATGGCAAACAATCGTATGCTTCAGGATTTGCCAACCGCAGATGTGGTTATAACCAACCCAGATCATTATTCGGTTGCTCTTCGATACGCGCAAGGTCAAGATCCTGCGCCTATTTTAGTTGCTAAAGGGCTTGATTTTATGGCGTTCAAAATACGTGATATTGCCGATGAACACAGTATTCCAATCGTGAGTGCACCGCCGTTGGCACGGGCAGTGTACTTTAACTCGGAAGTGGGAGACGAAATACCAGCAGGGCTTTATGTTGCTGTCGCGCAAATTCTTGCTTACATCTATCAGCTAAGGAGATGGGCGAAAGGGCAGGCTAAAAAGCCAAAACTGGACAGTAAATTTGAAATTCCTTTGGAATTACAGCACGACTGATTGAAGGGTTACTAACTGCAAGAAAAATTGTGACGCTCAAGGAATGAGCAATAAGGATGTGTAATGGCTTACGGCGCAAGTATCGATAAAAGCGGCTTCATTGACAATGCGAGAGAGCTAACTCGTGGAAATCTCGGCATACCCGTGTTATTGCTGATTATCTTGGCAATGATGACTTTGCCAATGCCACCTTTTTTGCTCGATGTCTTTTTTACATTGAATATCACAATTGCCTTGGTGGTTCTGTGTGTGTCGGTCTATGCGATGCGCCCTCTAGATTTTGCCGTTTTTCCAACTATATTGCTGGTTGCAACTTTATTGCGGCTGGCGTTGAACGTCGCATCGACGCGCGTGGTGTTGTTGAAGGGGCATGAAGGAGGTAGTGCTGCAGGCAAAGTCATTGAGTCTTTTGGGGAGGTGGTGATTGGAGGCAATTACGCGGTCGGTCTAATCGTATTTGTAATTCTCATCATTATCAATTTTGTTGTAGTTACCAAGGGTGCTGGTCGGATCGCGGAAGTGAGTGCACGGTTTACGTTGGATGCTATGCCTGGTAAACAAATGGCGGTAGATGCTGACCTGAATGCCGGAGTGATTGATCAAGAACAGGCAAGTGCTCGCCGTTTAGACATTACTCAGGAAGCAGATTTTTATGGCGCGATGGACGGTGCCAGTAAGTTTGTGAAAGGTGATGCTATCGCAGGCATTCTTATTTTAGTGATCAATTTGGTAGGTGGTTTAGCCATTGGCATGATGCAATACCAATTAGATTTTATGTCGGCTACAGAACGCTATGCGCTTCTTACTATTGGGGATGGTTTGGTTGCACAAATTCCTGCGCTAGTTCTATCAACTTCTGCAGCGATTATGGTTACAAGAAACAATTCGTCCGAAATGATGGGGGCACAGGTCGTCAGGCAAATGTTTTCAGGTCCGCGCGCACTAGGTGTTGCGGCAGGGATACTTTTTGTAATGGGTATAGTTCCGGGTATGCCTCACATTGCTTTTTTGGGGTTAGCAGGAGTTGCAGGAGCCGGTGCTTTTTATGTTCGTCACTTTAATCCAGCTGAGTCAATTCCAAGTGAAGAACTCGACGTTGCTGAGCAGCAAGCTGAGTTAGATGCTGTTGAAAATGCAGAGAATGATGAGCTCGATTGGAAGGATGTAATGCCGGTTGATTCCATTGGTTTGGAAGTGGGATATCGATTGATTTCCTTAGTGGATAAATCCCAAGGAGGTGAGCTTTTAGGTCGAATCAAAGGTATTCGCAAAAAGCTGTCCCAAGATTTGGGGTTTCTCATCCCGTCAGTCCATATTCGAGATAACTTAGATTTAACCCCTAATGAATATAAGCTGAGCCTGTCTGGTGTGAATGTGGGAACAGCCGAGGTCTTTCCAGAGCGAGAAATGGCGATAAATCCGGGGCAGGTGTACGGTAAACTCCAAGGCACTGAAACGAAAGACCCTGCATTTGGTTTAGATGCGCTTTGGATTGAAAAATCTCAACGAGATCAAGCAGAGTCATTAGGTTATACGGTTGTTGATGCCAGCACTGTTATAGCCACTCATCTTAATAGTATTTTACAAGCACACTCTCATGAGATTTTTGGGCACGAAGAGGTCCAGCAGTTGTTGAGCCTTTTAGCTAAACACTCCCCCAAGCTCGCAGAAGAATTACCTGAAATCGTAAATACGAATACCTTGTTAAAAGTATTGCAAAGCTTACTCGCGGAGAAAGTGCCTATTCGAGATATGAGAACAATTGCTGAAACTTTGGCGGCATCCGGCGAAAAGAGTCAAGATTTTGTCGCTTTGACGGCAGCGACTCGGGTCGCGCTCAATAGAGTTATTGTCCAAAGCGTCTACGGTGAGCGGGATGAGCTGCCTGTGATGACACTTGATAGTGACTTGGAACAATTATTGCTTAAGTCTGTACAGCAATCCGTCCAAGCTATGGGTGGGCAAGATGGCGGTATGACAATTGAGCCGACTTTAGCGGAATCGTTACAAAAGTCATTGCTCGACGCGGCTCAAAAGCAGGAGGTGGCTGGTGATCCAGCTGTACTGTTAGTCGCGGCGCCATTAAGACCAATGTTGAGTCGCTTTGCCCGTTATACGATTGAAGGTCTGTCAGTGTTGTCCTATCAGGAAATTCCGGATAACAAACAAGTAACGATTGTAGCTGGCGTTGGAGCGGGGTCGTAACTCACTCAAGAGAATGAATCGACAGTTCGGAAATTTAGTTTAGAGAATTTTAGAAAAACGTTGGATAGTTCTACAGGGAAGAGAAGAACTTTATGGATGTTTTTAAAAGAAAAAGGGAGGCAGCTGAGACATGGCAGTAAAAAAGTTTTACGCAAGTGATATGCGAGCTGCAATGAAATCTATTCGCGATCAACTTGGTGATGATGCCGTTATTCTTTCTACCAGAAAATTGGATGACGGAGTTGAGGTTTCTGCGTCGGCAGATGCTGCAGAATTGGCCAATGGCGCATTTTCCCAGAATACGGAGAACTCTTTTTCTGCAAATAGGGGAGAAGGTCCAGCTGACTCTCGTTCTCAACCCAGTAACTCGGCTTCGGTACCGTGGTTTCTTAATTCGATTAGCGGCTTCGAAGAGGAACATTCAGCGTTACAAAGCGAACTGGGTGGAATGAAAACTTTACTTGAAAACTGGATGGATCAACAAGGGTGGGAGAATTTTTCGAGCAAATCACCTCTTAGCGCAAAGCTCTGGGAAAGGCTTCGAAACATGGGTTTGGACGCAGATCATATCAACCCATTATTAGCATCTTTGCCCGCTGACTTAGATATAGGGAGCGCATGGCAATTTTGCTTAACCGAATTCAGCAAGTCGATTCCAATGCTCGACAAAGATTTAGTCGCTGAGGGTGGAGTTTTTGCCTTTATGGGCTCAGCGGGTGTTGGAAAGACAACAACTATTGGCAAACTTGCAACCCGCTATGTTCTAGAACATGGTGCTGACTCAATTGCATTAATAACCACTGACAGATTTCGAATAGCGGCTCATGAACAGCTTCGCACCTACGGAAAAATTCTAGGGGTAAGCGTACAAGCTGTGGATGAAAATAATAGTTTGGAAACGCTTCTTAATGCGTTTAGGCACAAAAAATTAGTGCTTATCGATACAGCTGGTATAAGCATTAACCACCCAAGCTTTGCTAAGCAGTATCAGCAGTTTTCTCAGTTACGTCAGCGGATTAACCCGGTTTTATTGATAAGCAGCACAAGTCAGATTCAAGTGTTAAAAGCGGAGATGATGGCATACCGATCTATTGGGCCAGTGGCTTCTGTGCTGACGAAAACAGATGAGGCTCTGCGTCTCGGAGAGAGCTTGGGGCTGCTGTCCATAATGAACTGCCCACTAGCCTATATTACTTTCGGTCAATCTATTCCGGATGATATAGCAATCGGTGAGCCAAACAAATTAGTAAACAAGGCTGTCGTGATGTCGCGACAGCCGTTGATATCGAAGGATCAGCTGATCGCTGGCTTTAACTCTGTTTATTCTCAAACTGTCGATAGGGAAGTGCGCGCAGCAGTTTAGTTTGAATGGATCGGATTTGTGCAGGAGCGCAGATTAGTAGCGATCATCCAACCAAGGAGATGGTTTCAAGGATGAGTGACGGACGGCAAGTGCAAGTAATTGCGGTTACAGGAGGTAAGGGAGGGGTTGGTAAAACAAATCTTTCCGTCAACCTCAGTTTAGCGTTAGCTGAACTGGGCAAGCGTGTAGTCCTTATGGATGCGGACTTGGGATTAGCAAATGTTGATCTCTTATTAGGAATAAAGGCACAAAATAATATTGCGGATGTCCTGTCAGGGGATTGTGATTTACAGGACATCTTAATTGAAGCAACTGGGGGCATAAAAGTGATACCAGCTTCGTCTGGCACACAAGAATTAGCGTCATTAGGGGCGCATGAACATGCTGGGTTAATCAATGCTTTTAGTGAGCTTGGTGACATCATGGATGTTCTTGTGATAGATACTGCTGCAGGAATCTCGGACTCGGTAGTGAGTTTTGTTCGAGCATCTCAGGAAGTATTGTTAGTGGTTTGTGATGAACCATCGTCAATAACCGATGCTTATGCATTGATAAAAATTCTGAATCGAGACTATCAAATGTCAAAATTCAGAGTAGTAGCCAATATGACCAGATCGGATACGGAAGGCCGCAATCTGTTCAAAAAGCTAGTGCACGTTACAGATCGATTCTTGGATATTTCCTTGCAGTATGCAGGGGAGGTTCCTTATGACGATTTCGTGCGTAAGGCTGTAAAAAAACAAAAGGCCACTATCAAAGAATTTCCCAGAAGCAAATCATCTATTGCTTACAAAAGACTTGCTAAGTCCGTTAGCCAATGGCCCGTTTTGGACCAGCCGCGAGGGCATCTTGAGTTTTTTGTGGAGCGGTTAGTACTACAATAAATCGGGATGACTGATAATGACTTCAGCAACTGGGGCTTCCGTTTACGACAATGTTCAAACTGAGGGTGGCGACAAAAATGAAAATCTTGACGAGGTCGTTAATAGGTATGCGCCTTTAGTCAAACGGATAGCGCATCATTTATTACTTCGAATGCCAGCCAGTGTGCAGGTTGATGATCTAATTCAATCTGGAATGATCGGACTGCTAGAAGCGTCGAAAAAATATGACGTTACTAAAGGTGCGAGCTTTGAAACCTACGCGGGTATTCGAATTCGGGGTTCCATGCTGGATGAAGTGCGTAAAGGGGACTGGGCGCCTCGGTCTGTGCATCGCAAATCTCGCAAAGTTGCGGAAGCGATAAAAGCGATCGAAGCACGAACGGGTAAGGATGCTAAGGTTCAGGATATTGCTAAAGAGATGGACATTGATCTCAACTCTTATTATGCAATTTTGCAGGATGCTTCTGGTAGCCGATTGTTCAGCTTCGATGACGTAATGGAAGGCGATGACTCTGCCATAGAAACTGCCGCGGGAGAGTTACCAGGCCCTTGCGATGGCTTGCAGCGAGACACGTTTAAAGCTCATTTGGCAAATGCTATTGACAGCTTGCCGGACCGTGAGAAGCTGGTGTTAGCTCTTTACTATGATGAAGAGTTGAATCTGAAAGAGATTGGAGAAGTAATTGGCGTAAGTGAATCTAGGGTGAGTCAAATTCACAGCCAAGCCGCGTTACGTTTGCGCGCTAGACTTACCGAATGGAATTAGTTCGGATCGTCAAATGAAATAAAACGCGAGCAAAGGAGTTGCTCGCAATCAAAACAAGTCAAGGATTAGACTATGTCTACTTATCTCAATGAATCTTTTTTCCTCATCTTATTTGCACTTAATGTATCGCTAATTAGTTTGTTTTTGTTGGCCAAGCTCAGGCGGGTGCAAGTTGAACTCCAAAATGTAAAGCAACTGCTTAGCTCAGATCGAGAAAGGACAGGAAGGAATTTAAACAGTCTTTTAGTTAGGCTTCAGGTATCCGAACAAAAAATAGATTCAACTTGCGCTGCCCAAGCGGAGCTCAAAGTGGATAAATCGATGGATACTAACCTCTCTCAAGCGAACAAGTTGCTCGATTTAGGGCTGTGTTCTGAAGAGTTGGTGTCTAGCTTTGGTCTGTCGGAAGCAGAGGCGCGCCTGATGAGTTTGGTTCATACTAAGTCAGAAAAAACCAGTGCTGCAGCTTAGGCTTCTTGTCCATAATGGCGCTTGATTTTTAGAAGTTCTAACTGTCTAGCTCGGCTGCGCTCGATTGCGCCATCGATCACTGGCGCGTAAATTTCGTACCACGACGCGGTTCCAGGAATTTCCCCTGTTAAATTGTAAACGTTCACTTTCAAAAGCCTGAGAAAAAGTTGAGCGTTAGTTTCACTAGTCATCACTGTTTCAGTCATTGCCACAATTTCAGATTCACTCATGCTTGTCCCAATCCCTGAAGCGAAGTCCTCCACGGTTTCAACCGAGTCTCGAGTGCTCTGGCTAAGTGACTCAAACTCGAGGTAGTCCGAGCTTACCTGCTCTAAAAGCGCTGTTCCGGATTTTTCTGTGATAGCGCTGCTTAAGTCAAACAATACATAGAGGCAAAGTACTATGCCGGTGATATTGATGCCTAAAACCAACGGTGCTAACAGGCCAATCAGTTTAATTCGGCTTGATAAGTTTTCAATGATCATATTGGGCATAAATTGGCCTGGGCTTAGCGAGTTATGGTTCTAAGGAGCTGCTGAATCATCTTGGTTTGTGACTGTCGCTGCCATAGGCGAGCCGGCTTCCTCCATTATGCTTAATTCCCGCGCTTGACTTGCGGCAATGGCAAGGTCTAATTTCCCTTTAAAGTCTTCTCGCCAGCCTCGAGATCCGCTAATCATTTCAGAAAGGCCGTAAATAGCTTCTTGAGCGGATAGAAGGAAAAGCTGTAAATCTTGTTCTTGGTTGATAATTAGTTGTTTCAATTCGTCAAATTGAGCTTGGTCAATGGCAGGTTCGATGTCATCAAGTCTTTTGCTTAGTATTTCCATTTGATGATTGTAAAACTCGACTGTCATCGTAAGATTTGAATATTCATCACTTACCAGTTCGGTTAAGTTTTCCATTTCTAGCAAGGGTTCTTGAGTTGCCATCAACAGCTTTTCACTCAGTGTCGTGTAGGTGAAACCCAGAATCACTAGAAATATCAAACTAGTAGCGCAAGCAGCGAATAACAGAATGAGCTGCCGTTTAGAGTTTTTTTGTAGCTCCGCAACTGGGTCTTGTTCGGTTTCTTCTGCTTGGTTTTCTTCTTCATCTGCCATTAGTCGATCTCTCGTCCACAAATACCCTCTTTAAGAATAGTAGAAGACTTGCGTGCGGTTGACTTAATTGCTGAGGTTAATTGTCTAGAGAGTTCGTTTCGGGGAGTATTGGGTGCGTAAAGTAGCTATAATTCTTCGCCTATTAAATTTCTGCGTTGAGTACTTCTTTTTATGCCCGAAGCGATATTAGATCCGGCCACAATGTTGACGGCTAGAGACCTATGCTGTGAGCGTGATGATCGTGTTCTTTTTAACAGACTAAATTTTAGTCTTGAGGAAGGGCAGGTTATGCAGGTAAAGGGCAGTAATGGCAGCGGCAAGACCACTCTGCTTCGCATCCTATGTGGCATTAATGATGGCTTTGAAGGTGAAATTTTCTGGTATGGTGAGGATACGCGGGCTTGCACAGAGGAATACGCCGCTTCGCTTTTATACATAGGACATCGAGTTGGCGTGAACAAGGTTTTAACGCCCCTAGAGAACCTTGCGTGGAGTTGTAGTCTACATGCAGAGGTTGACCAACAAGCTCTGCTTGAAGCGTTAAAAGAGGTGGGTTTGAGAGGTTTTGAATATTCCTCGTGCTTCGGTTTATCTGCAGGTCAACAACAAAGGGTGGCATTGGCTAGGCTACTTCTTAGCCCAGCGAAACTCTGGGTTCTTGACGAGCCGTTTACGACTCTCGATGTGACAGGCGTAGCGTTACTCGAAGGATTGTTAGCGGCTCATGCGGGCTCTGGAGGCAGCGTCCTTGTTACCACTCATCACCCCTTGAAAGTGGCGGGACTAACGGAGCTGAATTTAGGATGACGGCACCGCAAACCCCAAGCACCTCAGTCGGCAAGGCGTTCTTATCGACGCTAAGACGCGATTTGTTGATTGCTTTCAAGCGTAAGAACGACATTGCTAATCCATTTATGTTCTTCTTTATTGTGGTGTCTCTTTTTCCAATTGGAATCAGTCCCGACAGTGACAAGCTCAGCGAAATCGCACCGGGTGTGATTTGGATAGCGGTGCTGCTTTCATCGATGCTTTCAATGGATAATCTGTATCGCGCTGATTATGAAGACGGTTCTCTAGAGTTGCTGCTTCTTTCTCCTAATCCATTGTTTTTCCTGGTGTTGGCTAAAAATATAAGTCATTGGCTGGTTAGCGGCTTGCCAGTAATTCTAGTGTCTCCAGTACTGGCCTATATGCTCAGTTTGCCATCCAATGGCTACGGCGTGTTAGTGCTCTCGCTGCTACTGGGAACTCCTATTATCAGTCTAATTGGCTCGATTGCCGTCGCGTTAACCGTTGGATTGGGAAGCAGGGGACTGATCCTTGCTGTAATCACTTTGCCCATGAGTGTTCCGGTCCTTATTTTCGGGACTTTGGCAGTTCAAAGCCAGCTTAATGGGGGCGATCCCATGGGCTATCTAGCTCTGCTTTTTGCCATGTTTGCAGCCTCTCTGAGTCTTGCTCCTTTAGCTTCCGCCGCAGCGCTCCGAATCAGCGTGAATTAGTGAAATTTTAAGGTCTAAATTGACGAATTTCTCGTATAGTTGATGAGTTACAATCCGTAACAGGGGTACAATATGGCCTCGTGCTATAGTCTTTAAATCAAGAAGTTAGGTTAAATCTATGTGGTTGTGGTTCTCCAAACTAGGCTCCCCGAAATGGTTTTATGAGCTGTCTGAAAAATGGCTGCCGTGGCTTATTGGAGCAATGGTAATCTGCCTTAGTATTGCCGTGATTTGGGCTCTTCTCTATTTGCCACCGGATTATCAACAGGGCTATACCTCTAGGATTTTAGTGGTGCATGTTGCGGTTGCGGGCACTTCATTAGCGTTTTTCCCATTAATGGCCGTGGCGGGGACAATAACCCTTGTTTGGAAGATGAAGCTGGCTGATATGGTGGCAAAGAATGCTGCTCCTTTGGGGGCATGGTTTTCCTTTATTACCTTAGCGACCGGGTCTATTTGGGGCAGTGTAAGTTGGGGAACTTGGTGGGAATGGACTGACAGTCGCCTCGTGTCTATGCTTTTTCAGTTTTTCTTACTGTTGGGGGTGATTTCACTAAGATCAGCCCTAGATAATACTGAGACCGCGGCCAAAGCCTGCGCGCTGTTGTCGATAGTTGGCTGTATTAATGTGGTGGTGATTAAATTTTCTGTTGAATGGTGGAATACACTGCATCAACCTGCCAGTAACCTTTCTGCATCTGCGGATAGCCCAAACGGCCCAGAGTTTTGGATTGCCACTGGGATAATGATCTTAGCTGTGTATCTGTTCTTTACAGTGAGTTTAATTCTGTCGACCCGTAATGAAATTCTTCAGCGTGAGAAAGGGTCTCAGTGGGTGAAAGAAATCGTTAAAAAAGCACACAATGGAGCAGTTTCTTAAAATGTTCGAAGCAATGGAATTTGCAAGTTTCAGTGAGTTTTTGGATATGGGAGGCTATGCCTTCAACGTTTGGGCGGTTTACGGCTTATTTACTGTGTTCATCGCCGCCAATTTGATTGCGCCGAAACTCAAACGTAAAGCCATCATCAAAGAACAATATAGACGTATAGAGTTAAACGAAGAAATAGACGCCAGTAACGATGCAGCCAATTGAGATTTGGAGTGCGGAAACCAAAGTGAATCTATGGCCAGGAGTTAAACCATGAAACCCCATCGAAAGAAAAAGCTTGGGATCATCTTGTTTATAGCAGCGGGATTAAGTGTAGCCGCTGGCGTGACATTATTCGCGCTAAGCCAAAATATTAATATGTTCTTCACGCCAACTCAGGTGGCTGAAGGCGAGGTAGAAATTGGTACTCAATTTCGTATTGGCGGGATGGTCAAAGAAGGCTCCATAGAAAGAGCAGGCGACAGCCTTGAAGTGGAGTTTGTAACCACCGATTTTGTCAGCGAAGTACCAATATCCTACACAGGAATCCTGCCAGACTTGTTTAGAGAAGGGCAGGGTATTGTCGCAGAGGGTAAAATCGATGTGGCCGGTGTGTTCCAGGCCTCGCGGGTTCTGGCTAAACATGACGAAAACTATATGTCACCGGAAGTAAAAGCTGCCATGGATGCGGCTGGTGCATCAGGCGAAAATCACGGTAGCTATGGGGAGGGCTCTTAGCAATGATACCTGAGCTAGGATCCTTTTCTCTTATTTTAGCGCTGCTGCTTTGCGTTGTATTGGGAACACTGCCGCTAATAGGTGCCGCCACTAACAACGTCGTATGGATGTCTCTGGCGCGCCCCCTATCCGCTGGGGTTTTCGTTTTTGTCGGAGTCGCTCTAGTCATTTTAACCTATGCGTTTGTAACCGATGATTTCTCCGTGCAATTCGTCGCCCAGCATTCGAATAGTCTGTTGCCTGCACGTTATAAATTTACCGCGGTATGGGGAGGGCACGAGGGTTCTTTCTTACTTTGGACCTTCATGCTTACCGGTTGGATGGTTGCGGTAAGTATATTTAGCAAAACTATGCCTTTAGACTTTTCTTCCCGGGTGCTGGGAATACTTGGGATGCTTTGTTTCAGCTATTTGCTGTTTATGCTTGCCACGTCAAACCCATTTGATCGGGTAGTTCCGTTGCCTCCTGCTGACGGTGCTGATTTAAACTCTGCTCTGCAAGATTTTGGTTTCATTGTTCACCCTCCGACCCTCTACATGGGTTATGTTGGGTTCTCAGTTGTTTTCGCTTTTGCTGTGGCTGCGCTGTTAAGTGGGCGCTTGGACGCTGCTTGGGCCAGATGGTGTAGGCCATGGGCTAATGTTGCGTGGGCGATATTAACGGTCGGGATAGCGCTAGGCAGTTGGTGGGCATATTACGAATTAGGTTGGGGAGGTTGGTGGGCCTGGGATCCGGTAGAGAACCCGCCTTTAATCACCTGGCTCTTTGGTACTGCCCTTATTCACTCGCTTGCAGCAACAGAAAAGAGAGGGGTATTTAAAAGCTGGACCATCATGCTTGCCATCCTTGCGTTTTCGGGTTCTTTGCTCGGAACGTTTATTACTCGATCTGGCTTGCTCACGTCGGTTCATGCCTTTGCTAGCGATCCTTCTAGAGGCTTTTTCATACTAGGAATTTTAGGTATCGCAATCGGCGGCTCTTTGGCATTGTTTGCCGTTCGCGCCCCAATGATGAAAAGCGATTTCAGTTTCGATTTGGTGTCTCGCGAAATATTTTTGCTAGTTAATAATGTCATTCTTGTTGTATCTGCGGCGTCGGTTTTTTTAGGTACGTTATTTCCTATGGTTTACCAAGCCATAACGGACGACCTAATCTCGATTGGCCCTCCCTATTTCAATCTTATATTTGTTCCCATGATGATGTTATTGGTTATGTTTCTGGCTATTGGTCCCATCAGCCGTTGGAAGAAAACATCGATTAGTTTTCTGGTCGCGCAGCTAGCCAAAGTGGCAGGAGCGAGTTTGCTAATTGGGGTGGTATTGCCGCTGATTGTTCTGCTGGAGTTTTCGCTACCAGCTACTATTGCAATCGCATTGTCTGCTTGGATTGTTTTGAGTATGGCTAAAGACATCGTGACTAAAACAGCGAATAAGCCTAGTTTTGTCAGTGGTCTCCGCTCGTTAAGCTACAGCTATTACGGAATGCAATTGGCCCACTTAGGTATCGCAATAATGGTGGTGGGTGTTGCCCTCACAAGTTACTTCAGTACCGAGAAAAGTGTGCTGTTAGATGCAGGAGAAAGCATTGATGTAGGTAGTTATGAATTTGAGCTGGTGGGTAGTTCTCAAGTTCGAGGTCCAAACTACATTGGTGACGAAGTCACTATGCGGGTAACTAAGTCCACAAGTGAAATAGCAACCTTGCTTCCTCAAAGAAGGGTGTACATTGCCACTGGAACCCCTTCTACGGAAATGGCAATTGACGCTGGGTTTTTGAGAGATCTCTTCGTCACACTGGGGGAACAAAAAGAAAGCGGTGCTTGGTCTATGACAATTTATGTGAAGCCATTTGTTCGTTGGATCTGGTTAGGGGCTCTTTTTATGGCTTTCGGGGGCACTCTTGCAGCTGCGGATAAAAGGTATCGTCGAGTCCGACAAAAAGCAGACGAAAAGCAAAGACTGAAAACTGATGGAGTTATGCAGGCTGCTACGTAGATTATGAAAAAGCTTATTTTCTTTGTCCCGGTTGTTGGTTTCTTTGCCCTTGCTGTGCTTCTTTGGCGTGGTCTGTATTTAGATACCAAAGTACTCCCTTCTATGCTGATAGATAAACCCATGCCAGAGTTCGCGCTAAGCACCGTAGATGGAACTCCAGTCGCTAATTCAGATCTCCCTAATCAAATTTTTTTACTGAATATATGGGGGAGTTACTGCCTTCCTTGTTTGATTGAACATCCTACTTTTATGCGCTTGGCTGAGGAGGGGGATATCCCAGTGGTGGGGGTCAACTATAGAGACCGCCAGGCTCTTGCGGAAAATTGGCTTGATGAGAACGGCAATCCTTTTGAATTTAGTATTTTGGATGAGAGCGGGCGCTTTGGTATAGATCTGGGTGTCTATGGTGCCCCTGAAACCTATCTTGTAGATAGCAATGGAGTGATCCGTTACCGCCATGTGAGTGTTTTAGACGAATCGGTCTGGACGCAAGATTTTGTGCCAGCAATAGAAGAGCTTCGAGCGAAGGAAAATTTATGAAGCCCTTGCTAAGACTTATTATTTTAGTGCTTGTGCCGCCTTTACTTTTGTTGAGCATGACAAAGCAAGTTTATTCTCAAGTTGATACCTTTGAATTTGAAACTCAAGAGCAACAACAGCGCTTTCGCAAGCTCTCGGATGAGCTGCGTTGCCCTATGTGCCAAAACACTAATCTTAGTGGTTCCACTGGAGGAGTTGCTGAGGATCTGCGAAGGGAAATTCATCGAATGATAGTTGAGGGTCAGACTGATTCGCAGATAGAACAATTTATGTTCGAGCGCTATGGGGACTTCATTTTTTACAAACCACGATTTCGAGCAGAAACGGCGTTTTTGTGGATAGCACCAATTATTTTTCTGTTAGTTGGGTTTGTCTTCGCTTTAATGGTGTGGCGTAACTCAAGAGTGCCTTCTACATCTCAAGGCTCGTTGGATTCAGCCCAGCTAAATCGTTTAAACGATCTGCTTGAAAACAAGCAATGATCATTACTTAATTGGATACCCCTTTGTTCTGGATACTCTCTTCTTTACTCCTTGTTATTGCCATTTTATTTCTAATGCTGCCCTTGTGGCTAAGATTAAAGGCGGCGGGCTATGTTGACGTCTCATTGCGAAAAGATGCGAACATAGCCTTATTTCACGAGCGTCGCGATGAATTAGAGGCCGAATACACAGCGGGTAATATGGATCAGCAAAGTTATGACTCATTAGTCATTGAGCTGCAACAGAGTCTGTTGTCTGATGTTGGTGAAGAGACACCAGTGCCGGAACACGGCGCATCAAAAAAGAAAAAACCTACACCCTCTACGTCATTTAACGGGCTCCTTGCTATTCCTATTGTTCTTTCTTTGGCGCTGCCAATCGCCGCCTATGCGCTGTATGAGCGATGGGGCTATTTAGACGAAGTGGCTTTGACAGATTTGTTCGAAAGAACAATAAATAATCAAGGTGATACTGAGGAAGTTAAAGAACTTATTGTTGGTCTTGGGGAAGCCGCTCAAGAAAACCCAGATCAGCCTTGGCCTCTTTATTTCTTGGGTGAAAATTTTGCTAACGTAGGAATGTTTGCCGAGGCTTCACGCTCTTATGAAATGGCAGCGAGACTGCTCGATGACAGTCCAGACAAAGCGCTTGTTTTAGGTAGGGTAGCGCTCTCGCAATATATTTTGGCTGGATTCGAGTTCACCCCAGAGGTGTTGGAAATCGTAGAGCAAGCTCGAGCTATCAACCCTTCTGAAATTTCTATTTTGCAACTTTTAGCCGCAGATGCTGAGCAAAATGAAGACTACACTGCGGCGATTGAGTACTGGAGGCTGCTTATTCAAGCTGATCCAAATTCAGAGCAGGCACAGGTTCTTCGGACCAATATTGCGGCAGCTCAGTTGCTATTGTCTGGTGATAGGGGTGAAGCTGCGAGTGGTGCGTCGGTGACGCTGAGGTTAAGTGTCAGTGCAGAACTGACCATCGACGAAAATTTGCGGGTATTTGTGGCTGTTCGCAATGCAGCACAAGAAGGTCTGCCTCCGGTTGCTGCGGTTGATTTAACGGTTGCTGATTTACCTGTTGAAATACGACTAGACGATACCTCGGCAGTGGGTCCATTCAATTTGTCATCCGCAGAAACAGTTTATGTGTCTGCTCTTATTTCAAACCGGGGTGTCGCTTCTCCCTCGCCAGGTGATTACCGGGTTGTTTCCGAAAATTTTGCTCCAAACGGCCAAAACGCTGAAATTGAATTAGTTATTACTGAGCAAGTTCAGTAACTGTCTGAACATGTATTGGGCTGAGTTTCTTACAATCGCAGTTGCTCATCTTTTTGCGGTTGCGTCTCCTGGGCCTGATTTTGCTGTTGTTTTAAAGCAAAGTGTAAGCGCTGGAACAAGGACCGGTGTTTGGACCAGTCTCGGAGTGGCTGCTGCAATATTGCTTCATGTTAGTTACTGCGTGCTGGGTGTGGCATTGATACTCCTTAACTCGCCGACCCTGTTTATGGTGGTTAAATATTTAGCTGCTCTTTATTTGCTCTACTTAGGTATTGTCTCTATACGTGACTCCTACCGGAAGCAGGCTGAGCAAGGTGTTTCTACAAACCACCAGACAACCGAATCGACTCCGCTCTCGGCATTTTACATTGGATTTTTGACCAATGGATTAAACCCCAAAGCTACTCTCTTTTTTCTTTCCCTTTTCACCGTAGTCATCGCTCCTACTACGCCCTTTATGGTGCAAGTAGGGTACGGACTGTATTTATCTCTCGCCACTTTTTTGTGGTTTGCTCTTTTGTCGTTTTTCTTAGGCCGAGCCAAATTTCGCGAAGCTATTCTAAATTTGGGAGTTTGGTTTGAGCGAATCATGGGGCTTATTTTGCTGATTCTAGCGTTCCAAATTGCCATTATCTCTTAGGAAAAGTAGGGTTATGTTTTCGCCGAATCCCAGTGCATGTCCAGTCGTAACTGCGCTATTATTAGGGCTTGGAGTAATATATGTCAGCTATTGAATTACCAGAAAAACTGGTCGATAAATTCGGCCGCCACATCGATTATATAAGGCTATCGGTTACAGACCGCTGTGACTTTCGTTGTGTGTATTGCATGACCGAAGACATGACGTTCTTGCCGCGTAAACAAATTTTGTCTTTAGAAGAGTTGTACAAAGTTGGCCAAGCATTTACAGAGTTGGGTGTTAAGAAAATCCGCTTAACTGGCGGTGAGCCAATGGTTCGAAGCGACGTGATGAGTTTGTTTGAAAAGCTTGGAGCGTTACCCGGATTAGAAGAGCTTTTGCTCACAACCAACGGTGCGCAGTTGGACAAGTACGCCCTCCCTCTAAAAGCTGCCGGTGTTAACAGAATAAATATTAGTATTGATAGTCTTGATGCTGAACGTTTCAAACGGATCTCTCGGGTAGGTAAGCTAGACAAAGTATTAGAAGGAATCGATGCTGCTATCGCGGCCGGTTTTGAGCGTATAAGACTTAACTCTGTGATCATGCGAGGCTACAACGAAGATGAAGTGCTTGGGCTTGCGGATTATGCAATTGACAAAGGTATAGACATTGCTTTTATCGAAGAGATGCCTCTGGGAGAGGCCTCGGATCATGATCGAGAAGACACTACCTGCAGCAATGCTTGGGTGCGAGAAATTATAGAAAACAAGTACCAACTTGCCGACAGCAGCGATAAAACCGCTGGCCCCTCCCGTTATGTGAAGCTTAAGGATCACAGCAGCAGAATTGGGTTCATATCCCCGGTGACTCACAACTTCTGTGAGGACTGTAATCGAGTCAGGGTAACCGTTGAGGGCAGGTTGTTACTGTGCTTGGGAAATGAGCATTCGGTCGATTTAAGAGCGATTCTTCGTGACCCTAAGAAGGGCATGGACGATTTGAAACTGGCGCTGGTGAAATCAATGGATATCAAGCCGGAGCGGCATTATTTTTACGAAAAGGACCATGTTCAGCCGGTTAGGTTAATGAATATGACTGGAGGATAGTGGGCATGCATGCGAGTAAGGCTTTAAACATTGCGGTAGTTACGGTTTCGGACACTAGAACAGAAGACACTGACAAATCTGGTAAGGTCTTGTGCGATTCCTTATCTGAATCTGGGCATTTCTTGATCCATAAATCCATTGTTAAAGACGACGTATATCAGCTTCGAGCGGAGGTATCTCACTTGATCGCCAAGGAGGATGTACAGGTAATCCTAACGACCGGTGGTACAGGATTCACTGCTCGTGACAATACCCAAGTAGCGCTTAAGCCGCTGTTCGATTCGCATATTGAGGGATTTGGAGAGCTTTTTCGTCAACTTTCTTTTGCGGAAATCGGTACCTCCACCATTCAATCTCGGGTCTTTGCTGGCTTAGCCAATGGCTGCATAATATTTTGTTTGCCAGGCTCGCCTGGAGCGTGTCGAACAGGGTGGGACGGTATAATTTCAAGTCAGCTCGATGCTGGCTTTAAACCCTGTAACTTTGTAGATAAATTGAAGGTTTGCTGAGTTGAGGAATGGAGCGTGTTGTCGTTTTTATCAGCACTGCATTTCGGTGGGGTGGTGAGTAAACTAACACCAGCTTAAGCGCAAGGCCTAGGCTGGTGTTCAGTCAGAACTGCAAGTTGAAGGACTAGTCATAGTGCCTCCTTCTATAGAGTTGGTTTTATACGGCAGCGTATAGAATTGCAGCAGGGACGGCGAGTGCGGCAGATACTAATACCACGCTTACTACTGTTGCTTCTACGACTGGCCGCACTTTTCTTAGTGCATCGCTCATGTCTATCTCCTTATAGTTAAGAACTTTGGTTGAAAAAGGGGGAACTTTTTCAGTTCTTGGCTTCTGTCTCAAGAACGGGGCGTATAGTAACAGAATGCGTAAAAAAAGGTAACACTTTATGGGCTATATTTGAAATATCGTGATTATGTAGCAATATATTGTCATATTCTGATTGTTTTTCTCAAAAACCCGTTAAAACTTTAATTTATTTAGCATTTTATAAGGGTTTAAAGAGTTGGAGTTTAAAGATTCGCGCGAAAACGATCGTATAATCTGGAAAATGCGATTAAAAGGACAACTCATATAGCCATAAGGTTTATGGCTTTATCGTAACATAAGGTAACAATATGAAAACTTGTTACCGAATAAAGCTGTACTATACTTTTATATCGACTCACGCAGGTCTCCTGAGGATGTTCTTCTTCCGACTATGAAACAGCAAACGCCGTGTAAAGCATGCGCTCAATTGCGCATCATTGTGCTTTTTATTCTTACAACCAGCACGCTGCTTGGCTTATTTCTCGTTTTCTGATTTTCCGTAAACCTACTCTTCGCCAAGAACCTCATTTCCGAGAACAGAATTACTTAAGCAGGTCACTAGCACGGTGCTGCTGCAAACGCTAAACTGCAGCACTTTTGTTTGGGGTGGCGGCTATGCGAATAATGACTTTTAACGCAAACGGAATTCGAGCTGCAGCTCGTAAGGGCTTTTTTGAATGGCTGCCAGAAGCAAATGTTGATGTGGTTTGCGTTCAGGAAACCAAGGCGCAAGTAGATCAATTGAGCGACTCGATCTTTCATCCTGAGCAGTTTGAATGCCATTACTTTGATGCCATCAAGAAGGGCTATGCGGGGACAGCGCTGTATTGTCGTAAAAAACCTGACAAAATTAAAAGCGGCTTGGGCTTCGAAATTGCAGATAGTGAAGGCCGATATATTCACGCAGAATTCGGAAATTTAATTGTTGCTTCTTTGTATCTGCCTTCGGGTTCTTCCGGTGACGCAAAACAGCTACGAAAAATTGAGTTCATGAAGCACTTTATGAAGCATATGAAAAAATTGAAAGCAGGTGGTAGAGAAATTATTATCTGTGGAGACTGGAACATATGTCACAAAGAGATTGATTTAAAGAACTGGAAACCCAACCAAAAGAACTCAGGTTTTTTGCCCGAGGAACGACAATGGCTTGATACGCTCTATGATGAGGTGGGTTATGTGGATGCATTTAGAGTGGTAAATCAAGAAGAGCACCAATACTCTTGGTGGTCCAATCGAGGTCAGGCTAGGGCAAACAATGTGGGTTGGAGACTTGATTATCATGTAGTTACACCCGCAACAGCGAGTAAAGCTGTTAATGCGGAAATATACCGCGAGCAGAGTTTTTCAGACCATGCCCCGGTGATTCTAGAGTATAACATTTAGCGGTGAGCCAGCGTGTTGCTAATGTTCAATTGGAGGTTTGGCGTGGTTAAATTTGTTAGTAAGGGCCGAAGGGCAATTGCAGTATTGTTGTTTGCGTTAACTGCAGCAGGGTCTTCTTCTGCTGCACTTGGGCAAGGAATTTTTGCAATTATAGATACTTCTAAAGGCGAGATTAAAGTTAAGCTCAATGAGCGAGCAGCTCCTACAACGGTGGCAAACTTCACCAACTTGGCCCAACGTGGTTTCTATGATGGTTTAACCTTCCACCGCTATGAGCGAAATTTTATGATTCAAGGCGGTGACCCTGAAGGAGTGGGTACGGGAGGGCCAGGCTACCAATTTCAAGGTGAGGTGAATTTGCGTCACAACCAGCCTGGCATTATATCCATGGCAAACTCGGGGCCGGGCACAGATGGAAGCCAATTTTTTCTAACGCATCTAGCAACGCCACACCTTAATGGGCTTCATTCGGTTTTTGGCTTAGTGTCAGAAGGCTTGCCAGTGGTACACAAACTTCGCAGAGGTGATGTAATTAACAGCATTACAATCGAAGGAGATTTGACAAAATTGTATGAAAAGAGGACAGAAAGGCTGCAAGAATGGAACGACGTATTAGATGCGAATTTTGCAAATCTCAAGCCTACACTCTAGCTTGACAGGCCGCTGCTCCGAGGCTGATTAAAACACTTTCTTGAAGGGTTTAACTGTCACACTCTTGTAAACCCCAGCTTCCATATAAGGGTCTTGCTTAGCCCACTTTTCGGCCTGCGCCAAATTATCAAATTCAGCAACCACCAGTGATCCTGTAAACCCGGCTTCGCCGGGGTCTTCGCTGTCTATTGCAGGGTGCGGTCCGGCGAGCAACAATCGCCCTTGCTCAGATAAGCCATTCAATCTGGCTAGATGCTTTTCCCTAACCGCCAGCCGCTTGCTTAAACTATCGGATACATCTTCACTTATGACGGCATAATACATGTATTTAAATCCCTTATATTGCTGAGCCTACCGAGTTCGAGGCAGATAATAGCTACATTACAGCCACTGTTAAGACGGCGTCGAGTCGTTGCCGGATTCGGGCGCTTCCTCATCTTCAATTTCTATATACTTTGAAAGCGTAGGCATTTGCGCAATGATAAATCCGAACGTAATTATCATGTTGCCGAAGACTTTGAACTGAATCCACAGCGCTTCGCTTAAGGTGAAAGCAACCGTCAAATTAACTACCCCTAATACAATAAAATAGAATATCCACACTGTGTTTAGCTTAAGCCACACATCTCTGGGTGCATTGATCGCGTGTCCCATCATATGTTCGATTGCTGGTTTTTCACCAATAAATCTGGAGCCTAGGAAAATTAGCGCGAAAATCCAATTAACAATTGGCGCTTTCCATTTTAAAAAAGCGATGTCTCTAAACGCAATGGTGGGGATGCAAAACAGCACAACTGCAACGAGTGTGATCCATTGAAATTTATCAAGTTTGTGTTGAACCAGAAACAGGGAGCCATAGGTCAGGATTGAAGCGGCTAGAAGGAATTCAGCGGCGCTGAAAACTCCGCCAATACTGTGCTCAAAATCGCCCACCGTGACTGTTCTTTCATCCATCATCCAGACACTAAAAAATACTAGCAAAGGTATATAGTCGAGAAATTGCTTCATGCACGGTGGTCCTAAATTGCTATGAGTAGGCGGGTAACGGGTGTTTTCTTATGGTAATTCATTTGGAGAAATGTGTCTGCTTTTGAGCGGTGATGGTTTAGAATTAGGCCTCTAATTTCCTAAGCCTTTTAAATCAGTTCAGCCTAGCCTCAGTATGAGTAACTTTCTGCAAATACACCCCCAAAATCCTGACAAAAGGTCTATAAAGCAGGCGGTTAATGTTCTGCTGCAAGGTGGCGTAATTGTGTACCCTACAGACTCTACTTATGCGTTAGGTTGTCACATTGGAGATAAAACCGCTTTGGAGCGAATTAGGCGAATTCGAAAGCTTGATGCGAAGCATAATTTCACCTTAGTTTGTTCAGATCTAGCGTCCATTTCTACCTACGCGCAAGTGCACAACAGTGCCTATAGAATCCTGAAAGCCTATACTCCAGGGCCTTATACATTCATTCTTAAGGCGACGGCGGAAGTGCCGCGGCGTCTGATGCACCCTAAGCGTAAGACAATTGGCTTGAGGGTGCCCGACAACGCGATAGCGCAGGCTATAATTTCGAGCCTCGGTGAACCCATTATGAGCACCAGTCTTATTCTGCCTGAAGAAGATGAGCAGCTTTTTGATGCCTACGAAATGCGATTAAAGCTGGGGAAAATAGTGGATTTGATAATCGATGGGGGAGCTGGTGGATTAGAACCCACCACGATGATTGACCTCGTCGATGGAACTCCTGCTGTCCTTCGGACAGGCAAAGGCGACGCAGCGCCTTTTATTTAGCTCAAACGGCTCAAACAAGAGCAAGAAAGTGTTTCAGAAATAATTAAATTAAAAAAATAGGAGTAGATTTTGTCAACGGTAGATTCTCAGCAGCGAGTATTGTCAGGCATGCGCCCAACGGGCAAATTGCATTTGGGACACTTACACGGCGTTCTAAAGAACTGGGTTACTTTGCAGCACGAATATGACTGTTTCTTTTTCGTTGCAGATTGGCACGCGTTGACGACTCATTACGGGGATCCTGCAATATTTGAGAACAATGTGCTAGATATGGTGATCGATTGGCTTGCCTGTGGTGTTAACCCCGGGTCGGCGTCGCTGTTTGTGCAGTCAAAAGTGCCAGAGCACGCTGAATTACATTTACTTCTTTCGATGATTACTCCGCTGGGATGGTTAGAGCGTGTTCCCAGTTACAAAGACCAGCAGGAAAAGCTACACGAGAAAGAACTGGATACCTATGGATTTCTTGGCTATCCACTGTTGCAGGCCGCTGACATATTGATGTATCGCGCCGGCTATGTTCCTGTTGGGGCAGATCAGGTGGCGCACGTTGAGCTTACTCGTGAGGTTGCTAGAAGGTTTAACCATATTTACGGCCGTGAGCCTGGGTTTGAAGAAAACGCACTTGCTGCAATTAAGAAAATGGGCAAAAAAGCGGCGCGAATGTACACGAACTTGCGCACTGCGTATCAGGAGCAGGGAGACCACGAGGCGCTAGAGAAAGCCCAAGCTCTGCTGCGTGAACAACAAAACATTACAATCGGTGATCGCGAGCGATTGTTTGGCTATTTGGAAGGGGGCGGTAAGATGATATTGGCGGAACCCCAAGCCCTACTAACTCCTGCATCTAAAATGCCGGGTTTAGATGGTCAAAAAATGTCTAAATCCTATGACAATACAATAAGCCTGCGAGAGCCTCTGGAGTTGGTAACAAAGAAAATAAGCACTATGCCTACGGATCCCGCCAGGGTAAGACTTACTGATGCCGGCGATCCGGATAAATGTCCGGTTTGGCAGTTGCATCAGACTTACTCTAACGAAGAAACCCGTAAATGGGTGGTCGAAGGTTGTACTAGTGCAGGAATAGGTTGCCTTGAGTGCAAGAAACCAGTCATCGACGCGGTGGTGGCCGAGCTAGAACCGATTCAGAAGGCTGCAGCTGAGTATGAGAAGGACCCTGATTTGGTGAAATCAATTATCGCGGAGGGAAGTGAAAAAGCGCGCGAAACAGCGAAGGAAACGCTCTACGATGTTCGAACCGCTGTAGGTTTGGGCTGATCTCGTTGCAGCGATCGTTTGCTGAGCATTAGCTCAGAATATTTGTTAGAATCCACGCTTAAATTTAGACCAAAACAGGCTCACTCGATTGACCACTACTGGCACTGAAAACGATACCGAAGTTACTGATTCTATTGAGCTTCCTCCATCCTCAGCGGTTGTAGATCCAGACAACCCAGAGCAGCACGAGTTGCCATTTGCTTTTATTGCTGGCGAAGCGGTAACCGAGATCCCTAAAGATCTCTATATTCCGCCAGATGCTCTGGAAGTATTTCTTGAGGCTTTTGAAGGCCCTCTGGATTTGTTGCTGTATCTGATCAAAAAGCAAAATATCGATATTCTCGAGATAAACGTTGCTGATATTACGGATCAGTACATGGCGTATGTGGATCTGATGCAGTCAAACCAGTTTGAGCTGGCCGCTGAATACATGGTGATGGCGGCGATGCTGGCTGAAATAAAATCGCGCATATTGCTGCCTAGGCAAGTAGAGGAAGAAGAGGAAGAAAACGACCCCCGGATGCAGTTAATTAGGCGCTTGCAAGAATACGAGCGCTATAAACAGGCGGCGCAGGATATTGATGAGTTGCCAAGGCTGGAAAGAGACATACACAGGGCCGGGGCGGCTTTACCCGAAATAGAACGGATAGCGCCTGAGCCAGATGTGGATCTAAACGAAGTGCTCTTAACCCTTGCAAAGGTTCTCAAACGCGCAGATATGTTTGAGCATCACCAAGTTCAAATGGAAACTCTATCCACGCGTGAAAAAATGTCTGAAATACTTGTCAGAATCACTTCTGAAAAATTTGTACCCTTGGTGTCTTTATTGATTCGAGAAGAAGGCAGGTTAGGTGTTGTGGTAACGTTTCTCGCGGTTATGGAACTGCTTAAGGATTCCCTAATCGATATAGTGCAATCTGAGCCTTTTGGTCCCATCCATGTAAAAAGTCGAAGTTGATTCACTGCTCGCCTTAACACCGAATTAAAGTCCAGAAAATTTTCATTAAAACAGCATGGATCAGCATAAGTTAATCCCTTGCATTGCGAAAACAGATTAAATTAGGAACGTTTTCTAGAATGAGCGAAGTAGACAATAAAGTAAAAATGATCGTTGAAGGCTTGCTGCTGGCAGCCGGAAGGCCATTGACCCTGGACAATATTGCACAGGTATTCTCTGAAGAGGAAGCACCTGAAAAGGCCGAACTGCTTGCGGTGATGACAGCCATCGATGAAAGTTGCGGGGATCGTGGTTTCGAGTTAAAGGAAACGGCTTCGGGTTACCGGTTTCAAGTGAAACAGGAGCTAAGTGAATGGATTGGAAAGCTGTGGGAAGAAAGACCCCCTCGTTATACTCGAGCTCTACTGGAAACGTTGGCATTGGTTGCGTATAGACAGCCTTTAACCAGAGGTGATATCGAGGAAATCAGAGGTGTTGGTGTAAGCTCAAACATCATTCGAACATTGCTTGACCGAGAATGGATTAGAGTTGTCGGGCATCGAGATGTGCCGGGGCGACCCGCTATGTTTGCAACGACTAAACAGTTCCTAGACTACTTTAACCTTAAAAGTCTGCAGGAGCTTCCGGCTTTGGCTGATATTAAAGACTTGGCGGAAAAATCTGAAGAATTGGACTTGGATGACGGTTCTTCAGATTCTAGGGTGCTGGATCTTCCTGAAGAAGCGACCGACGAAAATGCCTTTGAGCTGCAATCAACTGAAGAGGAGCGATTGGCGGAAGAAGCTGCGCTGGAGTTGTCTAAAAAGCCTCTTGATGAAATTTTAGCCGAAGGGCTTGGAATATCTGAGGAAGATATTGAAGACGAAGACGAAGACGAAGACGAAGAAGGTGCAAGTGCGGATGTGCTGAATCAAGCGTTCGAAGCAGGGGAAGAGGCGCTTGACACTTCTTCACAAGAAACAGATGAAGACAGCGACGATCAATTCGTTGAATCGGAAGAAAGTGAACATTTAAATGGGCAGGAAAGTGGCGCAGAGTCAGAGCCGAGTGAGAATGCGTCTGACAAGCCTGCTGACGATGGTGATGAGAGCTGGCAAAAATAGACGGGTAACTCTTCACGAGAGCGATGTTGACTAAACTGTCTGGGCAAGAAAACTTGTCCCTTCTACTACAAAGAAATTGGGTTTAAGACTTTTAATGACCGAAAAATTACAAAAAGTATTAGCTAGAGCAGGATTTGGCTCACGTCGTGAAGTGGAAGCATGGATCGGCAAAGGAAGAGTTAAAGTTAACGGTAAAGTCGCCAAAATCGGAGACCGTGTTGACAGTGATGATCAGGTAACGGTCGACGGCAAAAAACTGGCGTCACAGACGAAGCAGCGGTTTGAGAGACGAGTACTTTTGTACAACAAACCAGAGAACGAAATCTGTACTCGAAAAGATCCGGAAGGGCGGCGCACTGTATTCGATAAATTACCCCCTATCAAACACGGCCGCTGGGTATCCGTTGGACGCTTAGATATAAACACAAGCGGTTTATTATTGTTCACCACTGATGGTGAGTTGGCTAATAAGTTGATGCACCCATCGTTTCAGATTGAGCGCGAATATGCTGTCCGGGTTATGGGTGAGGTCACCCAAGAAATCGTAGATGCTATGCACAAAGGGGTCATGATTGAAGGTCATCTCTGTCGCTTCACAGACATACAATACTTTGCTGGTGATGGGGCAAATCAGTGGTACCACGTAGTGCTATTGGAAGGGCGAAACCGGGAGGTTCGCAAGCTTTGGGAATCGCAAGGACTTAAAGTGAGCCGATTAAAAAGAGTGCGCTTTGGGCCAATATTTATCCCGAGTCGCATAACCAAAGGACAGCTTCAAGAACTTCCAAAACAAGAAATCGACAAACTTCTTAAGTTGGTAGAGCCGCCCAAAGAATTACCGGTCGACTAGCCTGAATTCACTTGAATTAGTCTACAGCCGCATTTTGTTTCTTTGCTCTACTAAGCACGCTACTTACTGAATCTGTTCCGGTGACACTGGCATAGCCCACTTTAAACGTTAATTCTGGTGCACCTGAGCCATCAAACTCACTCTCGGCAGAGTTAATCATCGCCCTCGTTGCCGCCGCGGTGCATTGTTCGTCACCCGAGGCAATCAGTAAAAATTCTTGCTCGCCGACCCGGTATAACATGTGGGTGGAATCTTTTTCTTTGTAAAGATGGTCAGCAAAATTCCCAATCCTCTCATCTTTTTTTCCTAGCCTGCCCAGTTGGGGGTTGGTTCTAACTAATATATTGGCAACTGTAAGAGGGTGGTTGTGCCGTTTAGCAAGCTCGATTTCCCGGTGTAATGTTATTCCTAACGTCTCACGATCTATAAGCTGCTTTGCTATGTTGCGATTGGCGAACTCCACCGCTTCTGCATACTTGATAGCGTTACTGATCGGGGCCAGGAGTAGCACTATTTTTTGTTCTATGGTGTGAAGTTCGATTTCAGTGAATCTACTGTCTCTTTTAAAAACAATTTCGCCACAATCAACACTTTGTGTAGTCAAATTATAGCCGCAGCTATGAGTGCTCTGCTTTCCAATTCGAAGACTGATGCCACGAGCCTCGTCGTCGTAGCTTAGGCCGCCTATGGGTAATTCTTCTCTTAAACTTTCTAAGAAATACTTTAGCAGGGTCTCTAGATCAAGTGTGGATTGCAAAAGATTTAGCAGTCTGAACTTGTTGCTATAGGTGGTATCGGCAGGTTGAGATGTGCCGATAAGGCTGTTGGTATTTTCCGGGCCGCTATCTTTAGCTATAGCATGAGTTGATGGAACCATAACGTTTCTCTTAGTAATAATTAGTTGATCGGATTGAATTAACTTGGCAATCTTCGAACCTTCATCTAAATACCTAGAACTTGGTTTTTGCCAGATTTTTTTGCTTGATAAAGGGCTTTGTCTGCTCGCTGGAATAGTCTGTAGCGATTATCGTTTTGTTTTAGGCTGCTTGCGCCAATACTTACGGTAACGTTTAGCGTTTGGTTACGAACTTTAATTGAAGCTCTTTCAATGGCAGCGCGAATGCGTTCACCAATAACGATTGCACCTTTTGGGTTTGTTTTGTTAAGCAGCACAACGAATTCTTCACCTCCATATCGAAAACTCAAGTCAGTCTGCCTATTAACAGCTGCTAGCTCTTTGGCTATTCTTTGAAGGACCAAGTCTCCAGTTTTGTGTCCGTAGCTGTCGTTAATTATTTTGAAGTTATCTAAATCAATGACTAAAAGTGACAGAGAAGAACTGTGCCGTTTTGCCAGTTCTACTTCACGTAGCAAAGTGTTATCAAGTGCTAAGCGATTTCCTATACCCGTGAGCGGGTCAGTAAGCGATGCTTTGAGGGCTTGACGGTACTGCAGCGCATTACGCAGAGGCCATATCAATGCGCTGAGGGTTTCTTCTATAAACTCTAACTCCGCTTCTTTGAAGCGTCTGCTTCGATAAAAAGTGATCTCTCCCAAATGATCTTGTGCAGTCGTTATTCGGTAGCCACAGCTGTGAGTTGTTTTCTTTCCTGAGCTTGTTTTAATGAGTTGATTCTCATGCTGATAAACAAAGCCGTTGAAATGAAAGAGCTGAGTGATTTCTTCATAGAAAATGGAAAGCATTTGCTCTAAATCGAGTGTGCTTTGTAGGATTGACGTTAGTTTTAACCTCAGAGCTTGGTGTTCGCTATCGAATTCTGATTCTGAGTTCTTGCTCAGTATCAGTCGTTTTGCACTATCGAATTCAATAGTGTTTGATTGTCGCATCGCGGTGGCCATTTGCTTCTCCAGCAGGATCTTAACTTTGGATTCTAAAAGTTAGGATGGATATCAGGCTTAAGCGAAGACCGTGCCAATATTTTGAGTAGTTTTGAAAAGTGTTGGGACTTGCGGGCGGTGCTTGTTATCGCTGGCATTGAGCAGAACCGATAGCAAACAGCCGTGATCGGAAGGGAAGGTTACTGAGCTAATACCGGCAATGTGTTTCCTTAAGCCTAGGTTAGCGGCAAATAGTTGCCGGGCTCAAAGTCTCTACAGTCGATGGCCGCTTTGTGTATTTGCTTGGATTCGTGACTCATCAAGTAAAGGAACACAGGCATTAATTCTTCTGCCGTTGGTACCGTATTGGGGTCTTCAGCTGGGTATGCATCGCGGCGCATGTTTGTTCGTGTTCCGCCAGGATTTAAGCTATTAACGCGGATAGCTGTGGTATTTTCCACTTCCTCGGCCAGTGTTTGCATTAGTCCTTCCAACGCGAATTTGGAAACACCGTATGCACCCCAAAAAGCTCTTGCTTGTCTGCCGACGCTAGAAGAAAGAAACAAGACCCTAGCGTCATCGGATTTTGCCAACTCCGGCAGCAAGGCTTTAGTCAGCAAATAGGGCGCTGTGACATTCGTTTGCATAACATCGTGCCAGTCTGCATCTGGGTAATGCTCTAGTGGAGCTCGCGGGCCGAGAATAGCGGCGCTATGGATAATGCCGTCTAAGCAACCAAATTCTTCTTCGCAGGATGCGGCAAGTTGGGCGTAGTCTTCTGTGGTTGCCGTTTTAAAATCCATTGGGTGTAAAAAAGTCTGCTCCGGATAAAGCGCTTCAATTTCATCAAATAGCGCTTCTAGTTTTTCTTGAGAACGGCCTAACAGAATAATTTTGGAGCCATATTCGGCGAAAGTTTTCGCGCATTGCAAACCAATGCCATCACTGGCGCCGGTGATAAGAAATGTTCTTCCTGCTAGAAGGTCTTTGGCTGGGGAGTAAGAAAACATAGAATTAGGCGAATTTTAGTAAGGTTAATAGGGATTCAATTTGAGTTGATTCGCGAACTATAAAGTCAGCATACCAGTCTTCAGCTTTAGCGTCTTTGTCAAGATAGCCGTAAGCGGCGGCAACGGCGATTACATCAGCATTTTTTGCCGCTTGTATATCTCGAACATGGTCTCCAAGGTAAACGGTTCGCTCTGTGTTCACGTGAAGTTGTTCGCAAGCGAGAAGAATCGGCTCTGGGTGAGGCTTACGGTGTGTAACATGATCGGGGCAAACGACCGCGCCACAGCGTGAAAGCAAATTAAGTTTGCTCAGCAGTTTGAGGGTGTATTTCTCAGGCTTATTGGTCACAATACCCCAGGGTATATTCGTTTCCTCAAGTTTGCTAAGAAGCTGCGCAATTCCCGGGTAGAGAAGGGCGCCCGTTTGATCTAGCTCAATGTCATACAGCGCTAGGAGCCGCTGGTGAAGTTGGTCGAATTCTGTTTCTTTTTCATCCATGGTAAACGCTAACCCTACCAGCGCTCGCGCCCCATTAGATACTGAGTCGCGAATAACGCCGTCCTCCATTGGAGGCTTGTTGTTCTCGGCAAGAAGCTTGTTTACCACGTTAATGAAATCTGGTGCTGTGTCAATTAATGTCCCGTCGAGGTCAAACAGCACGCACTCGATAGAGGTGTCTAAAAAATTTTCGGATTCCATTGATGATTACTCGGGGCGCTGATAGTGAGCTAAATAATTGACATCAAGGCTGTCTTGTAAATAGTAATTTTTTGTCAGCGGGTTATATCCCATACCGATCTGCTGCTTGAGTTCTAGACCAGCGTCTCGACTCCAGCTCGCTAATTCAGAAGGGCGGATGAATTTCGCAAATTCGTGAGTGCCTTTTGGAAGCAAATTTAGAATGTATTCAGCGCCTAGAATAGCAAAAACGTAAGACTTCGGGTTGCGGTTAATAGTAGAGAAAAATACCAGTCCGCCGGGCTTCACCATTTTGAAGCATGCCTTAACGATTGATGAAGGATCTGGGACGTGCTCTAACATTTCTAAGCAGGTTATTACGTCGTATTTTTCTTGGTGTGATTCTGCAAGATCTTCTGCAGAGATATTTTGGTAGTCGATGTCTAGTTTTGATTCGAGTTGATGTAACCGAGCAACTGCCAAAGACGCCTCGGCTAAGTCAATCGCGGTGACTTTTGCGCCATGATGAACCATCGCCTCAGCTAAGATACCGCCTCCACATCCGATGTCCAACACGGTTTTTTCAGCCAAATTAATCTGGCGGGAAATGAAATTGACTCGCAGAGGGTTGATTTCATGGAGGGGTCTGAACTCACTGTTCGGATCCCACCAGCGTGAGGCGAGCGCTTCGAATTTTTTAATTTCTAATTGATCAACATTTTCCATGTTCAAACTCCAACAAATTTACGCTGCCAACGTTTAGCATTCTCTCGAATTAACGCTGTATCAATCGTTTTTAGTTCACCCGCTTGCAACACGGCTTTTCCATGGCACCAAACATGTGAAACTTGTCTGGAGTTAACTGCATAAACTGTGTGTGAAACAGGGTTGTTCATGGGTAGGGTGTTTAAGTAGTCCAGATCAATAGCCGTAATATCTGCATATTTGCCGAGCTCAAGGCTACCTATTTTGTCGTCCAAACCCATTGCTTTCGCACCATTGATAGTTGCCAGTTCCAGCGCCTTGTGGGCCGGCACAGCACTGGCATTGCCGCTTACGGCTTTGGCAACAATGGCAGCGGTGTGCAGCTCGCCAAACATATCAAGGTCGTTATTGCTGGCACCTCCGTCCGTTCCTAGTGCAACGTTGACTCCCGCGTCAAGCAGCTTGGCAACCTCACAAAAGCCGCTAGCAAGCTTTAGGTTGGACTCAGGGCAGTGAACAACGCTGGCACCAAGCTCGCTGAGTAGTGTGATTTCCTCATCTATCAATTGGGTCGCATGCACACAGAGTAATCTTGGGCTAACTAAGCCGAGCTCTGCTAGCCGCTGGATTGGCCTTCGTCCTTCTTGTTTCTGTGCGTCAGCCACTTCCTGTGCGGTTTCATGAACGTGCATATGGATAGGTATATCCAGCTCGTCGGCAAGAACCCGTAAGTTTTCGAGAGGACCGTCAGAGACTGAGTAGGGTGCATGAGGGCCAAAGGCTGTAAATACCTGCTCGCTATTGCGATATCTGTCATGGAGATCGGTCGCTTTAGCAATGTACTCGTCTGGGTCTTGTGCCCAAGCGGTTGGAAAATCCATGATCGGACTAGCGAGCTGGGTTCTGATGCCGGCGTTAAGGGTGACTTTGGCCACTTCGTCAGGATGGAAATACATGTCGGCGAAACAAGTGGTTCCTGATGAGATCATTTCAGCCATCGCCAAAGAGGCACCCTGTTTCACAAACTCTGGACCCACAAAGCGGCCTTCCAACGGCCAAATTCGCTCTTCCAGCCATTGTTTTAATGGGATGTCATCGGCTATCCCTCGAAAAAGGGCCATCGGAATGTGCCCATGTGCGTTGATCAGGCCGGGAATTAGCACATGATTCGAGAGAATTTCTACTTTTTTAGCGTTGATTGATTCGCGGGCTTCTGCATGGTTTAGGACAGCGATTATTTTGCCTTCTTTGATTGCAATGGCCGCGTTTTCAAGGACTGTATTTTGGGGCACGACGGGTATGATCCAATCGGCGAAAATGAGGAGGTCTGCTTCAAGTTTAAGGTTTGAGTCCAAGGGAGAGCCTGCGTCTGAATTTAATTGATTATGAGGTGTTTGTTAATGGCTAGAAATTATAGCCTAAACTCAGGGTGTTAGTCTTCATTTGTCTACTGTCTTTTGATTGGGGAAGCATCTGATAAAAAAGGACTTTTTAGATGTTTTTGGGCCTATTCGAGCTACCTATTTCAGGTGTTTTTGTGATAGCATTCAACCCTTAAATGCATGTCGAAATCGGTTCTATTTGAGCAGAGAAGTTAAGCATAATTTTTCTTCCATTTCGGCCGTTAAAAAGAACATGGCGCTAGCCCTTTTTGTGACAGATATATGTTGCTTTAGGGCTGCTCGATTCCCGTATTTTTAGGAAAATAATTAACTATGTCAGAATTCGCTAAACAGGTTCTTCCAGTCGCTTTAGAAAGCGAGATGCGCGAGTCCTATCTTGCCTATGCCATGAGTGTCATCGTAGGCAGAGCGTTGCCGGATGTGCGTGATGGATTAAAGCCGGTGCATAGGCGCGTCCTGTTCGCGATGAATGTTCTTTCAAACGACTATAACAAGCCTTACAAGAAGTCAGCGCGTGTCGTGGGGGATGTTATTGGTAAGTATCACCCTCATGGTGATACTGCTGTCTACGACACCATCGTCCGCTTGGCTCAGAATTTTTCGTTGCGCTACCCCTTAGTGGATGGGCAAGGAAACTTCGGCTCTATTGACGGTGATTCTGCTGCAGCCATGCGTTATACAGAAATTCGCATGGCTAAAATTGCTCATGACTTGCTCGCGGATCTAGACAAAGAGACGGTCGATTTCTCTCCCAATTATGACGGAACTGAGCAAATTCCTGATGTGATGCCAACGCAAGTACCCAATCTACTTGTCAATGGTTCTTCCGGAATTGCTGTGGGTATGGCGACTAATATTCCTCCTCACAACCTTACTGAAGTGATCACTGGTTGCATCGCGTTGTTGGATGACCCTTCTATTGAGATCGATGGCTTGATGGAACACATTACCGGACCAGATTTCCCTACAGCGGGAATAATCAATGGTAAGGCAGGTATTGTTCAAGCCTATCGAACTGGGCGAGGGCGAATTTATGTCCGGGCCAAGGCAGAAGTCGTCGATAACGAAAAAAATGGTAAGCAGAGCATCATTGTTTCTGAAATTCCTTATCAGCTAAATAAGTCAAAACTTATCGAGCGGATAGCAGAATTGGTTAAGGAAAAGAAACTTGAGGGAATTACCGAGTTACGTGATGAATCTGATAAAGATGGATTGAGAATCGTCATCGAACTTCGCAAAGGCGAAATGGGCGATGTGGTTTTAAACAACCTTTACTCCCAAACACAAATGCAATCGGTGTTCGGAATCAACATGGTCGCCTTGGTCGACGGCCAGCCACGAGTCCTTAATTTAAAGGAAATATTAGATTCCTTTATCCGCCATCGTCGAGAAATAGTGTCAAGACGCACTAGTTATTTGTTGCGAAAAGCACGGGAAAAAGGGCATGTTTTAGAGGGTTTGGCAGTAGCTTTGGCAAATATAGACGCGGTTATTGAGTTAATAAAAACGTCGCCCACGTCTGCTGAAGCGAAAGAAAAATTACTCGCAAGATCGTGGAAATCAGACAGTGTGCTTGCGATGTTGGGTGCAGTTGGTGCTGATGCCTGCAGGCCTGAGGGATTGGCCGAAGAATACGGCTTAAAGGGTAATGAATATTTCTTGTCCCAAGAGCAAGCGCAGGCAATTTTAGAATTGCGATTGCACCGACTCACAGGGCTAGAGCATGAAAAGCTCATAAACGACTACAAAGATTTGTTGGTTCAAATTGCAGATTATTTAGATATTTTGCATAACCAAGCACGGTTACTGAGTGTTGTAAGAGAAGAGATGGAAAAAGTCCGAAACGACTACGGTGATGAGCGTCGCACTGAAATAGTTGGGTCGCAGCAGGACTTAACCATTGAAGATCTCATAAATGAAGAGGACCGGGTGGTTACTATCTCTCAAAGCGGCTACGCAAAAACTCAACCGCTTACCGATTACGCTGCTCAAAGAAGGGGTGGTACAGGGAAGGCTGCAGCCACCGTAAAAGATGAAGATTTCGTGGAGCATCTTCTTATCGCCAGTACTCACGACACATTGCTTTGCTTCAGTAGTGTAGGCAAGGTTTACTGGTTAAAAGTTTATATGATTCCTGTCGCGGGCCGTACTTCAAGGGGCAAACCTATTGTGAACATTCTTCCTCTTGAAGAGGGAGAACGTATCACAAGCATGTTGCCAGTGTCTGAATACGAAGAAGATAAGTTTATCTTTATGGCTACGGCAAATGGAACAGTTAAGAAAACGTCCCTTACTGATTTCGCTAGACAGCGCAGCGTTGGGCTTCGAGCTATTGAATTAGACGAGGGTGATGAATTGGTTGGCACTGCGGTAACCGATGGTTCGCGGGATATTATGTTGGTCAGCAGTAGCGGCAAGACTATTCGATTTAAAGAATCGGATGTACGGGCGATGGGTCGAACTGCACGCGGCGTTAGAGGGATCAAGATGGCCGAGGGTTATACCATGATCTCTCTCATTGTTCCGGAGCAAGAAAAGCAAATTTTATCGGTTAGTGAAAACGGTTATGGCAAGAGAACCCTGAGTGAGGACTTCCCTGTTTATGGTAGGGGCGGACAGGGGGTTATTGGTATGCAAACAAGCGATAGAAACGGCGCGGTAGTTGGTGCGGTTCAAGTCTCTGAGAGCGATGAGATTATGCTGATTTCTGACAAGGGAACTTTAGTTAGAACCCGAGTGGAAGAAGTTTCTGTGCAAGGAAGAAATACTCAAGGTGTTCGGCTTATTCGCCTTAAAGAGGGCGAGAAATTAGTCGGTTTGGAGCAGGTTGACGAGCCAGAGGAAGTCGAAAGTTTTGAAGAAAACGATGCGGTCGATGCTGATTCCGTCGAGCCAAAGAGTGATTCAGAGTAAGACTAAGGTGGATTTACAAAATCGAGCTTGGCTTAGTCAGGCTTGACGCAAATGCATCAGCTGATCAACACAAAAGCCTTCGCGCCACGAGTCTAGAGTAGTGACTAATTCCTTAAAAGTATCTTATCTAGGGCCTGAGGGCACTTTCACTCAAGTGGCCGCGACAAATTATTTTAAGCAAGACACAGGACTAGAGCCGGTAGCAACCATAGAAGATGTGTTTCTAGCGGTAGAACAAGGAAGAGCTGATTTCGGTGTCGTGCCAGTGGAAAATTCCACCGAAGGCGCTGTCAACAATACCCAAGATTGTCTTGTGGATACGTCTGCTGAGATCGTCGGCGAGGTGATCGTTCCCATTACCCACAATTTGATGATGAATGGGGCTGCTGAAGAAGATGCTACTCCAGCATTAATCGTATCTCATCGCCAGTCATTAGCTCAGTGTCGTCAATGGTTGAATGCACACTATCCAAACGTAGAGACTGAAGAAGTGTCCAGTAATGCAAAGGCAGCCCAGTTGGCTGCAGATTCTTCAGAAGTTGCTGCCATAGCAGGTGAGCATGCCGCGAAGCTTTATGGTCTCCAAATTTTACATAAAAGTATCCAAGATAAATCCAATAACAGCACTCGATTCTTGGTGCTCGCAAAATCACCAAAGACTCAGCTAAATAGCAATAAGACCAGTATATTGGTCTACACAGACAATAAGCCGGGTGCGTTGTTTCGAATATTAGAGCCCTTTGACAGCCTCGGAATCAGCCTCAGTAAGATTGAAACTCGGCCATCTAAAGCCGAAGCGTGGGAGTATGTTTTCTTCATGGATTTTGAAGGAGATCAAGATTCATCGCCAGTTAAAGAACTGTTTAAGCGGCTTCAAAGCTGCACAGCTGAAGTGAAAATATTGGGGTCTTATCCTCAATATAAGGAGCTATCGTGACTGTGTCTGAGTCCCACTCTTTAGCTGGCAAAACCATTCTTATTATTGGTCTGGGATTAATTGGCGGCAGTATTGCGAAAGGCTTGCGAGAAGCTAATCCTGATCAAATTATTCTTGCTGCGGATGATAACGCTGAGTCTTTGAAACAAGCTATTGAATCCAAAACTATCAGCCAAGCAGGATCGATGCAGACGATGGCTAAGTTGGCGGATGTGATTGTTATTGGTTTGCCACCTTTAAAATTACCGGAGACTATTCTCAGTCTAGAAAAGGTTGCGAGAGAGGGCGCCGTCGTTACCGATGTAGCAAGTGTTAAGTCTCACATAGCAACTACGCTGGCCAATACAAACCCTTCTTTCCGGGAATATTTTGTCCCTGGGCATCCCATAGCAGGTTCTGAGAAAAGCGGCTTTGGGGCAGCTACTGGTTCGCTTTTTAAAGGGCGGAGGGTTATTTTAACTCCAGATTCAAAAACCAATTGCAGTGCAGTGGCTATTGTTAACTCACTTTGGCGAACCTTGGGTGCGCAAGTCATGGGAATGAGTTTGGCGAAGCACGATGAAGTGCTGGCAGCCACAAGTCATCTTCCGCATGCCTTAGCATTTGCAATCGTCGACGTGCTTTCCCAGAACAAAGGTAGCGATGATATATTTCGTTATGCGGCCGGCGGGTTTGCAGATTTTAGTCGCTTAGCTTCAAGTAATCCGGTGATGTGGTCAGATATTTTCGTAGCAAACTCAGAGGCAACGGAAAAGGTTCTCGGAGACTACATAGATAATTTGACTGCGCTGCGAGAGTTAATAAAAAACAAAGACAGAACTGCGCTTTTTGCTCTTTTTGAACACAGCAAATTGGCAAGAGACAGATTCATTGCGCAACACTTTACTAAAGAAAAAACAACCATCATGAACAATAAGTCCATTACTTTTAAATTACAGCCAGGGGGGGGTGTTAGCGGAACCCTAAGAGTTCCTGGCGACAAGTCTATTTCTCACCGTTCTATAATTTTTGGTTCCATCGCTAACGGGATTACCCACGTTTCCGGCTTCCTTGAAGGCGAAGATGCGCTGAATACCGTTGCGGCATTTCGCGCGATGGGTGTCACTATTACAGGGCCCGAAGATGGAAAACTAATAATCTATGGGGTAGGTAAAGACGGCTTACAGCAGCCCACTGAATCACTCTACATGGGGAATTCTGGAACAGCGATGCGCTTGCTTGCTGGATTGTTGGCGGCTCAACGCTTTGATTCTGTGCTAACAGGAGATGAGTCTTTATCCGGTAGGCCAATGAATCGCGTGGTTAAGCCGCTGCAGTCTATGGGCGCCAATATTCAAGCGCAGGAGTCAGGATCTCCACCTTTGGCGATTTCTGGGTCAGCTCTTCACGGTATTAGCTACAAAATGCCTATGGCGAGTGCGCAGGTAAAATCTTGTCTGCTGTTAGCGGGTCTCTACGGGGAAGGGGACACTGAAATTACTGAGCCCGCCGCCTGTCGTGATCATACCGAGCGAATGCTGTCCGGATTTGGTTATCCGGTTACTGTTGATGGCCCTATTACACGTGTTACTGGCAAAGGAGAGTTAACCGCAACTGACATAGATGTGCCTGCGGACATTTCGTCGGCCGCCTTCTTTTTAGTTGCGGCTGCAATCACGCCCGGATCGAAATTGGTTCTGGAGCATGTTGGTGTTAACCCAACCAGAATTGGGGTTATCAACATTTTGAAACTGATGGGAGCTAAACTGGAACTATGCGACGAACGCATCGTAGGGGGAGAGCCGGTTGCAGATATCTCTATTGAATACAGTCCTTTGCAGGGAATCGAAATACCCCAATCTGACATTCCTTTGGCTATTGATGAGTTCCCTGTGCTCTTTATTGCAGCGGCAAATGCTCAGGGAGACACAGTGCTTAGAGGAGCCGAGGAGTTGCGCGTAAAAGAAAGCGATCGTATTGAAGCGATGGCAACAGGTTTATCAACGTTGGGTGTTGTGAATGAAGTCTACCCCGATGGTATCAAAATCACTGGCAGCAGCACGGGTGGTGGAGTCATAGATAGCCATGGAGATCATAGGATAGCCATGGCGTTTAGCATTGCAGCCTTGCAGGCTACGGCGCCGATCACTGTTTTAAACTGCAATAATGTAGCCACTTCCTTTCCAGGTTTTGTTGAGTCTGCAGCCGGCCTAGGTTTGCAAATAGAGGCTGAAAGCTAATGGTTGCTTCCACTGTGCCGGTTATCACAATTGATGGGCCCTCGGGGTCTGGCAAAGGCACGGTAGCAGCGCAGATTGCACAGAAGCTGGGGTTTTCGTTATTAGACAGTGGTGCTTTGTATCGAGTGTTAGGAATTGCGACGCTCAAAGCAGGTTTAGATTTATCTCAGAGTAATGAGGTGAGCAATCTGGCTAAAGAAATGAAAGTGGAATTTGGTTTACATGGGCCAGATTCGGTTACTTTGAATGACGAAGATGTATCACTGGAAATTCGCACCGATATAGGCAGTGACATGGCATCCAAAGTGGGGGCTATTCCAGCCGCTAGAGAAGCCTTGTTTCAGCGCCAATTAGATTTTCGTCAGCCACCGGGTTTAGTTGCTGATGGTCGCGATATGGGGACCGTCGTTTTCCCTGATGCCTGTTTAAAAATTTACTTAACTGCAAGCCCTGAAGAAAGGGCGCAGAGGCGATATAAGCAGTTGATAGGTAAGGGTATTGGTGCTATCCTGCCCGACCTTTTGCGGGAGCTGAAAGAGAGAGATCAGCGGGACAGTGAGCGGGTTATATCGCCGCTTCGTCCGGCCGAAGACGCTTTTGTGATCGATACGACTGTCCTTGGTCTTGAACAGGTAGTCGAAAAGGTTGCGAAGTTGGCGCATCAATCTCTCGATTGATCGACAACCTTAGCAAAAGTAAAACCCATTGCTTGATTGCTGACTTCCAGTTTCACAGCGTTCAAGTGTAACTTAACTGACCCACAAGACTGGATTGTGGTTGAATATATTTGACTTTAATAGGTTGATGTATTCTCTTGATATTATTGGAATATTTAATGAGTGAAAATTTTGCAGAACTGTTTGAGCAAAGCTTAAACGAAATCGACATGACCCCAGGTGCTATCGTAACAGGCACTGTGATCGACATAGATTCAGATTGGGTTACTGTCCACGCCGGACTTAAGTCAGAAGGCGTTATTCCCCGAATTCAATTCCTCGATGAGCAGGGCAACCTAGCTCTCGAAGTTGGCGATGAAGTCAAAGTTGCGCTTGAAACTGTTGAAGATGGTTTCGGTGAAACTCGTCTTTCACGAGAGAAAGCAAAGCGAGCCGAATCTTGGATGGAACTAGAAGCGGCGCACGAGAAGAACGATATCGTAACTGGTGTCATCAATGGCAAGGTTAAAGGTGGCTTCACCGTTGATCTTAATAACATCCGCGCTTTCTTGCCGGGTTCATTGGTAGATGTTCGTCCGGTTCGAGATACCCTTCACTTGGAAGGTCAGCAGCTAGAATTCCGTTTGATTAAGCTAGACCGTAAGCGTAATAACGTGGTTGTTTCGCGTCGCGCCGTGCTTGAGTCAGTAAGCACTGAAGAAAGAGATGCGCTTCTTGAAACATTGCAAGAAGGTATGTCCGTTAAGGGTATCGTTAAGAACCTTACAGATTACGGCGCTTTTGTTGATCTAGGTGGTGTAGACGGTTTGTTACACATCACAGATATGTCATGGAAGCGAATTAAGCATCCAAGCGAAATCGTCAACGTTGGCGATGAAATCGACGTTAAAGTATTAAAATATGACCGCGATCGAAATCGTGTATCCCTTGGCTTGAAGCAGCTTGGTGAAGATCCGTGGGTAGCAATTAAAGCCCGTTACCCAGAAAACACCCGAGTTAAGGCAGTGGTTACCAATCTAACTGACTACGGCTGTTTTGCAGAGTTGGAAGAAGGTGTAGAAGGTTTGGTTCACGTTTCTGAAATGGATTGGACCAACAAGAACATTCACCCGTCAAAAGTCGTCCAGTTGGGTGATGAAGTTGATGTGATGGTTTTGGATATCGATGAAGAACGTCGTCGTATATCCTTAGGCATTAAGCAGTGCTTCCAGAACCCTTGGGATGGATTTGCTGAAAACTTCAAGAAAGGTGACAAGATTTCAGGAAACATCAAGTCGATCACTGATTTTGGTATCTTCATTGGTCTAGATGGCAACATCGATGGCTTAGTTCACCTTTCTGATATTTCTTGGGAAGAAACGGGTGAAGAAGCGGTTCGAAACTACACGAAAGGCGATGAAATCGAGACTGTTATTCTTTCCATCGACCCAGAGCGCGAGCGTATCTCTTTAGGTGTTAAGCAATTAGAAGATGATCCGTTCATGAGCTTTGCGTCGGAATTCGAGAAAGGCAGCATCGTTAAAGGCACTGTAGGAGAGGTTGATGCGAAGTCTGCAAATATAATTTTCCAAGACGGTGTTGAAGGTGTTCTTAGGGCCTCTGAAATTAGTCGTGAAAAGGTTGAAGATGCTCGCAACTCACTGAAAGAAGGTGAGGAAATTGAGGTTAAGATAGTGAGCGTTGACCGTAAGAGTCGAGTGCTTAGCTTATCAATCAAGGCCATTGAAATTGATGATGAGAAGTCAGCTATTCAAGACCACAAGAAACAAGAAAATAGTGATGTGTCACCAGGTACAATCGGTGATCTCATTAAGGCACAGATGGACAAAAGCTAGAAACCCTAGCTAAACCTGAATTGCCACCCCCAGCTCAAAGGGGGTGGCGCAATAGGACAGGGGATAATAATGACGAAATCTGAATTGATTGATCGAATTGCAGCAAAGCAAACTCAGCTATCTTCAAAAGATGTTGAGTTGGCAGTCAAAGCAGTACTTGAGTACATGTCTCTCGTGCTAGCTGACGGCGGCAGGATAGAAATCAGAGGTTTTGGCAGTTTTTCCCTTCACTATCGGGTGCCAAGAATAGGTAGAAACCCCAAGACTGGGACACCGGTTGCGCTAAGTGGGAAGTATGTGCCACATTTTAAGCCTGGCAAAGAATTGAGAGATCGAGTGAACTTAAGTATGCAGGTCGATCAGCCATTATAGTATTGTGCCCATCGCTGGGTGGGTGGTTTAAAAAACGGCATGGCCTTGTAGGTTGTGCCGTTTTTGTTTTCAGCGATTTTTTTGTTTGTTAGAAACTTGGTGCAATGCAAAAATTATCAAATTTACTATCAGGTCTGTTTTTGGTGTTGGTTTTTATAGCCAGCATTACCTTTACCTATTTTAATTCGACTCCAGTGGTCATCAAATTCGGTACTTTTGAATTTATTGAGCTGCCAGTTTCAGTGTGGATTATCGGTGCGTTTGCTAGCGGGAGTTTGCTTGGGTTGCTGCTTGGGTTTGGGGTTTTTAGAGGAATTAAATCAAAGGCTGAAATCAAGCGTCTGACTAAACAGCTGGCATCAGCAGAACAAGAAATACAGCAGCTACATTCTCTCTCTTTACAGGACTTTCCTGAAAAATGAATCACTTTGCTATCTATGGCTTGCTGCTTATAGCAATAGCGTCTGGCTGGTTGCTGGGTCGGCTGAGCAGCTCATCCAAGAAGGTGGGCGCAGCCAGAAATTCTAGTTTTAAAGATGATTATTTTGTTGGGCTTAATTACCTGCTCAATGATGAGCCCGACGAAGCAATAGATACATTCATTCGCTCGCTTCAGGTTAATTCAGAAACAATAGATACCCATCTTGCTCTGGGCGCACTGCTAAGAAGGAGGGGTAAAGTTGATAAAGCAATACAGGTTCATCAGGCTTTACTGGCAAGACCAGCGCTAGACCAATCAGTTATAGATGCCACCCGAATTCATCTCGCTAAAGATTATATTTCCTCCGGCCTATTAGACCGGGCAGAGCGCTTGCTTCACGAAATACTGAGCGAAGACTCCCGTGCTCAATGGGAGGCTTTAAAACTACTTATAACGATTTATCAGACAGAGAAAGAATGGGAAAAAGCAATTGATTGTTCGCGGCGGCTCTTGAGCAACCCAGAGTTCAAAAGGGATGCAGATATTCGTTCCGCCGCTGCTCACTACTGCTGTGAATTAGCTGAGAAGATGATTACCGACGAGCAGTTCCGTAAAGCAAAAGAACATATTCGTCGCAGTTTTGGGTTTGATCGAAAAAGTGTAAGAGCTTCATTTGTTCTGGCAACAATTGAACAGAATCTCGGAAATTACAAGGCAGCGATTAAAGAATTGGTTAGAATTCGAACCAATAATCCAGAGTTTATGAGTCAAATTTTAGGGCCTCTGGCTGAGTGTTATAGTCAATTGGAGCAGTTGCCTGAATATGAAAAATTATTGGCAAACTCGCTCCCCGATGAACCAGATATTAGTGTGGTGTTGGCGTTATCGGATTTGGTTAAGAAGAGGGCGGGGGATGATGCCGCGATACATTTCTTAAACGAATACCTCACTCAGAAACCTTCCTTGTCTGGCTTATTGGAATTGCTCAAACTACAGACTCTGCAGGCTGATGAGCAGGTAGTCGGGAACCTGAGCATACTTCAACAAATGATAGGCCGTTTGTTATCCAAACAATCCGGTTATCAGTGTAATCATTGTGGTTACGAATCGAAGCGCCTTTACTGGCTTTGTCCTAGCTGCAAAAAATGGGACAAAATCAAACCCATTCTTGAAGCTGACTCTATTGCTCATTGAGTTCGTTACTTCATAAATATTTACCCTGGAGGAAAAGCGGTGATGAACAGTAGGATAATTGTGGCGTTAGACTTTGAGTCGGGGAAGCAGGCCTCAAATTTTCTCGAAAATTTGGACCCTGATGAGTGCCGAGTAAAAATTGGCAAAGAGCTCTTTACCTCCAGTGGTCCTGACTTTGTTCGCTCGGTTGTAGCTAAAGGCTTCGATGTTTTTTTGGACCTGAAATACCACGATATCCCAAACACTGTCGCCAAGGCTGCCACAGTCGCTGCTGATCTTGGAGTATGGATGTTGAACGTTCATGCGTCAGGGGGATTGGCGATGATGAGCGAGACTCGCAGCGCGCTTGAGAAGTTTGGTGAGGATAGGCCAAAGCTTATCGCAGTGACTGTGCTTACTAGTATGGTGGAAGAAGATCTGCGACAAGTGGGCGTGGAAAGTCAGCCATTAGAGCAGGTCGTTAAGCTCGCAGAGCTCACTAAGCAAGCTGGGTTAGATGGCGTGGTATGTTCTGCTGCGGAATCTAAAGTATTGCGGGAACATTGCGGCGACGACTTCTGTTTGGTCACCCCAGGTATTCGTCGAATCGAAGATGCAGCGGGAGATCAAAAAAGAGTTGTGGGCCCAGCTGATGCGATTTTGAATGGGAGTGACTATCTCGTTGTAGGCAGGCCGATAACCAAGGCCACTGCGCCAAATTCTACCCTTGCTGAGTTTAATTCGGCCGTGGCTGGCGCTCTAAAGTCTTTAAGCTAGACTCATTTCTGCAGTCGAGTGATTGCATCAAATGAATAGCGATAAGGATATTACTATGAGCACAGCAACTTTTATGAAATCTTTTCTGGCAGCGCTATTAATAGCGATGGCGCCGTTTACTCTTTCTGCGCAGGAACCAAGCGTTGCTTCAGCAGAAGTGGTTAGGATCGATATTAATTCAGCGGACGCGGAAACTATTGCTAAAACGTTAATAGGCGTCGGCATGGTCAGGGCAAAAGAGATTGTTGCCTACCGGATCATGTATGGCGATTTCGAGTCAGTTGAAGAGCTTACTGCAGTTAAAGGAGTTGGGCCGGCAACCGTCGATAAGAACCGCCATCTGATTCAGTTAATCAACAGCCAGTAACTGCCTCTTTTAGGCACTTTTAGGTAAATCTGAAAGTGCCTAATTTTAATAGTGAAATCATAGGCATAGGGATATAATGCGCAACTCTAGCGCTGACCGAGTTTGTTCCTGCATGTCGTTTTTGGTTATTTTTCTGATTAGCCTCTTTAGCTCTGTGGCCTTAACCGGTGCTTTTAGATCCGTGGCTCTTCGTACTCACTTACTCGATATTCCAGTTTCCCGGAGCGCTCACAAAACCCCCGTGCCAGTAGGCGGCGGAGTAGTCTTGGTCTGTATCCTCCTGTTTGCGGTAATAAGCCTTTATCTATCCAAACGGATGGGTTTCCCTGAATTTATGGCATTTGGTGGCGCCTTATTAATAGCCATAGTCGGATTTGTGGATGACATCAAAGAACTTCCTATAAATTGGCGCATTATCCCCCAACTCGCTTGCTCAACTTGGGCGGTGTGGTGGTTGGGTGGTATCCCAGAAATAGATTTTCTCGGTTTTACGCTCTCCACTACCTGGCTTTTAAATGGCTTGGGAATAATTGCCTTGTTATGGCTAGTAAATCTATACAATTTCATGGATGGCATCGATGGTATCGCAGTCAGTGAACTGGTCTTTGTCAACGTAATGTCATTGTTGTTTGTTATAAAGTTTCCAAATTCAGAGGTATTCTTGCTTTCTTTGGTCTCTTTGGGGGCCGCCTGTGGTTTTTTAATGTGGAACTGGGCTCCCGCGAAAATATTTATGGGGGATGTTGGCAGCGGCTTTATCGGCTTTGTGATTGGCCTACTTGCTATTATCACGCTTCATCATGGACTGATGACGGTTTGGACTTGGCTGATTTTATTGGCTGTGTTTGTGGTTGACACATTGGTTACACTCTTTCGGCGGTTCCTCGCTGGGAAAAAATGGTATCAAGGCCATGCCAGCCATGCTTATCAAAAAGCGGCGAAGCACTTTAATAGTCACCAAAAAGTGACGATAACAGTTATGTTAATCAATGTATTATGGTTATCTCCACTCGCCTGGTGTTCCATGGAATACCCCAATTTGGGGATAGTCATGACGGTGATCGCTATAGTACCTTTGCTTGTATTGGCATTTTTTCTGGAAGCTGGAAAAGATGAGGCGATAGGGTTGGCAAATGAATTGGCTTAAGCCCAATTTTCGATGGGACAAGTTAGCTCGTTCGGGTTATTCCATCACATTTTAGGGGATCTCTATGCAGTTACATACTATTCCATTATCGCGCACCGTTAAGCAGGTGCTTATGATGCTGGCTGATAGTGTGATGCTTGTTACCGCACTAATTCTTTCTTTTGCGCTTCTTGGGAAACAGTTTTTTGGACAAGAACAGGCGTTTTATTTTTATTTGTCAATTGCCACAGTTCTGAGTATTTCAGTTTTCCTGAAAATCGGTCTATACCGAGTGATAGTTCTGTACATGGGATTGCAATCTGGTTTTGTGGTTCTTAAAGGGGTCTCTATAGCCAGTTTTTTCCTTTCGGCTGCTTATATCTTCTCCCATTCACGGGAAACCTCAGACTATTCAATTTTGCCAATACTTTGGATGATTTCCTTACTTTTTATTGGTGGCAGTCGATTTGTCGCTAAGGTTTTTCTCCAAAGTGTGATTCAAAATTTTCGGCCTAAGGAGCCCGTGATTATTTATGGTGCGGGTTCATCAGGTATGCAACTTGTTGTTGCCTTGCAAAACGGTGATCAGTATCTACCCGTTGGCTTTGTAGACGATGGTCATCGAATGATTGGCAGCACGGTGCACGGGATACGAGTTTACAGCCCTAATTCACTCTACGAATTGATTGAGAGCTTTTCGGTTCGTCAAATACTATTGGCAATACCTTCTGCGACCCATGGTGAGCGTAAGGAAATACTTAATCGTCTTGAGCACCTTCCTGTTCATGTTAAAACCGTTCCCGATTTGTTTGATATGGTCGCCGGTAAAGTAGGCGTAGATGAAATCAGAGATATTGACATTGAAGATTTGTTGGGCCGAGATATTGTGCCGCCTAATCCTGAGCTGCTTGGCGCATGTATTAACGGTCAGTCAGTGATGGTTACAGGGGCAGGGGGCTCGATTGGTTCAGAACTTTGTCGACAAATAATAAATATTAATCCGGCTCGTTTAGTGCTGCTGGATTCATTCGAATACGGGCTTTATGAGGTAGAAAACGAGCTACGTGAAGCGTTAAGTAGGGTTGAAGGAGGCGCTTCTATAGAGATCGTTGCCTTACTAGGTTCTGTATGCAATCGAACGCAGATGGAAAGTGCACTAAAAACTTTCAGCGTGGATACAGTATACCATGTGGCTGCTTATAAGCAGGTGCCGATGGTTGAAAAGAATATTGTCGAAGGTGCCCAAAATAATATATTTGGCACCTTAATAGCAGCTCAAGCTGCAGAAAAAGAAAAAGTTAAAAACTTCGTTCTAATTTCCACTGATAAAGCTGTCCGACCGACTAATGTGATGGGGGCAACAAAACGCTTCGCGGAACAGGTGTTGCAGGCCATGGCGCAGCGTAATAGCGGTACTATTTTTAGCATGGTCAGATTTGGAAATGTGCTGGGCTCATCAGGGTCTGTTGTGCCTCTTTTTAGACGGCAAATTAGCACGGGTGGTCCGGTCACCGTAACGCACCCAGAAGTCACTCGGTATTTTATGACTGTGCAAGAGGCTGCGCAGCTGGTGATACAGGCGGGGTCTATGGCGACCGGTGGAGACGTTTTTGTATTGGACATGCACGAGCCTATTAGAATAGTCGATCTTGCAAAAAAGATGGTTCATTTAATGGGCTATGATGTAAAAGATGAGAACTCTTTTAGGGGGGATATTGCGATCGAATATACTGGATTGCGCCCAGGCGAAAAGCTATATGAAGAGTTATTAATCGGTGAGTCAGTAACGGGAACCGAGCATCCAAAAATCATGCGAGCCGAAGAAGAAACATTGTCTTGGGATTCGTTAGAAGTGCTCATTGAAAAGCTAGAGGCTGCTTGTAAGCGTCTAGACATTGAAACTATTCGGACCTTGTTGGTTGAGGCAGTGGATGGCTTCGAGCCCAAGCAAGAAGCAAGTGATCCCACATGGAAAGTTCAAAAACAAAGTTTGGCCCACGAAAAAGCAGACAAAGTAACGCCGATTTTTAAGAGCTAAGTTTGATCAGGAATAGGTGGATTTGGCGGGGGATAGTCTGGCTCTTTCCCAGCGCGAGATACTAAGTATTTTGCGGAATGTTGTGGGTCTACATTGCAGGACAGTACAAAATTTCGATTCTGTCGGATGCTGGAGCCGGACGCCTGCTTCGGGCCGACTCCAGCTCATCAATGAGTACGCTCTCTAGTTTGCCCGGTTGACTGAGTTGATGATTACCGCCTCAGTAGGTACATCGCTAAAACCACGCACATTGCCGGTATTCACAGTAGCAATCGAATCTACTACGTCCATGCCATCTATCACTTCCCCAAACACTGCGTAGCCAAAGCCCCGCGACGTTTCGTCGGTATGATTCAAAAAGTTATTGTCCACTAAGTTGATAAAGAATTGGCTGGTAGCGCTATCAACCACGTTGGTTCTGGCCATCGCAAGAGTTCCTCTTGCATTTGGAACATCGGCTTTCGCTTCGTTCTTGATTGGCTCGTTGTTGGGTTTTTGCGTCATGTCTTGATCGAAGCCACCACCTTGAACCATGAAGCCTGGTATAACACGGTGGAAAATCAAGCCGTCATAAAAACCTGCGTCCGTATAGCTAAGAAAATTTGCTACCGAAAGAGGGGCTTTGTCGGCCCAAAGTTCGATAGTGATGGGGCCTTTGTTGGTCTCTAAAAGCACAGTTGGGTTGCCCTGCACAGATGCAACAATCTCTGAAGCTTGTTCGGTAAGCGTTGATACCGCTCCACTCACCAAGTCTGCAGCTTCTTCGGTCGCTGATTCGGCCATCTCGGTCGCTGATTCGGTTATGCTTGCTACAGCTTCTGTCGCAGACTCTGACATTTCGGCTGCTGCTTCAGTGACGTCGCTAACGGCGTTTGTGCTCGCCTCTGTGATTTCTGTAGAGCTATCTTCGGAACAGGCTATAAGCCCAGTTACCAAAAAAAGTGATATAACAACATTACGCATGATGGTCTCCAGTAATTCGATGCCGGTGTGATTTAGCCCGCTACTATACCTCAATGTAAAGCCAGATAACTACTGGGCGGAACCCTAAGCGGACGGGGTCATAAGAAATAGGGAGGTACATTAACCAAAGAGGAGCACGCAGCTGTCGAGACTACGCGCTGCTATCGAGACTAATAGACAGGCACAAAAAACCCCGCAGGGCATGGGCCGATGCGGGGTTATTGTTTCGAAGTATGGCTGCCCAACGTGGACTCGAACCACGAACCAAGTGATTAACAGTCACCTACTCTACCATTGAGCTATTGGGCAGCAAATCTCGCTTTTGCTATCAGGATAGCTCCAGCGAGGGCGTATACTAATGAGATTTAATAAATCGGTCAACACCGACTACAAGAGAGTTTCACGTTGCTGTAACCTTTGCCCTCGGTTTTAGCATTCAAAACAGGTAATTTTCCCCAAAGTGACAGACGTAAAATTCGATCTACAGTCAAAATTTAAGCCTGCTGGTGACCAGCCAGCGGCAATTTCTTCCCTTATAGAGGGCCTCGAAGATGGGCTGCATGCCCAGACTTTATTGGGGGTAACCGGTTCTGGCAAAACATTTACTGTGGCTAATGTTATTCAGCAGGTACAGCGACCAGCTTTAGTGATGGCACCCAACAAGACCCTTGCTGCTCAGTTGTACGGAGAGTTTAAAGAATTTTTCCCCAATAACGCGGTTGAGTACTTTGTTTCTTACTATGACTACTATCAACCGGAAGCCTATGTTCCATCGTCGGATGTCTTCATTGAAAAGGATGCATCAATTAATGATCACATTGAGCAAATGAGGCTCTCTGCTACCAAGGCATTGCTGGAGCGAAATGATGTGATTGTTGTTGCTACCGTGTCTTCGATTTATGGGTTGGGTGACCCGAGTTCTTACTTAAAGATGGTGGTGCATTTAGATCGAGGGGACAAGATCGACCAAAGAAACTTGCTGAAACGGTTGGCTGATTTGCAATATACCCGTAATGATATGGAGCTGCGCAGGGCGACTTATCGGGTGAGAGGCGATGTGATCGATATCTATCCAGCCGAATCAGAAAAAACGGCGATACGGATTGAGCTTTTCGATGATGAGGTTGAGCGATTGTCATATTTTGATCCATTAACAGGAAGCTTAGTGAAGGAAGTTCCTAGGCTTACAGTGTTTCCTAAATCTCATTATGTGACACCCAGAGAGACCTTGTTGGGAGCGCTAGATCACATCAAAGCAGAGCTAAAAGAGCGACTAGAGCAACTTAGGCAGAACAATCGTTTAGTGGAGGCCCAGCGGCTTGAGCAACGGACTAAGTTCGATTTGGAAATGATTCAAGAGCTTGGATATTGCTCTGGTATCGAAAATTATTCCCGTTATCTCTCAGGTCGCGATCCGGGCCAAGCACCGCCCACACTGTATGACTATTTGCCGGCTGACGGACTTGTCATTGCTGATGAGTCTCATGTGTCTATTCCTCAGCTTGGTGCCATGTACAAGGGGGACCGCTCGCGAAAAGAAACCCTCGTAGAATACGGGTTCCGGTTGCCGTCGGCACTTGATAATCGGCCGCTGCGCTTTGAAGAATGGGAGTCGTTAACGCCCCAAATTATTTTTGTTTCAGCAACGCCTGGTCCCTATGAAGAAGAGCATCAGGGCCAGTTAGTGCGACAAGTAGTGCGGCCTACAGGTTTGATTGACCCCGTATTGGAGGTCCTTCCGGCGGCGACACAAGTGGATGATTTGCTGTCTCAAATCAATACAGTGGTGGCCAAGGAAGAGAGGGTGTTGGTCACGGTATTGACCAAGCGGATGGCGGAAGATCTGACGGACTACCTTGGAGATCATGGGATAAGGGTTCGTTATTTGCATTCGGATATCGATACGGTTGAACGGTCTGAAATTTTACGAGATTTGCGTCTCGGGCTGTTCGATGTGCTGGTAGGCATCAACCTACTGCGAGAAGGGTTGGATATTCCCGAGGTGTCGTTGGTGGCAATTTTAGATGCTGACAAAGAGGGGTTCCTTAGATCTGAGCGCTCGTTGATTCAGACCATTGGTCGAGCGGCCAGAAATCTCAACGGGCGCGCAATACTCTACGCCGACAGAATTACTGGCTCAATGGAGCGAGCAATGAATGAGTCTAATGCGCGTCGAGAAACTCAGCTCGCCCATAACGAGGCCAATGGAATTACGCCGGAGGGAGTGCAAAAGAAGATCTTGGATGTCATGGAAGGCGCGAACACGGCAGCTGGCAGCATGATGAAAACTAGAGGCCGTTCTGCTATCGAAAAAGCCAATGCCTATTCCAAGTTGGATTTTTCAGACCCCAAGGCAATACAGACAGAAATAGCCGAGCTAGAAGCTAAGATGTATGAGCTGGCTAAGAACTTGGCATTTGAGGAAGCGGCAAACACTCGAGATCAGATTGCCAATTTAAAGAATCAGCTTTTAAAGCAATAACTTAAATAATAATTTCGTGAAATTTATCGACACTTGCCCAGTTTTTTCCGTATAATCGCGCGTCTTTTCTATAGGGATATTGGCGGTTTGCAACGCATTAGGCGCGTAGCTCAGTTGGTTAGAGCGCTACCTTGACATGGTAGAGGTCACCAGTTCGAATCTGGTCGTGCCTACCATTCCATAGAATTCAAACTACAGTAAATTTATTTAGACTGAGATCAAGTTGTATTGATTCCGGTTTCTCACTTGTAAGGGCTTAAAGACTAACAATGCCGCAGATTACATTACCAGATGGCAGCACTCGTTCGTTCGAACAGGCAGTAACCGTTGCGGAAGTAGCGGCTTCAATTGGCGAAGGCTTGGCGAAAGCCGCGCTTGCAGGCCGTGTTAACGGTGAACTCGTTGATACTTCACATACGGTGGATGCAGATGCTGAGGTTGCGATAATTACCGAGCGTGATGATGATGGTATTGAGGTATTAAGGCATTCCTGTGCCCACCTCATGGCTCAGGCGGTACAGCGACTTTTCCCTAAAGCGCAGGTGACCATCGGCCCAGTTATAGAAGATGGGTTTTTCTACGATTTCGCTTTCGAGAGACCTTTTACCCCTGAAGATTTACAAGCCATTGAAAAAGAAATGGGCAAAATCGTTAAGGAAAACCTCCAAGTGGAGCGCTCTGTGTTATCCCGTGAGGAAGCGATAGCGCTTTTTCAGGAGATGGGGGAGGCGTACAAAGTTGAGATAATTAGCAGCATTCCAGGTGATGAAGACTTGTCTTTTTATAAGCAGGGCGACTTTATCGATCTTTGCCGGGGGCCGCACGTTCCAAACACATCAAAATTCAAAGCATTTAAATTGACATCGGTGGCTGGCGCTTATTGGCGCGGTGATGCAAATAATGAAATGCTGCAAAGAGTCTATGGCACTGCTTGGGGCTCTAAGAAAGACTTAAATCTCTATCTTCAGCGTCTGGAAGAAGCTGAGAAAAGAGATCACCGAAAGCTAGGTAAAACTCTCGACTTTTTCCATTTTCAAGAAGAAGCGCCGGGCATGGCTTTCTGGCATCCAAAGGGCTGGAAAATTTATCAAATTACCCAGCATTATATGCAGAACCGACAAGATGCCACGGATTACAAAGAGATCAATACACCGCAGCTTGTAGACTACAGCTTGTGGGAAAAGTCAGGCCATGCCGCTAAGTTTTCAGATGAAATGTTTAGCGTTGAATCGGATAGCCGCATGTACGCTATCAAGCCCATGAACTGTCCTTGTCATATCCAAGTATTTAATCAAGGGCTGAAAAGCTATCGTGATTTGCCTCTTCGCTTAGCGGAATTTGGTTCCTGTCATCGATATGAGCCCTCGGGCAGCATGCATGGGTTGATGCGGGTGAGAAGTTTCGTCCAAGACGACGGCCATATTTTCTGTACCGAAGAACAAATTCAGTCTGAAGTGGCCGCCTTTAACGAACTTCTTTTTTCAGTTTACAAAGACTTTGGTTTTGATGACGTGATTCTCCGTTTATCAACCCGACCAGAGAAGCGGGTTGGGTCTGATGAGATATGGGATCAATCTGAGCAATCCTTGAAAGATGCCTTGAATGCAACTGGCTTGCCTTGGGAACTTGTTCCTGGCGAAGGCGCTTTTTATGGCCCTAAAATTGAGTATTCATTGAAGGATTGCATGGGCCGAGTTCAGCAATGTGGCACGATTCAGGTCGATTTCAATACTCCTGGGCGCCTCGGAGCGAGCTATGTAGCCGAAGACGGAAGTCGTAAAGTGCCGGTAATGCTTCACCGGGCTGTGCTTGGCTCATTTGAGCGCTTTATCGGTATTTTGATCGAACATTACGCGGGGGCGATGCCAGCGTGGTTGGCCCCAGAACAAGCCGTAATATTGAATATTACTGATAAACAGTCGGAATTTTGCCAAAAACTGGAAGAAACCCTGAAAAATAAAGGGTTTAGAGTCAGTACAGACTTGAGAAATGAGAAGATCGGCTTTAAAATCCGCGAGCACACATTACAGAAGGTCCCTTATTTGTTAGTAGTTGGAGACAAAGAGGTGGAATCTGGTGCGGTAGCTGTTAGAAAACGAGGAGGTGAAGACCTCGGCGCAATGGCCATAGATGACTTTTGTGAGCATTTGAGCCAAGACGTTGCCAATTTTGGCCGCAGCGGGAATTAGCAAGAACTGTAGCGAGGTTGATTCGTTACAACAACTAGAATTAATAAGAGGAAATGGCTCACGCCGGTTATGAGAAGTAGTTCTAAAAAAGCAATAATCAATGAAGCTATAGAAGCGAGCGAAGTAAGATTGGTCGCGGCGGATGGCTCCCAAGTAGGCATCGTAGGCATTGAAGAAGCAAGAGCTGCGGCGGCAGAAGCCAAACTAGATTTGGTGTTGATCTCACCAGATGCAGACCCACAAGTCTGTAAAATAATGGATCATGGTAAACATGTCTTTGAATTGAAGAAGCAAAAGGCTGCGAGCAAGAAAAAGCAGCGGCGTATTCAAGTTAAAGAGATTAAGTTTCGACCAGGGACGGAAGACGGGGATTATCAGGTAAAACTACGCAACCTGATACGTTTCCTAAGTGATGGGGATAAGACCAAGGTTTCATTAAGATTCCGCGGTCGAGAACTGGCCCATCAACATCTTGGACAGGAGTTAATGGTTCGAATTCGCGAAGACCTTGCCGAATATGGCACTGTTGAGCAAGAGCCCAAGATGGAAGGCCGGCAAATAGTCATGGTACTGGCACCGGTTAAAAAACGCCCATAACGGTTTTGTAGGGCCAGTGTCCATCGGTCACTAGATGATTGATGGACACTGGCCTTCGCTATTGTGGGGTACATGAAACCAAAAGCATCATAAGTTGATGCAAATGCGGAGTTAGACATGTCACTCGGAAAGTTAAAAGCCCATAAGGGTGCCGCTAAGCGGTTCAAAAAAACTGGATCTGGGTTCAAGCGTAAAAGCATGAACAAAAGCCATATCCTGACCAAAATGACCACCAAGCGTAAGCGTCAGTTGCGGGGCACAAGTCAGGTTCATCCTGTCGACGTTCCAGCAATCAAGCGCATGCTTCGTGAAAAATAATCTAACGGTTCAGGAGAAATAAAATGGCTAGAGTAAAACGCGGCGTTGTTGCAAACCGTCGTCACAAAAAAACATTAGACGAAGCTAAAGGTTATTACGGCGCACGAAGCCGGATCTATCGGGTAGCGAAACAGGCAGTTACTAAAGCAGGGCAATATGCTTACAGAGACCGCCGCGTTAAAAAGCGTGTGTTTCGTTCACTTTGGATCACTCGCATCAATGCTCAGTCGCGCGAATGTGGATTGAGCTACAGCCAACTCATTGCTGGCCTTAAAAAGGCTAACATCGAAGTTGACCGTCGAGTTCTTGCAGATTTAGCTGTACACGATAAAGCTGCTTTCTCAGCGATTGTGGATCAGGCCAAAGCCAATTTGGCAGCCTAGTTCCGTACGCGGACACGGCTATGACTGATACAGAAACCCTACTTGCAGCAGCGCTGCAAGAAATCGAAGCGTCGGGTGATGAAAAATCACTCGACGATCTTCGTGTCCATTATTTAGGCAAGAAGGGCGTTTTAACCGCTCAGCTTAAAACTCTTGGTCAGCTTCCTCCCGAGGAACGACCCGCCGCTGGTGGCAAGATTAATGTCGCTAAGCAAAAACTCCAACAGGCCATCGAGCAGCGCAAAGCCGCACTCGTGGCCTCTGGACTCGATGCGTTAATAGAGTCTCAGCGTCTAGATGTATCTCTCCCTGGGCGGCAGCAGAATCAAGGTGGTCTGCATCCTATTACGATGACCATTGATCGTATTACTTCAATTTTTTCCTCAGCTGGATATATGGTTGCTGAAGGGCCGGAAATTGAAGATGACTATCACAATTTCGAAGCACTCAATATACCCAGTCATCACCCAGCCCGTGCTATGCATGATACTTTTTATGTGAGCCCTGGCACCGTGCTTAGAACTCACACCTCACCGGTGCAAGTCAGAGTGATGGAAGGTGGTGAGCCGCCGTTTAAAATGATTTGCCCTGGGCGTGTTTATCGATGCGACTCGGATCTTACCCATACACCAATGTTTCATCAGGTAGAAGGGCTTTTGATCGATGAAAACGTCAGCTTTGCAGATTTAAAAGGCACCGTGGAAGATTTTCTACACGGTTATTTCGAAGAAGAAATGCCAGTGCGTTTTAGACCTTCCTATTTTCCATTTACTGAGCCATCGGCGGAAGTTGATATGGGCTGCGTAAGCTGCGGCGGCAAAGGTTGCAGAATTTGCGGCAACACTGGTTGGCTTGAAGTAATGGGTTGTGGAATGGTGCACCCACGAGTGTTAGCCATGTCTGGTATAGACACAGAAAAATACAACGGCTTTGCTTTTGGTATGGGAGTAGAGCGTCTAGCTATGCTGCGATATGACGTGAGTGATTTGAGAACTTATTTTGAGAATGATCTGCGTTTTTTAAAACGTTTTAATAGTTAAGGCACAAGCAAAATGATTTTTAGTGAACAATGGCTGCGAGAGTGGGTTTCGCCTGATATGCAAACCCAAGAGCTTATGGATGAGCTGACAATGGCCGGCTTAGAAGTCGATGGCAGTGAATCTGTAGCCCGTGAATTCTCCAATGTAGTGTGCGCTAAAATCGAATCAGCTGAAAAGCACCCGGATGCAGATAAGCTTCAGGTCTGCCTGGTTAACGACGGTGAAAACCAATACCAGGTTGTGTGTGGTGCTCCTAATGCAAGATCTGGCTTAATAGCACCTTTCGCGAAGGTGGGAGCACAGCTTCTTGCTCCCAACGAAACAAAGCCTTTTAAAATTAAGGCCGCTAAGCTGCGCGGTGTAGAATCCAATGGGATGTTGTGCTCGGCTGAAGAGCTTGGTCTAGAAGAAAGTTCAGATGGTCTTTTAGAGCTACCGGTTGATGCTGAACTTGGGCAGGACGTTCGCGACTATTTACAACTTAACGACACAGCCATTGAATTAGACTTGACGCCAAACCGAGGCGATTGTCTTGGTATGATTGGCTTGGCCAGAGAAGTGGGCGTCTTGGCTCGTTTGGATGTACCTGCTTTTAAAACGGTCTCAGTGCCAGAAACTCTACCTGAGACGTTTCCAGTGGCGATCACGGCGAAGGAAGCCTGTCCTAGGTATCTTGGCCGGGTTGTTAAAAACATCGATTTAAAAGCAGAAACGCCTCTTTGGATGAAAGAGAAACTCAGACGAAGCGGCCTGCGAAGCATAGATCCTATCGTTGATGTGACTAACTTCGTTCTGTTGGAGCTGGGTCAGCCAATGCATGCTTTTGATTTGGAAAAGCTAGAAGGCGGCATTGACGCCCGCATGGCAGTCAAAAACGAAAAAATAACCTTGCTTGACGGCAAAGAAGTTAGCTTAAGCGAAGACACTTTGGTGATTGCTGATGCTAAGAAAGCCGTTGCTATCGCTGGCATTATGGGAGGGTTAGACACGTCGGTTACTGATTCAACCAAACAAGTGTTCTTGGAGTGTGCTTTTTTTGCTCCACTGGCCATAGCTGGCAAGGCACGTTCATACGGAATGCATACAGATGCATCTCATCGCTATGAAAGAGGGGTTGATTTTGAACTGCAGCATACTGCCATGGAGCGAGCCACTGGCTTGCTGTTAGAAATCGCAGGCGGTGAAGCGGGTCCAGTTGTTGAAGCTGTGGGTAGTTTACCTGAGGCGAAAACCGTGACCTTGCGCTTCTCTTCGGTTGATAAGCTTTTGGGCATTCACATTGAATCTGACGAAGTAATCGACATTCTTTCCCGTTTGGGTTTTGGTTTAAGTGAGCGAAGCAGTGAGCAGGTGCTCGTATCAGTACCGTCTTTTCGTTTTGATGTTGCTATTGAAGCAGACCTGATAGAAGAGCTAGCTCGAATTTACGGTTATAACCGGCTTCCTAAAACGCCGGGGCTCGCAAAGCAAAAATTAGCGACAGTCACTGAAACTGAAGTTCCTATGGGTACTTTGCGAGGCCATCTGGTAGCCAACGGCTTTCAAGAGGTTGTTACTTACAGTTTTATTGATCCTGAATTAAACAAAAAAGTATTCGGAGAGCCCGAAAACCCTATAGTCCTGCAAAATCCTATTTCGGAAGAGATGTCCGTAATGAGGCCGAGTATCGTACCGGGTTTATTACAAACCCTTCAGTACAACGTAAACAGACAGCAAGACAGGGTGAGGCTGTTTGAATCAGGGCTGATCTTTACCAAAGAGGGCGAGACAACCCAACAAGTCCCTATGATTGCTGGTCTAATCTACGGCCAGCGACTCCCAGCGAACTGGGCGAGCAGCGTTGAGCTCAGTGACTATTATGACCTAAAGGGTATTGTAGAAGGTTTGCTGGGCTTTAGTATGAGCGCCACCGCGATTTCCTTCAAAGCCGTACCCAGAACCGGATTTCATGACGGGCAGTGCGCCGTGATATCGCAGGAAAATCTTGGTGAAATTGGCGTTCTTGGTGCGATTCATCCATCCGTTCAGCGAGCGTTAGGAATAGCCGGCAGCATTTTCGTCTTTGAGCTGCAATTAGAAAAAATACGCAAAAGAGCCTTGCCAAAATCCCAAGCGCCATCTAAATTTCCAGAGACCCATCGGGATTTAGCCCTGGTTGTGGATGAGGATATAGCTGCTCAGTCTATTTTGGCTGAAATCCGCGAGCAAGCAGGGGAGTACCTCACTAACCTTCGAATATTCGATGTTTATCAAGGGGATGCGGTCGAAGCTGGCAAAAAAAGTATCGCTTTGGGCTTGACGTGGCAACATCCTTCCCGCAGTCTTACAGATGACGAGATAAATACAATAATTAGTAATAGCGTCAATGCACTACAAGAACAATTTAATGCAAATTTGCGGAACTAATCGGGGATAGAACAATGACAGATGGAGCACTCACAAAGGCCGATATGGCCGAGCGTCTGTTTGAAGAATTGGGCCTGAATAAGCGCGAAGCCAAAGAAGTGGTGGAGCAGTTTTTCGAAGAAATCAGGCTGTCTCTGGAACGCAATGAGCAGGTAAAACTGTCAGGATATGGAAATTTCGACCTTAGGGATAAAAAGCAACGACCAGGCCGTAACCCTAAGACCGGTGAAGAAATACCAATTAAGGCCAGACGAGTTGTGACGTTCCGACCGGGCCAAAAATTGAAAGCAAAGGTAGAGGGATATGCTGGAACCGAAGAATAACGATGAATTGCCTCCGATTCCTCCAAAACGGTATTTCACCATTGGAGAGGTAGGTGAGCTATGTGCGGTAAAACCGCATGTGCTGCGTTATTGGGAAGCAGAATTTCCTCAGCTTAAACCAGTAAAAAGGCGCGGAAATCGTCGCTATTATCAGCGTCAAGACGTTGTGTTAATCCGCCAAATCAAAAGCCTCTTATACGAGCAAGGCTACACCATTGGTGGAGCTCGTCAGAAAATGACGGAAAGCCCTGACGAAGTGGCGGCGACTAACGTCAATGCCAGTGAAATCAAATCGTTGGTGCGTGATTTAGAAGAAGTTATAGCCCGACTATAACTTGATTGGCATGAGCGCTCACAGCAGCCCCCATGTATTTTAAAACCAGTTTCAAATTCTCACTACTTCGCCGAAAGCGAAGTAGTCGATCCAAATTCGGGGCGTAGCGCAGCCTGGTAGCGCAC
>JBGCEK010000040.1:0-19084 GCA_045106275.1 Pseudohongiellaceae bacterium | reverse complement strand
GTCTGAAAAAGCGATAGTTCTCAGCTGATACCAAATGTCGTCCCAGATTGAACAAATTGTAAACGGCTGCATGTGCACCCAGAAAGCGTTGTGCCTGCTTCACCGATTTGAACTTACGCATGCCCCGCTCTCTCACTCTTGTAGGCTCGTGCGATAGCTCACATCGATTGTTGGCGTACTGCGCCGTATCGTGAATCGTCTCAGGAATTAGCTCTCTATGAGCCACCCCGTAACTTCTCAATTTATCAGTGACAATCTTTCTCGGCTCGCCTTTGTATTTACGCAATAACCGCTTAAAGAACCGCTTTGCAGCCTTTCCATCACGTCGATTTTGTAGAAAAACATCTACAATTTCATCGTCTTGGTCCACGGCTCTCCATAGGTAATGTTGCTTACCCTGGATCTTAACGAACACCTCATCAATGAAGAAAGTGTCACCATAACCTTGATGCTTTCCTCTTAACCTTTAAGCATATTTCGAACCAAACTTATTGCACCACAAGCGAATGGCTTCATAACTGACCATGACGCCTCGCTCGGCCATCAAGTCTTCAACATCGCGGTGACTTAGTTTGAATCGATTGTACAGCCATACGGCATACTGAATGATCTCGGGCGGGAATCGGTGGCGCTTGTACATTTCTGATTGGGTCATACGCCAGATCCTGACAGATTGGGAGTTAACTTGTCAGCACCAACGCTGCGCCTGCGTTAACCATTTAAACTTGCACGGCCCCACTGTGGTGCTTTAGCGCCAAATTAGTGCATTTAATTCATCTGAGCAATTCTCTGCACCCCTCCTCTAGCCAACTAAGCCCCTAAATCCTAGCTACTTGGGATTGGCACGGTGCGTGCATTTACTTAGCAGCAGAACAGATCTGGCGCCAAGTTCGACCGGTAAAAATGCAATTCAAATAGTCAGCTGCCATAAGGCAGGAATACTAGGACTCCCGCTGCACCAATATGCCGCTTGTTCAAAAGTATCCAACCTTGATCTCTGGGCTCGCTGAGACCGCAGGCTTTTTTCTCAATAAGCGTAACGGCCTCTGACTTGCACTAGGCGAAATGACGAAACAAATTTTGGAAGAACAGCCTTATTGCTGCCAGATACATTCTGCGTAACTGAAAATTTTGGAGAAAACAATGCGGCCCGCACTAAATAACAGCCTTGCGATGATTTTAATCGCTACATCTATGATGCTCCACTCGCCAACAAATTATGCGCAAGAGAAGTTTAGTTTGTGTTGGTCAATTTACGTTGGCTGGATGCCTTGGGAGTATGGAGATAGCTCGGGCATTATCAAAAAATGGGCTGATAAGTACGGCATCGAAATAGATGTTGTTCAAATCAACGACTATATCGAGTCTATTAATCAATACACGGCAGGTCAGTTTGATGCTTGCTCTATGACCAACATGGACGCTCTTACAATTCCCGCCGCCGGTGGCGTTGACTCAACGGCAATAATCGTTGGAGATTTTTCCAATGGCAATGACGCTGTCATTTTAAAAGAAGGAAACTCATTGGCTGACATTGAAGGTCAGCAAGTGAACTTAGTTGAGCTAAGCGTTTCTCATTATTTATTGGCTCGAGGTTTAGACTCTGTGGGTCTAAGAGAACGGGACGTGACCGTGGTAAATACCTCTGATGCAGACATGGTGGCGGCATATACCACCAGCGGTGTAACCGCGGTAACAACTTGGAACCCGTTGGTAAACGAAATTCTAAAAATGCCGAACGCGACGAAAGTTTTCGATAGTTCAGAAATTCCAGGCGAAATAATTGATACCCTCATGGTGAAATCTGACACCTTAGAAATGTACCCGGAACTGGGCAAAGCCTTAGTCGGAGCTTGGTATGAAATCATGGCCGCCATGGAACAGAGTGAGGACGTGCGCTCCCATATGGGTGAAGCATCGGGAACCGACCTCGCCGGCTACGAGGCACAATTAGCATCCACTCAAATGTTCTATTCGCCAGTCGATGCGGTTGAATTCGTTAACAGCCCGAAGCTTAAAACTACAATGGAATACGTCGCCAATTTCTCGTTTGATCAAGGTTTGTTGGGCGAGGGTGCTGCAGATTCCGGCTTTATCGGTATAGAGACGCCTTCTGGTGTGTTCGGCGATAGCGGCAATATTCAACTCCGCTTCGATCCATCGTTCATGGAAATGGCCAAACAAGGCAGTCTTTGAATCTCCGCTAAAATGAACCGACCTATAAACATACGCCCATCGAGAGCGATTGCATGCAAAGGCTAATCAACTTTCAGCCCGCTCGGCCGCTTAAAATAGCGCTCGGGATTATTCCTTTCGTGTTAATTCTCTTGGCTTACCAGCTTGGTTCTGACATACGTAAAGCAGAAAACGAAAATGACAAACTTCTGCCAAGCTTTGAAGAAATCGCCGCTGGCATTGACCGCATGGCGTTCGAACCAAGCCGCCGAACCGGTGAATACTTGTTTTGGGAAGATACAAAAAGCAGTGTCACCCGCTTGGCTAAAGGAATATCAATAGCTGCATTTATAGGGCTAGTTGTTGGGCTTGCAGCTGGCTCATTGCCAATTGTCGCAGCACCACTCAACCCCCTAATAACAGCGATCTCCTTAATTCCTCCCATGGCTATACTGCCGGTTCTATTCATAGTTTTCGGACTTGGAGAACTCTCAAAAGTCATGCTGATTGTGATTGGCGTCTCTCCATTTTTAGTGAGAGACATTCTTCAGCGCACACAGGAATTACCGCGAGAACAACTAGTGAAAGCGCAAACACTGGGCGGCAACAGTTGGCAAATCATTCTACGGGTGATCCTGCCGCAAATAGTTCCCCGATTAATAGATGCGGTAAGATTAAGCCTCGGTGCTGCATGGTTGTTCCTAATTGCAGCTGAGGCTATCGCGGCCACAGATGGTCTTGGTTATCGAATTTTCTTAGTGCGGCGCTATATGTCAATGGACGTAATTCTGCCCTATGTCGTATGGATAACTTTTCTGGCGTTCACAACAGATTGGTGCCTATTGAAAATCAGCAAAATGATTTTTCCTTGGTATCACGCCAACAAGTAGGAATGCAGTGTGAGCACATTTATTGAATTGAAAAGACTCTCAAAGCACTACGGCGAAAACGTAGTTTTGGAAAACCTGAGCACCACTGTGTCAGAGGGCGAGTTCGTTACGCTGGTAGGTGCATCTGGCTGCGGTAAAAGCACATTTCTAAAATTACTTCTAGGCACCGAAGGCACATCATCCGGTGAACTATTATTGGCGGGCGAACCTATCAGCCAAGAACCAAGCCCCGAACGGGGAATTGTTTTTCAAAAATATTCTGTGTTTCCTCATTTGAGCGTGCTGGAAAACATCGCCCTTGGCCTAGAGTTTGAAGATAGCCCCTGGCTCGGTAGGCTTTTCGGGTCTAAAAGAAAGGCCGCACTAGAACAAGCTCGCGAATGGCTTGAAGCGGTTGGACTTGAACATGCTGGGAGTCAATACCCACACGAATTGTCCGGAGGAATGCAGCAAAGACTTGCCCTTGCTCAAGCTTTAATAAAGAAGCCTAAAGTACTGCTGCTAGATGAACCATTCGGCGCGCTAGACCCTGGCATTCGCAAAGACATGCACGAGCTTGTTTTGAACCTTTGGCAGAAGTATCAGCTAACAGTGTTTATGGTGACTCACGACTTACGAGAAGGGTTTCAATTAGGAAGCCGGCTTTGGGTCTTCGATAAAGTGAGACATGACCCTCATGCCCCAAATCGATATGGCAGCACCATTACTTATGACTTGCCTTTCACCTCCAAAGATTCGGCGAAAGGCAATGAGGAACTAGAGGCGATTCATGAGCAGCTTAACTCTGCCAAGGCCATTTAAAAAACGAATTTTCGAGACAAAAAACAATGAACGCTGAAAAACTATTTCCCGACAACTATGCGACTGAGCTGCCATCTGGAGCACATTGGTCCCTGACTGTTCGCCGGGGCATGCAAATGAAACTCACAGACCTTGCCGGCGGCGCTAACGTAGGCATGCTTTTTTACAACCCAGCTTTACTCAGTGAAAAGTACAATGCACCAGATACTTTAAAGTGCCAGCATACGTTCAAACTTACTCGCGGGCATTGCCTCTACTCGGATATGGGGCGCGTGTTTGCATCAATTACAGATGACTCATTTGGATGGCATGAATCCATATGCGGCAACTCTCATCCACAGCATGTTGAGAAGCAGTGGGGATCAAGAGACTATCAGTCACAACGCAATCAATGGTTACAAAACGGCTTCGACGCCTTTCTTGTTGAACTGACAAAATACCGTCTCAAAAAACAAGACCTGGCTTCAAACCTAAACCTTTTCTCGGAAGTCTCAACCGATGAAGATGGTCAGCTTCGATTAAGCAGGCAGAGCGAAGCCGGTGCAAACTTAACGCTGCGTTTCGAAATGGATACGCTAGTGATTCTTCACACTTGCCCGCACCCTTTAAGCAAGGCCGAGAACTACCCTACCGGCTTAGTACAGCTTGAACTTGAGAAAGCCAGTCCCGTAACTGCCGATGACTACTGTTTGAATTTGTGTGATGAAAACCGGCGTGGCTTTAACAACAATGCTTTGTACCATTTAGGACAGTGAACTAAACCATGATTAAAGAAAGCTCGCTTAATCCCGCCGCAGCCAAAGCTCGAATCACAGTAGGTGCTGGAGACTATTTCATCCGCACAATTGCGACGGGTGAAACCGTTCGCATTGTGGACTTAGAAGGCAACCAAGCCGCAGACACCCTTTTTTACAACGCTCATGACCCCAGTGAACGGTACAGCGCCAGTGATACTATTCGCGAGCAGGCCGCGCTATATCTGACTACAGGTAGCATATTGAAAACTAACCTTAATCGCGATTTATTAGAGATAGTGGCTGACACCTGCGGTCGCCACGATACAGTGGGCGGCGCCTGCTCAACTGAGTCAAATACCGTTCGCTATGATTTAGAAAAGCGATGCATGCACGCCTGCAGAGACAGCTGGATGCTGGCAATCGCCGAACATGAAGAATATGGATTAGCTAAGGAAGACATTGGTCACAACATCAATTTCTTCATGAATGTTCCAGTAACTCCGAAAGGCGAGCTGCAGTTTGCCGATGGGGTTTCCGCACCTGGAAAATACGTTGAGCTAACAGCAAAGATGGATACCATCGTATTAATTTCCAATTGTCCCCAATTAAATAACCCCTGTAATGCCTATAACCCCACACCCATAGAAGTTGTCATATGGGACGAGGGTAAAACCAACTAAAGCGAAACCATCCACGATTCAACCTTGAGCTGCAGGACGACCTGTAAGCCTCTTCAATAAACTTGGGACGACCCACATCAAAGAGAGACCTATGATGTTCCAACGTATATTAATAGCAAACCGTGGCGCCATCGCCACCCGTATCATAAGAACACTCAAAAAACTCGGCATCGAATCAATCGTTGTTTATCACGAAAAGGATCAAGACAGCTTGCATGTCCAGCTTGCTGATATTTCAGTGAACCTTGGATCAGGCACCGTTGCAGACACTTACCTCAACCAAGATAGGCTTATTGAAATTGCCTTGGAGAATAACGCCGAAGCGGTTCATCCCGGCTATGGTTTTCTCAGCGAAAATCCAAAGTTTGTAGAAAAGTGTGAGACCAATGGCTTAAAGTTCATTGGCCCCACTCCCGAGCAAATGACAGTTTTTGGATTGAAGCACCTTGCTCGCGAGGCTGCTGAGAACGCCCAAGTTCCCCTGCTGCCTGGCTCTCCAGTACTTGAAAGTTTGGACTCTGCAATCGCTTGGGCTGCACAAGTGGGTTTTCCCGTAATGCTTAAGAGTAGCGCCGGAGGCGGTGGTATCGGTATGCAGGTATGCCGAGATACCGAATCATTAACCGAAGCTTGGGAAAGTGTAAAAAGACTCAGCCAAAACTATTTCTCTGACGATCGGGTTTTCCTAGAAAAATTTATCGATAAAGCCCGCCATATTGAAGTTCAGATTTTCGGAGACGGCCAAGGTGATGCGGTGGCATTAGGTGAGAGAGATTGCTCTGCCCAACGACGAAACCAAAAGGTGATTGAGGAATGCCCTGCGCCGAATTTAAGTGACGAGCTTCGCCAGAGCATGCACCGAACAGCCGAGGAGTTAATGGGGTCAGTGCAGTATAGAAACGCAGGCACCGTCGAGTTCATTTTCGATGCTGATGCACAGTCCTTTTACTTTCTAGAAGTGAATACTCGGCTGCAAGTGGAGCATGGCGTAACCGAAGAAGTTTTTAAAGTCGACCTAGTAGAGTGGATGCTCAAACAGGCCGCGGGCGAGCTAGACAGCCTTGAATCTATACGACCTACCTTAAAGCCATCAGGGCATTCTATTCAGATGCGCCTGTATGCAGAGGATACTCAGCAAGACTTTCAGCCGAGCGCAGGTTTATTGTCCGACGTTTACTTTCCAGAAATGGACGGACTAAGAGTAGACACTTGGGTTGAAGCTGGAGTAGAGGTTCCCTCTTTATTTGATCCAATGATAGGCAAGATCATCGTTGCCAAGAATTCTAGAGAGGAAGCTATTGCCGCACTCACGGATGTACTAGAACAAACCCGGATCTATGGCATTGAAAACAATCTTAGCTATGTCGCTTCTGTACTCGCGACTGAAGAAGCCCGCACCGGTCAGCTACTGACTAAGACTCTTGCGACTCATGTATTTGCCTCACCTTCAGTGCGGCTGCTTAGTGCAGGCACTCAAACTACAGTTCAAGATTACCCGGGGAGACAGGGTTACTGGCACATAGGAGTGCCACCCTCAGGTCCAATGGATTCGCTTTCATTTCGACTGGCTAATCAGCTATTAGGCAATCCGTCTGATGCCGCCGGACTTGAAATGACCTTGAATGGGCCAACCCTAAAGTTTGAATCCGATACCGTGATTGCTCTAGCTGGCGCGAATATGCAGGCTGAGCTTGATGGCAAGCCTATCCCCTCGTTTCAGACGATAAACGTTACCTCAGGTCAGACATTGGTCGTTGGAAAAGTGTCCGGACACGGTGCCCGCGCCTACCTAGCAATTGCAGGCGGGATTGATTGCCCTACGTATTTAGGCTCAAAATCTACCTTCACCTTGGGCCAATTTGGCGGACACTCGGGGCGAGCACTGAGAACAGGTGACGTGCTCCACTTAAGTGAATGTGCTGATATTAAGCCTCAATCTATGGCTCCACTGGAAATACCAGAGGTTATTGAACTTCGAGTCATCTACGGACCTCATGGTGCCCCTGACTTTTTTACCGACCAAGACATTGCTACGTTTTTCTCAAGCCAGTGGCAAGTGCACTATAATTCCAGCCGCACGGGAGTTCGATTGATTGGCCCTAAACCAACATGGGCGAGATTATCCGGTGGAGAGGCAGGCATGCATCCATCAAATATTCACGACAATGCCTACGCTTTTGGCACCGTAGATTTTACCGGTGATATGCCGGTGATCCTTGGACCTGACGGGCCTTCTTTGGGAGGGTTTGTCTGCCCCAGCACCGTAATTAGCGCTGATTTATGGAAACTTGGGCAACTGTCTGCAGGGCAGTCCGTGAAGTTTATTCCCGTTAGCTATAGTGAAGCGGTGGCGGAAGAGAAATCGCAACTAGCAGCCATCGAGTCTCTGCAACTCCCACAATTAGCTAACTACTCAACTTCATCAGAATTGACGCACCCCGTAGTCAAGACAATGCAATGGGAAGACGACGAAGTCATATGCCGCTTGGCCGGTGACCATTTCCTGTTGATCGAAGTGGGGCCTTTGGTACTAGACATACCAAGGCGTTTTAAGGTGCACGCGTTAATGTTGGCCTTAGAAAACAAAGACATCAACGGGGTGAGAGAAATGACCCCCGGAATTCGCTCCTTGCAAATTCATTATGACAGCCAATCCCAGCCACTGAGCGATCTCCTAGACCTCATAGAAACCACCGTTGGGTCGCTAGTAACTAGTGATCTTACTGTGCCTAACAGGAAAGTGTACTTGCCTTTAAGCTGGGATGACGAAGCTTGTAAACTTGCCATAGAGAAATACATGCAATCTGTGCGCCCTGATGCTCCTTGGTGCCCTAGTAATTTAGAATTCATTCGCCGCATGAACGGCTTGGATTCGATCGATGCGGTTAAAGATATTGTTTTTGACGCATCCTATTTAGTGATGGGTTTAGGAGATGTTTATTTAGGAGCACCTGTAGCCACTCCGCTGGACCCTCGACATCGACTAATCACAACAAAATACAACCCCGCCCGAACGTGGACCGCTGAAAACTCAGTGGGTATCGGGGGAGCTTATATGTGCGTTTACGGTATGGAAGGGCCTGGCGGCTATCAATTCGTTGGGCGCACCTCCCAAATGTGGAACCGATACAAAAAAACACCCGAATTCTCACAACCTTGGCTATTGCGCTTTTTTGATCAAATCCACTTCTACGAAGTCAGTGCTGATGAGCTTGCAAAAATTCGCCGCGACTTTCCTAAGGGTCAGTTCTCTTTGCGCATTGAAGAAACCGAGTTTTCTCTTTCGGATTACAAAACTTGGCTAGAAGAGATTAGCGAAGAGGTTTCCGAGTTTACGAAAGTAAGAGAGCTGGCATTTGAAGAAGAACTACAGCGTTGGCGAGACAATGGCCAATTGACCTTTGATGCACCAGACGCCGCCGAGGGAAGCACAGAGTTGGACGATATTCCAAATGAAGCGATTCCGGTGGACAGTTCAATATCTGGCAACGTTTGGAAAATCGATGTAGAGGAAAATCAACTTATTAGCAAGGGCCAGTCCCTATTGGTTTTAGAATCTATGAAAATGGAAATTTCCATTCTGGCCCCGGAGAGCGGCAGAGTCAGTAAGATACATGTCCGCAAAGGGCAAGATGTGCAGGCAGGCCAATGCCTGATTTGGCTTGAGCCGGAGGAAAACTAAACATGAGTGAAGTAACCAATCTAACGATTAAGGCTCTCCACAAAGCTTACAGTACAGCTGCAGAAACGCCTAAGTCATTATTTGCCAGACTGCGCGCTCAAGCAATCGCGCAAAAAGAGTTTAATGCATGGATATATTTGCTAAGTGAGGAAGAGCTGCAGCCTTATTTGGACGCTTTGGAGCACAAACCCTTCGAGACTACGCCTCTTTGGGGCATCCCCTTTGCAATCAAAGACAACATTGATCTTGAAGCAATTCCCACTAGCGCTGGCTGCGAAAAATATACGTATCTGCCGGAGAAATCCGCGGTGGTTGTGGAACTCCTAATTGCAGCGGGGGCAATTCCATTAGGCAAAACAAACCTAGATCAGTTCGCGACCGGACTAGTGGGAACCCGCTCCCCTTTTGGCGAAGGGAAGAACGTGTTCAATCAAGACTACGTCAGCGGAGGCAGCAGCGCTGGCTCCGCAATCGCAACGTCACTGGGTCAAGTATCATTCGCCTTGGGCACAGACACGGCAGGGTCGGGACGGGTCCCTGCGGCATTCAATAACTTAATTGGGCACAAACCCACCAAAGGCTTGTTGAGCACGACTGGCGTAGTACCCGCATGCAAGTCCCTCGACTGCGTGTCTATCTTCACATTAACCAGTGAGGATGCTGCTAAGGTATTAGAAGTTGCTGTCGACGCGGACAGCAATGACCCTTATTCAAGGAAGAATAGGCCTTTTAACTCTTTGCCATACTGGGAAGATGAGATGCCCGCTGATTTTAGTTTTGGCATACCTGATCAACTTGAATTTGATGGTGACACTGAGGCTGAAAAATTGTTTGAGTTTGCGTGCAAACAGCTCGAACAACTGGGCGGTGAATGCGTTCCGATCAATTTCGAACCATTCCTCAAAACCGCGCGGCTGCTGTACGAAGGTCCATGGGTTGCAGAGCGGGTCTGGGCAACGGAGGGAGTCGATAGAAATAACATGCTTCCTGTTATCCAAGAGATTCTTGCAACAGCAAAAAATTATGAAGTCACTGATACATTTGATGCACAGTATAAACTGCAAGCGCTTAAACGACTCTGTGATATAGAACTGGAAAAAATAGACTTTGTTGTAACACCTACTGTTCCAACTTGTTACCCCCGATCTGAAGTTCGCCAGAACCCTATTGCGCTGAACTCCAAGCTAGGCACCTATACCAATTTCATGAATCTATTGGATTACGCCGCTACCGCAATCCCTGTAGGCCGACTGTCTTCAGATGTTAGTTGGGGAGTGACTTTTTTCAGTCAGGCGTTTTCAGATATTAGTTTGTTAAGTTTTGCAGGCGCGATGCAACGACATCTCAATTTGTCTTTAGGTGCAACCGGAAACGCCCTATCGCCAAACTCAAGCCTAGGTCGACCAAAGCCCGAAGTAGAAGTTGATGTTGTTGTCTGCGGCGCGCACTTAGAGGGACAGCCTCTAAACTGGCAGCTCGTCGATAGAGGCGCTGTGATCAAAGCTAAAACGAACACGAAACCCGCTTACGCTCTTTATGCACTGCCCGATGGGAAACGTCCAGCGCTGGTGCCGGAAAATAGAGGCTCTGCCATTGAGGTTGAGGTTTGGACAATGCCCGTCGCTGAGTTTGGCAGTTTTGTTGCAGGAATTCCTTCGCCGCTGGGTATAGGAAAAGTTGAACTTGAATCTGGTGAGAGCCTTCCCGGTTTCATTTGTGAGCATGGCGGCCTCGCGGATGCCACCAACGTGTCGGAGTTTGGTGGCTGGAGAGCCTATCTAGAATCAAAACAAAACTAGACTGAAGAGGCTTGGAACTAACCCAAAGGTATCATTCACTTTCAAGCCAACATTGTGCCCCTAACTCGACTAAATAGCCCAGTTCTCCACTGGGTGCTGCACTTTGGTTGCACACTAATAGAGCCTCCAATGATTCATATGGGGGCCTTTTTGTTATGAGTTCTCGCGGCAGCGGTAAAATACTTTGCTAATGCTTCTACCTTTGCCAGTCACAAGCTCCGCAAAAAACCCCATAACACGTTAATTTTAATAGCTATTTTAAACCCCTACCCCACTGTCTTTAACCTCCAAAGAGCTGCGCATCAGATCACAGTAAAAGTGGCGAAGAACTTGCAGTAACAACCCCTTATATCTATCAAAGATTGAAAGGTGGAGCGGTTGAAATGAGCGAAATGACACAAGCTATTGAAGAAAACTCACAGGCGGAAGACCCGACTGTAGGTGCTCAATGGACCACAAATGATTGGATCTGGGCTAGTGTGCAGCCTATTTTGGTTATGGGTTCAATGATACTTGTTGCAATTATGGTTTCCAGTGACTGGCCATACCGCGGCCTGTTCGCAGCAATAATGATTATTCTTCCAACACCCCTTTGCATCTTTGCCGAACGCATCTGGACTAAACGCCAAGACTGGCTGCTCGAGCCAAAAGAAATGGCAGAAGACGCATTTTGGCTTGCTTTTGCGGGCTTCCTTTGGGTGCCGCTTTACAGCGATTTCTATGAAACTCCTATTTCAGCTGGGTTCAAAGCAGTTAGAGATATGGCGCCTTTACAAATCAGCATAGACGCTTCTAGTGTGGCAGGTCTTCTAGGCTGCGCATTTTTAATATCTCTGGTATCGAGTTTTTTATACTACTGGCTGCACCGTGTTCAGCACGAATCACTTTTTTGGTGGAGACTACACGCGACACACCATCATATTACCAAGATGGGTTGTATGCGGGGGGATCGAACGCACCCATTGGAATGGACAACACTCCTAATCGGCACTCCAATTGCACTCGCTCTGCTAGGGGCCAGCAATGATGTCATGGCGGTCGTCGGCGCGTTTGGCATTTGGAACGGCGTTCTAAATCATTCTAATTTGCCACTTAAATCACTGCCAGTTTATGACTGGGTTTTTGCTACAGCCCCTCAACATCATGCCCATCATGCGTTAGAACGCCGCCAAGCAGATTCCAACTACGGCTGCATGATTATTCTTTGGGACAGAATTTTTGGAACCTACTGTGGTGATAGCGAAGTTGGCCAGATCGGAGCTGGCAAGGCAGTACCACTGTCAATTAAAGATCAACTTGCGCTTTCCTTTTATTCAAATGAAAAACTTAAAAGCCTGTGACTTAACTGACAGCATTATTAGCGGCACAGGAAAAAGCTATACTCTTTTAATCTGGAAGCAACTAGCCTTAAGACTTTGTCCTGACAAACAATTTCAAACTCTCGGTGGTTATTCATAGAGCATCCCAAGCGGCCCATTCAATGGCTCGTCCTGGGTAGGCAACTTCCTCGAACGGCCAATTTTCTTCCACCCATCGCTGAGTCCACTCATACAATTCAGCATCAAAGCCTGAATCATACTCGGCTTTCGTTACCCAAAGCGCCACCTCAGCATCAAAGCCAGGCTTACTACTTGGCCTAACATAGATGCATCCTAACTCCCGCTGACCATCTTTCGTTAGAACGCCATAAGCAAAAGATTCGCGGCGATTAAATCTACCCTCCTCGTTAACCATGTCCTTCATGGCATCCTCATCTGAGATATCCTCATGAGGCCAGCCAGTGCTGCGAGTGAAGGTTTCCTGCAAATGCTCAATGGAAGACATATACGCGGCAAAATCCACATCCACCAAATCTGGGCCAAGTGGCACCACATTGAATTCATCAGTTTCTACTAATACCGGAGGATCAAAATCCACTGGTATAAATGCTGATTCTGCGGCTTTTTTCGCTACTAAAAACTGTCGGTAGCCCTCTGTCATAGCTCTTGCACAATCTCCCGGAGTCAACCTTGCACCATCCTCTCGTTTGCAAGGTCCATCGATAACCTCAGGCATGTTAGCCTCAACCCACTTTCTTGCTTCGTAATAAATAGGCTGATCATTCGAACTAGTGTCAACTCCGGTAATGATTCCGTCTTCAAAGGTAATATGAAAAGTATCGGTGACATTGAAGCCGGTTTCTAATGCCACCACAGGGTCATCCTGAACTGTAATAGCACAGGCGATGGTGTCAGCATTTTCACTTATGCAGGGCGCTCGCTCGAGCACAATATAGTTTCCACCTTCCGCCCAACCTTGGTAGCCGAGGATTCCAGTTTCAGAATCTCCCGCCTCGCTCAAAAATGGTTGAAGAAGGCTAGCATCGAATGAATAAAATGCATCAATCATGCCCTCGGCGGTGGCGAGGTTTGCTTCAAGTTGGGCCTCAGGGTCTGCTCCACCTGTACACGCCGACACTCCGGCTGAAAGAAGCAAACAACTTAAAAGGCGTCTATTAGGCGACTTAAACATAGGTAGATCTCCAAAATGATAAATAGGTAAACTGCATTAGCATTGTTGTAGTAGAAATTAGTTGTAGCAGAAACTATTAGAGCTGAGAGTAAAACAATCAAGAAGATTGGACAAACAAAGAGATGAAAGGTCAGTGCTAAAGTAGGCTTCCGAATTCTGAATCCATTGAACTTTAACGCTGGCCCTGCTCAACTCGATTGACCAGCAATCGAATTGAGCAAAACAAGGATGTCGATTTTTAGAACCCGTAGGTCAAACCTAGGAAGTAAGTCCGGCCAATAACGCTGACTGGATATCCTCTTTCCGTTAGGTAAGGATCTTCATCAGTGAGATTGTTGATACCGCCATAAATTAGCAGCTCGTCACTGTAGGTATAGCGTCCCGTAAGATCATGCATGTAGAACTCATCGGTAAACGCGGATGGACCAAAGTTCTGATCGACGGTTTCTATTTCAACACCGCTTTCAAAATCTAGAGTCTGTTCGCTTAGGTAAGACGTGTTCAATGCGAAAGAAAAGTCGCCATATGTCACTCCAGCTGTTAACTGGCCTGCCCACTCTGGGCGGCGCATTTCACCAAGCTCTGGATCAACAGTAGCTTCTTCCCCAGGAGACGCCGGCTCAATGAAATCAAGACGCTTCTGTTGAGTCGCAGCCGCGCCAAGATTAAATTGAAAGCCCCCTAAGTCAAAGTCATAGTTAATGGAGTAATCAATACCTGTGGCCTGTGCCGAACCGAAGTTAAGCTGGGCCTGACGAAGAAAATTGAACCCTCCAGACTGGGCCGATGTTGATTCTGGATTACGAGAGAACAAGTCACAGAAAGGATTGTTTATCGACGCGGCGTCGTAACAGCTATTCACGATGTTTTGCGAAGAGATTGCTGAAATAGCACCATCGATGACGATATCCCAGTAGTCAAAACTAAGCGTTAGCCCATCAATGAAAGAAGGCGTGTAAACAAAACCTGCTGTCTCTGTTGTGGCTTCTTCTGGCTGTAAATTAGGGTTACCACCAACGACACCTGGAAAGCCCGCTGAGAGTGGATCCACAAAGATGTAGTCGCCATCTGCATCAAAGATGTTTTCCTGAGGTACGTTGAATGATTGCAATGAGGCTACGCAGTTTGCTTGGCGAAGAGCAGGGTCGCCAGCACTGGATATTTGCGAAACATCGCAAGGATCCTGTGGTCTGAAGTTCGCACCCTGTTCAGGAGAGAACAGCTCAAACAAGTTTGGCACCCGCACCGCTTCACTGTAATTCACACGAAAACGTAAATCTTCGATTGGAGCCCAAACCGCTCCAACCTTAAAAGTGTTGTTTTCACCAAAAGTGGAGTAATCCGCACGGCGGCCAGCTGCACTAAGAGTGAGTTCATCAATAAACGGAAGATCTGCAAGTAGCGGCACTTCTACTTCCGCGAAAATATCCCACACATCATATTCAGCAGATCCGCTCAGTAATCGTTGAGAAGGCGTGCTGCCGATACTCGCCGCATTGCTCACATCCCCTACATAGTCGCCTGCAGAGAATGCAATACCTTCAGAAGTGACACCACTCACAGGGAGAATACCTTGGTCAAAAGAATCGAAGGACTGTGAAGTTACTTCTTCACGCCATTCGCCGCCTACTACAAAACCGATTGGTCCACCAGGAAGTTCAAACCATTGACTCGAGTCGCCGCTTATAAAACCACTGAATACTGTTTGCTCGATCTCTTCTTCAAGAGTCCGAGTGTAGGTGACAAAGTCAATCGACTCTTGAGACATTGCGCCCCGACCACCCCAAATATTCATTGGCTGGCACTGGCCGTCTCCCGGACTAAATGTAAAGAACGAAGAATCAACGCCGCCGCCGACGAAAGAGAAAATATCAAAAGGCGTCGTTGGAGGATACGCCGTGGCATCAAGATCTGAACGACACACCGGCTGACCGCTGGCCGGATCTGTAACAACGTCTATAGCCGCGAAGAATCTATCAGCGATCATCTCCTCTCTGTCGATAAGGCTACGCTCAAACTTGCCATAGTTTGCAGACACTTCGTAATCGAAGTCTAAACTAGGGATTGTGCCCCGCAGTCCTGCAACAAAGCGTGTGGTTGTTCTTTCGTTTGTAGATATATTTGAGCCCCAATCGTCGGAGTCACGAGAGATACGAAGACCTCCCGAACCAATGAATCCAACACCGTTATTGTTAGCAAGAGGTTGCAGTGCTGCTGGCAAGAAAGGATTGTCCGGAGCGCCTAGTAAAAGGTCGGTGAAGTTGTGGCCGCCGCCTCCGAACTCAACTTCTTGATAAACGTACTTCGTCTCAACGAAAGCCTGTACGTTTTCGGTAAGATCGTAATTGCCATTTAGATTAATGGAGTATCTCTCATCGCCAGGAATGGTAAAGGGGCGGTTAGGTGCGACAAAGCTTTGCGCTGCACCAAACTGATTGAAGTTACCCGCTACGAGGCCATCTTGATACGGTACAACACCTCCATTCTCATCTATAACCCAGCACCCACCTGCAGCGCCAAAAGAAGATGCACCACCTAGGCTCGAATTGTAGCCGGTGAAACTGTCCAAACAGTCCGGAGTGCCATTACCATCTAAGTCAGGTTCGCTGCCTAGAGGTACTTCTAAACCAAAGTCGCCTGCAGCTACAACCCCGTATGGTGACGTAATATTAAAAGTCCGACCTGGCAACAAGGCCCGAGGAAACGCATTGGCCGCTTGATCAAAGAGAGCCAGTTCCCCTGATGAAAGAGTCGGTGCTGTTCCAAATTCAGCAGTATAGTCGGCGATAAAATCTTCAGCTGTTGGAATTCGAGCACCGACAGGGAATCGACCGTTGGTATCAAAATTGTAGAACTGCGCAAAGTTAGGCGTTGCTCCTGATGTGATGTTACCTGTTTGGAATCGCAGTGCTGGATTGACGTCGTCAGCTAGCAAAGCGTCATTGGCCGTGTGAGAGCGGTCACCTTGGCGAACACCTTCGCTTTGACTGTATTGCGCCGCAACAGTGATATTGCCACGCCCATCGTTGAAATTCCGACCAAACAAAACGCTCAAATTTGACGTTTCCGCATCGCTTTCAGCTGACATTGAAGTACGAGCGTCTATCTCGAAGCCTTCGAAGTCGTCTTTTAAAATAAAGTTAACTACGCCAGTTACCGCATCCGCACCATAAACCGCTGATGCACCGCCAGTTAGAACCTCTACCCGCTCGATCAGGGCAGCAGGGATAGTGGATACGTCTACCGCACCTGTGCCCTCAATGCCAGACACATGACGGCGACCGTTAACTAGGGTTAATGTTCTTTCGAATCCAAGGCCGCGTAGATCGAGGCTTGAGCCACCTACATTGTTTGCGCCGCCCACATTGTTCGCTGCGTTATCAATGGAATTGGTGCCGGTAACCGACGAAAGCAGCGCCGGATTATCATTTAAAACCTCAGCAATATCCGTGGTACTAGTCTGAGTAAGGTCGAGTGCGTTAATGGTAGAAATGGGCTGAGATGACGTTGCGTTGTTGTTTTGCCTCAGTCGACTACCAGTTACGACAACTTCCTCAATTTGATCTTCTTGAGCGTGTGCCAGTTGAGGTAGCGTTGATATGCTTGCTGTACCAGCGCACAGGGCGATGAAAAAGCGAAGTCCTCTTTTCTGGACAAACCGTGGTGTGGGGGTCTTCATTAATGTACTCCTAAATTTCTATAGCTGAAATATTCAATAGGTGACTCCGAGAAGAGGCCGGTTCTATAAACAGGCTTTAACATCGAATTCGCATGTGTCTTATAATTAATGTACCGATCAGTATCGGAAAAACTCTACAATGAAGTTTTCCACTCCAATAAACGTACCTAATGCACCTTTATAGGAACCTCCGTCGATGATTCCAAATTGGCAGACACTTAATCCCTTAAGTATTCCCAAACTTAGCAAGAGGTGTGCCACCAGCCCGAAAGCCAGCAAATCCACGATAATTTAAAATCTGATGGGGATTGAGTGCCCACTTAGTAAGCAAGAAGATGCTAAAGGCATTTGTAAACGCACCAAAACTGTTACAGTTTCAGAAAAGAGTCTGAGAAATTTTAAGTGCAGAACATCATTTTGGTGCAGCAATCATTTTTGTCGCTGTGGTTCGATACATCTGCACCATTGGATAGAGGTCAAACAGAAAAGCGCTTGACCGGCAAGATAATCAAAGTACTCTAGGTTGCTCGAAATTTTTAACAGAGCTTGGAGACTTAGGATGCGACTATCAACTTTCGGTGCGGCTATTTCATGTATTTTCTGCCTTTCGGTTCAAGCAGGAGTGGAGGAAATTACAATCTCCTTAGAGGGCTCTGCAGTTAGTTATTCAGGCCGCCTCTTTGTTGTATTCACAAAGGAGACCGACATAGAGCCGCGGCTTACGATTGGCGATGAGCCTGCTCCAATCAATGCATCACCTTTTTTTGCTGTAGATGTCCTCGATTGGAACGGAGACGAAATTAGGTTCTCCCCTAGCGCCGGATTCCCTATTCAAACATTGTCGGAGCTCAGTGAAGGGGAATGGAACGCACAAGCCCTCCTCGATCAAAATACTGTTTTGTCAGACCTCGATTCACCGGGGAACTTTTACTCTGCACCGCAAACTCTGAATATTGGTTCCAGTCCTACCTCACTCAAATTCCTTTTAAACAATGCCGTTGCTGAGGAGTCTTTGCCAAACGACTCGGAACTTCTAAAATTTGTTCGCATCAAATCCGACCTGCTGTCAGAGTTCTACGGCAAAGACATTTTCTTAAGAGCATCAGTCTTGTTGCCGACCGGTTATACAGAAGATTCTGAAGCACGCTATCCTGTCCTCTATCAAGTCGCCGGCTTGAACGGACGCTATAGCCGCAGTCAACGTCTACTCAACGATGAAGAGTTTATGGACTATTGGCTGGACGACTCTACCCCACCGGCAGTAATTGTTTTCCTAGATGGTGAATCCCCTTATGGAGACTCCTACCAAATGAACAGTGCTGTCTCAGGCCCTTATGCAGATGCCAATTTTTTCGAGCTGTTCCCGTTTTTGGCGGCCCGCTTTCCCATCAACGACATTCCAAGTAATCGCTTTGTAAGCGGCTGCTCAACGGGTGGCTGGGTTTCGATGGCGATGCAAATCTTGTATCCGGACTACTTTAACGGCGCTTATTCTCTCAGCCCAGACTCACCTAGCTTTCGTGCTTTTCAATTGGTAAATCTCTATGAAGATGAGAATGCTTTTCTAAGCGCAAGTGGTATGGCCAGACCAAGTGCAAGAAGCACTAACGGCGACCCTAGATTTAGTATTGCAAACGAAGTTCGAATGGAAGCTGCGATGGGTAGCGGCGACAGCTACGTCACATCAGGACAGCAATGGGGAGCTTGGAATGCTGTCTACGGACAGCCAGATGAAAACGGCAACCCGATTCCCGTTTGGAATCAAGATTCCGGAGAGATAAATCCTATCGTTGCGGCTTCGTGGCGGCCGTGGGATTTGGATTATTACGTCAAAGAAAACTGGTCAAACATCGGACCAGAACTCGCGGGTAAGCTCAATTTTTGGATGGGAGATATGGACAACTACTATCTAACAAATGGCCTTCGATTCTTAGAGGAAACGCTAAACGTAATGGAAGCACCGGCAGCGGGAGCCACCTTCAACTGGCTGCCCAATCATGGGCACTGCGGATTCGGCACGAAAGTTCATTACATAGACGTGCTCAATGATATGGCTAATAAAGTTGCACGCTAATCTTCACGTTCAAAATCGGATAAATCTGCTTTGCAGGATTATCGATAAGCGCAGCT
>JBGCEK010000039.1:0-47788 GCA_045106275.1 Pseudohongiellaceae bacterium | reverse complement strand
CAACAAATACATTAGCCAAACGCACTAAAGTCCCTAAGAAAGGTGAACGTGCTCTCATTTTTGGCCTCTTTTGCTGGGTATGCTAGATTCGTTAGAAACCACGTCTGATTAGCGAGTTCGGCACATGGATAACGGCAGTCGAAATATGCAGAAAAGGTCAATTTCTCGTTCACGGGTTATGGTATTTTTCCTCTTCTTGATTAGCGTTAATCTGCTGTCAGGTGGAGCGGCTCTCGCCTTCAACTACCCCTCACTGTTTAACATAGACGCTAGCTTCAGCGAGTACGCAGTCCCACTTCCTTTTACTTGGGCCCTTGCACACTGGCCTTCCATGCTAATTTACGGCCTCCCTTTGCTTACTTTGTCGATAAGCAGCGGAAAATGGCTGTTGGGCTACCGCTGGCTATGCCTACTTACTCTCTGCTTGTTGTTTTTACAGTGGAACGAGAGAAACCCTTTTGTGCTATTTCCCTCCGTTGATGCAACAGTCGGCCTGCTGTTCAGTCTAGTTCTGGCACCACCAAACCGAGTTTCTAACCCAGTCCTTTATCCTCTTAGTGTGCTTGCAGCACTTGCCTCGGTGACTGTCGTCGGGTTCACGGCACTCGATTACTATCAGCATCGCACTCCCGTCCTCAGGAAAACAGCTTACGTCAATGGTAGTTTTAAACTGAGTGACATTGAAATTCATAAAGCTCTCCATGAGATGCGATTAAGCATGGAACTTACTGAGCGGTTGAATGTGGAGCGGGCCTGTTCCACAGGACAGCAGGTGGCAAACGAAGTCTTGCGAGACTACCCTTTCGACAAAAACTACAACAAACTTATTCAAGTACGATTTAATCCGGCAAACGGCGGGATTCCGGAAAATGACGATCTACCCTATCCGCTTGGAGAAATAAGTCTGAATAGCGCCCACATAGACTCCGACGGCAATTTCCCCTGTTACCTCCGTTACAAATAGAGTACTGCCTGACCTGTATCCTTTAACTAGGCTCTAGTTCCGCTCCAAAACTGGACCCTATTGATGTCACTGAATAAGGTTTTATCTTCACAACACTTCGGAAAAACTTAGGATCGCCGGGTGGCCTTTATGTTTTTTCTAAATGATAATCAATACTATTTGAGAATGATTCTCATGTGGGCTAGTATTCTTCTCCACACAAAATTAGGTGTTTAGAAGGGTAAAGCAATGAAGCCAGTTAGAATTATGCTAAGGGCGTGTATAGCATCAGCTGTATCAACTATGGCTATTGGCCAAGAAACTGAGACTCCACAAAGTGCTTTAGAAGAAGTGACAATTATCGGGAGTAAGGAACAAGCGGGCAGGCTTGCTGGATCAGCCCACTACATCGGGTCCGAAAAGCTCCAGCAGTTTGCCTACAGTGACATTCAACGCATCGCCAGAGAAGTACCAGGTGTATCAATTCAAATTGAAGATGGCTATGGATTACGACCCAATATTGGTATTCGCGGTGTCGCGACAGAGCGTAGCGGCAGAATTACCCTTCTTGAAGATAACGTTCTAATCGCACCTGCTCCCTATTCAGCCCCTTCGGCTTATTATTTTCCAACCGTGGGCAGGCTTAACGCTATAGAAGTGGTCAAGGGTCCTTCAGCGATTACCCAGGGTCCATTTACTATTGGTGGGGCACTGAACATGGTGTCCACGCCAATCCCTACCGAAACCACCGGCAATATCGTTACCGAAATAGGTCAAGATTCTACATACCGCGTCCATGCAACCTACGGTGGTCGCACTGAGTCCGGTTTTGGTTTTCTGCTTGAAACCCACCAGTGGCAATCAGATGGCTTCCAAAACATTGATCGTAGCGGCGAAGACACCGGCCTCGATGTTGAGGACTACACCGTGAAACTCAGTTATGCACCGGTAAACTCCAATCATGAGGTGGAGCTAAAACTACAGTATGCCAATCAAGACTCTAACCAAAGCTATCTTGGGCTTACGGATCGCGATTTCAGCAATGGCGCATTTAGACGTTACGGCCTGTCGGAGCTGGACAATATAGAGACAGAACATGAGCAGCAAATACTACGCTACGGCTACACCTTCACGGACGAATTGAGTTTGTCTGTCACAGCTTATAACAATGAGCACCAACGCAACTGGTTTAAGACAGAGGGCATTGATTTTGATGGTAGTGCCAACGCTCAGGATTTTGATCGTACTAGCTGGTTCAATGTAGTTCAGGCGATCAATACAGATTCCAGTATCGAAGGCTTCAACCCTAACCAGCTCCAGTCTATTTTAGATGGGACAACTGACACCCCAGCCGGGAGCATTCAAGTACGCTCCAATGACCGCGAATATTATTCGCGAGGATTACAACTAGGACTCAACTGGAACGGGATGATTGGCAATACTAGCCATGATCTTGAATTTGGAGTTCGAATTCACTCAGATGAAGAAGACCGTCTGCAATTGAACAGCACTTACAGCCAGACAAATGGCAGCTTAAGTCTTGATGACATTGGAATTTTAGGCAATGCGGGTAATCGAGTTCAAGAAGCCGACGCCATTGCCATCCATATTCACGACGACATCCAAGTGGGTAATTGGACGATTTCACCCGGACTTCGCTATGAAGATATCGAGCAAAAACGCACCCGCTACCGGGATGGGGAAATTCGTACCTTTAGAGATTCTCGTTCCAACGATACACAAGTCTTCTTACCTGGTCTTGGCGTGCTATACCGAGTGGACGACTCGCTTTCTCTAATCGCCGGTGTTCACAAAGGATTTACCGCGCCAAGCAACTCACCCGGCGTAGACGAAGAAATAGCAATCAACTATGAGCTAGGTTTTCGCTATAGCAAAGACGCACTTTCTACCGAATTAATAGGCTTCCTAAGCGACTACGATAATATTCTTGGAGAATGCACTTCATCTTCAGGATCTGATTGTGTGATTGGTGATGCTTTTAATGGCGAGGCAGCAACAGTGGCAGGGGTCGAGCTGCTTGTAAGCTCTGATCTTGCTTACGGTAGAGACTTTAGCATCCCAATTTCCTTAAGCTACACCTATATCAATGGAGAATTTGATACAGATATTGCCAATACAGATTTCTTTGGCTCAGTCAGCGAAGGCGATCCATTACCTTATCTTCCAGAGCATCAATTTTTGGCGTCCGTTGGGCTGGTAAAAAACAATTGGTCAGCCTATCTGACTGGCAACTATGTCGATGAAGTTTGCGTTCGAGCCAGCTGCAATCAATTTGAGCAAACTGACAATACTTTTACCGTTGATCTAGCAGCCAATTATCAGTACAGCAGATCTCTAAATCTTTACGCTAGAGTTGAAAACCTTACCAGCGAAGAAGACATCTTAGGTAGGCAACCTTATGGAGCCAGACCCAATAAAGACCGTACGGTCACCGCCGGTGTTCGTTTTAACTTCTGAGCAGAAAAACAGTCAGATCTGGGGTAATTACAGGTTGGCAGTTGTGCAATTGACAGCCTGTAAATCTCCTGCACAGTAAACAATTCCCTCAGCATCCCATGCTTGGCTGTCCTGCTGGCATCTAATGGCATAACTATTTCACCGCCCTCTAAAATCCGTGCGGCTTGGCCAGACGTAGTTCTATTTATCGACAGCTAACATTTGGTTATTCAGTATGACAACACACAGTGCCCTTCAACGTGCCGAAGCTGCAATTCGTTCACTTTTCATCGGAGACTCACTGGCGATGCCAGTGCACTGGTATTACAACCCTGGCGACATTTACCGTCAATTTCCAGGAGGTATTTACAAGTTTGAAGACGCACCCGTTCACCACCCTTCGTCTATTATGTCACTGCATTCTACCTCCCAAGGAGGTCGCAGCTTCCTTAGTAAAAAAGCCGCCAAACAGATCGTGGGCGATGTTATCTTGAAAGGAAAAAGACAGTACTGGGACAAAAAGAATCAGCACTATCATCAAGGAATGAAGGCTGGTGAAAACACTTTAAACGCCCACTGTGCCCGTGCCCTCATCCGCTGCATTAGCGAGAATCTCGGGCAATATTCAACTGAGACTTTCTTAGCCGCTTATATTGATCTGTTAACCGCAGAAAAGCCGATGCACCCTGACACCTATGCTGAATCATACCACCGCGGATTCTTCGCCAATTTAGAAGCAGGCCTAGCTCCTGATAAATGCGGAGCGACAACCCATGACACTGCATCAGTAGGAGGACTCGTTACGCTTGGGCCTGTACTGATAACAGCGTATTTAAACGAATTAGACACAGCTGAAATAGTATCTCAATGTAGAGAGCATCTCTGGCTCACCCATCCTGATGAAGGGCTTGCAAAAATTGCCGAGGACTACTGCAAACTGTTGCTTAAGCTTCTTTCTCGCCAGGAGAGCGAGAGTGCTAAGGAAATCATCTCTGCTTGCGCGATACAAAGTATCAATTTGAACCTTGAAGAATTGACTGCAAAAAATTACAGCGACTTCGAAGTCGTAGGAGGAATTTTCACTTCCGCTTGCTATATTTCAGGCTCGTGGCCAAGCATTCTCTATTTCGCTTACAAGTACGGCGAAGATATAGAACAGGCCCTCATTGCCAACACCAATGTGGGAGGAGACAACGTTCACAGAGGCGCCGTTTTAGGCACTATAATTGGTCTAGCAAACGGGCGTACTTCCAACGCTTGGTTTGACCAGCTAGTTGACCAAAAACAGATAAGTGCGGAAATCAGCGGGCTGCTGAAAAGACAATCTTAAGGCGAGAATCGCTAGACTGAACAGAAAACCATGTTAAGTCCGAAAGCTGGAGTAAGGTCTAATCGGTAACTACCGGCAGTTTTTCCTCCATGCCCCATTCCGCCCAAGAGCCGTCGTAAACCGAGAGCTTAGGAAACCCAGCAACAGCAGCGGCTAAGGTTAAAACACAGGCAGTGATCCCAGAACCGCAGCTAGTGATTAGGTTTTTATCTTTATCGGTGATTGCTTCGAACAACTCGGTCACTTCGTCTTCGGATCTTAGATGCCCATCTCTTAAAACATTTGCGAACGGTAAGTTCAACGCTGAGGGCATGTGACCTGATCGGCACCCAGGCCGAGGCTCGGGAGCGGTTCCAAAAAATCGTCCGGCTGAGCGAGCATCAATAATATCGGTCTGCTCATCGGATGTGGCTCGTAGAACGGCGTCAGAATCGCAAAATAACTCTTTGTTCCAATTTGCTGTAAAATTCCCTGGCGTAAAGTCAGTCCTTAAGGAAGACTCAACTTCATTTTCTGCCGCAATCCACGCAGGCAACCCACCATTAAGCACTGCCACTTGTTCGTGCCCCATTGCTCTGAGCATCCACCATGCGCGCGGACTTGCGTAAAGGCCCACATCATCATAAACGACGATGACACTTTCCTGATTAACGCCAAGAGCTCGAACCTTTTCTTGAAATAATTCTGGGTCTGGCATCATGTGCGGTAACGAACTTCCCGGTCTACAGATTTCTTTGTCATAGTCGAAGCGTCGGGCACCTGGGATCGATCTAAAAGAACCATCTTTATTGATTGAAAGAAACCCTGGTACAACGGGCGGCACAGAAGCATCAAAAACTACAACATTGCTGCTGGTAAGGTTTTTTGCCAACCAATCAACATCAACAAGGGGGCGTGGCAGAGGTGATGTAAATTCAGGCATTGGCTATTTTTCTCAGGTTTAATTCAGGGCGGATTGATAGGCGCATTTTCGCACTATAGCAGAGATGAAAACTCTCGGAGTTTCGATTTAAGTTTCTCGGTATTTTCCGGACCCAATCTAATCAATTGCTTATTAACAGCCTGCATGTTTTCAATGCTAGAGTCTGCAAACAAGTACATCACAGAGGGCTTCACTAATTGAAAAGGCCCCTCCACATCGGACGTTCGCAACACATTGTTGATTGCAGCTCTCAAGGTATCGTCAAAACTCTCATTTCGGAAACCAATCTCCGCGTAGGCTTGCTGAAAAAGAGGTGAGAGCATGCGGTATAAACCTAATGCGGCCTCCGTATCAACGGCCAAGAATCCATTCAGTATTTGATTGAATCTGGCAGGCGCAGTTTCATCCATAACGTATAGGTTTTCATCAATGTTACGCACTGGCATAGGAGACTGTATCGCCTTGTAGGGTAAGCCCGACTGGGGAAACTCCCCGCGGGAAATGTTTTCTACAAAGACGACGAATTTACGAACGATTTGGTCCTCGGCCAGGTAGCTAATCAGCTCGAGTCCGTTTTGCAATTCAGCAATACTTTCAAACACGAAACGGTCACTGCGATTTAGACTGGGTAGCCGAACAGTCGTTTCAGTGATCTCTGGCTCCGGCTCTAAGTCAACTTGAATTTCTTCAGGCATTTCAGCGATGACCGGCTCAGCTACTGCCACCGGAGGAGTATCGGGTTCGGGCCTAAAGATGGATTGAGGCAGCACTGAACGCTCAGGATTGGGCCGCGAAACCTCCACTTGGGGCTCTGGCTCTGTCTGAACTGGCGGTGCAATAATGACGGTTGTTGTTCCCTGCGGCGGCTCGAACGTCATGGCCATATAGACCAAATACAGCATCGTCGATACTGCTACAGCTGCAACTGCATAGAGACCCATTTTTGACATGACATAATTTCCAGTGTGATTTGATTGAAGTATTTTGTCATAGAGCCAAAATCCCTACAACAACGGCAGATTCAATAGCAGAATTTGGCCATAATTGATCGCTGTTCAAACATCATAAACCCAGTACTTCAGTTTATCTTAGACAACAAAAAGCCCGGCTAATTTCTCAACCAGGCTTTCCGCATTGTTGCAAAGAAGTCTTAGATTTTCGAGAAGCCTAAGGTCTCCATCGTCGCAACAAGATCGCGCCCCGCCGTTGCAGGCTTAGTCGACTTATCGATTTTCAAGACAGTGCCATCGGTGTCGATGTAAAACGTCCATCGATTGGCGAATCCGGCGCCCATCAGAGCGCCAAACGACTCCACCATTTCTTTACTAGGATCAGCAAGAATTGGAAAGCCAGCATCGTGCTCTTCAGCAAAAGCCGTATTGTCTTCCAGCGTATCTACACTGGCCATAAAGTATGCAACGTCGAAACTCTGAATTTCTCTAGCACTGTCACGCAGCGCTTTACATTGCATAGTTCAGCCACCAGTAAAGGCTTTAGGAAAGAAAGCGATGACTACAGGCTTATCACCAGCGAACTGGGATAAGGTGTACGTCATGCCGTCTGATGCCTGAAGCTCGAAGTCTGGGGCTTTCTCCCCTTCCTCTAGAGCCAAGGCAAATTGGCTGGTCAGAGCGATGACAGCGATAAACACTGACGCGGCGCTACGTCCAAGCCATTTGGCGATATGAGACATAATTTTCTCCGGTTATGAACTAACTTATTGAACAACAGCTCAACAGACTCTGTTGTACCTTGTGTACTACGAAAATGCCAGCAACATTGGATTAGTCGTCAGAGGATTTAGGATAATACTTCTGGAAGAGCAGCCGAGGCGACCAAAAATGCATATCTAGCAGAGCAATCTGCCGTGAAGCTAAAAGATACTCACTCTTTGGCCTGAGCGAAGCAGCTGCACAGATTCAGTTTCTAATTCAGCAATCCGAGAGTCTAACCACTGCTTGTCCGAGCTTGATAAACCCTCACTTGTGTAGCGGATCTCTCTAAGGCGCTCAATCGAGGTATCAATCTGTCGAGTATACCGCCTCAGCATCATATTTTTTGCATCCCGTTGAGATTGCCGATAACGCGGATTCTCCACTTGTACATTGACACACTGCCGAACCACCTGGCCCTGTGCGTTGCGTCGATTCTGACAACGGTTCTGAACAACAAAACGACTGACCGTACCCTCAAATACTGTGAAAGGCGTTTGGGCAATTGATCGCGCCAGCGTCAGGTCTGTTTGAGTTTTGTCTTCAATCACATCGAGTAGCGCAAGTGGCGGCACAGAATTTTCAGCATCAATTTTCGCAAACAATCTAGAGTAAAATCTGCTCAATCCCTCCGCCTGATCCATAAGGCTTCGAGAGTTTAAGTCGAGCATATTCTCTCGGATAACTCTCAGCTTCCAACCTCCGTAGCCTTCTATGGCCTCGATTAATTCTGGATCGTCTAGGTCGTACAAACGACTCGCTACAAAATAATCTAGTTCTTGTAGGTCATCCACCTCAGCCCAATCTTTAATTTCACCATTATTTCGAATCAAGGCATCAATAATCGGCAGCTGTTCTTCGCTATAAAGCCCCGTGTTAATTCTTGCCACTTGCAGTGCATCAGTATGCAGTTTAATGGCGTTTTCAAAGTCCTCGATCTCGCTGTAAAAGGCCCCGAAATCAGAATAAGCTTCCTGTAACGCCGGATCGTAAATACCCAAGTCACTTTGCATTTCAATAAGTGCCTGCTGCCTTAATTCTTGTTGACGCCTTATTTCCAAAATGCGTGCTTGCTCTGCGGCCAACTCCTCGGGACTTAATTCGCCCTCTTCCGGCTCTCCAGCAGATTCTGAAACGTCAAATTCCGCACCAACGGTGAATTCATGGGAGGATTCCTCTAAGGTCTGCCCATATGCAGGCAGCAGCATATTGGCCAGAATGGCGATCGCGCCAAACGCTGCTGCAACTATGCGCTTTGCCATGACCCTGTCACTTTGCAATTTCGATAGTCTGTGCTTCATCAAATAACACTCATGTGAATTTTAAAATTCCTCTCAAGGCAGTCGAGCACCATCTCCAACTCATTGTGGGGCTCTACACTCAATACGCTAGTTATAGTCAAACTGACCTGAATCAATACTTAATAACTTGGAATCACTGACCGGCATCCCCCTCGCTACCTCAAAAATCATTTAAGTATTTGTTTTTAATCAATAATAATCTCTTCGAATTGCGAATTCAATTAGCCTTCTGTGACAATATGCCACATCGGAATACCGCGTCTGAATGACTATAATTTTGCCAAAGAAATATAGCACTATCAGGGAATGAACCATTGAAAAAATTTAAAACAAAGAGCGCAGTGGCGCTACTCACTTCTCTGTTAACTAGCAGCATGCTTGTAGGCGCCCAAGAACAGGTAGAAGAAGTTACCGTCATCGGGCGCCAAGAATTTTTGGAAACCCAATTCACTGCAACCAGAGCAGGCTCTAATGTTGATGCAGCAAAGCTGATGAATCAAGTGCCTGGCGGAGCCGCAAACAACAACGGCCCCCTGACCGGCCAGATTCAGTATCGAGGAATGTTTGGCCCGAGGATAAACGTCAGAATTGACGGCATGCTTATTCATGGCGGTGGCCCGAACTGGATGGCGCCTCCTCTTCATCACATACCTGCAGGCCTGATGCGCGAGCTTGTGGTTGAACAAGGAATCCCTTCCATTTCCACCGGCGGGGGCATTGGCGGGGCCGCCACTGCCTATTGGAAAAAGCCAGAATATAATTCAGGTTCTGGCTGGAAACTGAGTGGAGATACAGAAGCAGGTTTTTCGTCTGTTGATGAAGGAACCACGCTCTCTGGTGTATTCGGTTTGAGCTCAGCAAATCATCGGTTCAGTGTAGTTGGCAGCCGTGATGAAGGAGAGGATTATGATTCGCCTGAAGGGACTATCAGAGCTACCCAGTACGAAAGAGATGTTTACGGGGTAGGTTATGGCTTTAAAGTTGACAATCACGAATTTGATTTTAACTATCACAAACTTTATACCGAGGACACTGGCACACCAAGCTTACCCATGGATATCGACTGGTTCGATACCGAAGTTTGGAATGCCAGTTACAAAACCTCGATTGGAGGAGTTAACTTAGAAGCGAGGGTTTATGGGTCAGACATTGACCATGGCATGAGTAACGACTTGTTGCGAGCAGCCCCCGACTTTTCTAGCCTTCCCCTCCCACCCTTTATTGGCGCCGACAGAAGAAACGTACTTACTGCTAGCGAGGAATCCGGCTTTAAACTTACAGCTGATTTCATTCTTGGCCCTGGCACTATGCTGGTTGGAATTGAAGGTAAGGATGCTGAGCATGATGCCACCGTATTCGACCCTGATTTCGCTCCTTTCTTTGTTAACAATTTTAATGGCAGTGAGGTAGAAAATTTCGCGATATTCGCAGAATGGTCTGCGGTAGTTAGTGATCGCTGGTATGTGGAAGCGGGCATTCGTTCTGAACAGGTCGACATGGATACGGGCACAGTTGATGCTTTCCCAGCAAGGCTAGTGGATATGAACCCGGCCATGTGGCCAATGGGGACGCCGCCACGGGCTGTATTTATGCTTCGAGAAGGGTTCAACAACGCTGACCGCAGCCAGTCCGATGACAACCTCGATTGGGTGTTGAAAACTCGCTATCAAGCTACCGACAATTTAGTGATCGAATTGGCCGCTGCGCAAAAAATGCGTTCGCCGATTTATCAAGAACGATTCTTGTGGATACCCTTGGAAGCTAATGCGGGTTTAGGAGACGGCAACAATTACGTTGGAAACCCAAACCTTAACCCTGAAGAATCTCGACAGATTGAACTGGGCTTCGATTACACGCAGGGAAATTTCTACTTTTCGCCGCGAGTTTATCAGCGTCATGTGGATGATTTTATTCAGGGCATAGCAGCAACAAATCCGGCTGTCATCGGGGTGAGCCGAAACGCCAACGGCGACCCAACCCCGTTAATTTTTGCCAATACCGAAGCTGAATTTACTGGGCTGGATTTAACGTTTGGTTACAGCTTCAACGAAAACTGGTCGGTTGAGGGAATCTATACCCAAATCGATGGAGACAGAGAAGATATCAACGACAGCATCTATCGAGTAGCACCTAATAGTGCACGTTTATCAGTTAGCTACCAGCGAGCCAACTTAAGCGCCAAGCTAGAGCAAGTCATTGTAGCCGAGCAAGATGACATTTCCCTCACCAACACCTTTGACCCAGGAAACCCAAATAATTCCTCTGTTGCGACTGATAATTATTCACTTACTAATTTTTTCCTGAATTGGGCAGTGAATGATCAAATCACTTTAGCAGCAGGTGCGGAAAATCTATTCAACGAAAGTTATATAGATCACCTCACCGGATTTAACCGAGTTCAAAACAGCAATGTGCCACAAGGTAGCCGCATGGTGGGTCAGGGAAGAAATTTCTTTGGCCGCTTGCAATATAAGTGGTAACCAGCTCCTCAAGGGAATCACTGCCTGCCATAGCAATGTTTTGTAAGTGCTTTGGCAGGCAGAGGATTTCTTTCAAATCACCTAGAGTTTTAGATAGTCCGGTCAAATGTTAGAAAGTAGCAATGGGATTCAACGGTGAGCCAGTACCACCAGGAATTCTAAGTGGCGCGGTGGTAAACAGGAACTCCCAGCTGTTCTGCCTGGCGGCTTCCTCGGCTAACGCCTCCAAGTCTAGATTATCAAAAATGGGCGTGCCCATGGCAACCAAAAACAGCAAATGGACCGGGTGGGTGTAACCGCTTACACCGGATGGAAACACATCTAATGCTACATCACTTCCAATTAGCGAAATATCTTTATCCTTAAACCACTGCGCGGCAGAGGCATGCAAACCCGCAGACTCTGCAGCCAAATTCCACGGCCCAAGTGAGTTCCGCCGTGCCCAACGCCCTGTTCTAACCAAAACCACATCCCCGGACTTAATTTCGATTCCCGTTTCTTGCTCCCAGGCAACTAAGTCCTCATCTGTGATTGGTGCCCCTAGCTCAAGCCAATCCACTCCCTTAAATGCCGCCATGTCGATCAAAATACCCCGCCCGAAGATCCCATTCTCGAAACCGGTAATCGCCAAACGAGCACAGCCTTCTTGAGTTACCTCATTTTCTGAGTAGCCGTTGTACATTTTCCCGTTATGGAAGCGGTGGCACAGCGCATCCAAATGAGAATGGGCGTAACCGTGATAGCTCACTCCAATTGAGTCGCCAGACCAAGGACCAGGGCTACTTCCGACGGCAGTCATTTCGTGCTCATAGGGATTGCCATTGTCTGGGGCACGCTCGGTGAGAACTTCATGAGCCATGGAGACAGATATCCCTGTTTTGACAAGCTTAGCGGCAGCAACACGAGTCTGGGGGGTTATCAAATTTAGACTGCCAAGCTCATCGTTAGCGCCCCAGCGCTGCCAATTAGATAAGCTCACCATCCAATTATCTACCACGGCTTTGTCCAGCTGGGCTAGTGCTTGGCCGGACGACAGCAGTGCTGCGCTGACAGAAAGTAAAAAATAGAGAGCTCTGCATCTTAACTTTTGGATCATGTCTTTTCCTCTTATCAACCTTTCTGATATTGGAGCCGGAAAGGTTCGCGGTCAAGCTGAAAGCAAAGAGGGGTGAAATCATTTAGAAATCAACGGAGCTAGACCCGAAACCTCTTCTATACTTAAAGTTTACCTCGTGTAGAGACTCTCGCCATCAAGATAATAGCCTCTAGCTCGCTATTCTTTATTTGCTGCTGCGTTCAATTAGGATTCGGTGGGCCTCTGCACGCTGAAGAATCGGTCACTCCTCTGTACGATGCAACAGACTGGTCTAGTGCAGTTAGCGGCATTAGCCGAATTACAAAAAATCCATCTTCGCAAGGAGAAGTACAAACCTCGAACCAACCTCTTTGGCTGCATGTCGACATCACAAACACAAAATCTGAGTTCTTAGTTTTTGAAGACCGTATATTTGATAGATACCGGGTTTATTCCACTTATTCAGGTATTCCGCTCTTTGATACTGGCATGAGGGACCCTGATGAAGCCAACTGGAATCCACAAACAGTCATCGCCTTAGTCCGAGAATGGGGTGATGAGATACTTCTGCAACTCGACACTCAGCCGGAGCTCACCTTATCCTACGAGTTTTTTACCTACCGGGAATACAAAGCATCAAAATTTCCTGAGCTCGTTAACGTGGGTATGTACTACGGCAGCATCATCTTGATGTCCACATTCTGCGTTTTACTTTCACTTTTTAATCGGGATCCCGATGCATGGAAATTGGGAGTCACAGTACTTGCTTGGGCATTTCCCTCTTTTGCTGTTTGGGGCTATGGAGATACTGCTCTTCCGTTCAATCTAAACGGAATTTTAGAGAGCGTGGTTAACCAATTAATTGTAATGGCAAGTATGCTTTCCTCATGGTTTTCAATTAATTTTTTGCGACAATCAACTAGCCACTCAAAAGTGTATAGCGCGGTAAAGTTAAGTATGGGGATTCAAGCAGTCTATCTTTGTAGCACGTTTTTGTTAGGTATAAGTTGGCTACTTACCGTATTTTTAATACTAATCCCTAATGTATTGGGTACTGCTCTCGCCATAGTCGCTACGTTGAATAAAGACAAAGCCGCTCCCTACCTGATTGGGACCTCGTGCTGCACAGCATTGCCGTTTGTATTTCTTTTTATAAGCCCTTTAAACCAACAGTCTACAATCGCAGTCGCTATGGTCTCGTTAATACTAATAATTCTCGCGCTGATGCAGCGAATGGGTGAGCGATTTCACTCACTTGGCTTGCAGGCAAAGGTAGCCTCCGAACGCGAGAGATTTTTGGCTAGTATGAGTCACGAAATCCGCACACCTCTTAACGGCATCATTGGCTTTAGCGAGCTATGCAGCAAGGAAAACCTTGAAGGAAAAGTAAAAGACTATTTTTTCCAGATCGACCGTTCTTCTAAAATGCTTCTGGGGATCGTCAACGATGTCTTGGATTATTCAAAAATACAAACATCGGGTATTGACTTGATTTCTGAATCCATGTCTGTCGAAAAAACGTTGAAGGATGTTCTAATTGTTACGAGACCCCTTGCGGACGTTAACAACGTTGATCTCAGCTATGAAATCTCACCTGATGTGAGTGAGTTTCTAATTACAGACCCCTTTAGGTGCGCGCAGATATTGATCAATCTATGTGGAAATGCAGTCAAATTTAGTCAGAAAAGTAAGGTGAACATCACAGTTAGCCGCGACCAAAAAAATATAATGTTTAAGGTCAAAGACGAAGGAATAGGCATCGAAAAAGAAGTGCTCGCGGGTCTATTTGACCCTTTTAGTCAAGCGGATGCGAGTACTGCTAGAAAATTTGGAGGGACTGGCTTGGGACTAGCAATCTCTAAACAGCTTTCCTCCTTGCTCGGCGGGGAGCTCAGCGCAATTAGCACCAAAGGAAAAGGAAGCACTTTTACATTGAGCCTTCCTTATTTCCCGGGAAAAGCACCAGAATCCCCCGCCCTAGCAGATACCAGTGTGCTGTCAGGCAAAAAAGTTCTCATCGCCGAAGACAATCCAGTTAACTTAAAACTGGTCACCCATATATTGGCAAACAGCGGTCTATACACCGACTCCGCAATCGATGGAAAAGCAGCACTCACAAAAGCAACGAAAAATAAATACGATTTTATACTAATGGACATGCAAATGCCTGAACTTAGCGGCACAGAGGCCACTCTAAAAATCCGAGAGTTAGGCTTCAATCAGCCAATCATAGCCTTAACTGCCAATGCATCGGCATCAGACCGCGAAGCCTGTCTCAACGCGGGCATGAATGACTTTTTGGCGAAACCCATTGAACAACAGCAGCTTCTAAAAAAACTAGTCCATTGGTCGCACACGATTGAATCCAGCTCAAATGCTGCTTTGCACTAGAAAAAATTCGATAACCCTTCACTATTGCCTCCAGCTTTGCTTTCATTGGGCAAGCCTAGGAGAATTACTATGTTTCGTACCGTTTACCCACTATCACCCACGATATGGTTTAGTTTAGCCGCTGCCACCTTTTCCACCTTTAGTTCTGCCGACGAGGCGCAAATGCATGCGATTGTTGAAGCTGTTTCAGCAGAGCGCATTGAATCTAGTGTGACCACCCTTGCGAATTTCGGCACACGCCACACACTCTCAGAAACCCAGTCAACGACCCGAGGAATAGGTGCCGCACGGCGCTGGATAGAGCAAGAGTTTAATTCTATATCTGCAGCATGTGGGGACTGTTTGGAAGTGTTTACTGTCAGCGGGGTAGTGTCTGGCACCGATCGCATTCCTGATCCAGTGGAGGTGGTTAACGTTGTCGCCATCTTGCGAGGAACCCAAGATCCTAACCGGTTCACCATGATGAGCGGCGATATCGACTCTCGTGTGAGCGACCCTATGAATTTCGAATCAGATTCTCCGGGCGCTAACGACAATGCTTCAGGAATGGCGGGGGTTATTGAAGCCGCCCGAGTGCTTAGCCAATATCAGTTTGCCGGATCCATCGCCTTTGTTGGGCTATCAGGAGAAGAGCAGGGCCTAAACGGTGGCGCTATATTAGCGGAATATATTACCGAGCAAGATTGGAATTTGGATGCAGTGATCAACAATGACATGATTGGGAACATCACCGGGGTCAATGGGGTCACCAACAACACCACTGCGAGAGTATTTTCCGAAGGCACTCGTTACGTAGAAACGGAAGCTGAAGCTCGCCAACGCCGGTATCAGGGTGGCGAAGTAGATTCTGCTTCACGCAATATTGCCCGCTATGTAGACAAAATGGCTGACCTGTATATTCCCAACTTAGACATTATGATGGTCTATCGATTAGACCGCTTCGGCCGCGGCGGTCACCACCGGCCGTTCAATGAAGCGGGTTTTCCAGCCGTTCGAATCATGGAGACGAATGAGAATTATACACAGCAGCATCAAGATCTAAGGGTGGAGGACGGCATCGAGTACGGCGACACTTTAGAACACGTTAACTTTCCCTACGCGGCAAAGTTAACAGCCTTGAATGCAGTCACTCTTGCGTCTATGGCTGCCGCTCCAGCGCCACCAGCCGCTGTCTCGATTCGCGGGCAGGTGTCGCCGGATACGACTCTCAGCTGGGAAAAATCCAAAGGCGCAACCGCCTATCGATTACACTGGCGACTCACCACCTCGCCCACGTGGGACTATTTCCGTACGGTTGGAGACGTGGATACTTTCACTCTCCAAAACACGGTAATTGATAATTACTTTTTTGGCGTATCCAGCATCGGCCCTGACGGCAGCGAAAGCCCGGTTGTCTTTCCAGGACCGGCCGGGTCTTTTGACTAGAGAACCGGACTCGCGACTTGCGCTTTCTCGATTCTTTAACAGGGCAGTTGGCATGACAATTTCAGTTGCCTAGGTTAACCTCAGAATCGAACTAGACTAAATCTGTTAACCACAATAAAAAAGGAACACCTCAATGAAAAAGCGAATCCTACTCACATCGCTCGCTTTACTTTCAGCAGCAAGCACTTTTACTGCAACCAACTCTCAAGAGAACGAAATGAGCTTTTTTATAACTAGCACTGGTTCTGGAGATGGCGCTAATATCGGCGGTTTAGCTGGCGCGGATGCTCACTGCGCTTCACTTGCTGAGGCAGCTGGATCTCAAGGGAAAACCTGGCGGGCTTATCTTAGCGCCCATGCTACTGAGTCTTCCCCGAATATAAATGCGAGAGATCGAATTGGCTTCGGACCTTGGTACAATGCCAAAGGTATTCAAGTCGCCAGCAATCTTAACAATCTGCATTCTGAATTTATGGCTCTCGGCAAAGAAAACTCACTTGATGAAAACGGCAATCAGGTAAAAGGTCGAGGCGATACGCCAAATCAGCACGACATTCTTACTGGGTCTTCTTTGGATGGACGCACCATTGATGATGGCGATCACACCTGCAACAACTGGACTAGCAACGACGAAGGAACTGCTCAGGTTGGTCATTTCGACCGAACTGGCGGAGGACAGAATCCAACTTCTTGGAACAGTGCTCATGGTTCTCGCGGTTGCAGCCAAGCAAACCTAATTGGCACCGGCGGTAACGGCTATTTTTATTGTTTCGCAACAAATTAAGAACAACTGATTTTCTAGCACTTTTAATTTCAGGGTGTATACCACGCTCAAGGGGTGCGACTGACTTTTATCAGTCGCACTCTTTTTTTGGAGACAGCAAAATATGAAACTATATGGCATGGGTCAGTCTCGATCTTTCCGCCCGCTGTGGGCCTTAGAAGAAACTGGTCTACCCTATGAATACGAAGAGGTCGCTTTTCGTACTCCGGCAGAGAAAGAAAACAGTGCTAAAAACCCCAGTTATCTCGCCCTCAATTCCCAAGGGAAAGTGCCAACACTAACCGATGGTGGTCTTGTCATCACTGAGTCCATGGCGATTTTGAACTACATCGCTCGATCGGCACCTGAGTCAGGACTCCTGCCCAATGCCAGCATGCAGGTCTATGCGAAACACGACGAGTTGGTCGCATTCATTTTATTAGAATTGGAGCAGCCTCTTTGGACTAAAGGTAAACACCTTTTCGCGTTACCGGAAGAACATAGAATCCCAGCGATTTTTGACACTGCGACTTTCGAATTCGCAAAGGCCATAAAATGTCTCCGGCAATTGCTACCAGACGGAGAATTCGCGGTAGGAAATCAGTTTAGTCTTGTGGATATTCTCTTAGCACAGACTCTCAATTGGGCACAGCGATTTGAGTTTGAGGTTCCTGATGAGCTGATCGCCTATAAAGATCATCATTACCAAAGACCTGCCGCGCAAAGAGCAATAGCCCGCGTGAGCTGATAAGCCAATGTTTAGAACCGTTTTCACCTTTGTTAGTTTCATCGCTTCCAACCTTGTTTTCGCTCAAGCGGGCTCAACCAATGTGAACTTGGATAGCCTAGAAAACTATAAAAAGCAGGCGTTTCTTGCGAGCAAGGCGGTCGATCGCCTATCCTTGTTCCACATTGGAATAGAGGCAACTAAAGCTGACAAAGGTTATTTGGTAACCGCGGTGTTGGAAGACTATCCGGCCTTTTTCGCTGGCATAAACCGAGGCGATATTATCATTCAGGCCAACGGCTCTGACTTCCACCCAATCGAATCATTCAATGGCCCTCAATTAGAAAACTACCAGCTCTCTTTAATTCGAGATGGCGCGACAATAGAGAGCACCGTCACACCCATATTTGAAAACCTTTTTGATAGCTATCGCAGCGCTATGATTAATAGCGTTCAAGAATTTAGCGCCGGCAACAAAGTCATTGGATACATAAGGCTGTGGGCTCTTTCTCGAAGCACGTCTGACCTCATCACTTACACTACCTTAATGCGCGACTTCAATCACTGCGACGGTTTGATTTTAGACCTCAGGAACTCCCAAGGATTTCTCGACAGCAAACATCTGGGCGCGCTGACACCCAATACTGCAGGAACTGCGTATTTTGGAAAGTCTGTGGTTATCATCATCGACAGCACCACCTCAGAAGCAGCCATTGAATTCGCTAAAACCGTTAAAGACTTAGATAGATTTGTGGTACTGGGGGAGGCGAATGGCTTGCAACCTGAAATTGAAGCACTTTACCCCTTCGACCAAGTTAGCCGCGGCGATCCGCAATTCGAGACTGCACTTAATCGATTACTTGGCACGATTTAAAACACCCAAAACTTAGTACAAATATTGGGCCGTTATTTGTCTGACTCAAACACTAAATGATGGTGATCAAAACCCGATTCGATAGTTGGCTTCACTACTCTGAAATACGGGGATAAATCAAAATCCCGCGGCGTAAAATGAGTAAAATGCCGCCTATAAAACTGAGGGACTTCACCGTCTTCGCCCTGCTCGATAACGTCGGTCGCTGTTTTTTGCTGTTCTATTGATAGAGGCTCCTCGCGACTTCTCAATGGGAGAATTGGGTAGTTAATCGACTGAAAAGTCTCCGCTATCAAGGTGGAACAGATGGCTTTAGTGGGCTCGCCGCTGCCAAAGCCAATCATTGCACGCCGATATCGAGCGGGTACTGCTGGCTTTTGAATAAGGTAGCGAGTGAGATCAAAGACGTTTTTAAGATCATATTGGTGGCCCAGCTTACCCTTGGCAAAACTGACCAAATTGCTGACATCTTCATCTGTCAAATTAACTGGCCTGCATATTCTCAGATTAAATCCATCGTAATAATCAACTTTGACTAAACGAACGCCATCTTGCAAATCGGCTTCTAAGAGATTTGGCTGATTTGGATTATCCCCCTTCTCACCCACATACAACGCAGCATGAGACCATGAGGACTGGGTTAGGTACTTGATAGCAGAGCTTATACGGGTATTACCTTCTACCAATACAATATCGCCAGTTTGCAAAACAGCGACCATGTCGGCCACGGAAACCGTGTCAATCCGGCGATATCCAGGCAGAGCCTTTGACAAAAACGATGCCAATTTACTGCCAATTGCCCTTTTTACTTTGTTAAACATTAGCGACTTCTTAACCTATCCAAATGTCAGGTATACTGACGATCAATATCTGCTCGGTAGCGGGGTCCGCTTGAATTCCAGTGTAACCGAATCAGTGTAATCTAATTGCTATTTATCCCATAGGAGTTACAAAATGACCAAGGCCTATAATAAGTTTTACATCAATGGCGAGTGGGTTGAGCCCGCCGACCGAGACACTCTCGAGGTTATCAACCCTGCAACTGAAGAGGCATTTGCAACCATCAAAATGGGGACGGCAAACGACGTCCATGCCGCAGCTTTGGCAGCTAGAGACGTATTCCCCTATTGGTCAAGCTCTCATGTTGAAGATCGCTTAGACGTCATCAACAACATCATCAAGGGTATGAAAGCCAGAGGTGATGAACTGGCTATGGCCATCTCCAATGAGATGGGTGCCCCCATGAGCTTGGCTAAAACGGCTCAATTAGGCAGCGGCATGGGTCATTTCATGGCGGTTGTTCCTATCCTCGAAAATTTCTCTTTTGAAGAAATGCGCGGCACAACGAAAATTGTCAAAGAACCCGCCGGGGTTTGTGGATTCATCACTCCCTGGAACTGGCCTCTCAATCAGATCGCCTGCAAAGTAGCACCAGCCTTGGCTGCTGGCTGCACCATGATTCTCAAGCCCAGCGAAATAGCGCCAGTGAGCGCTTATATCTTAGCTGAAATTATCGCCGAGGCAGGCTTACCACCGGGTGTTTTTAACATGATTAACGGTGATGGCATGCGTGTAGGTGCCGCCATTTCAAGCCACCCGGAAGTTGACGTAGTGTCTTTTACAGGATCCACCCGAGCGGGCCGTGAAGTTGCCAAAAACGCCGCGGATGGCATTAAACGGGTTACTCAAGAATTAGGTGGAAAATCCGCCAATGTGATCTTGGATGACATAGCAGATTTTCCCAAAGCAGTAAGCAGCGGCGTTGCTGGCTGTTTTGGCAATAGCGGTCAATCATGCAATGCGCCAACTCGTATGCTCGTACCTATGGAACGTATGGCGGAGGCTATAGAAGTCGCTAAAGTTGCGGCAGCCAAGGCGACTGTTGGTGATCCTTTAGCAGAAACGACTCGCTTAGGCCCAGTAGTGAGTGCGGCCCAATTCGATAAGATTCAGAAACTCATCAGTGAGGCTGTAGAAGAAGGGGCAGAATTGGTTGCCGGAGGTTTAGGCAGACCGGACGGGATAGAGAAAGGCTATTTCGTAAAACCAACAGTGTTTGGCAATGTTCATAACGCGATGAGCATAGCTACCGAAGAAGTGTTCGGACCAGTGCTTTCCATTATTGGGTATGAATCAGAAGAAGAAGCTATTGCCATTGCCAACGACACTGAGTACGGACTCTCAGGTTATGTTTCGGGTGAACAAGCCCATGCAGAAAAAGTGGCAAAGCAAATCCGCACCGGCATGGTTCACATCAATGGTGCACCCACTGATATTAATGCGCCTTTCGGTGGATATAAGAAATCTGGCAATGGTCGCGAATGGGGTCTTGAAGGTTTTGAAGAGTATCTCGAAACTAAAGCCATCATGGGTGCCGGCTAATTAACCTTGCGGTTGAGCCCCCTCTATATGCGGTGGCTCAACCGGATCGTCCCATTCTTTAGCAAAAAATAAAGATCATTAAGGAGTAAGTTACTATGGCCATTGATGTTAAAAAAGCCGCTATCGACATAGGAATAGTCACAAATAATATTGCCGAAATGATGACCTTTTACGGCGACACCCTTGGGTTAGAGTTAGAAGGAACGATTCCCATGCCCGGTGGCGGTCAGATGAATCGTTTTAAAGTGGGTGACAGTGTCATAAAAGTAATCGAAACAGACCCCAAACCCGCCGCTGAGGCTGCTCCTGGCGGAATCCGAGGGGCCACCGGATACCGGTATTGGACTATAACTGTCGGAAATTTAGTAGCTTGTGTCGATAAAGCAGAAAAAGCGGGCTCCACCATCGTAGTGCCCGCAAAAGAAGTCCGTCCAGGCATTACAATTGCCATCATTGCAGATCCAGATGGAAATTGGGTTGAACTACTCGAAAATGCCTAACCTTGAAAAAACCATTGCAGACTCTTAAATGGAGAACATCGTGAAAATGATAGCTAAGAAATTCTCGTTTGCCCTTATTCTGGCAATCCTTGCTGCTTGCGCGAGTTTGCCACGATTGGATCTTGGTGCAATCCGGAATTCAGAACTCAATAACCTTAACGTACCAGAAAGCAACGCGCTGGCGAGCGGGCAACCCACTAAAGAACAAATTAAGGTGTTGGCCGATGCCGGTGTTAAGCACATTATAAGCCTGCGCCGACCCGACGAAATTGATTGGGACGAAAGAGCGGTGGTCGAAGCCAATGGCATGGAGTTTCACTCGATACCGGTAGCAGGTCTCGCAGGTGTGACTAAAGCTAATGCCGCGAAACTCGAAGACCTTCTTAACTCATTAGGCGACAGTCCAGTGTTGGTCCACTGCGGAAGCAGCAACCGGGTTGGCGCACTCAAAACCCTAGCTTCTCTTGAAGGCACAGACAGCGACAGCATCGAGGCTGCTTTTGCCAACGGTAAACGCTGGGGCCTCACTCGCTTGGAAGAGCCTTTGCGAGAAAAAATTGAACAAGGCTTATAAAACCAATGACGGCGCGGCTAATGCGATAAGCCGCGCCGCGATTCGTTCTGAAAATTCACCCTCATCTGCACTTATTCTCCTTCTGTCTGCGCTACTGCTATCCTGCAACCCCAGCGTTACTTCAAGTTCCAATTTTAGCGAAGACTCTCCCGCTGAAGAGCCAATAATCAATCGAATCACAGTGAAGCATGAGGAAATACGACGAGATATTTTAAGCGAGTTAGAAACTTTTGAAATTTCGTATTGGATTAATGATGACAACTCTATTGGCTTTCCACCCGCTGACGCGGACACCGTAGACAGCATCTACTACGAAGTAATTGGGGCCTATGCCGCGAGAAATTAAGCTAAGTTCTACCCTCTAGATCAAGGGTTGAGGGTTAAGGGTTGAGCTCATCGACTTAATCATGTTTATCAGGACGAGGGCCAAAGTCTTCTTTCACAACATAGCCTGGACGAGACTTAACTTCTTCGTAGATTTTGGAAATATAAAGTCCAATAAGACCCAGACTAATCATTAGCATACTTCCAATCATCAATAACAAAATAATAACTGTAGTGAAGCCGGTGACCGCATTTCCAAGCGCCCATTGATAGAGGGTAGTGGACCCTATAATCAAACTCAGCAGCAGCATAAGCACACCGATTACCGTGACTAATTGCAAGGGTGCTGATGAAAATGAAGTCAATGAAATCATTGAATACTTCAACAGGCCTAACGCCCCCCACGATGTCTCTCCCTGCTGCCTCTTAGGAACATCAAAAGGAATTTCATAGGCGGTATAACCCATCCATGTTACAAGCCCTCTAAAAAACCGGCTCTTCTCTGGTAAGCTTCTTATCGCATGAACAATCTCTTTGTCCAATAGCTTAAAATCGCTAGCATGGGTTAGCTCAATGGCGCTCATATTAGAAAAAAAACGGTAGAACAGCTGACTACACATTCTGTAAGCAGCAGACTCTTCCCCTCTGTTTGATTTCACGCATTCCACTAGCTTATGGCCCTGTTGCCAAGCCTTTAACATGTCGGAGATTAATTCTGGCGGGTGCTGTAAATCAGCGTCCATCAACAAACATAAGTCACTGTCGCAGCGGTCCAAGCCAGCCGCTATGGCCGATTCTTTGCCGAAGTTTCGTGTAAAACTGCAGAGACCGATTGAATAGCTTTGAGCACTCGCAGCTTTCACTACGGCTGCCGAACCATCTTTTGAACCATCATCTAAAACCAACACATGAAACTCATAGTCCGCTACGAGCCCCTCAAGAACTTGCTCAAATTTTGCAAATAGAATGGGCAGCGACGCTTCTTCGTCTTTGACAGGGACGAGTATGGTAACGGTGGTTTTCATAGAATTTTACTGTGAATTATCCAGACTCCGGAAACGATAAATAGCGAACCCACCAGCAAACCCATAGTCATTTTTTCTTGGAAGAAAAACAGCGCCAGCAACAGTGAAGAAACAATATTTATGCCGATAAAAACGGGCACGGTTCGAGCAAATTCATTGATTGAAAATATTTTTATAGTTAATGCGAAAGACACCGCATAAAGCCCCATACCCAGCAGAATTACGAACCACGAACTGCTAGGCAAGGACAGGAGGTCACCTGGAGTTTTCAAACTATCCCCTGACACTTTAAGCGTCGCTAACGCCAAGCTGTTACACAAGGCAGCAGCCGCAATCCAAATCAAAGTGCTCATTCTAACTCTCGAATATACAAAAAATCCCCACCGAGCTTATGGATACTACCTTCAGAGCCAACTAACTTTCTAAGCTTATACTCGTAGGGAAAGAAATGAAGATGGAGATCAAAAGTATAAGCGTACTCTCGCTGGCAAGGAACAACCACAATCAGCCGTTTACGACAGACCCTGAGTATTTCGTTCAAGGCCTTTTTAACATCTCGGATATGCTCAAGTGTATGGGTGCAAACTACGGTATCGAACTGCTTGTCAGCAAAGGGCAGCTCAGTAATCACGCATTTTTCGTAACGTGGGTTCTCCCCACTCGAAGTGGGTATGACGATGTCCGCGCCGGTAACCTGCAGGCCTCGCGCTGCTAGGTCTTGTGAAAGAAAGCCAGCACCGCATGCAACATCCAAGACACTCTTACCCGCCACGTTCTGCTGAATGAATTGCAAGCACTGGCGGTTTAGATCAGTATCCCTTGCTATAAATTTGTCCGCTAAGGTGTCGTAATACTCATCAATTTCTTCATCGCTCAGGTTTACCGCATCGCGTTTGAAATCAAGAAAAACGTCCGCCTTGTCACCAAATACAAGATAGAAGAATGGCTTCATAAACCAGCGCCTATCTCTCAGAAATGGCGGCAAGAGATAGTCAAAAAGAAAATGAATAACGAGGGTAATATTCCTACTAATGCTTAATGCTCCTAAGCTCGATTATCGCTGAATTTCCATTTGCATAATTTCTGAAAACCACCACTGGGACCCTTTAAAAGCAAACAGCTGGTAAGGCTCCCCAGTTGGAGGACTGACCATCACAGTAGAAAAACGTGGCGCTGGCACTGCAATAGCTCGATCAACAAAAATTACACCGCCTATGAATCCTGAATCGACTTGAAGATCCCATTCGACCAATCCTTTAACAGCGCGAGGCAAAAGCAGCGGGGTAACTGGCGACTCGACAGTCATGCAACCTGCTTCCAATGCGGATCGGCTGCTTATATTTCCCGCTTGGTCGAATACTGTCAGGAGGTCTGCAGGCTGCTCAAGTGCCAGTATACAGTTTTGCGTTACCAAGTACGTTCCTAGTCCCAGCAAGCGTCTCACGATTGCTAGCTGTCCCTGCTCGAACCCCAATGGCACATAGTAAACCTGATCGACTACTTTTTCGCCGCTGTCAGTCAAATATTTGGTGACTTTGTAGTCTGTCGTGCCGAGCTCGGCTCTACGATACTCCCGCGCGCTCATACTGTGAGAGAAAAATACAGCTGCAAGCAGGGTAAACGCGGCAACATAAGCCTTAACAACTGATAGTGTTAAGGCTTTAAGCAAAGGAGCTAAAGCGACTGCAGCAACAATGGCTAACGCACTATCAAAAGCAAAGAAAACCCGATCTCCGTGCAACTGAGGGTTCAAATAAGCATGAGATGCGAGAAATGTAGGCAGTAAAAACAGCAGAGGTACCGGCAACAAGCGTATCATTTTTTGCGGCGCACAAAACAAAGCTAGGATTGCAACCACGACGATTAGCCATTTCGACTTGAAATACCAGGTGAAAAAATTGCCCGCCCAAGAAAAAGAATCGGCTAATAAAATAGATTGCAGATAGCTGCTTTCTCCACCGCCTGAAGGGAGCCCCAACACCAGTATTCGCAGCGTGAAATAGATGACAAATGTACCCGCCGCGGCCACCGCTAAACCAGCGCTTTTATAATGCCACGCGCCAAGAAATATCAACGGAGGAATAACTACGTAAACCTCCTTTGCCAGGATAGCAAAGCTTGCGGTCATCAGAATTGCCAAGCAGCGCCTTGGAGTAAAATTAGGGGTTAAACAAAGCAGCAAACTCAGCAATGCTAAAATGCCACCAGCTGTATAATGTAAGGTATAGAACCGACTCGCCATTGTGGCCACAGCAAAGTTTGAAAAGACCAAAAGCATCGCCAGCCAAGCGGCGGCTGTACTCTGTGAGATTTTAAGCACAAGCAAACCGCTCAGAGAAATGGCTACGGCCATCAACCCTAAACAAATGAAAAGAAAACTGAACTCCGAAAACGGGAATAGGTTCAATATTAGGCGAAATAGAGTTAGCACCACTGGGGTGAAGTTAGCGGCAGATAATTGCTTGTAAGTCTGCCCATCGTAGTAAGGTGATAACCAACCTGACTCTAGAGCGACTCTCATCACATGAGCATCATCTTCGGAAAAAGTAATCCAGCTAACAAGAGACAAAAGGCCAAAGCAGGCAAGGCCACAGACCAAAAAGAATAGCGGATACTCTCCTTGCTGAAAAGCACTGTGAAGTCGGCTTATAGCGCTATTTTGTCGCATTATATTACGTCATTTACTGAATCAAAAAAGCACTTGTGGTGCGTAGAATTGCGACCATGTTCAACTAAAAACCAAGCAAACTCAAGGGCCTCCGCTCAGTTTGCTGTGGGTTTCGTAAAACTGACCTGCTTTAGCGGCTATTGTGGAAGCTGCTTAAAACCCTGGCTCTTTTTGTTTCTAATTTCTTGATCAGTTCGCAAATGAGCTAAAACTAAGATTCAACTTACCGATAGCATAAGAACTGAATAAATTCACCGCCTACCGATGCCGTTGTCGAATTCTACAATTCCCTACGCCTAGCAAAAGAGATAAAGTGAGTTAGCACATTCTTCATATTAGCTTACACATTCTTGCCCCTCTGCTCATTGCCGGCATTTTCTATAGACCTGCATGGCTTAAGTGCTATGTTCTGTTGCTATTGGGCCTTTCAATAGACTTAGACCATTTGTTAGCAACGCCGATTTATGACCCTAATCGCTGCAGCATTGGTTTTCACCCAATGCATACTTTATTCCCTATTCTTTTTTACATCGCTTTAATGCTCCCCAAGAAAAGTCGAATAATTGGAGTCGGGCTATGCTTACACATTATTTTGGATTTGATCGACTGCCAAGTGAACGGAAGCGGCCTTTGTGTAGAGGACATTTTCTTTTAGCTGCTATGACTTTCCATTCAGAAATAAGGATACGACAATGAGTCTTTTCCCCCAAAACCCGAGCCTCTACGGCGTAATCATGTTAATGGCCGGTATCGGAATACCCATAATGGCAGCACTGAATGCTGGGCTTGGATCAAAATTAGCAAACCCGGCTTACGCGGCGGTTATTCTTTTTACCGTTGCGCTCAGTTCATCCATTGTTTTTTTCCTAGCCACTCAAGGCTTACCCAACTCTTTACCGCCGGCAAGTATCCCCACGCAATTCTATCTGGGTGGTATTTTTGTGTTGTTCTACGTTTTAAGTGTTACTTGGATCGCACCAAAATTCGGTATAGGAAATGCGGTTTCTTTTGTGTTGCTTGGCCAACTTTTATCCATGGCCACAATCGATCATTTTGCTCTCATGGGTGCTAATCAACACCCACTGACTCTCCAGCGTATAATCGGTTTAGCATTCATGACGATAGGCGTGTTTTTGGTGGTTCGAAAGTAAGCAAAGCTGAACAGTGCTTCCTAAATGATGTGTGCAGAAACTAAGTACGATTCGAGGTAAAGAGCTTTAATCGAATCCGAGCAAACTGCAATCATCGGGGCTCTTGCTACGCGGGTTTTAACTTTAGCTTTTTACTAATACTCAATCATCTTTTCCATAGCTTTTTAAACCCGCGCTTAGCTCATTTAAATTATGAATCAGTGTTTTTAACGCCTCATCAGAGTTAGTTAGATTAACTACTTTTTCCCGCATGCGCTGGTAGTCTTGGCTGTGCCCCCACCTAATCTGGCTATCAGACTGAACTTGGACGAGCTCAAGCAAACCCCATACAGGGCCACCGGCTTTAAACTGATTTATATTTAGAGCCGCCAAGGAAGCGTCCGCACGGCGGGAATCTCTAAAAAACTTAGGCTCGCAAATTCTCTTTCTTATGTGAGAGCGGGTACTTCTATATCGATAACAATCGATATCATATTTTTCATCAAGGTTTAGCTCATTGAAGCGGTTTACGAAGTCTTCTTCAGTTTTGGCGATCAAAGAGCGTAAGTGTCTTCGATTCATTAGCGGCGTAACGATTATCTCAGTGGGCAAAGAGCCAATTGAACCAGTAGCCCCCGTTGCCGTCGAAACTGTTTGACTCTGACCTAAAACCAACACCGAATAAAGAAGCGATAAATTCACAAAAAAGAAATAAAGTAAGGTTTTCAATACAGACCACCTCAGAGGATAGGCACTGACCGGAACGGGCAGGACCTTGGCATAACACGCCTATAGCCGCTAACTCAAGAAAAAAGAACGTTCATTCCGATCACGCCTTACGCAAAATCTCCGCACAACATTGTCAAACAAACGTCCTTAACTGCCGCCTCGTCGGATTAGGCTAGTGTGTACTGTTCTACCATAAAAAAAGGAGAACTCTCTCGAGCTCTCCTTTTCTTGGCGCTTTGCGCATGTCTTGGCACTTTCCGCATGCTAGCGGCGCAAGTAAAACATCAAGTCACTAGACTATTTCCAAATGCTACGGGCTTGTAACGGGATATCCAACACACCGCCGTCGGGTCGGCCAACGTGAATAATAAAGCTGTCTGCATCAGGGTGGCTGTAACCTAACGACGCCATTCCGCCTTCGCCTACCGCAACAAATTTCACGCTATTGCTTGTGATCTCAGAAAGCTCCATTTTCTGAGCCGATTCTGTGCGCGGCTCAAAACCAGGATTCCACTGCTGGATATGTAACACAAGAGAACCTTCTACTTCCTCAATCGTGATCATTTCAAACATGCTAGTGGCGTCTCCGCCGGTCATTCGCACCATAGCAGCGATAGACTTTCCTTCAGTTGAAATCCAATTTTCCTCCAGCTGATTTGGCCCTAGTTGACCTGCCCAATTTCCTGTCATCCATGCCACTTGATCAATGCTTGCAGCCGGGCCCGCCGCAAAAAGCGAGCCGGAAAATAAGGCGAGTAGAGTGACGGACACGGTTAGGGAAAGATCAGACATGTGCTTTTTTATACTCATTTATTGCTCCGTTTTCAGTTAACTTTTCAATTGACGCCACGCTGCTAAACAATGGCAAATTTTTACTCACTCGGGTGATTCATAAGTTCTCGAGCCATGGCCCTAGAGTAGACCAATCCATTCTAAACATATGTGGGGCCCCATCTAAGATTTCTGCGTCCAACTGCGCCCCTGCCTCGTTCAAATTGCTCACAGTCTCATCAAAACGCTCTGCCCAGCCTAGTTGATCTTGTCCACCAATGCGTAAATAGATTTTAAAACCTTCCAATTCGCTACCTGTATTACCAGCAGTGAACAGAGCAGGAACTGCAGCCACACCAAGATAGTTCTCGGGGTTTCGAGAGGCTATTTCTAAAGCAGACATGCCACCATTGGACACCCCGGCCAACAGCACTTTATCCGAACGTATTGTTTCTCGTAATTGCAGTTCGGCGATTAGCAGTTCAATTTTCTCGTTGTTCACCGCCCCTCGAAATGAGCGGTTATTTGGCGATATTGGCACGGCCACATGCCAGCCTCTAGCGGCAAAACCAGAACCCAACCACTGAGCCGTGTCTCGAGATATAGACGCATTGCCAGGCCCTCCCCCCATCAGTATTACTAATGGATTGGCGTCCTCAGAGCTTTCTGCCTCTGTCACAAAGACATTAAGGACGCTTCCGTCCGCCAATTCGATTCTTTCCTGTGCCTGAACAATCATAGACAGAGCTGAGATTAAGAAAAGAACCAGACAATTAAAGGCGCGTTTAATCGGCATTTAACTGTCTTGCTTCTCTTCTCGCTGCCTGTAGATATCTTCAAAACGATCTTGCAGCCTGCGCATACCGCCGAGCCAGCGATCATAGTCTTCAGTTTTTCGCCGCATATAGGTAAGCACTTCAGGATGAGGCAATACTAAAAATTTTTCTTCAGCAAGCGTCTCAATAACAGTATTAGCAAGCTGTTCAGGCTCGAGTAAACCATCTAGTCCGGCAACTCCTCCTGTACCATCACCGCCTGCAGTCATAGCCGTGCGCACTGCCTGCGGGCAAAGCGCAGAAACTTTGATTCCCCGGTTTCCATAGGTGATCGAAAGCCACTCAGCAAAACCAATAGCAGCATGTTTGGTCACCGAATAAGGCGCTGAGCCAACCTGACTCAAAAGCCCTGCAGCGGATGAAGTGTTCAATAAATATCCTTCGCCACGCTCTAGCATTGAGGGAAGAACAGAACGAGCCGCATAAACGTGAGCCATCACGTTGATATCCCAAATCGTCTGCCATGCAGAGGTAGGCAAATCTTCGCCACCCGCTGTAAAAATTCCTGCGTTAGAACAGAACAAGTCAATATGACCATATTCCTTCAACGCGGCTTGGGTCAGTGCCTCCACTTCCGCTTCATCCCCAACATTGGCTTTAACTCCGAGAGCCGATGTTTTATTTGCAATACTCGCGACAGTCGCATCAATGCCGGACTGATCTATATCCGAAACAACCACAGCGCGCGCACCTTCGCTGGCAAAACGTTCACACAGAGATTTTCCAATACCGCTGGCACCGCCTGTGACTACAACAACTTTATCTTTTAGTTCCATAATGCTTCCATGTGAATTGTGCTAATTTAATTAATTATTGATTCTAGAGGCTGAAAAATTGGCAAAGATTAAACAGAAACCATTTGCCTAAGGCGCTCACTGAGAACTGATTCTGCATCCCGAGCTATCCTAGCGACCAGTTCATCACAGCTAGGAATGTCGTCGATTAGTCCGACGATCATACCCGCCGACCAGATACCTGAATCTAGGTCGCCGCTTTCGAATAACGCCCTTCCCTTAACTCCGGCTACCAGTGGCTGAATGTCCTCAAACTTCGTTTCTCCAGCTTGAGATTCAATTTCAACAACCTGCTCGGCTATGGTGTTTTTAAACACTCTTGCCGTGTTGCGTAGGCTTCGATAAATCAGTGAAGTATCCAGCTCGCTAGCCTCAACCATCCTTTGCTTGACCTTCTCATGAATTGGCGCTTCTTGAGTGACCATAAATCGGGTGCCCATATTAATGCCATCTGCCCCCATTGCTAATGCCGCAGCGAGGCCGCGGCCGTCACCGAATCCACCGGAAGCCAAATAAGGGATCTTAAGGCGCCGAGCAGCCAAAGGTAGCAGGATCAAGTTAGTGACATCGTCTTCACCCGGGTGACCGGCGCACTCGAAGCCATCGACGCTGACCATGTCACAGCCGATCGCTTCAGCTTTAAGGGCATGACGGATTGAGGTGCACTTATGAATCACCTTGATCCCCGCCCCTTTGAAAAGCGGTAGAAAAGGTTCTGGATTGCGCCCTGCTGTCTCTACGATTTTTACACCAGAATCGGCAATTGCTTGAGCGTATTCCTCGTAGGGCACAGGTTTTATAGTTGGCAATATGGTGAGATTCACTCCGAAGGGCTTGTCAGTCATTTCCTTGCAGCGATCGATCTCTTTAAGCAGAGCATCAGGAGTGGGTTGAGTAAGCGCCGTAATTATTCCTAACCCACCAGCATTTGATACCGCAGATGCCAGCTCAGCGAGCCCCACCCATTGCATACCTCCCTGCACAATAGGATGCTCAACGCCCAACATCTCAGTCATTTTTGTCTTGATCAAATCCTGCTCTCCCTCTAGATACAAACGATATTTTCTTAATCGTAAACTCAGTGCGGCGGTAGATCTGTAATATTCGATCTCTTAGTCAGTGCCAATTTCAACCCAAATTCGTCTGATCAGACAGTTTACGTGGTTCACCGCAGGGGTGCAAAGACATGAGAAACACAGCTTCTTTCGTGTTATATTTGTTGATTAATTTTCGCTCACAAGCAGTCAGCTCGGTTTGATTGGACCAAGTTCTAGAACTGCAGGGGCAACAGATTCACCAACCTCAATATAGAACACCGTAGAAAGTGCCTCAGAGCATTGGTTCTTAAGGTTATAACCAAAAGGGAGAGATTAATGTCATCCACGCTACTTTCGCGCAGCATAGCAATTGCGGTCGCACTCACTTCAGTTCAAGCAATGGGCCAGTCCACAAATGGCTCAGATGCGATTCAAGAAATCCAGGTTAGCTCCACGATACGCCGTTCAGTTGGCTTAGCTGATGTTAATGCAGCTGTTTCTGTATTAAGCCAAGACGAGCTAAATCTAATTAAGTCCAGCCACTATCAAGAAGCACTAAACCGACTTCCTGGCGTGGCTATCCATCGAAATAACGGCCAAGAGAGCCTAGTGGCAATTAGATCTCCCGTCTTAACAGGCGCGGGGGCATGCGGCTCATTTTTGGTCGCGGAAAATGGTATCCCAGTGCGGTCGCAGGGCTTTTGCAACGTCAACGAAATGTTCGACACACACACTGAGAATGCAGCAAGCATTGAAGTGGTACGCGGACCTGGCAGTGCTTTTTGGGGCTCCAATGCAGTTCACGGCCTGATTAATGTGGTTTTACCAGAACCTGGCGATGCAGGTGAAATCACCTTAGAGCAGGGCCCGCGTGGATCCCAGAGAATAAAAGGCGCCTACGGCAACGACTATGGTAATTTTAAACAGCTATTTTTGTTCAATGGGCAAGATGAAGAAGGCTATCGCGCTGACAGCGGCGTGGACCAGCAGAAACTAACCTGGCTTTATAATTACACAACAGACGGCGGCACAGAACTTGATGGTGGTTTCACTATCATCAACCTAAACCAAGAAACCGCCGGCTTTGTGGTTGGCACTAACGCCTTCGAAGATAGCAATCTTCGTACTACCAACCCTAATCCAGAAGCATTTAGAGATTCTGTGAACAGCCGCGTGTGGACGTCTTTCAGCCGTCAAATCAACGATTGGGACGTGGTGCTGACTCCTTATTGGCGCGAAGTTAACATGACATTTATGCAGCACTTCTTGCCAGGTCAACCCATTGAAGACACAGAACACCGAAGTCTTGGTACTCAACTAGCCGCTTACAAAGAATTGGACAGTGGCGCCCAACTTGCACTTGGTTTAGATGTAGAGGAAACCTCTGGAAGCTTGAAGCAGTTTCAACCAAACCCGACTCAAGGTTCATTCTTCCTCAGAAACTCAATCCCACAGGGCAGGCACTACGATTACGACGTGGACGCCCGTCAAGTGGCGGCCTTTGTGAACTATGAGCAAAGTTTTAATAGCGGCTGGGATGTATCGCTTGGACTTCGTTTAGAAAACACAGGCTATGATTATGACAACAATATGATCGACGGTCGCACCGATGAGTTTGGAGTCGCCTGCCGATTCGGCTGCCGCTATAGCCGACCTGCTGACCGCGATGACAGCTTCACTAACCTGTCCCCAAAACTTGGGTTGAGCTACGAGCTTAACGATCAACATGATCTTCAGCTTAGAGTGCAACGGGGTTTCAGAGCTCCTCAGGCCACTGAACTGTATCGCTTGCAGAATGCTCAAACTGTAGCCGACTTAGACTCAGTGGAGCTAGACAGCTATGAAATCGGTTTTCGAGGAGCAGGTGATTCCTGGAATTACTCTGCCACCGTCTATTACATGGACAAAGAAAACGAAATCTTAACCAATAGTTCTAGAGAAAATCTGAATGGCAATCACACTAAACACAGAGGGCTAGAGTTAGCCGTAGGACTTGATATTACAGAGACCCTTTCACTTAATGGTGTATTCAATCTAGCTTCTCACACCTATGAAAATTCTCAGGTGTCAGGTGGCATTAATATTCAAAACAACGATGTAGATACAGCCCCAAATTCATTTGGCAATCTACGACTTAGCTGGCGACCAACGGCGGACCTTAGAGCAGAATTGGAATGGGTTAACATGGGGGAATATTACACGAACCCTGAAAACACAGCGTCATATGAAGGCCATGACTTGGCGAACCTGAGAGTTCTGTACACTGTTAACGATGCCATCAACTTGTCTTTGAACATTCTGAATATCACAGACGAGGAATATGCAGAGCGAGCGGACTGGACAACGTTTACTGGTGACCGTTACTTTCCTGGCGAGCCTGCTCGGGCATTTTTCGCTGTTAATTGGAAATTTCGCTAACAGCTAACATAATAGTTTGCTGAGATTAATGTTATATGTGAATGCCGGCGAAAGTCGGCATTTTTTTATCGGTAGGATTAGTGAGTAAGCCTAATTTAGGGCTATATAAGTCGTCTAAACACAGGCATTATGAAATTTATGACCAGTTCAGATTTATCAAATTCAGCCAATGCCTACAAAAACCTACTGCAGTTTTTTACCAGCCCTGCTGCCGACTTAGAACTGCCTATTTATCATCCGGACGAGCAGGTCAATCAACAAGCAAAGAGAGAAGCTGCTTTTTATCGAGCTGCCGCAGTGCTCATTCCAGTTACCAAGCACAGTGAAACAAACAAGAGTGAAATAGTACTCACGGTGAGGTCAGCTCACCTGAAAAGCCACGCTGGCCAAATTAGCCTTCCCGGTGGAACAAAAGAAGAGCAAGATTTGGACTTTGAAGCCACAGCTCTGCGGGAAAGCGAAGAAGAAATCGGGCTGCCCGCTGAAAAGGTCCAGGTGCTAGGTAAGCTGGGGAATATGGCGCTGCCTTCAGGGTTTCGAATTACGCCCTTCGTCGGCTTAATTGACAGCAATCTTCCTCTAGTAGCATCTCCAGATGAAGTTGCAGAGGTCTTTAGCGCACCATTAGACTTAATTCTGGATCCTTCGGCTTACGAACACTCCACCATGTTATTCGATGGCGCCAGCCGCACTATCGTTGAGCTAAACTATGAAAGCTATAGAATTTGGGGAGCCACGGCGGCTATTCTCTTTCATCTTGCACAGCAAGTTAAGAAAACCAGTTTTAGTTGAGGCTCTGTAGTCGGGTCATAGACGGGCCTTAAACGCACTAGGTCTCACCGTCCGAGAACCCGCTTAGAAGCGCAGATTTTTCATCACCTGAAACGGCAACTTCCGGCTCAAATTCCGCATGACATACTTGGTTTCTGCCTTTTTGCTTGGCCAAATAAAGAAAACCGTCTACTTTTTCTATGAATTCATTCTCACTCATGGTGGCACCGGGATTGTAAACATCCACACCAAAGCTAGCAGCAATACCTAACACAGTGCTCCCAGCGTCGACTGGGGAATTTTCAACAATTAATCGAAGCCGGTTTGCAAACCTAACGCCTTGTCTTAGTGTCGTATTTGGAAGCACGATGGTAAATTCTTCACCACCATAGCGACAGGGAATATCGAGACGCCTGACCGTCTTTTTAACCAGTGCAGCAATATGCTTTAGTACAATGTTCCCCACTTCATGACCGTGAACATCGTTAACCCTTTTGAAGTGATCCAAATCGAACATGATCAAGCAGGTTGACTGGCCAGTTCTGCGGGTACGCTCCATCTCTAGGCTGAGCGCTTGATTGAAGTAGCGAAAATTGAATAATCCGGTGAGATCATCCGTTCGAACCATATTGGATAGCTGTTTGACTTCTTCACGCAACCTAAGCACTTCAGCCAAGTTAGTACACCGGTCATCGCCTGCGGGACAAGGGGCTAACTCCGGTTCTATAGTGTTTGAATCATCCATACTATTCTGTGACGCCTTAGCCCAATGGCACTTTGTCAGTCATGTTAATCACCTAAAAGTCGACGCTTTTTATTATTTTTTAATGTTAATGTTTCTATCTGTGATTGCATTGCTTAAGCGAAACTTGACTGATTACGGCTTATCAAATTCACGCTACTAACCTCATAGTATCCTGTAAGTTAGTACACTTCAGACCCAAACCAACACTAGCATAAAACGACCGCTCCCAGAAACATTGAAAGGGTATAACTTCTTTACTCCTTGTCGACCCTGTTCTGAGGACTAAAACTATGGCAGGGCCCAAGCTGGAAATTCGCCTAATACGCCAAACGTCAAATGCCCTAGGGTGTACACAAAGCCTGTAAGTAAAACGATTGATAGCAAATCCAACCAAAACCCGGCAATAACCATCTTCATTATTGGCACCCGCCCAGAGCCGTAGACAATGGCATTAGGGGGCGTGGAAACCGGAAGCATGAATGCACAAGAAGCAGCTAAAGTTGAGGGAATCAAGAGTAATAATGGATGAACGCCAATGGCTTGGGACATACTCGCCATAATTGGCACCGCCAATGAAATTGTGGCCGTATTTGACATCACTTCAGTTAAGCCTGTGATCACACCGGACGTGCTGATAACGATAGCCAATGGGCTGGCATCTCCCAATAGAACCTGAAGCTGTGAAGCGATATAAACCGACAAGCCCGACGTTGAAAACCCTTTCGCAAGGGCTAAGCCTCCCCCAAAAAGCAGCAATATGCCCCAAGGTACTTTCTTTGTGTCTTCCCAGTCCAGTAACCTGCCACCGATTTTTTTACTGGCAGGTAAAATAAACAAGGTCAGCGCCATTGCAATGGAAACGGTGCCGTCATCTATCAAGTAACCCACTGGACTGGAATCTATACTCAATAGAAATTTATCTAGGTAGTGGCTCCATCCGAACACATCCACCTCCGCGCCAAACAATCGTTCTTTGCGCGTCATCCAAAGCAGCGCCGCACTACCAAACACACAGGCCACCCGTTTCTCTTCAACTGACATAGGGCCTAACTGCTTTATTTCGTTGCGGATGAAGTCTTTACCGCTAAAGGGTGTGGTAGCCGGCAATGGAAACACTAAACGAGTTAGCACCAGCCAAGCTAGAATCATATACACCGCGCTCATAGGCAAAGCGAATAACATCCAACTGGAAAAAGTGATCTCTGGCGCTTCAGGGAAAAGCTGCGACATCTGCGTTATAAGCACTCCGTTTGGTGGAGTGCCAATCAAAGTAGCGAACCCACCTATAGAGGCAGAGTAGGCAATACCTAGCAACAATGTCAGAGAAAAATTTGCTGCTCTTTCGCTGACAACACCCCCTTCAGCTCGAATACGTTCGTTAAGCTCTTCATAAAGAAGTATCAGCGACATGCCCATTGGCATCATCATCAATGCAGTCGCTGTGTTCGAAAGCCACATTGAGAGAAACCCAGTTGCCACCATGAACCCCAACACCAGCCGATGGGGTTGGCCTCCAATAATGCGCAGGATGTGTAATGCAATTCGTTTATGTAGATTCCACTTTTCAACAGCAATCGCGATGATAAAACCGCCCATGAAAAGAAGAATAATCCAATCCATATATTGATTGGCTACATTCGGGAAAATGACATCGAAATCTTCAATCGAAAAACTGCCATTAGCAGGCACCGAGCTAAGGTCCAGCCTGCTGCCCACAGCTAATTCCCTGCCACGCATAATTCCCATCAACGGAAAAAGCACAATCGGCAACAGGGCTGTAGCCGCTAAGGGAATAGCTTCGGTTATCCACCAAATTGCCATCAACGCGACTATCGCCGCCATTCGAGTGGCCGCTGGATTTTGTGGGTCGAGATCAAGAAAAAAAAGAATAGAAAAAAATACGAGAGGGCCTAACCAAAGACCTACACGAGGTCTAAGCTCGGCTGGCTCAGCTTGAGAAGATGGGCTTAGTTGTTCTTGATTTGCAGTCATCGCTCACCTTATTCTGGCGGCAGCCAATTGGTTCGCACAATAAGTTGTTGGTATAAACTCGTCTTGAGTTGCAGCGCTAGTGCTCACCCCCAAAACAGGCAGGCGAGCGCTAAACACATAGCCTATAGCTGGGCGAGCATAGCCTCTGAAGAGCTCACTTTTATCTCGCCGGGAGCTTCAATACCTAAGTAAGTTACCACGCCATTTTCAACTATCATGCCGAACCTTTGTGCCCGCAGTCCCATGCCAAAACCTGTGGCATCAAGCTCTAGCCCAAGAGCCTTAGTAAAATCCCCATTGCCATCAGCAAGCATCAGTATTTCTTCAGCGTTCTGAGCATCTCCCCATGCCCCCATCACAAAAGCATCGTTAACGGACATGCAGGCAATCGTGTCTACTCCTTTTGCCTTAATCGAGTCGGCATCAACAACAAATCCCGGCAGATGAGTCATAGAGCACCCTGGAGTGAAAGCGCCCGGTACTGCAAAAAAGACCACTTTCTTATTAGCGAAAACTTCATCGCTGCTGATAGGCTTAGGCCCTTCTCCTGTCATTACCGAAAAACCAATCGCCGGTACGTTATCTCCTACTTGAATTGCCATTCGCTGAACTCCCAAAAAATTTAATTTAGCCAGCGCTCAGTGTACCAAATTCGACCGGCCAGTCTAACTGGGACGATCAATTTGCTGTAATAGCATTCGCTTGGGTTGGCCTTAGCAGTGAGTTAGGATTGAACTGGTCGTTGCAAAGGCACAGTTCGCGATCAGGCAGGTACTCAGGCTAGCACTATGGATTCACTGTTTTTTTATATCTCAAAAATAGGCTGGGCTTTAGTTTCACCGGGCAGCCTAATGCTATTTTTGTGCATCGGCACTTGGTTTACAGCATGGCGAGGTAAAGCTGCGGCTTCGAGGAAATTTGCTGCGAGCACAGCTGTCTGCATGTTGACGGTAGGCTTTTTCCCAGTCGGGGAATGGCTAATATCCCCGTTAGAGTCTCGGTTTCCCAGCAGCCCAGCTCTGCCTTCAAATGTTGAAGGCATCATTGTGCTTGGTGGCGCCATCTCACCGGTTTTGTCAATGGAGTGGCGGCAGCCCCAGCTAAATGAAGCGGCTGATAGACTCACCAATTTCTATTACTTAGCGGGCCTATATCCCCGCGCCCAATTGGTATTCAGTGGAGGCTCAGGCTCACTAACCCGTCAAAACCTTAAAGAGGCAGACCCTGCTCTAGATTTTTTTAATCAACTAAATCTCAATGACAGAGCGATAGTGTACGAAAGTGATTCGAGAAACACTGCCGAAAACGTCAGCAACACGAAAGCCTTACTGAACCCTAGAGCAGATGAAAATTGGATATTGGTCACTTCAGCGTTTCATATGCCGCGGGCGGTAGGGGTTTTCTGCCGCCAAGGCTGGCCCGTTACACCCTATCCGGTAGATCATCGTTCTCTGAGGAGTGATTTACTGCGGCTTGAATTCGATCTAGCCGAGAACTTAGCGCTATTGAAAACAGCCACGAGAGAATGGCTAGGCCTGGCAGCCTATAGGGTAGCGGGACATACAAACGGGCTTTTACCTCATCCAAAAGACGACTGTGGGGTGGGCTCTAATTAAGACAGAGTTGCAGGAATACAAACCCTGAATTGACACTCAGCCTCTGCCGATCCAAAAATCCCACAGAGGCTGTTTTAAAGTGACTAGTTGAGTATGTTTCTTAGTTTATTGCCAATTTCCTCAACACTCTCTTCGAGCTGCTCTACTCCTTCTTGTACTCGGCCCTCTACAGACTCCCTTAATTCATTTAAGCCGGGTTTTTCGGCATTAAGTATTGCTCTGCTCACGGAGCCCAAAACTAATTCAAGCACCTGAGACACAGTCGCCGACTGATCTTCTGTGCCAATGTCGGTAAGCTGAATATCTGAGAGGACAAGGGACTGCTCAATAATGGACGCCACTATATTCACTTGAGCCGCGTTGAGATTGAACTCCTTGATTATAAAGCCTTTACCAGCGGCCTCTTCTGAAGCCGGGGCACTGGACTCTGCAGAGCTTGGCAGATTCTCCATCAAAGCGCGCATATTGTCCGTAGTGATTTTGGTCTCGTAGGTAATCACTGGTTCGACAACAGAGATCTCTGAAATCTCTACAACATCACCGGTTAAAGACGCGAGATTCAGAGCCACACTTACCTCACCCAACTGCATAATATTGTCGGCACTGAATCCTTCCGGGTTCGCGATCACCAAACCACGAATAGAACCTGAGCCACTTAACGGTGAGATCGAGACAGACTCCACTGTGACATTGGTTCCCAATACCTCACTTCCTACGACCTCAATACCGCTCTTAACAATTGAATCGATATAGAAGAATGCCGCTCCAAAGACTATAACCACCAACAGCAACACCGAGATCAACAATTTTTTAATCATAATAATTTCCTAGCTATCGAATGGCAGTTTGCTGCCAATTACCGTTTCAATCCAGTCTATATGCAGAGACAATCGTTCGTAAACCGCTATCGAGCCGTATTTACCCTGCGTTTCCTCAGAATAGTCAGGCCCTTGAATTTCCCCGACTGCGATACCCGCGAGAACCAAGCCTCGCTCACTTTCTAACAACGCCGGACCACCGCTATCCCCGAGACTGGGCATACCCTCCAAATCTAGAGGACTCTCATCGGGTAGCCTAGGATCGTCAAATTTTATTCGTAGGCGAGAGCGGATAGCAGACACTCTATTTTTTGCCATACGCAATTTTCCATCATCGAACTGACGGCCGGTAATCCCCACTCCAAAATAACCCCAACCCACCAGTCTGACCACTGCCCCAAGTTCATTAGCATCCTTAATCAGAGGATAGGGCTGCGGAGTATCAGACGCCTCTGCAAATCGTAAAAGTACCAGATCCACATCGGTACTCGATGTCATATCAAACTGAGGATGAACAATAGCCGCATCAATTTCTCGAGTTTTGCCAGCCACCGTGACTGCAAAACGGCGACGGTTTTCAATAGTATTACCTAGGCTTGTTTCCTGGGCACAGTGCGCCGCAGAAATCGCCCAACGAGGATGAATAACCGTAGCTGCACAAACCCGGCGACTGCCTTGCTTTTCCAAAAAGAAAACCGCCGGATAATCGCTCACATTCACGATATAGCTGTCTGGTCTGACATCGTGTCTGACAATAATAGCGAGACTAGGAAAACTCCCGCCAAGTAATAGTAAAACGACAGGCAGACACTGAATAAATCGAATATTGGGCTTTAACAATGAAGCTCTCAAGGTTGCAGGGGTTAGGATTTTGGGTCTGGGGGCCGATGACCTTTGCGGCGCAGGGGGCGTAAGTTAGGTTTGTACTGACGTTTTTGAGACAATTTAAACAAGCCCATGAGACGTTTTAATACCACCAAAATTGTTACCACTATAAACGCAAGAATAATAGCTGCCAGCCACTGCTCTGGAGTCCATGAAGAGGTATCAATAAATTCAGCTAGCAATCGTCCCTTCCTGTTTCAGTATGCAATCCATCTGTTTATGCTTCGTTGGCAAGGTCGGTTACAATTTCTTCCAGCTTTTCAATTCGCTGCCAAGGATCATCAAACTCAAGTAGGGCTTGTTTCTGTAACGCATCTAGCGGCATTAGGTCGCTTAATCGCCACCCTAGATCCCAAAGGTTGTCGTAGTTAATGGTCAGGTTTTTCTGTTCCACCAACGGGTGACTCTCTAAACTGCCAAGCAAATCCGCTAAACCGCTGTGTTGATCCTGCAAAGGAATTTCTTCGCTGCCAACTGCATCTGTAATGCTAAACTCTACTTTTGCCTGAAAAAGCCCTGAGTCTTCCTGCCAACAGTCGTTGATTACAAATTTATTTAAACCCTCGACGGTGATACCCAGCAAACCATTTTCAAGCTGGTCCCAATCCGCGATTTTAACGTAAGTGCCCGTCCGATGAATGGTTTGCTTAGTCTCGCTGTTTTCTTCTTTGTCCCCATTTTTAACCAAACAAATTCCAAAACCACTGTCACTTTTCATGCAATTACTCACCAGATCAATATAGCGACGCTCGTAAATTTGCAAATCCACCTTACTGCCAGGAAAGGCAACTAGGTTAAGTGGGAATAAAGGAATTTCTTTTTGCTCAGACATGGGGGCAGTGTAGAGTCATTGGAAAACATTTTCACCTTATAAATCGCCAGCAACTAAAAGCAAATTCTATGCTGGAAGCTTAAGCTGGAGCTGCTAACTCAGAAAGCAACTTTTCATGAATACCATCAAAGCCGCCGTTGCTCATTACCACTATATGATCACCCTGCTGAGCATTGTCTTTGACAAAGGACACAATCTCATCAGCACTGTCAAAGCCAAAAGATGAGACCTCACTCGCCGTAATCATGCTATCGATATCCAACTCAGCCTCCTGTGGTTTTAGCCAAATCACCCTATCCGCATTCTGACTGGCAGCCACCAATGCCTGTTGATGAACTCCCAGCTTCATTGTATTAGACCGAGGCTCAATGATAGCGATTAAGCGGGAGTTTTGATTTTCATTGGCCAATTTGGCTGCCATGCCTTCAAGCGTGGACTGGATAGCTGTTGGATGGTGCGCAAAGTCATCGTATACAGAAACTCCAGCCACCTGGCCCCTGAACTCCATACGTCTTTTAACGCCCTTAAACTGTTGCAGCGCGTCAGCCGCTGATTTTAGATCCACACCAACGTGGTGAGCGGCTGCAATCGCTGCCACCGCGTTTTTCACATTATGTATGCCCGTTAAATCCCAATTCACTGTTGCACGGCTAATCACATCACGCGCGTCAGTCTTGGTGAGCTTGGTGATCTCAAACTTACCACCATGAGCATCAAGAAGATCAACATTCCAGAACGTGGCCCCTTCGCTTAACCGTTTACTCGATGTGCCATTCGGTACGGAAACTCCAAGCTGCTGACACGGGCTCCAACACCCTTTTTCTAGCACGGACTCAAGCGCCTCGTCATCCTCAGGATAAATAATCAAACCCGAACTCGGTATTGTGCGAACCAAATGATGAAACTGTTTCTTAATATCCTTGAGGCTATCAAAGATATCAGCATGGTCGAACTCGAGATTATTTAGTACAACGGTGCGAGGTGCGTAATGAACAAATTTTGAGCGCTTGTCAAAAAACGCTGTATCGTACTCGTCAGCCTCTACTACAAAAAAGTCCGATTCTCCGATCCGCGCTGAAGTGTCAAAATTGTTAGTGACTCCGCCGATCAGATAACCTGGCTTCATGCCAGCATATTCAAGAATCCAGGCAAGCATAGAGCTGGTGGTCGTTTTTCCGTGCGTCCCCGCGACCCCAAGAACCCATTTGTTTTTTAGTACATATTGGGCGAGCCATTGAGGCCCTGAGGTATAAGCGATTCCCTCATTCAATACGAACTCAACAGCAGGGTTTCCCCGCGACATAGCATTGCCAATGATCACAAGATCAGGTCTAGGTTTCAGTTGAGCTGGATTAAAACCCTCCGTCAATTCAATCCCTTGGTCCTGCAACTGGGTGCTCATAGGTGGGTAGACGTTTGCGTCACTGCCACTTACTTTATGACCAAGCTGTTTTGCCAGCACGGCCAAACTGCCCATGAAGGTGCCGCAGATTCCCAAAATGTGCACATGCATTCGCTGTTCATCTCCTCAAGATTAGTCTTTCAAGTCAGTGTTAATATCACAGAAATTCAGTAGGATTGCCAAGACAACAATTAACATCGGCCACACATGACAAACTCATCACAAAATTTTTGGGGTTTTTCTGTTGAACTGTATCAACAAGAGGGCATCGCCCCAGCCTGTTTAAAGCTTCAAAATAAGTTTGGCTTAGACGTAAATCTGGTGCTGTTATGTTTTTGGTACGGACACACGACAGGTTCCATGGGCCCCGAAGCGCTCCAAGCTTCTATTAAGTTCTCTGACCAGTGGAGAATGCAAGTGGTCAATCCCTTGCGGCAATCTAGGCAATGGATGAAGGTCAATCAGCCTAAATCTGCTTCACATCACGGAGGATTTAATAGGGTAAGAGAAGAGATTAAATCAGTTGAGCTTGCAGCTGAGAAACACCAACAAGAATGTCTCCAAGATATTGTTTGGCAGGAAAGCATGAATGATGAAGACAAGGGGGTAGCAGGAATAGATGCCAATCTAGAAGCCCTGCTAAAACACCTCAACATCACTGAGTGCGACACACTTAATGCCGCACTGGCAGTGATTAGACGATCTGTGGTTTAAACGTGGCTTTAGGCGGGCTAGAACGCTGGGCCCAGACTAAGACTCGGTTGAGCCCGAACCTTCCTCTTTCTGCGACCGCTGCTGCAAAATAAACGCGGATACCGCAAATGCGATGGCGCCAGCCAACCAAAACAGGCCAATAAAGGCACCATTGGGAGAATCGCCCGTAAATGAAAGAACGGCCAATCCCAGCCAAATAAACGATACAACCCAACAAAGTCCTTTGGAATAATTTGCGAATCCAGTGCCCTTACTAAGCATGCCAGCCTCTTTTTATTGCTTGTTAATAATAGGCGCCTAGAAAACCATCCAACCCTACATCAGTCAAGAGAGAATCGAGAATATTTGCCCTGAGAGCCTGTTTTATTCCAAAAACTCTACCCAAAGGTTGTTTTCAACCAGCCCCATGCTGTATTTGGTAAACAGCACATGCTTATTTGGATGCGGCCAAATCTATAACCACGTCCCAATTAAACTGCACAAAGCGATTGAGCTCGCTAATCAATATACGCTCTTGATCGCTATGAGCTCCAAAGCCCAGCGCCGCGTCCTCACGATCTATTGCCGGGCCGATCCCGTAACATTGAATCCCTTTATTACGTAAATACGCCATATCTGTCGCACCGGTACTCATTGTTGGCAAAGTAATGACACCGTAATGTTTGCTTATGTTTGCTTCAATAGCAGAAAAAGCTGGAGTCGCGAGGCTGGCCTGCCCTGGGGGGCGTGTGTTTCGATCCCCAAGGCGCACTTCAACGGTAGAATCGTTAATTTGACTACGAATCGCCTGCAAAAACTCGGGAATGTCCTCATCGGGAAGCGCCCGAAAATCAACACTGGCTCTCGCTTCAGAAGGAATCACATTAATTCGATAACCGGCGTCAAAAATTGTTGGTGACAATGAAGATCGAAGCATAGAGGCATGGCGAGGTTCATTGGCTAGAAAATACTCATCAGAATCATTCACCCCGACTGGGTCCAACACATTGAGGTAACGCTGAGCGGCATCGGCAGGTGAAATGGTTGCCAATCGTTCGAAGTAAGCCGCTGTAGTTTCATTTAATCTGACCGGTGAACGCCAGTCAGCAATGGCTGCAATGGCTTTCGCTAGCCTGACCACTGAGTTAGATTGCAGTGGAACTGACCCATGACCCGCGACCCCTGTTGCAACTAACTCCACTCGATAGGGTATTTTTTCTACAGTTTGGACACCAGCATACTGAACTTCACGATTCACACGGGCAACCGACCCACCTTCGGCCAAGCAAAATTCCGATTCGATCTTGTCAAAGTGATTATTGACAATGTATTCGATGCCAAATTCGGTGGCTCCTTCTTCGCCGGACTCGGCTAGGAAAATCACATCGCGATCTAGAGGAATATTGCGCCGTTTTAGTTCCAGCATTACGACCAACGCAGCGGCCAAATTGTCCTTATCATCCACTGCGCCTCGACCATATACATAGCCGTTATCCACAGTTGCACTGAACGGAGGGAAGGTCCATTTCTCTGGGTCCACATTCACCACGTCGGTATGCGCCATCATTAACAAAGGCTGTTTGCTACCATTTCCTTTCAACCTAGCTAATACATTAGGACGCTCCGGGTCTGTGGCTAGCATTTCCACAGGGATACCTTCTGCTTCTAATACATCCCGAATATATTCCGCGGCGGGCAGCTCTCGGCCCGGTGGATCGCTTGTATCAAATTGCAACAAGGCCCTGAAATGAGACAGGGTCTCGGCTTCAATAGATTCCCATTCCGACTCACTAATTTGAGCGGAGACATGAGTGATATAAAGCAGGCTGAAAATAAAAAGAAAAAGGCGCATAGGTGTCCCCTAAGGATAAGACGTAGAACCGAACATAACAAAGAAATCTCCCGCTCATGAAGCGGTGGGAGAAGAATAACATGGGCGTCAGCGTTGGCAGCAAGCGGCCTCTGCCCTCCTAACTTGTCTGATTTAACTGCCTTGACCCTTGCCAACGCTTCACTAAACCTGCATCAAGATCAAACAGGTCGAGGAGCCGGCCAACATGGTGATTAATCAGATCATCAATCGTTTGAGGCTTAGTATACAGCGCTGGCATCGGTGGAGAAATAATCGCGCCTATTTGGCTCGCTTTCAATAACAGCTCGCAATGCCCTGTATGCAGAGGCGTCTCTCTAGGCACTAGCACCAATTTGCGCCGCTCTTTTAGAACCACATCCGCCGCTCGCACGATAAGAGAATCAGCATAGGAGTTAGCGATAGCAGAGAGTGTTTTAATAGCACAGGGCGCAACGATCATCCCCGCCGTTTGAAAAGAGCCACTAGCGATGTTTGCAGCGATGTCTTTATTTGAATGAACATGATCTGCCAAGGCTTTTACATCATTGGCATTCCAGTCAGTTTCTATGCCTATATTTAGTTTCGCTGAGTCCGACATGACAAGGTGGGTCTCAACGTCAGCAACACCCTGAAGAACTTCGAGCAGTCGTATCCCGTAGATTACACCGCTGGCGCCGGACATCCCAATAATTAACTGCATAAAACAAAACCTTGGCCACTTAATAACGTTACTTGATTACTGAGTTGGATTGTTGCATCAAATTCTCATCACTGGCAAGGAAATGGCGCAGCGAGTAACATACCACTCCTTATCATTCATTCTCACCCAAAGCTGAATTATTCCTATGAGCAAGGCAAATTTATTCTACGCCCAATCTGGCGGTGTAACCTCTGTCATCAATGCAAGTGCCTGTGGCGTTATTGAAACTGCACGTCAAAATAAAGACAAAATAGGCAAAGTGTTCGCCGGTCAAAATGGCATTGTCGGTGCACTGACTGAAAACCTAATTGACACCAGTAAGGAATCTGCCAAGGCAATTGCCGCCCTCAGGCACACACCGGCAGGTGCCTTTGGATCCTGTCGCTACAAGCTGAAGTCATATGACGAAAATCAAAGAGAATATGAGCGCTTAATGGAAGTCTTCCAAGCTCACAATATACGCTATTTTCTTTACAACGGTGGCGGCGACTCTCAAGACACCGCCAACAAAATCGCTCAACTGAGCATCGCCAAAGGGTATCCCATAACCTGCATCGGCGTACCAAAAACTGTGGACAATGACTTACCTATCACAGACAACTGTCCAGGGTTTGGCTCTGTCGCCAAGTATGTGGCGGTGTCAATTCGCGAAGCTGGGTTAGACGTGGCCTCCATGTGTGAAAGTTCTACCAAAGTATTCGTCATGGAAGTAATGGGACGTCACGCCGGTTGGATCGCAGGCGCCGCTGGACTCGCAGCAGAACAGGACGGCGATGCACCCCATATAATCCTCTTTCCGGAAATTCCGTTTGAAAGGCAAAAATTCTTAAATCGCGTAAAGCGCTGTGTAAAGAAGTTTGGTTACTGTGCCATTGTGGTTTCCGAGGGAGCGCAAAATAAAGACGGCAGCTTTCTCGCTGAGTCAGGGGGCCCTGATGCCTTCGGCCATGTTCAACTGGGGGGTGTCGCACCTTTCGTGGCCAATATGATCAAGGATGAACTTGGCTACAAATATCATTGGGCAGTGGCGGACTACTTACAAAGAGCCGCACGTCATATCGCTTCAGCCACCGATGTAGAGCATGCCTATGCGGTGGGCAAAGCCGCCGTTGAATTTGCTTTAGCAGGAAAAAATGCAGTCATGCCTGCTATCGTTCGTGGCAAAGGCAAAAAATACACCTGGCACATCGGTGAGGCAAAGCTAGCAGATGTGGCGAATGTTGAAAAAATGATGCCAAGAGACTATATCACTCGGGACGGTTTTCAAATAACCGAAAAAGCACGGAACTATTTTTCGCCGTTAATACAAGGAGAAGATTATCCTCCTTTTAAGGGGGGAATTCCGCAATATGCAAGACTCAAAAAAGTCTTAGCCACGAAGAAGCTAAAAAAATGGCGAGCCTAGCCATTGGAAAATACTATTTGTACATCGGGCAAAGCTGCAAATTTGCAGCCCCGCCCCCTTAGCAAATGTCGAATAGCTGCTGCTGGATGAATAGGTGTTTTGATCGCCTTGTACCTAAGCTCAATAGTCTATCGATGAAAGCCGACTTGCTCATTACTCCTCCTCGGCAGCAGTATCATATTTGCGCATTCGCGGTGGGGCAGAGAAGTACGTGCTTAACGTTGCGAAATCACCGTTCCCCAATCGCCATCGATAGTAGCGCTGAAAATCTTCTGCCGACGTCCATTCTTCAATAAAAAGAATCTTGCCGGGCGTCTCAGACTCTGCATAAATATCGAATCGCTGATTTCCCTGAAAATTTCGACTCACTTCTAGCCCGTCAGTTACCAGTCTCAAAAACTCTTCTTCCTTTCCCTCCTGTATGGAAAGTTCTGAAACAACTAACAGTGATAATGTAATTAGCCCTAGCATCGTTTAACTCCGACTCTG
>JBGCEK010000038.1:0-11470 GCA_045106275.1 Pseudohongiellaceae bacterium | reverse complement strand
TTGTCGCAAACGATTGTGTCTGGCCTTCCTCTAGTCTCAATCGCTCGATCAAGAAATCGCGTCACTTGCTGACCTGATATCGAAAAGCTGACGAGTTGATCGATCACTTCGCGAGAGTAATCATCGATCAGGTTGAGTACTCTAAATCTCCTCCCATGGCTTAGCTGATCAGAGACGAAGTCCATCGACCATCGTTGATTACGTTTTACTGGCACAACCATCGGCTGCCTCGGTCGTTGAAGCTTCTTACGTTTTTTAGTGCGTACCTGAAGCCTTTCTTCTGTGTAGATCCGATAGGTTCGTTTCTTGTTGATGACCAGACCTTCGTTCTTCAAAAGCCTGTGTAGAAACAAATAACCATACGCTGTTTGCTTTGCAGCAAGCTCTTTTAGGCGCAGCCTTAGCGCCTCATCATCTCGAGGCTTTGGCTGGTAGCGATAACCAGTGCGGCTTATTGATGCGAGCAAACAGGCTGTACGTTCGCTGAGTTTGTGCTTCTTAATCATATGGGTCACAGCCTGTTTCCTTGCTTCAGGCTTCACCACTTTTTTGAGAGTACCTCCTTCATGGCCTCGTTCTCTAACAACTTCTCTGCGAGCAACTTCTTTAGCTTGTTGTTCTCAGACTCAAGTTCTCTAAGCCGTTTGGCTTCGTTAACTTCGAGTCCGGCTTATTTGCTACGCCAATTGTAAAAAGTGCCGTTCGATATACCCAGATCGCGGCAAATGTCTTCTACCTTGGTGCCTGCCTCGTGCTGTTTGATCGCCTTGATAATCTGTTCTTCGCTGTATCGCTTCTTCGTCATGCTGAAATCTCCATTGGTTAACATTATCTGGAAATCTCATCGAGTTCATGGTGCTATTTTTGGGGGAAAGGTCAGGAAAACTATGGTCCAGATCAACTTGATACTAAAATAGCTTAATGAAAGCATTAGTATTCTGTGCTCTGACTACCCTTCCCCCAACATCTTCTGTCTATACTGATTAGGTGTAAAACTAGTCTTCGCCTTAATCGCCCTAGTAAACGGTCCAACCGAAGCAAACCCACTTTCCAACCCAACCACCAAAACTGGCCACTTTTGTTTATCTGGATCAATCAATAAATCTTGAGCGTGTTTAATTCTTAATTCATTTATATATTGATTAAAATAGAACAGATTTGGATTTTCCCAGACTCACCATCATTGATTCAGCAGCGCCCATGAGCTTTGTGCCGATCCCAAAGCTCTGGAGCTCAGGATGCGTGGCTAGTTGCCCAGTGGTTGAAGCGACATCGCTAGTTGTGTGATCTATGTAGGCTTTTGAGAGAACAGTGTCAATTGGAGTACGGACTACCAGGGTCGCCGCAGCCTTGTCCGATTGAAGTTGCTCAACAACCAACTTTAAGTGGTTCTTATTAACTGACCAGGAAATATTTGGGATGTCCGCAAGTTCAAGGTGATCGATGAGGAGCCAATACACACCTTCCCTCCTGATACTGTCGTAGATTGATGATATTGACTCCATAACGCTCTACTTTCACTAAAACAGCCCTGCAACATCCTACATGATGTGCGAGTGTGGAATGTGTCCCTTGCCAAGATTAGAGGCTCTTCAAGCGACCATTTCTCCTGGTTGAGTTCTGACAAGTTAACCTTTACTGACAGTTATACCGCGCTCAGCAAGAAGATCCTCGATATCTCGATGACTCAGGCTGAATCTGTAATAAAGCCAGACGGCATAACTGATGATGTCGGGTGGGAATCGATGGCGTTTGTACGTACTCAGCCACAGATTCTAACAATCATGAGCGGTTTAACTTGTCAGTACCCTATCCTGGGATTAGAAACCATTTGTTCGGATTTTTGGCCAAGATAAAAAACCTAATTTATTTCGAATGTTTTTTCGACGCATAGACTCCAACGTTCAAATATGACGTGAGCTGTACTGTTGATGACACATGCACCAGCAATAAAAATTGAAGAACTACCGGACGGTCTGATCATAGCCGTTTCCGGAGATGCACGATTTGAAGAAGCCCGCCTTTTTGTAAAAGCTCAGTACAAGCAGCATTTTAGCTGTGATTTGGACGAGTTTTTCCCCGAGATCTTTTGTCTTTATGATCAAGGGCAGTTGTTGGCGTGTTGCGGGTTTCGTTCTGCAGCAAACGAACCACTTTTCCTTGAGCAGTATCTTGATGAACCCGTCGAGCATGCTGTGAGTCATCAGGTCAATTACAAGGTTGCTCGCGGCGCGCTTGTGGAGTTAGGTGGTTTTGCTGTCGCCAACAAATCCGTGGCTTTGGCCTTTATGGCTCAACTTGCACCAACGCTATATCAATCAAATTTCCAGTACGTATCTTGTACTGTCACGGCTCCGGTCCGACGTTGTCTTACCAAACTCGGTATTCAATTTTACGCCTTAGGTCAGGCGGACCCTCAAAAGTTAAAAGTGAATAGCGGGTCCTGGGGTACCTATTACAATTTAAAACCCAGTGTTGTTGTTGGTGCGATTCATCCTGTGGTGCAACGGCTGTTCCCAGAAATACACAGGGGAGCGTAACTAATGAGCTATGTTCTAGATGCCGTTTACGAACACGCGAAAAACCAACCGAATGAGCTGGCTTTAGTTGAAGGTCGTGTTTCGTACCAAATGCTTGCTCAAAAAGTCAGTGAATTTTCGGAATTCTTTCAAACTAGTGGTTGTCACACTGTTGCCATAGCGCTGGATAATGGCGCTGATTGGGTTTATGCAGATCTTGCGGCAATGAACCTTGGGTTGTCTGTTGTGCCCATTCCATCGTTTTTCTCTGACGCGCAAGTAAAACACGTGCTGGCTCAGGCTCATGTCGATCTTTGGATGACCAACCGCGCTGAGCCATTCGATGAGTCCTTCGGTGAAAGAATCGATAAGCCTTTCGATAAACCCTTCGATAAACCTTTCGATAAACCTTTCGATAAAACATGGACTCTTTATTCATCCGCTTATTCTCATTTGAAGTTTTACCGAAGGTTCGCTACTCAGATTACCGAAGCCGCGAAGGTGACTTTTACTTCTGGTAGTACTGGGCAGCCGAAAGGTGTTGTGCTCAAACATTCAACCATCGACGCCACAGCAAAAGGTATCGTCGAAGCACTTAGCAGTCTTGGTTTACGTCAACATCTATCCGTTCTACCACTGGCTACACTATTGGAAAACATCGCTGGTCTCTACGCGCCATTAGTCAATGGCAGTTCGGTTTGTTTGCCAGGCATGTCACAGGTGGGTTTGGCCGGAGCATCTTTAAACATCGAGGCATTTGTGGAGACCTGTGCACGCTATAAGGCCGATAGCATGATATTGGTACCTCAGTTATTGATGGCGATTGCTTCGTTGACGGAGTTTGAACTCATTGACCCGTCTAACTATAAGCTCATGGCGGTTGGTGGAGGTCGCGTTAGCAAGTCGCTGTTAGAAAAGTCGGAATCTTTAGGCTTACCGGTATATGAGGGTTATGGCCTATCAGAATGCAGCTCGGTAGTGAGCCTAAACAGACCAGGGAAAAGAAAACTCGGCTCCGTTGGTAAAGCTTTGCCTCATAGCCAAATTAAGATTGCCAAAGACTCAGAAGTGCTTGTGAAAGGTACCGTGATGCAGGGATACCTGGGAGAAGCGCCCCTTGGTGCAGATGGCTGGTTTTCAACCGGCGACATAGGCTCGATAGATGAAGACGGCAACTTATACATTACCGGTAGGAAAAAGAACGTGTTTATTACAGCCTATGGCAGAAATGTTAACCCCGAATGGGTGGAAGCGGCGCTAGGGCAGATCCCTGAGGTTTCTCAGGTTCTAGTTTATGGAGAATCACAAGGACATAACCTCGCACTAATCTGGCCGCGTTTTCCAATTTCTACCGATCAAATGCTTGCAGCGATTACTGCTGCCAATCAAGAGCTACCCGATTATGCCCGTGCTCATGAGTTCATTCTGATAGAAGAGCCCCTTCGCCCATCTTTGCAGACGGCAAACGGCAGGTTAAAACGCCAGGCGGTGATTGATGAGTATTTCGCCCTAATACAACAACACTATGAAGCTGCAACCAGGAGACTCGACAATGTCGGCAACTAAACCTTTTTATGAACAATTACTTGAACAAACTGAATTCGATAAACAGTACTTTTTATCAGCTCCCATTATTGGTGACGTTCTTATGGGAAATTTCGATCTTAATACCTATATAGCGTTTCTAAATCAGGCGTTCCATCATGTTAAGCACACAGTTTCCTTGTTGTCTTCGGCGCAAGAAAATTTAAGAGATGACCAGCATTGGATGTCTAATACATTGTCAGAGTACATGGCCGAAGAGCAGGGGCATGAAGAGTGGATTCTTGATGATATTCAAGCATGCGGTTTTGATCGGATGAGCTTTGCCAATGGTCCCGCACCGAGCTCAACGCAAGCTATGATTTCTTACTTGTATGACTATATCTCTGTGCACAATGCCTTCGGAGTATTCGGAATGGTTTTGGTTTTAGAAGGCACAAGCTCTTCGCTTGCGTCAGAAGTCGCTAAGATTGTGCAGAAAGAGCTATCGCTGCCGGATACCGCGATGACTTATCTGACGACTCATGGAGAGTTGGATCAAGATCACATTAGTTATTTTGAGCAAGCAATGAACCGCGTAACGAACCTTGATGACCAAGCTGCGATCATCGAGGTAGCCAATCGAATGTATCGCCTTTATGGGGACGTTTATCGGGATATTCCCAATGAAGCACTGCTGATAGCCAGAGTCGCGTAGTGAAACTGCTGTTAACAGGCGCGTCTGGGGGTATCGGTAGTGCGATCGCGCATCAACTTAATAGTCTCGGAGTTGAGCTTATTTTACAGGGTCGTGATCGTGCTGCGCTTAATAATGTAGCAGCAGCGCTAACTAGACAGGATGTACCTTGCGAACTTGTTGAAGCTGATCTTAATGTTCTCGAACAGCGTCAGCACCTAATCAATGTCGCAAAAACCAAAAAAATTGATGCTCTTATTAATAATGCCGGTGTCAATTTGTTTGGTCCGTTTCAAGACTCTGATATCGCTGCGTTGATTCAAACAAATGTGATCTGCACGATGGAGTTAACCCAAGCGTTGTTACCAACACTATTGGAATCAGATACGTCTAAAATTGTGAACATAGGCTCCGCCTTTGGAAGTATTGGATACCCAGGTTACGCAACCTATTGTGCTTCAAAGTTCGCAATAAAAGGTTTTACCGAAGCGCTGCATAGAGAGTTTTCCTCTACCAACCTGTCGGTTTTGTATGTCTCGCCCAGGGCCACGCAAACAAAAATGAATAGCGATCCGGTCATGGCACTCAACAATGCATTAGGTGTTACTTCGGATTCGGTTGATCTGGTCGCGAGGCAAGTCGTTAAGAGCATCTTGACTGATCGCAAGCGTACTCAAATTGGCCTTGTCGAATATCTGCAAACGAAAATTAACGCTTGTGCGCCATTTTTGGTAGACCGAGCAATAGCGAAACAATTATCCACGATTCAATCTTATTTCTAATTGGAGACAACGAAATGAACTTTATCCTCAAACTATTAGCAGTTGCCCTTTTGTGTGCTCCAGTGCTGGCAGACACGCTCGATGAATTGCAACAGGGCTGGGCTCACGCTAATTATGAATTGGAAGACGATTTACAGAGCGCTCAGTTTGAAGCGTTAATAGCAAGTGCAGAAGACGCGACGAAGGCCGATCCCACTAACGCGGAATTGCTTGTCTGGGAAGGCATTATTAAAAGTACTTATGCTGGAAAGTCTGGTGGACTCACCGCTTTATCAATGGTTAAACAAGCACGTATGGCTTTGGAGCAAGCTCTAGAAATTGATGACTCTGCGTTAAATGGCAGTGCCTATACATCGCTGGGTGCTTTGTATTATCAAGTGCCAGGATGGCCGATTGCATTTGGCAACGACAAGAAGGCCAAGAAGTTGCTAGAAAAAGCCTTGCAAACTGACCCAGCCGGTATTGATTCTAATTATTTTTATGCGGATTTTTTAATCCAACAAAAAGAGTATGACGCTGCTAAGCAGCATCTTGCTAAAGCTTTACAAGCGAACCCTCGACCGGGTCGAGAAATTGCTGATGCCGGACGACGAAGCGAAATTCTAGCGCTTCTATCAAGTATTGAAACTTAAAAAGACCAGTAAAAGTCGAGAAAGGGTGCCATTGGTAGGCCCCTTTCAGGTGTGTTAACCAGGACGTCGTTGTCCGCTTCATCTGTTATCAATTCGTAGTTGACGCCAATCTGATTATCCCGGTCGAGTAAGTTTGTCAGACCAATCTCGAGGCGAATATCTCCGCGTTTAGTTGTCCATTGTCTGGTGCCTTTGATGTTAACTGAGACAAAGTGATCGAAGCGTTCGCTGTTGCGTTCGTCTGCGACAATGCCATTTGAGGTCTGGCGCAATGGGGTTGTTAACCAGCCCTCGTTGAAACTCGAACTTAGATTCCAGCCCCAGTGACCTATATCTTTGTGAAATCCAAGATTGGCAGTGCGCTCTTGATCCCAGCTTCTTCGTATGTTCTTTCCGGGTAGTTTATCTTTGGCTGACGAGTAGCTGTAGTTGAACCACCATTGGGTTCCGAACACCACCCCATTTAGAGATAACTCCACACCGTTTGCATCGTAGCCCGTTGGTTCTATTTTGAACCGGTCTACTTGAAGCTCAGGAATCAACGTATATGGGTTGGTTAAATTTTGAAAGTAAGATCGCGTGTCGGTGGCTCTTTTACGAAAGGCATCAAGATTTAGGTCGATATCTTTTTCAAACCATGAGAATTCAACTCCAAAAATGAAATGATTGGCGTGTTGCGGCGCTTGGAACTGGGTCTCAAGGTCAGCAATGTCGAGTTCATGTATACCTTGTGACTGTGAATAGCGACCTGCACTCAGTCGAAAACTCAGCGCGTCCGTCGGGTGATACACGAGTCCTGAACGTAGGCTTATCTGTGTGTCTTTCTGTTTGCCTTCCTGTGGCCCTCCATAATCTTGTGCATCGACTCGTAAGCCAACTTCCACAAGAAATGAACGACTTAACTGTTGTTTGATTGAAAAGTAACCGGCTGCTTGATGCCCCCTTTCATCGACTTGTAACGCATTATTCTGTGCTCGATTGATATTACTAAGAGAAGCGAATTCAGGATTCACGACTTGTTCGCTTTGGTACTGGTACTCAGATTTAAGAAAACGATAATCCCAACCAAAAGAATAAAGCCTTAAAGGGGTGATGTGTTCGAAGCTCTGCCCTGCGTATAGGAACCTGAAAGTTTGATCGTCTTTTATCGTAGCCGTGACTTTTTGAAGATGATCAAGTGATCCGCTTCGGTCATTCAAACTCTGTGCCACACCAAACCAAGATGTTCGGGTTGTATTGTCATCGTAAGTATTTTTTAGCTTCCCCCATAAATAGACGTTTCTATAGTGAGATTCGGTTTCTTCACTTTGATCGCTGGTATTTATTTCTATGTCATCTCCAAAGTACAGCAGATTAACTTCCCCAGAAGTATCGTCCGCTAGCTCGCGGCGGTACCTGATATAGGCGTCACTGAAAGAAGGCGTGCCAAAATCATTGTCGGTTAAGCTGTTAATCAGTTCTAAATTACTACGTCTTACGTTGACCAACAGGCTGTGATCGTCTGCATCAATATTTTGCAAATAGGAAACGTTGTAGAGTCCAGCGCCAATTTCTCTTCGATCACCGAGTTCACTGCTGTCTTTTGTATTAATCAGCATCGCCGCACTCGAGCGATCTCCGATAGAAACTGGATAGCCGCCGCTGAAGAAGTCAATCGATGACAATATTCGATTATCAAACGAGGAGAAGAGGCTGTTGAATCGATTGAAATGGAATGGGTTGTAGAGTCTGATTCCATCAAACAGAAACAGCGTTTCATTTTCGTTTCCACCCCGCACTCTGGGTCGAGCTGACACTCCGACGCTGGCACTTCCTGGTAGTTGATTGACAAGCCGAGTTGCATCATTGGCTGTGACAGCTCGGCTGGAAAGGATTTCGGCATTGAGTGTTTTGCGTAGCGAGCCGGCATCACTATAAAGACGGTACAGACTTGAGCTGACGATGACTTCTTCAAGATTGTTAGCTGATTCGTCCTCAAGTGGTGGGAGGGTCTGTGTTTGACGCGGCGCCTGCTGTTCGCTCGGTGCCTGTTTAATCACTACAAAATTATCAGTACCAACAGGTTGTAATGATAGGCTATAAGCAGCAAGCGCCTTTTTAACTGATGTTAGTGTGGGTGTGATGGACTGATCAAAAGTGACCTTATATCGGGATGAAAGAAGGTCGGAAGAGTAGATGATATTGAAACCTGATTGGTTCGCTAGGTCTAAATACTCAGACAAGGAAACAGTTTTTGCTTCGCCAGCATTGGCGCTCATGCAAATGCTGGCGAACACAAACAAACAGGTGTAAAAAGCGCGTAGGAGCCAGCGTGAACGTATCACCAATGAACTCAGTCAGATAAAGATCGTGCCAAGATAACCTGATTTGAATCTGAGTCAATAATTTCGAAACGTGTTGTTGCTAAAACAACTTCCAAACTGTCTGTTACGGATACGCCTTCGAGTGAGCCATGCAGAATGGTTTTTTCCGAGGAGCTCAAATCTTCGGTGTTTCTAAAGTGAACGACACGTCCAGTTTCGCGACTCCACCAGTTGATAAAGTCTTTCAAGTTGGCGCCTTCCATATTGAATAGGGAAGGTGCGTGTTGGGTCCAATGCCAGCTCTGGTCTGCAGCGCTCACGGTTTCTTTTGTTACCTGGTCGTTCTTGTCTATAACCAAACGCTCATTTGCTGCAAGCGTGTTGGTGATTGTATTTTGATTCACTACCACAAGGCCATCACGAACCTGTACTCGCCATTGATCAGCATCTGCGCGAACTTCAAATCGAGTGCCAATATCTCTTGCGCTGCCCCATTGGGTTTCTATGGTGATTGATTGCTCATCAAGCTCACTATGAGACTCCGCATAAATGCCGCCCGTGGCAAGATAGATTCGATCTAATGCCTCGAAGCTCAAGCGGGTGTTTTGATCCATTCTAAGTGTCATGCCATTGCTCAAATCAAGCGAGCCGTAGCTGGCGTTGCCTGAGCGAAGTTCGGTGCCAGGGGAAAGTGCCTGATCCGAAGAAAGCAAGCTCCATTGCTGTGTCTTGTTTCGATATTCGATGATTCCAGTGTTCTGAATCAATGAGGCGAATACCTCTGGGTTCTCATTTTGCGGAAGAAAGAATATGGCAGAAACTGCGACCACCAGACTCGCGGCAGCGGCAAACCAACGTCCGTAATTTTTGTGATTTTTGCGCTGCTCAACCTCTTCGTGCCAAATTTTTTTTACATTGGCCTTCACCTCTGCAGCCATTTCCTCAGAAGCTTTCGGGCGCGGACCAATGGCCGTTAATATCTCAGCAATTCGCTGTTCACTCACATTAGTTGGTTTGCGTTGATCGTTCATGTTGAAAGTCCCGCAATTTGTGGGCTTAGTTTTACCAGCAAGTTTCTAAAAGCTTCTCTTGCCCGGGATAAAGTGGATTGTGCGGCCAGTTCGGTTATTTCAAGCTTTTGTGCGATTTCTGCTACTGAGAAGCCCTCTATATATTTCCATTCCAAAGCATTTCCGTAGCTCGAGGGTAAATGATCCAATGCTTCCTGAATCAGGCGTGCAAGTTGTAACCCTTGGAATTGTATATCTGGGTCACTGGTTACATCTGATTGAAGCGTGCTGAGAATCGTTTGAATAGCCTCATCATCCTCTGGTACCACCGGCACGGATCGAGACAACTTGCGGAAGTGGGCGTTGATTTCGTTTTTACAAATTTGACATAACCAAGTAAACATTGACGCATCTCCACGGTAACCATCTATTCCTCGCATGGCGCCGATTAGGGTATTTTGAACGATATCTTGTGTTGTCTGCTCATTACCCTCCAGGCGAGTGATGGCGAAGCGGAAAAGTCGATCAAAATACTCGGTAAAAAACCGATCAAATTCTCGTTCATCGCCGCTGGCGAGAGCTTTTGCAAGGGCTCGGTCCGCGCTATGGGGCATTTTCTGACACCACTATCTATCCCACTAATTTAGTAAGTTGGAGTCGAGTTTAGGAATAATCATTCGGTATTGGAGAAATATTTACTATAGTCGCCTGATTACCGTACACAGTACAAGTTCGAGTTAGCGCTAGCAAAGGGCGCTGGAGAGTTGAATCAGCCTGTGAAAAGCAAGAATCTCCAAGGTAAACTCTTATCAAGCCGTATATGTTTCATCAATGCCCAAAGCCACGCCCCGGGCTTCTACAAAAAGTTTGGTTTCGAGCACGAAGACAAAGAATTTATGGAAGCTGGAATCGCGCACTTTCGCATGGAGCAGCGCCTCAGCCCATTGCAGGATCAGCAGCAGCGTAAAATGCAAACTGGCGAATTGCCTAAAGTGAAGATTCGACGTTTTGACACTGCGGAGGTTAGCTGGTCGCTGGGGAACAAATTGGTTCGAGCCCTGCGTCGGTCAGTATTTCAGGAGATCCACGAAATCTGCTAAGCACAAAATCGCGATAATCCATGTTCTTCTCGCACCAAGCACGTACATGCCAACGTAGGCCAGTAAAAACTAGTGTATGAGGAACAATGACCCTACCTTCATCATTTGGGTTGTTTACGGAGACGTAATCAACATCCAGCCGCATTTCTTGTCTAGCTGCGTTAACGATTGCGCGAATGATGGACGGTTCTATATTTCTAACGGGAGCGCTTAACACTTCCGTATTCGATACACCGAACGGCAAGCTTTCAAATGTTTTGGCTAGGTCCGTATTACGATTGAGAAGATGCAGGTATTCATCCGGAAAGCCAGAGGTTACTTTTGGACTTAATGAGGAAGAGGGCTTATACCCTTTTAGAACCTTGTCATTGTAGTGGTCAACTAATTTAGGCCACTGATTTAGAGGAGTTCCAATACAACTCCTCGATTTTGTTTGGCGGCTTGCCGCCAATGTGTTGGTGCGGTCTTGTTTGGCTATAGTATCCAGTCATGTAACTAACGATTAATCTCTGTGCTTGCGTGAAGGACGGGTAACCTATCTCTGGCACCCATTCCGTTTTTAAGCTTCTAAAAAAACGCTCCATGGGCGAGTTGTCCCAACAATTTCCTCGCCGGCTCATGCTCTGTGTCATTCGAAAACGCCAGACCTTTTGGCGGAACTTCAGACTTGTGTAATGACTACCCTGATCGCTATGGAACATTACGCCTTCTGGACGACCCCGGGACTCATAAGCCATCGCCAGTGCCTTAGAGGTTAACTCACTGTTTGGAGAGTTTGATAGCGCCCAGCCAATCGGCTTCCTGGAGTAAAGGTCCAGAACAATCGCAAGATAAGACCAACGATGTCCTATTCAGATATAAGTCACATCACCGCACCAGATTTGATTGGGATGCGGCGGGCTAAAC
>JBGCEK010000037.1:0-48176 GCA_045106275.1 Pseudohongiellaceae bacterium | reverse complement strand
CCTCTTATTTGCATTAAGCCAGACGCATGGACAGCGCCGTTTCTAAAGAATATCTGTTGCCCAATTACTTCGAAGGAGAAAACGTCTAACGCCTTAATCAACCCAAGGCTGTTTGGATTATTGACTCACCCATTCTGGGTTTCATCTACGCCCAGCCTGAGAACAAAGCTGTCCCCATTTGCCTTCTAATCATTAGCTAGTGCGACCACTGGATCCATTCGAGCTGCTTTTCGCGCTGGAGCAAAACCAAATACCAGCCCGGTAGCTGCGGCACTACTGAACGCTAGGACTATAGGTAAATAGGTAAATTTAATCGCCACATCAAATTGCTGAAGCAGTAAGCCGGCGCCAAGCCCCAGCCCGACACCAATCAACCCGCCAACCCCCGATACCACGATCGCTTCCGATAGAAACTGTGCCAGAATGTCAGATTGTCGTGCACCTGTAGCCATACGAATTCCTATTTCACGCGTGCGCTCGGTTACAGAGACGAGCATAATATTCATTACACCAATACCGCCTACCAAGAGTGATATTGCCGCCACCGAGCCCAATAGAATGGTCATGGTATCTTGCGAAGCAGACACTGTATCGAGCAATTCGGCACTGTTAAAGATTCGAAAATCTTCGCCTCCATGGCGCGCAATCATAAATTCCCGCAGGTTCTGTTCCGTCGCCGTTATTTGTTCCAGATCATCGATCGCCACGGTGATAGAACGTGCAAATACCTGTCCGAACAAGCGCAGTGCCCCAGTTTTGAGGGGGACAAAAACCGCATCGTCTTGATCACTACCACCAAACCCCGAGGAGCCCTTGCGGGTGAGGACACCGATAACCTGAAACGGAACATTACGAATCAGAACATATTCACCAAGGGGATTGCTCCCATCCGGAAACATCTCCTGGGCAACGGTCGCTCCTAAGACAGCAACAGAGGTATAACGCTCGCTGTCTTGGCGGGTGAAGAATACGCCCTGCGCCAACGGCCAGTTACGAACTTCCGGTAAGGCTTCCCCCGTTGCCGTGACTGTCGTTTGATAATCCTGGCGGCCATAACGCACCGTATAGCTACCCTGCAACTCTGGCAGAGTAGCTGTCACGTTTGGAATGCCTGCCAGTATTGCATCAGCATCATCGAAGGTAAGAGTAGAAGGCGCTGGTCTGCGCTGACCAGGAATTCGGGCGGCTTGCAGAGTCAGCATATTAGTACCTATCGCACTGATTCTATCTACGATCTGCTGACTCGCGCCTTCGCCAATGGCAAGCATCGCAACCACTGAGGCAACTCCTATAACAATGCCCAGCAAGGTAAGAAAAGTGCGAAACAGATTCGATGCCAAAGAACGCCAAGCCATACTGATCGCCTCACCCACGCCAGCCAAAGGCGAAGTGATTTTGCGATTCATGAATAAGGAATTTATTTTTTCCCTGTTGTGCTCCGGAGGTGTTGATTCGTTTTTGGCGGAGTCTTCAATAACTAATCCATCTTGAAACACTACCTTGCGATCAGCCTGTTCCGCTATCGAGGAATCGTGAGTAATCAGAATGACCGTGTGCCCTTGACGCGCAAGGTCTTTCAATAGCGCCATGACTTCAATACCGCTCTGTGTATCCAATGCGCCTGTAGGCTCATCGGCAAGAATGATATTGCCATCATTCATCAATGCCCGCGCGATGGAAACCCGTTGCTGTTGCCCGCCTGAAAGTTGGCTGGGACGGTGATCCATGCGATCGCCCAGACCTAATGAAGTTAACAGGGCTTCGGATTTCAGCCGCCGCTCCTGCGGTGACAGGCCCGCATAGATCGCTGGAACTTCGACGTTTTCAACTGCATGAGCGTTGGCTAGTAAATTGTAGCTTTGAAACACAAACCCAAAAGCTTCGCGGCGCAGCCACGCAAGATCGTCGGGGCCAAAGTCTCGGATATCGCGACCTGCAAAAAGGTAGGTACCACTACTGGCTTTATCCAGACAGCCCAGAATATTCATCATGGTCGACTTGCCTGAGCCTGACTGTCCGACAATGGCAACGAATTCACCCATGTGGATCTTCAGATCTATGCCACGTAACGCTTTAACCTCAACGCCGCCGCCTGTGACAAAAGTCCGCGTGATTTGACGCAGCTCAATTATCGGTGTGGCAAGTGAGCTCTCTGCAAAATCGCTCACACTTGAACTCGGCGTGTCATTGCCGGATACACTATCCCCCAAGATTGCTTTGCTCATCAAAATCCACCTGGAAATCTACGAACGCGTTGTCCTGCCTGTGCGTTATTCGCTTGCTGCATAGCTCCTTGCACGATTCCAGCAACAACTTGTTCTCCTTCTTCCAACCCCGACACAATCTCGGCACTTACACGACTGGTGATACCAACTTGTACGCGTCTTTGTTCTTCTATTTTGTCCTCACCGATGACCCTAACCATGGCAAAGCGCGCGCTAGTTTCGCCTCTTGGACTAGAATTTCGACCACCCGCCCTGGAGTTTGGTCTTCTGCCAGTTGCTCCGGAGGGTCGTTCACCTCGTTGCTGACGCTGCTCGAACGCACCAGGGTTTGGCCTTGGCCCACGAGCTTGGGATTGTGCTGCTGGCAAGGGTGAGCTTGCAGATTGTTCTCTTTCTATGTAAGTCAATGCAGCAACAGGTACGGTCAGCACATTCCGCGCAGCCGAAGTCACGAAAAACACCTGTGCTGTCATTTCTGGCAGAAGCCTGCCGTCGCTGTTATCCACGTCAAAAAGGCCGGTATAAAGCACGACATTATTTTCTATCACCGGTGTCGGTAATATCTGCCGCAACTCACCGCGCCAGCGTCTACTATTTCCACTAAGTGTCGTAAAATAGATACTCATGCCGGGCTCGAGATTACCAATGTCCGCTTCGGAAATTTCTGCCTCGACTGTCATTGTTGATAAGTTTGCCAAACGTAGAATGTTCGGTGCTTGCTGATTGGCGTTAAGCGTGCGGCCCTCGTTCATTTCGATTGATACTACTGTGCCGGCAATCGGTGCATAGATACGGGCAAATTCCAATTCTGTTTCATCAGACACTAGACTTGCACGGGCCTGAGCAATCTGTTTCTGCAGTTGAGTCAGGTTTGCTTCTGCAATAGCCAGATTTGAAATCGCAGTGTCGTAGTCCAGCTGGCTTATTGCTGAAAGCTCACTCAGTTGCTTCTGGCGTTCGACATTAATTCTAGCTAGTGCCAAAGAGGCCTCACGCGATGCAATCTGTGCTTCCTGGGCCTCTATTGCAGCCCTACTCGCCTTTACTCGGCTCTCTTGAGTTCGTGCGTCAATCTCTGCCAGTAGCTGACCTTCCTCGACAAAGTCACCAACTTCCACAAACAGTTTTTCTAGTTGCCCTGATACCTGCGCGCCGACATCTACATAGTTGCTAGGTTTCAAGGTGCCCGCTGAAGAGATTGTGTTTTCGATGCTGCCGATTGATACAGTGGCAATCAGTGGCTGATCAGCGTTTGTTTCAGAGCTGTTGTTGAAATACAGGTACGCGCTACCAATGGCAACCACCATCAATAATAATACTGACCAACGCCTGCCGAACTTCTGGCGCCGAGATGGAGCATTCACAATAGCGCCTTCGGATGCACTTGCCCTTGTTTCCTGCGGATTCATCAATCAACCCCTTTTCTTGTATTCTAATGTGCTTGATTCGTGAGTTATACGAGCCAGCCGCTGATAACCTGCCAGCAATTGGTAATCCTTTCCGAGTTCTGTCGCGGCTATTGCCTCACTCATCGCCGGCATGTCTGCTGTTTCAGTCTTATGCGAAGACAGTGTTGGTCTGTTTAACAATCAAGACTCTCTTGGAAGCAATATTGATCTACAACCTAGTGATCTTTATTGGCTAAAGGTGAAGCCATGGAGTTATACGCTGCGCTGTAAGCGAATACAAACATACTGTCCGAGGCAATCAATCAATCTGGACTTACATAGTGGCTGGGACAGTCACCATTTCTGTGGAGGGTAAGGACTTCAAAATGGCTAAGTGTGAAGCCATGGAGTTATGCGCCGCACTTGGAATGGATTGGTCAACTCTTGTTGGTCAAGTTAGGGCTAGTGCATCGACCTAACCCCTCCACTCGACTTGCCGGTTATTTTAGATGAGCGGTGGAGCGATCCCTGAATTGCAAATTTAAGCGAAGGCCAAGACAAATTCCTAGCCCTATCGCCTCAATGCTCTCGAACTGGCTGTAAATATTAAACGTGGCAGCTTCGGTCAAAGATTTGGCAGCAGTGGTCAATCTCTTGCACTAACAACCCTCTAATATGCTCGTCAAGTTCATCACACACTCACCGAGAGGGAATAATCATGAAGAATGAAAGAACAACACACACGCAGGATCATGCCGTATTAGTCCTTGGCGGAACTGGCAAAACAGGCTCACGTATTGTCAACAAGCTTCAAGCACTAGGCGTTACTACTCGAATCGGGTCTCGGTCTGTCGCACCCTTTTTCGACTGGGATAACGAATCCACTTGGGTGCCAGCACTAAACTCCGTCAAATCGGTTTACATCAGCTACACACCGGACCTAGCAGTTCCAGGTGCCACAGATACTATTCGTGCTTTTGTGTCAGAGGCCGTAAGGCAAAATATTGAGCACCTTGTCATCCTTTCCGGCCGTGGCGAAACCGAGGCTCAGGCCTGTGAACGGATAGTACAAAACAGCGGTATTGACTGGACAGTAGTTAGAGCTAGCTGGTTTAACCAAAATTTCTCCGAGGGTGCATTTGCAGATATGGTTAAACAAGGCGTCATTGCTCTGCCTGCGGACCAGATAGCAGAGCCATTTGTCGATGTTGACGACATTGCAGATGTAGCTGTCGCCGCTTTAACTGAGCCAGGACACAAAGCTAAAGTCTATGAATTGACGGGACCCAGACTCATGACCTTTGCAGACATCGCCCACGATTTGTCCGCAGCAATTGGCCGGGAGATTGTGTTCCACGCATTAACACACGAAGAGTTTGTGCATGGCGTAAAACAATCTGGGGCACCGGAAATAGTGGTATGGATGATGGACTATCTGTTTGCAACTGTTCTGGACGGCCGCAATAGCCAGCTCTGCAATGGTGTGCAAGAAGCTCTAGGCAGGGAACCCAAAGATTTCAGAGACTATGCTTTGGAAGTGGCGGCCTCAGGACAATGGAGAAAAGTAACATGAACAAACTAATAAACTCTTTACTGCACTTGAATGGTTGGGTCGCTGTGCTCATCGGGGTTTTCATCGTCATAGAACCCATTAGCATGTTAAGCCCTTATGGGCTCCAGACTGAGCTGTCTAACAGCCTGCTTTCAGAATTGAGAGCCCCTGGTGGGATGCTTATTGTTTGCGGACTGACGATTGTTCATAGTGCCGTAGTTCCGCATTTTCGTGAACGAGGACTTTACCTCTCGGCCATGGTTTACGGCAGCTATGCCGGCGGAAGATTACTCAGTATTTTCTTGGACGGAATCCCGCAAATTGAAATTTTAAGCGCTCTCGCTATTGAGTTAACGCTTTGTGGACTTTCACTGGTAGCAATAGGCAATTCGCGTGATAACCCGGCATTATCAGCAGCTAGTTAGGAGAAAAACAATGACTTTTCACTGGACACTTTATTTCTGTTTGTTTCTGGGACTGTGGAGTGCACTAGTGGCTGGTGTATTCAAAGCCTTCTCAGAATTTATAATGAGCGGACTTATGCTAGCCAAACCCTCTTCAGGCATTGAATCAATGCAGCAAATAAACAGAACGGTGTTACGAACAGAGTTTGTGGCCGCATTGCTATCAATTGCCTTATTCTCAAGCCTCTTTGCTCTCTATGGCCTAGTCGTATTTGAAGGAGCAAGCCGAGTAGTTATCGTTCTTGCCGCTTTAATCTATGTGCCGTGCGTATTTCTGATTACTATGAAGGGCAATGTTCCGATGAACCAACGCCTAGACAAACTAGACTGTCTATCAGGCGACGCAGAACGTTATTGGAGCGAATATGGGGTGCGGTGGACAAAGCTGAATCACATCCGTACTTTGGGCTCTATTCTGACGGCGGGGCTCTATTTAGTGGCAGCCATCTCACTCATTGCAAGCGGGCAGGTTTAATAAATGAGCCTAACACTCGCCCGATACTCTTCACCTAGAAATAAAGGAACAAACAATGCAAATTAAATCAATAGTTGTGAGAACCCTAACGGTATTATCTCTTATTGCGGTTTGGTTTGGCTTTGTCTTTGTCTCTGCATTTTATGGATGGTGGATGAAGCCAGTAGTTACCCCCGGTGATAGCTCTGCTTTCTTTCAACATGCAGTTTCATTATTAGAGTCAGAAAACGGTGGTGGAAATTCCGCCTTGGTTTTGATCGAAGATGGCAAAATTTCCGATGACTTTTACTCAGTAGGTGCAGAGGAAATCGACCAAGAGACAGTATTTAGTACAGCCTCGCTAAGCAAGTGGATTACAGCGGCAGCCGTGATGAAACTTGTCCAGGACAACAAACTAGGCTTAGATGATCCCGCTGCGATGTATTTGACCCGCTGGCAATTTCCGCCCAGTGAGTTCGAACCCGATACTGTGAGCATACGCCACCTTCTCAGTCACACAGCCGGTCTCAGCGACGGCCTAGGGTTTGGAGATTACTTTGAAGATGAAAACCTTCCAAGCCTAGAGCAAACTTTGAATAATCCTCGCACATCGTCTGGCGACAAGGTAAGCCTTTCAGTCACAGAACAGCCCGGCAGTCGTTGGAATTATTCAGGCGGAAGTTATCTCATATTAGAGTTGATAGTCGAAGAAGTATCCGGTGCACCTTTTGAAGATTTTGTTCAAGAAGAAATTCTGGACCCTCTTGCTATGCGCAGGTCCACTTATCAAATACTAAGCAGCATAGACAACAACGCCGGATCCTATTTCAATGATGGCGGCCCTGCCCCAGTGTATAAATATGCATCAAGCGCAGCCACCGCCTTTGCAACCTCCGCAGCGGACCTCACAAGATTCGCCCTGGCACAGTTTCCAGAGTCAAATGTTGAAGGTGTATTGAACAGCGAGACAGTTGAAAGTATGCGAATCCCACATGGCAGAACCAGCGGTGCTGACATATGGGGATTAGGCACAATGCTCTACAGCCCAACGCCTGAAGGTGATTTCGTATTTGGTCATGACGGTGGTAACGACCCAGCAATTAACAGCACTGCGAGGATAAATCCCAGCACTAATGATGGTATTGTATTGCTGGAAACTGGCCATCCATCAATAGCTACGCAAATTGGTTCTGATTGGGTGTTTTGGCAAACAGGCTATCCAGACTTTTTAGATACCCCGGCTGTGATCTCCAGCATGGCTCTGCCCGCAGGAATTGGTACGCTTGTTATACTGATATTTGCTTTTGTTTTACTCAGGAAAAAACCGAAAAGGCTCAAGCCTACTGCGGATAATAATTAACCAAACCATTTTGTTTGAAAGCCAATTTTCCGGGGCTCAGTGAACGTGTTGGGCTGATGCTCTAGTTGCTTCGCATAGTAGCCTAGTCCACTCGTCGCGCTTTTAATTTTGACATTTTTCGATTGAGTCATGGGAGACTAACTGGCAAATTGACAATGAGATTATCAGTATATCTGTACGCCTTTCGTCTAATTATCTCTATAATTCTTGTCGCATGGATAAAATTACCTCTCTATATGTTTATAAAGTCTTAGCGCAGGCGACTCCGGGCGTCGAAACCGGTGATTTGCTTAAAGATCTGAGGCTCGACCCCGATGGCCCGGTCGACCCTACTCGGATGGTGTCGGCGTCTGAATATTACGACTTCTTCGCTACTCTCATAGATCGTGACCCAAATGGCCTAGAGATGCCGCTGCGAGTTGGCGCCGCCATGCGCTGCGATGATTACAGTGCTTTCGGCTTAGCGTGGAAGTCCGCTCCTAATCTGAGAGGTTCTTTTGTCAGATCCGAGCGCTATGGGCGGGTGTTAGGCAGCGCAGAAACTTACACGCTTGAACGGGATGAAGAAAAAGGGTATTTCTTCAACCTTGAAAAGGCTGGAAACGATCACCCTGGAATGCTGCTATCTAACGAAGCAAGTATGTCAGCGGTTACGACGATTTGCCAAGAAGTAAGCACGGAGGCATTCGTCCCCCAGGCTGTTTACTTTAAACATGCTCCGAGAGGTGATCAATCAGTTCACGAAACTCATTTTGGTTGCCCAGTCTATTTTGAAAGTGGACGCAATGCACTGTTGGTGAGTGAACTGAGCCTCGAGACCCCAAACAAGTTAGGCGATGAAACCATTGCAACCTTCTTTGATCGACATTTAGAGCAGACGCTTGCTGCATTGATTGATGATTCCAAATTGGATCAACAAGTTAGGAACGCTATCGGGAACGTACTTAGCGAGGGCATACCCACGTTATCGTTCATCGCTTCTGAACTAGGCATTGGGGCAAGAACGCTGCAGAGGCGACTATCGATCGAGGGCCACACGTTTCAGGGACTTGTCGATATGGCAAGGAAAGATCTAGCGCAGCGCCTGTTAAGTGATACGGAATACAGCCTCGCCGAAGTCGCTTTCCTCACAGGTTTTTCGGAACAGAGTGCATTCACTCGAGCTTTCAAGCGCTGGGTCGGTCACACTCCTCGATCTTTCCGATTGAGCGCCAACATGTATTGAATTATCAAAAGGGTCAACGCAAAAAACCAGTAGTACCGGCCAGCCCAATCATACGGCTTTTAGCACACTCTGATTTTGCCGCTTTGGCTTGCTGCTTTGCATAACTGATCAGTCGCCCAGCCTACTGAAAACCCTCGTATCAATAATCTAAACGCTGCGACAGCAACGCAAACGGTGAAACGCCGCAGGTAGGGATCGTAGTCAAAGTACTTTGTCTCCTTGAATCATCGTCCCTTTAGATCAAAGCTCTTTAATTTTAATGTTGCGATACCAAACATTGTCGTTGTGGTCTTGCAAACCAATATAGCCCCGCGTGGGAACATCGACCCAAGTGGGGTTCAGGCCCGGAAATTTGCTACCCGCTACCAGCTCTCGCCAGACCTGTGTACCCAGTTGAAACTCAAGTACTCTTTCGCCATTTTGGTAGTGCTGTACCTGCCCGTTCTCGATGCGAATCTCCGCGCTATTCCATTCTCCAACCGGCCGAGTATTTTGAACGCGAGGCGGGATTAGGTCATATAAGGACCCGGCAGTTCGATTACCATCTACGCCCCTTTTTGCATCCGGGTGGCGGTCATTATCCAGCACCTGCATCTCCGGCGCAGACTTATAAATCACATTTAATTCTGGCGCTTCAATGCCACGGTAGAAAATGCCTGAATTGCCTCCTTCGGAAACCTTCCATTCCAGTTTCAAATGAAAGTCCTCAAACTGTTGGTCAGTCAGCAAGTCACCGCGGTCACGATCACTATCAACGCCGTTCATGAACAGGGCGCCACCTACCACTTCCCACGTTCCGGGAGCATCGTCTCGCTTATATCCCTTCCACCCACTGGTTGACTCCCCATCAAACAGCAGGCGCCAGCCTTCGGCCTTTTCCGCTTCGCTTAATTGGTTGATTTCAGCGGCATCTGCCGTTGTGATGATGGCACTGAGGAGCAGCCCGGCGGTCAGTATAGAATTTGATTGCTTCATGATTCATCGGTCTCCTAAGAAGTAGATAGCGAAACTCCACTGAGCGATGAGCCCCAATGGATTACTTAGACCAGAGTTTACTATATTATTTCTCACAAATAAGTAGAAGCGGGCGTTGAAGGCAAGTACTCGCCGATTTTCGACACCCAGAAGCGCGGAGCGAAAGAATGGCATCATTCGAAGGTTTTGAATACGAAGTAATCATTGTGGGCTCAGGTGCCGGAGGTGGTATGGCAGCCCATGTGCTCACACAGGCAGGCGTTAAAGTCCTCTTGTTGGAAGCAGGCCGGGATTACGACCCTGTTAGCGAAACCCCCATGTTTCAACAAGGTCACGAGGCACCTTTGAGAGGGGTCAGTACCTCCGATAAAAATTTCGGCTATTACGATGCCACCGTGGATGGGGGCTGGCAGGTGCCAGGCGAACCTTATACCCAGGCACCCGACAGTCGCTTTATGTGGTGGCGTGCTCGAATGCTAGGTGGCCGCACCAACCACTGGGGACGACTGGTGCCGCGCTTCACGCCTGCGGATTTCAAACCCTATAGCACCGACGGTGTCGGCACGGACTGGCCAGTAGACTATGACGAAATCTCTCCCTGGTACGACCAGTGCGAAGAATTGGTCGGTGTTTGCGGCGACAATCCGGGCCTAGATGACACACCCAGCTCCAGTGATGGAGTCCTGCTGTCACCACCGAAACCACGGGTGATGGAGCTATTGTTGAAGTCCGCCTGCGAGTCGCTGGATATACCCGCTGTGCCCATGCGTCGCGCCATACTGACTGAGCCAAAGGATGATCGTGAGGCTTGTTTCTGGGCTACTCCTTGCGGGCGGGGTTGTTCAATTGGCGCGGCATTCCAAACCACAACTTCAGTCCTTCGCTGGGCAATGAACACCGGCAACCTGAAGATCGTCACTGACGCCATGGTAAAAGAAGTTCATCTAGATGAAGCCGGCAAGGCCTCCGGTGTCACCTTTGTAAACCGAACCAATCGAGCAGATGTCAGGGTCGACGGAGAGCACGTCATATTAGCTGCCAGCGCCTGCGAGACTGCACGGCTGTTACTCAATTCCAAGAGCGAAGCCTTCCCCAATGGTCTGGCAAACAGCAGTGGACAGGTCGGACGCAATTTAACGGATTCACTCGGCGCAGGCATTAGTGGCTATATCCCTGCCTTACGTGATCGCCCTAAATACAATGAAGATGGCCACACCGGTAATCATCTCTATATTCCCTGGTGGGATCGCGAAGGTCAGAAGGACGGCAGCTTAAATTTCAGCCGCGGCTATCATTTTGAAGTGGGCGCCCGGTTCAGCTCCCCCGGCATGGGTGTTGCAGGAGGGGTCGATGGCTTCGGCAAGGATGCTAAAGATGAGATCCGTTCCAGCTACGGCACCCGCATTGGTTTATCGCTTCGTGGCGAAATGCTGGTGAGTGATGATTGCTACTGTGAAATCGATGAAGAAACAGTGGATCAATGGGGCATTCCAGTGCTCAAATTTCACTGGAAGTGGTCGGAGCAGGAAATCAACCAAGTAGCCCATGGACTAGAGTGGGGCAAAAAGATCATTGAGGCGATGGGAGGCATCGTTAACAATCCCGATCGCACCGCCGAAGACGCGATTGAAGCCGGTGGTCAGATCATTCATGAAGTGGGTACCACCCGTATGGGCGACGATCCAGCAACGTCTGTCTGCAACCAATGGGGGCAAGCTTGGGATGTAGAAAATCTTTACATCATGGATGGTGGAGTGTTCGTATCCAACCCTCACAAGAATTGCACTATTACTATTCTCACACTGGCTATGCGCAACGCCACAAAGTTGGCTGAGCAACTCACCGCATGATTGGAGCACGACTATTATGAGCACTATCTACAACCCAAAAATGAGTCGCCGAGAAAGCCTTAAACGTATCGGTACAATGGCTACAGTGGTCATGGTCGGGGGAGTTCCGGTCGCATGTGATACCGCGGAGCCGGAAGTCAATCAGGCATCTAGCACCCCAAAAGCCGGACACTGGCCCGATATTGAATTGGAAACCATAACCGGGCCAACCTACGGCACCGACCCCATCATTTCAAACCCCACTGTGCCTTGGCCACTGACATTAAGTGAGACGCAAAGAGATCAGGTGGCGGTGCTCGGCGATATTGTTTGTCCTGCTGATGACAGAGGACCGTCTGCTTCCGAAGTAGGCGTACCCGATGTGATTGACGAATGGGTCAGCGCCCCCTATTCCAATCAGCAACGGGATAGAGTGCAAATAATCAATGGCCTACAGTGGCTAGATGACGAGGCACAGCGAAGGTTCGACAGCAGTTTTGTGGCCATCTCATCGGAACAGCGAATTGAAATCATCGAGGACATTGCCTATCGCTCACAGTTCGAGATCGACGAGTTTGAATTGCCTGCTCGCTTTTTCAGTAGAATAAGACGCCTAGTGTTTGGTGCCTATTTCAGCTCGCCGGAAGGTATCCAAGATATTGGCTATATTGGCAACATCCCCATTGCCGGTGACTACCCTGGCCCCACAGAGGAAGCGATGAAGCATATACGACAGGTGGCGGATACCTTGGGATTACCTCCCATCACCGAGTACGTAAATCGCTAAGAAATTCAGATTCAGCTTGGCTACGGAAATATCTGCAGCCTGCTTGAGTCATTGACTCGAATCTCATTTTTTTCTTGCGAAACTTAAAGCAAAGGCTATTTGGCTTTTGCTTTGACGATGTAAAACGAATGAATAATGACTAATCGTTCTTTATAAATCATGAAAACACTCGCCACACTCGTTATGGGTCGATTGCACTTTTACTCGATTGCACCGATACTCGATTACACTGGCATTCGATTATATCCACCGTTCACCAATATCGTTGCATGCTCGAACAGGATTGTAGTTAGTGGTGAGGTTAAGCGTCGATTGTGATGGGTTACGGGTTCTGGAATATTCGAAAGAGACCAGAGTAATTTGCTGCAAAAGTGCAAGTCAAAGTACTCCGGCCTTGGCAATAGAATTATGAAGGCTTTCTGAATCTCAATGTCATGCGATCTGATTCGCCAATGGCTTGAGTGGCAGGATTATCTCCTGTGGTAGGAGGCAGGCGCCACACCAAACTATCTGCAGGATCATTAGGGTTCGCATTTATCTCGCTGGCTTCTTCCAAAACGAAACCTGCTTTCTCGAACGCAGCAACCACATCGCTTTGCTTTAAATAGCCATTATTGCCGCTAGCAAATCCAGCCTCAGAATCCTCTGGGGCACGATGTTGAACTACGCCCGCTACACCGCCAGGGGCCACAAGATCATAGACTTCTGCCAGCGCCGTATCAACGAGTGGCTCGTCAAATCGGAATAGATGGTGCATCGCTCGGAAGAAAAGAACCGCATCGGCCTGACCATTCTCTGATGCTGGAATATTGTCGATTGTGTAGCCAGCAACCGGTTGAGCACTCTCAACACCTGCAACACTTAAGTATCGAGCCATGTTATCGATATTGGCACCGAAATTCTCTTTCGTTTCTTCATTCCACGCGCCGAACATTTGGCTCCAAAGACCATCTGGATAAGTGAGTCCAATCATCCGGCCTTCTTGTGAAGTCAGAGGTGTTAAAATTTGTGTGTACCAACCGCCGACACCTGGAAGTACTTCAGCAACGGTCATATCAGATTCCACACCAAAAAAGGACAAAGTCTCCAAAGGATGGCGCCAGTCATCACGGCCACTACTTTCGCTACGACGCTCATGACCAATCACCTCTTCTAGGGTCGTACTCGGCATTTCTGCACTAATCGCCGGCGCACTTTCCACACTGGGTGCGCTTACTTGGGCTGTAGAGCTGGTCTCATTGTCGCTGGAACAAGCGGCTAAAAGCAGTGCTAAGGCACTCACAGTAAATACAGTTCTCATTATTTCCTCCTAATCGACTATCTTATATTTTATGACAAGCTATGCAGGTGAACGCTAAACACATTAGCACACAAATGCTTGGCACACATGAACGACTAGATAAGCACTAACTATGTTAGGCACCGGCATACCAGTGCCAGTTATAGTCCGATAAAAGCCCGCCAGTACCGCGACCAATTTCTTCTACGGATGCGACTACTTGCACCGATTTCAAAAACTTCAAGTGCCGGTAGCCGCAGTGCCTTTCAACTCGAAGCCTCACTGGCGCACCGTTTCCCTGAGGCACATCTTTTCCGTTTAAACCGTAAGCGAGTATTGTTTGCGGATGAACGACATCAAACATATCGTAGGCATCATACCAGCCATCATAAGTGTCTATCACCACATAGCGCGCTTCCTGCTTCATGCCGCCTGCAGCTTCAAGAAGCGTCATGAGAGAAACGCCGGTCCACTGTGCAATAGCGGACCAACCCTGTTCGCAAATGTGCATTGTTGTCTGCGTTCGTGAAGGCAGACGTTTCAAGTCTTCTAGTGAAAAAGAAGAAGGCTGATTAACTAGCCCTGCAACAGACAAATTCCAATCAGAGAAACCCGTCCTTGCCAGTTGTTGATAGTGTTCATCCTCCGGATTTGTTCTGCCCCACGCCGGAAAGTCCTTAGTGATCTCACTTGTATCAAATTCTTTCACCAGGCCTTGGCCAGACATTAGTATTCTCTGCGAGGCCATCGTTAAAACATCGCTAACACCCATCAAGCCACTACGCATTTTTGGTGGAGTATAAAGTTCCGTGTCACAACCGGTAAGAAATGCGCCACCCAATGCTCCAGCGCCGGCAATAAATTTTCTGCGAGAGAAGCCCTCAGTTTTCTTCTTCATAATTTCTCCTCCGGTGGCAGATAAATTTTCCCGGTAATCATCCCTCTTATGTGATTGATGGCTCCGGCAACGAAAACTTCAAACACGTGAATAACAACAAACAATACCAATAACAAAGTCGAAACTGTGTGCAGCGTCCGCGCACTCTGTCGGCCACCGAATAGATCGATTAACTCCGGTAAGATTGCAGTAAAAGCGGGCATCTGCGCGACTCCGCTGATAACCATAAAAGGGAACAGAATAAAAATCACAACTAGATAAGCAATTTTCTGAAATACATTATAGTTGCGGGCAGCTTCTCCTTTTGCGGCGCGCAGATGCAGATGCTGGCTTAGTTCTTTTTTAAGATTGTCTTTGTGCAATTCATCCCGACGAGGCCACATGCGTTTCGCAAAATGCCGGTTTTTTAAATTCCATCCCACATAAATGAGATTGTTAAAAAGGAACACCCAAGCAAAAAGAAAGTGATAGTTTCTTCCCCACTGCCGGTTGCCTAGGGCATCGGCTTCTTCCCAAGTGAGCCCCCAATTGGAGAGCTTGAATATTGCCTCATAACCCCGGAACCCCACATCCCCCCAATAAAGTTCTGGAAATTGCAGAAACATCATGATGCCGCTGAGTAAAAGGTAGGTAAAACAAATGACGTTAAGCCAATGGCAAATTCGAACATTGTAATTATGTCGATTCAGCCAATGTCCGGTTTTTTCAGATGCCATAGTGAGCTTAACTTGCTGTGTGTTAGTGCAGCGATACTATACGGTTTAATGTACGAATAAGTTAACAATATCGCATCAATTAAGCAAAGCCGCTGTCTATAGAGCGAGCAACAACAGAACTATGTTGTGGGGAGGATAAGTGGGACTAGAACGATCTATGCACGATCAGAAATCTCAGGTTCAACACCATTTTACAAGCATTCAATAATGAGCAATTGCGGCACTCAATAATAATTGAGGCCGCAATTATGAACGAAGGCCAACATTTCGATTAAACCCGTTCTGCTCCTTCGCTTAGCCATTGTTGTCGGCGACGAGATCAGATGTTTTTATTTGACTCATTCCGTCTTTAACAGCCGCGTTATAGCAAGACTTATTGCGCTTCATTTCAGTCAACGATCCCGCTTCTCTGAATGAGCGCGGCCCACAAAGCTGTGACGCAGCCCTTTTGATTTGGGCCTCAATCTCTGCACGACCAGAGGCGGTGGATGCGATTAAGGGGCTGTATTTTACCGTTAGTTGGTTTTCTGCATTCTCACTAACTTCGGTATCTGCGCTAGCGATAGCTGGAATTGTGAATGCGATTGCCGCTGCGATTGAATAAATTTTATTTTTCATACTTCATACTCCACGATTGAAATCTTCATTTAAGAACTATTCGATCAGGTGCGCACCCTTATATATAGAGACGACCCGCTTTCTAAAAAGTTACGAAAATACTCAAAAAAAATTTGAGCCCTCAACATGATTCTTGAAAGTAGACAAGGAGTAGGATGAGAGAAACGTAGAGTCACAACGAGAATGGTAAATTCTGGTGCCGGAGCAATGACTCCGACACCAGCTATAGCTAAATTTTATCGATTGGAATCCCAGCTCGGCAAACGTCCTGGGGTCCAAGGCGCACCGAGCTCATCCAATTGATCTTCCAGTCTTTCTAAACTGTTTCCGATTGATTCAAGCTCGCTTAACACCTCTTCAAATTCGCTCTCTGCGATCTCGAAGGATTCAGTATGCACACGGGCAACCGGTGCTTGAGATTTCCAGCTCGATGAACGAATAGTCCGCAATCGACCATTGATAGACAATGGAATCGGTTCGTTGCGACTGCCGATAGTGCGATCGCCATTAAGGGCTACACTAACATTGGCCAAGCGATCTACGAGCGAAACAATTTCACTGCGCTGGGCAGCAGTTGAATCTGTCATCCGATCAAGCGCGCCCTCAATATGCTGGAGCCTATCGGTTAACTCGCCCGCGTATCTTGTTGCACCAGTAGCGGCGCGAATCAACTGACTCGTTTGTTGCTGGAACGCTTGTAACGCGACTCTGTCATCCGTGGCTTCTGGACTTAAGGGCATGGCTTTCAATCTAAAGGTTTGTGCCGCGCCCATGCTTGTTAATTCACCGCCCACTTTTTTGCTAAGCTGCGCCGCATATTGACCCGGCAACGCCAACGGACCAACGGAGCGCCCACGAGAAGAAGCACTAAGCGGTTGCAAAGAAACAGGATCGGGGCGATCCAATCGCATATCCCAGCTAATGCGATGCAAGCCTTTCGAGGAAACACCTTCTACTCGGCGAATAACATCACCATTCGAATCAGTAATAGTTAGGATGATCTCTGGATCAGGCTCTCGGTCCTCATCTCGTAACGCTTCCCACTCTGGATAAGGCGTATCGTCTCCCTCTTTTTCAGCCTCAATCTCTGCAGCCCGTCGCATTTCCTTTTGAGTCTTTAGTCCATCCCGCAAATAGTAAGTAAATACCGCGCCGTATTCGGGATTCTTTCCATAGAAAAAATTGTCGCCGTTGTTGGCTTGTGGACCTCCTGAGCCTCCCCAATAGTCACCTTCTATATAAAGCCAGGCATCCTTAACCGGAAACAAAGTGGCTTCTGACTCACTAAGTTCTGTTTGCGCCGTTCTTAGAGGAGAATAATCATCGAGTATGTAAACGCCGCGTCCAAATGTGCCAACGACCAGATCGCTTTCTCTTCTTTGAATCTCAAGATCACGGACAGCGATGGTAGGAAAATTGCTCTTCATTTGATGCCAGTTATCGCCACCATCTTGGCTCACGAATAATCCAAACTCAGTGCCGACAAAAAGTAGGTTTGGATCCTCGTGATCCTCGGCGATGGTGTGAACCGATCCACGTTCGGGAAGGTTGCCAGCAATGCTGCGCCAACTTCTTCCTTGGTCGATGGTTCGATAGAGATAGGGCTTATAATCCCCTTGCTTGTGATTATCGAATACAGCATAAGCCACATCTGTATCATGCTGGGAGGCGATAATATCCTCCACCAAGGACATATCAGGCACACCTCGAAAGGAGTCTACCGAACGCCAATTCTCGCCGCCATCTTCGGTGACGCTGATGACGCCATCATCGGTGCCCGCAAAAATTAAACCCTCTTGCAGTGGACTTTCACTTAGCCCGATCACACTGCCATAGATAGACGTAGAATCATTTTTCGCGATGGCATCTACACTCCAGACACGGTCCATCACTTCTAACGCGTTTCGGTCTATCTGACGAGTGAGATCAGGGCTAATGATGCGCCAGCTGTCACCGCGATCATCAGACTGAAATATTTTTTCAGCCGCGTAATAAATGCGTGTTCGGTTATGTGGGCTGATAAGGACCGGTGTGTTCCAGTTCCATTTGTAGTTGTTCTCTCCGGCTGGAGGAGTCGGAGTGATGTAAAGTCGCTCCTGGGTTCGGCGATCGTATCGAGCCAAACCTCCGTATTGGTATTGAGTATAAATTATGTTCGGATCTTCTGGGTCTATCTGGGGCTTGTAGCCATCGCCGCCCAGAATAATTTTCCAATCAGAATTGGTAATGCCATGAACCACGCTAGTTCGAGACGGCGCGCACAAGGAGTTGTTGTCTTGAGTCCCCCCGCACACATTGTAGAACGGTTCGTCGTTATCCGGTTGGATACGATAGAACTGAGTAATTGGAAGATTATCCACATGGTCCCAAAGTTGGCCCTGATCCCAACTCTCGTAAACACCCCCGTCGCCGCCCATTACCAAATGGTCGGTATTTTCTGGGTCTATCCAAAGTGCATGGTCATCCACATGACGGTGAGCGGTGGATAGTGCGTTGAACGTTTTGCCGCCGTCTTCGGAAACTGCGCTGTAGGTATCGAGCGAGTAAACTCGATCAGCATTGTTCGGGTCGGCGACTATTTCATTATAGTACTGGGGGCTTGAACTTTGGTGGTCCGAGCGCTTCTCCCAGTGTTGGCCAAAATCTGTTGAGCGATAAAATCCTTTTTCTTCATCATTAGCTTCGATAATGCTGTACAAAGTATTAGGCTGAGAGAGAGCCATAGTCAGACCGATGCGGCCCATATTGTCCTTTGGCAAGCCAGCGTTGATTCTAGTCCAAGTTGCGCCGCCATCATCGCTGCGATGAATACCTGAGCCGGGTCCACCATTAATCAATGTCCAAACGTGGCGCCTACGTTGGTAACTTGAAGCGAGAATTAAGTCAGGGTTATTTGGATGCACAACAAATTCATTGATGCCCGTGTGTTCATCAATAGCCAGTATTTGCTCCCAAGACTGACCGCCATCCTCTGTGCGATAGAGACCACGTTCACCTCCCGCATTCCATAGCGGGCCTTGAGCGGCGACCAATACGTGATCGGCGTTGGCTGGATGAATCCAGATTTGGCCTATGTGGCCAGACTCTTCCAGTCCCATATTTTTCCAGGTTTTACCGCCATCAACCGACTTGTAGACTCCGTCTCCATAAGCGACTGATCGTTGAGCATTGTTCTCGCCACTGCCCACCCAGATTATGCTCTGGTCACTATCAGCGACTTCAACAACCCCGATGGCAAAAGAGCCTTGGTCATCAAAAATGGGTGTCCATGTAGTACCACGATTGCGGGTTTCCCAAACGCCGCCAGAACCGGTAGCGGCAATATAGTGATGGCTGCCCGATCCTATAAAGGCAAAGTCGGTAATACGGCCAGAAGGATATGCCGGCCCAATATTACGCAGAGCCAAGCCAGCCAGCGGGTTTACTTCGCTGTCCGCAGAATCTTGGGCCCAACTGAGTTGACTCACTAGGAGGCTCAGGAGCAACGTGGCAAAGGCTCTACAATGTCGAGTGGCGAAAATGGTGTTGGATGGCGTGAAACTCATCGAGTGACTCCCTAGGCGGCTTGTGGCTAATTGGTTCATGTTTAGTTTAATTTGACGAGTACGTTTACAGTGATCGGCTTCAGTGGAAATGCTTCAAAGCCAAATGAATCTGGCGGAAACCCTGTTCAGTATCATTGGTTGTAGTAGCCAATGATTTAGTGGTCTTAAGATAGTCCAAATTCAATCAAAGAATCAGAGTTGAATTACAGTAGTGTAACTCAACTCCGACCCACATTATTTTAAAAGTCGTTAGTAAAAACAGTTTTGACTATAGGTCATCGCTGCCCTCATCCAACCACACGGCCGGAATCAATTGCTCGCGCACCAAGCTGTTAAACCGAGGCAGCTCATCCTCTACGATTCGGGCCAGGTTTTCGAGTTCTGCATCTATCTCAGTGACCAGCTCATCTCTTACCGCAACAGACTGATTGGTTGGGCGATAACTGCCTCTGTTGACGAGACGGTTAACGCTGGCCAGTTTATTGTTTAGGCGAATGGGGTAATTAAGAGGATCTTGATTACTTTCATTCTGAGTTTGGTAAAGCGCTTCTTCGACAGACTTAAGACCTTCCTTAATTAAGGCGGCGCGATCCTTCAACGAATCGTAACCTGCTCGGTCTTCCAACGGATCAATTACCAGCTCTATTTGATCTCTAATTTCACGGATACGTTTTATCGCCTGATGGGTTTCTGTGAGTTTCTCATTGGTAGTCAGCAGAAAATCAAATTGTGCCTGCATATCTTCTTGAGTGGCACTGATTCTAGGATCAGGCAGAATCTCAAAATTTTGAGTTTCATCGTAGTCACCGTAGCGCATTCTCAGTTGATAAGTGCCAGGCACAACCTTAGGACCAGTCAAATTACCTGCCCACATGATAAGCCCATCAAAGCCCTCAGCGTTGGGATAGCGCATGTTCCAGACAAATTGATTAAATCCTTTTTCAGCACCTTCAATTTTGTCGCTTTCTTCTTCTGCGTCGCTGGTAAACGTGCGAATGCTTTCACCGTCTGCGGTCAAGAATTCCAAACTCAACACAGGCTGACTATTATCAGGCTCATCTTCGCTTGCTTCTTCACCATCATCCGAATCTGCCACCGGTTCAGGCATCCCCTGCGCCATGTAGTATTGCACGATCACACCGTTGGGCAGGTTGTGACCCGCATTACCGGGATCATCGGATGCGGAACCACCCATTCGATAAGAAGGGCGTGGAGCAAAGACTTCAATTTCAGTTTCTTCCCAATCGCTCGCAATTTGATACAAAGGTGTCAGGTCATCCAGTAACCAGAATGATCGCCCTTGAGTGGCTACAATCAGGTCATCATTTTTAATGGTCAAGTCAGTGATTGGGGTGATAGGAAGGTTTAGTTGAAAAGCTTCCCAGTCTTCACCGTCATTAAACGAGACGTACATGCCCAGTTCTGTCCCTGCATACAGCAGGCCTTCTCGCTTCGGATCTGCTCGCACAACGCGGGTAAAATGATCATCATCTATCCCATCAGTGATTCGCTCCCAGCTCTGGCCATAGTCATCAGTCTTGTAGAGGTAGGGGTTAAAATCATCTGACTTGTACCGCGTGCCAGCGATGTAGGCGCCTGCGGGGTTGAAGGGATTAATTTCGATGCTGTTAATCATCATCCACTCAGGTATGCCTCGAGGAGTCACATCGGTCCAAGTCTCGCCATCATCCCGAGTGATGTGAACTAGACCGTCATCACTGCCGGCCCAGATAACACCTGCTTCGTGCTGGGATTCAGCGATAGCAAAAATGGTGCCGTAATATTCTACCGAGGTGTCATCTTTAGTAATAGGTCCGCCAGACTTGCCCATGGTGCTCGGGTCATTGCGCGTAAGGTCCGGACTGATTTGCTGCCAGCTCTGACCTTCGTTATTGGTGCGAAACAACATTTGAGCGGCCGCATAGATCACATCGGGATCGTGGGGTGAAATCAAAATAGGAAAATTCCACTGGAACCGATAACGAATATCTATGGCGCCGTAGCCCATAGGATTATCTGGCCACACATCAACCATGCGAGATTCATTGGTGTCATGATTGAGCCTTTCCAGCAAACCACCGTAAGAACCTCCGTAAACAATATCTGGATTCTCAGGATGAGGTGCCAGGTGTCCGCTTTCGCCTCCCGCTGACGGCTCCCAATCTCGTTCGCCTATGCTGTTGCCATCAGAGCGATGCAGAATACGCACGGTTGAATTGTCTTGCTGTGCGCCATAGATACGATAAGGGAAATGGTTGTCAGTGGTCACCCGATAAAACTGCGCGGTGGGTTGGTTAAAATAGGTAGACCACGAGTTACCCCGATCAAAACTAACCTGGCCTCCGCCATCATCGGCCACCACCATGCGAGTGCCGTCCTCTGGTGCGATCCACAGATCATGGTGATCACCATGGGGTGGTTGAGTTGGCACTCTCTCAAACGTTGTGCCCCCATCGCTGGAGGTATAGAAGCCCACATTAAGAACGTAGACCCGGTTTTCATCCTGGCTATCAGCATAGATGCGCGTGTAATACCACGCTCGTTGGCGCAGACTTCTGTCTTCATTAGTTTTGGCCCAGGTCTCGCCACCATCGTCTGAACGAAACACACCGCCGTTTTCATTTTCAATGATTGCCCATACTCGCTCGGAGTTGGCTGGGGAGACAGTGACTCCAATGATGCCAAGGGCGCCTTCTGGCATGCCTTCTTTTTCTGATAAGTTCACCCAGGTGTCACCGCCATCAGTGCTCTTCCAAAGTGCCGATCCATCGCCGCCACTAGAGAGCGTATAAGGCGTGCGAAAAATGCGCCATGAGCTGGCGTAGAGAATCCTAGGGTTGTTTGGATCCATAATAAGATCCACAGCGCCGACTTCATCATCAACGTAGAGGATTTTTTCCCAAGTGTCCCCGCCATCCTTGCTGCGAAAAACGCCGCGCTCTTCGCTAGGGCCGTGCAGATGACCCATGACAGCTGCATAGACTAACTCGGGGTCGCGCGGATGAATGCGCACTCGAGGAATATGATGACTGTCAGTAAGCCCGACAGACTCCCAAGTCTTGCCAGTATCGGTGGACTTCCACATACCGCTACCGTGAGAAACATTGCCGCGCACAGTAACTTCACCGCCGCCCACATAAATGACGTTTGGATCCCATTCACTTACCGCTATTGAGCCGATGGAACCGCCGAAATAGCCGTCAGAAATATTATTCCAATTCGCTCCGCCATCACGGGTTTGCCAAACGCCGCCGCCGGTGGCGCCCATGTAATACAGATTGTTCTCGCCTGGTACTCCTGTGACTGCCGCTGATCTGCCACCGCGAAAGGGACCAATTGAGCGATACTCCAAGCCGTCGAATCGACTTTCTTGCGCGAAGGCCGACTGCTGGAGCGAAGTTAGAACTGACAACAGGGCAATCGCCAACAGCTTAAGCCTCGACCATGGCAAGGCTAAGCGAATGGATTGAATGACGCGGACAAGGTGAGAGCAGCAGCATTTCGGATTCATGAGAACTCCTGATTGTTCTAAATTTTGAGGCGCTGTCATTCTGCGCTAATGCTGCATGGGTTGCAATCTGATAGCATGGCGACCGCTGTACCTTGGACGAATTCTGCTTTGCCATACTCTTATCGACTTACTCGCTGCGCGTTAACACTCTGCATAGCCTCGGCAGGATCTAGCTTTGCTCAAGAGCGAGCCGCTGATGCAAATGGCGCGGGTAGTGGTGCAATTATTAACAACGATAAAACCGTGATCGAATCGATCAGCGTTGCGGCAAGCCGTCACCGGCAAGGGGAAACCCTAATCAGTGAATTTGTAAAGTTCGGCGACCTAGCCACGGCTAATGGTTCCATTGCCGAAGCGCTAGCATTACAGCCCGGTGTGTCTCTTAATGGTCAACCTGGCCTATTTCAAACTCTCAATATTCGCGGCCTTGCGAAACAGCGCGTGCAAAGTAACCTTAACGGCATGCGCCTCACCTCCGAACGCCGAGCTGGCGTCTCCGCTTCATTTATCGACCCTCTCTTGTTAAGCGGCGTTGAGGTGATTCAAGGACCCGCCAGCACCTATTACGGCAGCGGTGCGCTAGCGGGAGTGCTGCAGTTGCTAACACGGGAAGATTCATCATCTTGGCTCAGTACTGGCTACTCCAGCAACGGCAATGAGCGAAACCTCGCTTTAGGATCAGGCTCAGAAAATTATTCAACTGGCTTTGCGCTGCGGTCAAGAGAGGATGGCACAACGGCGCAAGGCATGACCAAGCACGATCGGTTTACCCAGTTATCTGGCTACTATAGCCAAGAGATCATCGCTGGAGATTACCGGTTGAATTGGCAGCTTCTAGGCAGTAGAGGTGAAGATATTGGCAAGGACAATTCTCAATTCCCGCAGGAAAGAACTATCCTTTACCCTGAAGAAAACCACCTATTGAGCCAGCTCAAACTCAGCGGTGAAGGAGATTGGTCAGCGCGGGTTTATGCCCATTACCAAGACCTTACAACAAAAGAGACCAGACCGACTTCTTTAGTTAGCGAGGTTGAAAATCGCTCACTAGATATCGGTTTTACACTGGAAGATAAATGGCAGACACGCAGCTTTAACGGCCAGTATGGCGTAGATTATTTTGGTCGCCGCGGCGTCGAAGCCGTACAGGAAGACTCTACCTTTTTGCAGCAGCCCATCACCCGGATAGCGTTAAACGATGGCGAAGAAAACGAATCTGCTTTGTTTGCCACTCTCAATCGAGATTTTGAAGGCTTTTCTATTCATGCAGGAACCCGATGGACTTACTTCACACAAAAAAATGGGCAAGCTGAGGCGAAATCGCAAAATAAAGGTTCCTATTTTTTTACCTTTCGTAAACCATTAGGCAACTGGGACATCGATCTGAGCTACGGCACGAGCACCCGTTTCGCCAGCCTTACAGAAAGACTCTTCTCCGGAACAACTGGGCGCGGCCGTGTTATTGGCAACTCTGGACTGCAAGCAGAAGACTCAGCCGAACTAGATATTGGCCTTCGCTATCAAAGCAAAATAAAAGACAAACTTATCAATTTCGAAGCCCATCGCTTCAGCTTAAACGTTGACAATTTTATTGAGCGCATTGTGCTTGATGACACGACGTTAAGTTTTAGAAATTTGGCAAACGGCGACATTGAAGGCTGGCAATATCAATTGATGCTGGCTTCGGACACCTCATCAATCTCAGCGGGCCGATGGAGGCTCCAACTCTCTGGGCAAGGAATAGCAGGTGAGGATGCTCAAGGCAACGCGCTGATTGATATTCCTCCTAATCGGCATCAGTTCGACGCCTTCTATGAAACGTCGACATGGTCATTAAATTTAAGTCTGCGGCACAGGCAGAGCGAACACTCTTTTGGTGCGACAGAAATGGCCTTGAATTCCGCAAACATCGGCGCGCTGAGTTTTAGCATTGCACTCAATAGCCATTGGCGTTTTAAGGCGGGAGTCGAAAACCTCTTTGATGAGCATTATTTTGCGTCTGCCGATGCCCTCAGCACACTAGCCATCGGGCGAGAATTTAACATAGGGTTTCATTACCGCTAACCAGCGAGTCAACGCATTACTTCTTGCGAAAATAAAATAGACAAGGGGCAGTTTAAATCCCTGCCCCCTTTCTTTCAGCTCCAAGTATTCAGCTACAAAAATTCAACTACACGAATTGAATTACACATACTGAACTAAACTCAATGAACTACGATCAATGACCTACACGCTTTCAACTACAAGCATTCAACTACGAGCCCTACAATCAATCTGCCGCAGCGGCGCTCTCTTCCATTAGAGTCTCAAACTGTTGACGTAGCTCGGCAAGGCGCATCTCGGCTTCCTGCCCTGGTGCCTGATCTGCAGCGCTGATCATGTTATAGAGGTAGCTGATTTGAGCCGTCAGCATTGGCGGCATGTAGATACCTTCTGCAGTCTGCAATTGCCCCAGCACCGCGTCAACCTGATCCAATCGCTCCTGCTGCTGTTCGCTCAGTGAGCCATTGTCTTGCTCTTCTAATTCTTCTTTTTCCTTGCTTAAGTTGTCTTCCATTAATCGAGCGCGAGACAGCAGGCTTACAATCTCTAGCTCCATTTCAACTTGCTCTGAGATGTCAGCCAAGCTTGTACCACCCTCAAGCACTCGTGGATCAACCCGCAAATCAAACGACTGTTCCATAATATTGTCACCAGCCGAGAGCCGCACCGTATAAGCTCCTGGTTTTACGATTGGTCCGTTTTGATAGCGGCGCTCTTCATTTTCGTGCCAAGCGCCAAAATGGCGCATGGTCCACCGAAAACGATTCAGACCGGAATCCGATGCCAACGAATCATCCACCAAAAACACAGTTTGATTCGTGCCCATGTCAGTGATGGCTTGCTCAGCCGGCTCCTCTGATGAAGCATCGTCTTCATTACTAAAACGGTTGACCACACTACCCGATGCATCAAGAATTTCCATAGTCAGACGACCATCAAAATCTTCCGGCAAGTAGTAATCAATCACTACTGCAGGCTGCGGGTAATCAAGCATGTCAGTGTTTGGCATTCCCCGAGGACGTCGATAGCGAATGGTGGTTTTGGGGTCGAATAGAACAGGTTCGCTGTCCAGAGCTTTAATGGCATCCTGTTGCAGAGTAGTGATGTTGTCCAGCACCCAAAATGACCGACCCATGGTACTAATCGCCAGATCACCACGAAACACTTTAATGTCTGTGACAGGCGTTACTGGTAAGTTCTGCTGAAAATCGTGCCAAGTGTCACCATCATCTAACGACACAAAGATTCCATATTCAGTGCCGGCATACAGCACGCCTTCCTTGTTTGGGTCTTCCCTGACAACCCGAGTTGGATAGTCCTCAGGAATACCATTGCCGTTGGTTAGCAAGTCCCAATTTCTGCCAAAATTATCGGTACGATAGATATAGGGCTTCCAATCACCAAACTGATAACGAAGCACCGCGATGTAAGCCTTCGCTGGATCATGGGGCGAAGGCTCAACTGCATCGACCCTGCCGCCGGACGGTAATCGCCTTGGGGTGACGTCTTGCCAGCTTGCGCCGTTATCGCGAGTTACATGAACCGGGCCGTCATTTGAGCCTACCCAGATAACACCCGCCTGAACGGTGGATTCGCGGATTGAATAAATCGTGCTGTAGAATTCTTCTCCTGTGATGTCCCGTGTTATTGGTGCGCCAGAGATCACTTGTCGCTCAGGTTCAAACGCCGTTAAGTCAGGCGAAATCGTTTCCCACGTTAGCCCCTCATCGGTGGTGCGATGCACATATTGTGACGTGTGATAGATCACGCTAGGATCATGAGGCGACACGTGAATCGGAGAAACCCGTTGAAATCTATAGCGCAAATCTGCAGGGTTCCGGCCATACATATTTGACGCGCCCACATAGTAGCCTTTCTCTGTGCCTAAGCGTTTGTCGTAAACCCCGAAACGGCCCTTGCAGTTGGCGTAAACAATGTTGTGGTTTCCGGGCTTAGGCAAAGCTGGGCCGGTTTCACAGCCACCGCTGTCTACAATCCAACGATTAGAATGCTGAGCACCAAACGGTGCCACACTTGGTACAGCAAGGGTTGTCCCATTGTCTTGCATACCCGCATAAAGCCAGTAAGGGTATTGATCATCCACTTCTACCTGATAGAGCTCAGCAGTGGGTTGATTAAATTGGGTAGACCAGGTTTGACCGCCGTTGTGGGTGACATTCGCGCCGCCATCGTTTGCCTGAATGTAAAGGTCAGGATTGTTCGGGTTTATCCACATATCATGATTATCACCATGAGGTGTTGCAAGCCGATCCCAGCTCACCCCGCCGTCATTGGAAACGTAATTGCCGGTTGCCATGGAATACACTTTGTCAGGGTTTTGTGGATCCACATCTATGTTTGTATAGTAAAAAGGCCGCGTGATGAGAGCGGGATTATCAGAGACTTGTTCGAACGTTTGTCCTTGGTCGATCGATTTATACAAGCCCCCTTCCTTTCCAGGCGCTTCCACTAATAAATAGACCATACTGGAGTTGGCTGGTGTCACCGCCAAATCCATTTTGCCAATCAAACCTGTTGGTAGGCCTGCCGTTATCTTTTCCCAGTTGGCGCCGCCGTCTACAGACTTATACAAACCACCTTCGTCGTTTTCACCACCACTGATAATAGTCCAAGGCTTGCGCTCAGCTTTCCAAGCAGTAGCAAACAAAATTTCAGGGTTACCTGGTAGCATCTCCACATCGGAAATTCCGATTTCATCCGATATAAAAAGCACCTGCTCCCAGTTTCGTCCTCCGTCAAGAGTCTTGTACAAACCCCTCTCATCGTTCGAATTAAATGCTTGACCGATAGCCGCAACGTACACAATGTTGTGATTGCTGGGATTGATTTCTACCGCACCGATATGACCGGTATCGTCTAGCCCAATATGCTGCCAAGTATCACCCCCGTCGATAGATTTATACACACCCTTGCCTGCAATAACGTTGCTGCGCAGCCCATCAGAGCCTGTGCCCACATAAATGATGTTGGCATCATTTTGGGCAACGGCGATGTCGCCGATTGAAGGCGTGGCAAAGTAGCCATCGGACACGTTGTTCCAACTTGTTCCGTAATCCTCAGTTTTCCAAATCCCACCTCCTGAGGCACCAAGATAAAATGTTGAGGGGGCAGCAACCGTTCCGGCAACTGCCGTTACCCGCCCTCCGCGCACAGGACCAACATTCCGATATTCCATGCCATCGAAATTTTGGCCATAGCTAGCCGCCGTGGAGAGTAGGAGATAGAGCATGGTTAAACGACAAGTTAGAGTCTTCATGAGAAATCGTCTTAAAGTAGTTATTGGTCACTCGAAATTAGCATGGCATCAGGGCTGGCACAATTTTCCATTTGCTAAACACGCAATTGCTTGCCATATTCTCACGCGTGCCAGATTAAGATTATTGCCTGAAGCATTTAGGTGTAGGAGACCCACCGTGAACATCAACTGGAATGTGTTGACCCGTAAAACCCACTACTGGGCATCACTGGCTATATTGTTGCCAGCACTGGTGATTTTCGGGACCGGCATCGTCTTGCAATTGAAGAAGGATGTTGCCTGGATACAGCCTGCAACCCAGCGCGGTGCGCAGTTGCCACCACAAATATCTTTCGATGAAGTTTTGGCCGCAGCACGATCTGTCAAAGAAGCTGAAATTGAAGACTGGAGCGACGTTGACCGCTTAGACGTGCGCCCTAACCGCGGCATGTTAAAAATTCGCAGCAACAATCGTTGGGAAATTCAAATAGACACCACCAGCGCCGACGTTCTGCAGGTGGCTTATCGACGCAGCGATCTGATCGAAACCATTCATGACGGATCATGGTTTCATGACAGCGTGAAATTGTGGCTCTTTTTCCCGACGGCGATCATTCTATTTTTTATGTGGTTAACGGGTGTCTACCTTTTTGTTGTGCCCTATATCGCGCGCAAAAGAAAACGCCAACGGCTGGCGAGAAAAGCAAATGCCACATAAGCGGCGCCGATGCGAAACTCTCGGGAATGTGGCACACCTGCGAGATTACGTTCCGTATTGCCGGCTCGGATGCGGTCTAAGGGTTCTCCTGAAACAACAGTGAAATTCCATGGCTTTGTATTCATGGACGAAGGTGAACGCATCGCCAGCGCTAGAACTTCCTTAGTCAGCGTTTTGCACTCGATCCGGTTAGTAGCGCAATGGGTTTGGAAAAACGCGAAAAGCCATTCTCCGAACCTTGAACAATCGCATTCGATCCTGAGACTCAACGAGTTTGACAAACCATAGGTTGCTATGAGGACCTCGCTGAAATTATGGAACTGGATGTGCCAGTGCTCTATCAAAATTCCTCTAGAAAAACCCTCGTACATATTGCCGAATACCCCCTTTATTCGGTTATTCAGGTCGAGGCATCTACTACCAGCCTGAACTCGAACACGCACTGATCAAAGGTATTGCTGGTCAGGAATCAAACTCGTTACGACGTGGGATCCAAGTCATCGCAGTTAACCAGATTCACAACCGTGTCGAATTCAACACACAAAGTCAGCTTGAAGAAACTGAGCATAGCCAAGCGCAATATGTGGTGGACTGCAGTGGAGGTGGTAGCAAAGTACACAGACAGCAAGGTGTTCAATTTATTGGTGATGCATTCAAAGAGACATGGCTTGTTATAGACGTTACAGGTGATGATTACGAGGGAGAGGATGAGATTTTACTTGATGAGCTGATCGGCACTGGGTTCTGTGTCATTGGTTTAAATTGCGAAGTGGAAAAAGAATTGCACAAAAGTGATCAGAAAACACTCGAAAAACTGGAAGCCAAAATGATTTCGGTCTCTACCGATAGCAACCGAGCTTTACAGGGCGTAGATGAACATAAAGAACTTAATCTTTTTTCCAACTCTGAAAAAGCGATTTTAGTTTTACGACCAGATAGATTTGTCACTGATATTGTTTCGCCCAATCCTGGCTCTGAACAACCCGCTTGGATCCAAGACACTTACTTCAGGTAAAAGAGATAAAAATGAACTAAATATTTAATAACTTCATGCAAAGGATTTTGTGATTCCTCGCACACTCAGACCCGGTATTTTTAACACCCTAGTTTCTATTAGGAATCGATCTCACGGTCTACTGAAAATCCTGGTGCCGATGGTCTGATCCCATGTTTTTCTGACGAAGGACAATTAGAACTTATAGATCAGCTTAGCGGAAAATCGTTCTACCTTCTCTTCATCTCCTTCGCTGAGGTCATAGCTTAAACGGGCTTCGAGCTTGTCGCTAAAATCAACGATAGTCCCAAGTCCATAGGTCGTGAGACTATTTTCGCGTTCATGGCTAACTGTCACAGTTGAATGATCGCCAATTACATCTGCAAATCCGGCCTTTAATTCGGAATCATTCAGAGCAAACCTTCGACCATACTCGGCGAATAGACGAACATTCAGGTCTCCAAGTTCAAAGTGCTTCCCAGCGGCAATTCTAGGGTGCAAGTCATAAAGAACATTCGTTGTCGCTGCCACGAATGTATCAAGATGTTCGCTTCCGCTTTCTTCATATCCAATTTGATGAACAAGGAAAGAATCGAGATCAATCTTGGGTGTAATATCCAGCCAAGTCGTTTCGAGTCGGTAACCCGCTCTGAGGCGTGCTGAAATTGAAGCATTCTTCCTTTTCGAGGCAGTCTCTTCAGAAACACCCAAAGCGGGGCTGCTTATCGTTCTTACGTTATCAGACCAGGCATAATGCCCTGTTAGCGCTAGAGAGCCGAAAAACGAGCCATCAATATGCTTATAGACTGCACCGATATTAAGGCGTTCGCCATCACTAGCACCAGCAACCCGGGTAACATCAGTCTTGTCGTACCCAAAGGTAAGACCGAGGTATCTATCTTCTGATAATTCGGTCTGACGACCAACATAATAACTGATGATATCTTCAACATGGTTCTTGCTATCTAGCTCTACATTAGAAAAGGACATTAGCCCCCAAGCGCACTCACCTTGGCTTACAGGATTAATGGATGCCAGCACATCACCGCCGCAGCTGTTAAGTTGATCCGCTGTGCTACGAGCTGCCACTGCAGTGCTCAAAAGGTCGCGATCATTTTCTGAACCAGCGATATTATTTAGCTCCGTCTCCAGATTAGCAAAGCCACCATTAGTCCCTTCGTTGGCATTAATGGCTGTAAGAAGGCTTGATTCCAAAGCACCTCCAATTGATTCAAATGACGTCGTTCCGCTACGAATATTTTGCACTAATAAGTTAGCTTTTTTGGCAGTACCGGCTAGCTTGGTGCTCAGCCCTGTTGGGTTTAGGTCAATCTGAATATCATTTAGGTTAACAACATAATGTCCTTCACTATTGAGCCCACCGTCCAAAACATAATTGGCCACAGCTCCACCATTCGTTAGAAAGTAGCCGTCAACTGTTTGGGGGGAATTCGCACCATCAAACATGACCAACACTTCATACGGTTTGAATTCTGGCGTTGGCAGGCTTGTCAGGGTCATGAGGATTTCAGGGTTGCCTAGATCATTTGCTGGCTTATTGAACTTAAAAGTTGATGCCTTAATAGAGTCACCCGCGCTTTTTGCTGCATCAACCTCCAAAGTGTGGGAGGTAGCTGACGACATTATATAATCGAAGGGGCCGTCAATTGATCCGGTCAAGCTACCTTGGTTATTGAGGCTAGCAGTATATTCAGGAGCACCAGAGGAAAGCGCATAGGCACCCGTAACATCACCATCTATCCGATTAAACGTTATCGTTGAGTTGCTATTGCTTAATTCTTCGATACGGATGGCGGGTCCGGCATCATAGGCGAGGTAATTTCCAACATTTATTTTACTGGTGCCACCATTTGTGACAGATGTGATTGATCCTAAAATATTTGTGTAAACACCAGTGTCAATGGTGTTGGTTCCGCCTGAGCTTATCAGAACAATATTACCAGAATAGGTCTGGGAAGGTGGCGTTCCAAATTGGTCAGGTTTTAAAGTACGGTCTCCCACAGAAACCCAGTTATCATGGCCGGTTACAGAAAGGGCGATAATGTCTTTGGCATTGATTAGGCCGTTTAAATCAACGCTCACAGTGCCCATAGGATCATGAATAAAAATACCGCCTGCTGATTGCGCTCCGGCATTGATTTTCCCTGCACTGCCAAGCGTAAACCAGGTTGAAAATTGTGCTGAGTTTTGGGTATTCGAGACATTGTTAGAATATATGCCCCAGCTTCCGGTCCCGTCGACTGACACAGTCCCATCCACCCAAATGTCTTGCGCCCGAAACTTACTTCTTGCTGTGGACGTTCCGGCTGCGAAAAGGTTGGAAGAGGTATCCAAAACGATGCCATGCGCATGAGCACCGCTTGTCTGAACACTACCAGTGCTGCCTAGGTAAAAGCTGTTTGACGCGTTGTTGTAATAGCCGGATCCGCCCGAACCCTCAGTACCCGCGAAAACGTTATATCCGTTGCTGCCAAATACGGTGAAGGCTGATGTGCGAGATTGGGCAAATATGCCGTGGGCGTAATCGCCAGATGTATTAACGGACCCACTTAAATGCATTGTAAATCCAGCATTTGTATGGGCGTCTGTGCCATCTAATGAACTATCCATTTTGACAGTACTGGTTGAGGAATCGGTTATTACTGCACCGCCGCGGCCATCAATTGCCTGTGCAATGATTCCAATTGAGCCGTTGCCTGATGTCTTGATATTAAAGGTGCTATCAAGCTGATCTGTAAAAATAACCCCCATGCTTGAGCCACCAAACCCAGAACCAGCCTCGACAAGGTAGGTATTGGCATTTGTTCCGCCAGAATTCAAAAACGTTGTGCTTCCGCCGCCACCAAACGACTGAGCCAAAATTCCGTGCGATGTAGCGCCTGTTGTGTTCACTGTTGTGTCACAGTGGCCAGTGGTGACGCCCGCAAGGCAACCAAGATAGACTTGGCCACCATCACCTGATGAACCATGCATGTTCAGGTTGAAACGCGTTTCAATGCTGTTGGCCGCTGCACTGTTTAGGTGACCATGCAAATCCGTCAGGCCAGCGACACCGCCTCCGCCTCCAATTGACTGAGCTACGATGCCGGCTGACAAAGCACCGCTGGTTGTAACTGAGACATCATGAATGTTCACAAGGCCACCGCCATGCCCCGAGCCACCCTTGCCACCCAGATCCAGCCCATGATCACCCGATGAGGAGGATGAATGCCCCGCACCACCGCCACCGCCAACTGAGTGTGCGAGAATTCCATGAGCCTGCTGCCCCGAGGTGGTTATAGTCGCGCCTTGAACTTCTATACCGCCGCCGATGTTATCAGAGGATTGATCCGCGGCATTCCCGCCGCTGCCACCTAGTGTAAATCCGAGGGAAAAATTTGAGAGCTCGCCTGCGGCATCTGTCAGATCAATATGTGCGGCACCGCCGACGCCACCACCGCCACCAATGGACTGGGCAAAAATACCATATGATTGCAGCCCTTGGGTTGTAATCGACGTTCGTTCAGCGTCTGCGGCACGCGCTATTGTAACCACGTCACCATTTGATCCTGTCCCACCACTGCCGCCAATGTTGGCTGTAAAATTATAGGTCCCAATACCAACAAAGCCATTCGCTACGGCATGGCCGCCGGCACCACCGCCGCCTCCAATGGACTGGGCATGCAAGCCATAAGATTGCGCGCCTTTCGTATGGACCGAACCTCCATCAAGATTTGAAAAGACGTTCCCACCCGACCCTCCGGCACCGCCTGTTCCGCCAATATTGAGAGTAACATCTAGATTTCCCTTGGCCACTTGTTCTGCGCCTGGCAGGAATGTAGCATATCGTGTAGCAAGAACACTGGGGTCTGTCGGGATTGAACCGGTCGAGGAAAGGCTATTGGTTGCGCCGCCGTTACCACCACCACCACCGATTGACTGCAACTTAATACCTGAAGACATCACTTGGTTAGTGGAGACTGTACCCCCGTCTACATTGAAAGTAACTGTGCCACCGTTGGCAGCTGCGCCTCCGCCACCACCTATATTGACTGTTGCTGAAAGTGCTGAACTTTCCAATTTATCGCTAGATGATGCTGTTGATTCTAGGTTTGCGTTTTGCGTGTAGGCATAGACATGGCCGCCATTGCCGCCGCCACCGCCTATAGACTGCAACGAAACACCGTCGGCGCTAGCCCCGTATGTCGTCAAGTCACCAGAAAGAATAGAGGTTACAGCCCCGCCGTGACCTCCCGTATTCCCCTTACCGCCAATTCCAACAGTGGCACTCGCCGACAAACCACTTTCATTCTCGGCAGTGCCCCCGTCTATTGTGCCTCCTCCAGTCAATTTGGAATAGCTGTGCACCGAACCACCGTTACCACCGGTGCCGCCGATAGATTGCATGATCATACCAATTGAATGATCGCCATAAGTGGTGACAGAACCGCCTGAATGTAAGGTACTGCTTGCAGCACCCCCCGCATTCCCATTACCGCCTTCACCACCGATATTGACCCCGAGGTTTACGCTGAGGGGTGCAACTTCTCTGGCAAAATCGACGATATGTGCACCGTTTCCACCCCCACCACTAATAGATTGAGCAGTGATGCCAGCAGACAGTGCGCTATATGTGGTTACGGAACCCGAATTGTCGACCTTCACGGGCCCACCAGCTCCACCAGCTCCCCCTTTGCCACCTATACCGACGGTAATCGCAGCTGTGGCGATACCTCCTCCTTCTGCATGGGACGTGACGGCACCACCGTTGCCGCCTCCACCGCCGATGGACTGAGCAACGATACCACCGGCAGACCGCCCGCCAGTCACAATTGAGCTGCTTGACGCCACGTCAACATCAACGCTTTGACCGTTGCCGCCGGCGCCGCCAGAACCCCCAAAGGTTAAATCTACCGACACCCCAATCAATTCAGTACTTGCAGCAGCGACTGCGTGACCCGCATTACCGCCGCCACCTCCGACGGATTGCGCTAACACGCCCGGGGCATGATCACCTGGAACAAATGATCCAGAGGTAAAGTCGTATGTAAAGGACTTCCGGCCGGTTTGGATGGAAGCGCCCTCGAACAAAGAAACATTGACAACGCCACCGTTACCGCCGCCGCCGGCACTGCCGCCTGTCGCTACAGAAAAGCTGCCACCGAAGCCGGTGGACTGGGCCGACGCTAGACCACCTTCGCCCCCACCGCCACCAATGCTCAAGGCCTTTACGCCAATCGCATTAAGTCTCTGAGTGCTAATGGCTCCGTAATTGTCGACGTTGACAGTTCCGCCATTACCGCCATTACCGCCAAGACCTCCAACTGCAACCGCTGCAAATAGGCCTTTGGTATAGGCACTACCCCCATCCCCGCCACCACCGCCTACAGATATGGCAGATATGCCGGTACCAACGTCACCGAGTGTTTCTAGGGTTGCGCCAGCAGCATTGATTGCTGTGACAGCCCCTCCGTGGCCCCCATTGCCGCCAGTGCCACCAACATTGTAATGGCTGCCTTCCGTCGCATTAATTCCGGCTGTGCCTTCACCGCCTTTTGATATCAGAGATATTGCATGGGCATGGAAGCCAAGGGTAGAAATTGTTCCTGAGTTATAGCCAAAGGCGATGCCGCCAGCCTCGCCGTCATTAGCTCCACTTGAAGTAACCAGCATTCCAGTGCCAGGAAACACGGAAATATTGCCATAGTTAAAGCCGTAAGCCGCCCCACCATTACTGATGGCCCCAGAGAAGGCAGTAGTAAGCGAAGATTGAGTGTAACCGGCCCCGCCACCACTATCCGCGTCCCAATTTCCTCTGTTGATGGTCCACGCGCTCCCGTCTGTTGTTCCGACAATCAAGCCATCTGGAGACTGGTCGCTGCAATTCAAAAGATAGACATCTCCTGTATTGTCAATTTTAAGCGGTGAGACGGACTGAGCTGAAGTTGGAACCATTAAGCTATTCGGCAATATCGGTATTTGGCAGGTACCGTTGGTGCTTTGAGCCATCGTCGGGGCTGTCAGCAGCAAAGAATAGAGTGACGTTGTACCAAGAACCATAGAAAGGGGTTTATGTGTACGCTGAAATTTCTTGCTAAATGTGGCATTTGTCACCGATAGGTCTCCATTGCTTCCTTCACACATTTTGAAAACGCATAAAAGTTTTCCTAAAATCAAGTATCACTATTATAAGTTTCGTTTTTTTGACCAACCATTTATCGTTCTTTTCGCTCTGCTAGCGCATTCACACAAACAGACCTGATTACAATTCAAGTGCAACCAAGCTCCTGCCCTTTGCTCAAAGACCAATAACTTTAAAACCTTTTTAGCGGCACCAACCAATCTCTTCGTCTGCGCCGATGTGTAGTAAAGCATAAAAAGTGGAATACTAAATCAACCCAAAGGTTGATTTAGACACTTCGAAAACCATCAGAAGATCAAAAAGACCGAGGTAACTTGATTAAGAATAGCTACCTAAACTCTATTGAGTTCATACATCCACTCTAAATCGCACTGGGGCAGAATGCTGAAGCGCGACAATCTGCCTATCCGAAGCTTTTAAACTCGAACTAATTCTCAGACTATTCAATCAATGGAATCAGGCGTAATCAACTTTATAAGTGGAAGGAACAAATGAACAACACAGGTCATTTGGCTTCCAGTAAAAGAGGTCGTTCAAAAAAGGAAGGCAAGAGCGAGACAAGCCGCTTACGCGCCGAGAACGCCAAGCTGAAGGAGGACGTAGAAGTCCTAAAAAAGCGGCAAAGTACTCCCCGAGAGAAAGCCGAAGGCGTCATCGTTCACTCAAACCAGAGCAGTACCTATGCGTCGCGTGATTATCGAAAGCAACTGGCTTGGCACCACCTGATTGCAGCATGGCGCGCAAAGGAGAATGCCTAGATAATGCTGTAGCGGAAAGCTTCTTTGATTCGTTGAAAAACGAACTAGAACACGATGAAGATTACCGCTCGCGCCAAGAGGCCAAGCAGAGTAACTTCGAGTACATTGAGTTGTTCTATAACCGTCATATAGATATTTGACTATTTTTCGCTTTAAGGGATTACTTCATTTCCCAAGCAATCTCCAATCTCAAACCATCGGGATCGGGAATAAACACCGAGATGGACTCACCAAAGCTTTGCGGTTTTGGCAAAGGCAAGCCTGCCTGCTCAATTTTACTGTACAGCTTATGAAAAGCCTCTTTGCTATCCACACTAAAAGCAAAATGATTTAAGCCCGGACCATATCTTTTGTACTCGACATCTTCTAGCGCTGCTTTTAGAACAACAGTCAAACAGTCATTGTTTTCCCATTCCCACTCAATGGTTTTGCTGAAACCAAGCAGAGGCAAGAGCGTATTGTAGAAATTCACACTTTCATCAAGCTTGGTAGTTTGGATGACTAAGTGATCTAGCTTTAACGACATCGAATATCCTAACTTACATCATTAATCTCGATCATCCCGGCTCGATTCACCTAGCCCAGGCATGGGTTCATCTTCAGTTTGTATGGATAAAGGGGTCGGAGCAAAAGCTACTGTACTTTTAGCTCAGCTTCTCTCGGTACTCTTTTTTTCCACTTACTCGCCCGGACTATACGCCCGCTTCGTATTTTCAACCACATCATCCCAGTGAAACCACGCCGGTTTAAAGCGCTTTTCTGACAAGAGTTTTGCCTGATCGAAAAAATGGGGAGACTCTGGATTGTGGCTTTGCCCGTAGTGTAAATAACTCGCAGCTTTCACTCCATCAGGATGGAACTCATATACCGCCTTGTAAGACGACCCAGTGGTTGCATACTCAAATTGCCGATTAGGATCATCTGTCGGCGCGGAATGATAAATAGTAAAAGCAACACCAAGAGGACCGCGCACGCCCGCCACCCCAAGACTTGGTTCTCGATCATCAAACGGAACGGCGCTAGTACTGCCATAAGGTGCGTGCCGTTGAAGTCGATGTACGTCGCCGTAGGCAACCTGCCAAGTGCCGTGACGATCTTCTAGCGTTTGCGCTGCGCGAACTAGTGCGCGGAACCTTTCGGGAATATCTGTCACGAATTCTTCTTTCAACGTTTCAACCGGATAACCTCGACCGTAGAGTTCTTCGTACCAAGCGACAACGAGTGTTGTTTGAGTCGATTTAAGTGAACTGCGGTAATCCCAATCCAAGAGGTGTGCCAAATAGGGTTTTACTCGGCTGGCCAGCTCTGGATGAGTTTTTTGCAAAGATTCAAAACGGCGTTGATAACGGGGTAGTTCCGTCATTGGCCAGTACAAGGTTGTGTCGTACGCCATCTCCTGAAACTGCTCGAATGTCACATCGTTAGCCCGACGCAGCAACCAACGGGACATTTGCGCCCGGCGCTTGTCATCCGTGGCGTCTTCCACCATATAGTGTGGAAAATCTAACATGGATGGATTGCCATCATCGGTTGTGGTGAATGGGGTCGAATTGGTGTTTTGCATGAAGCCAGACGCTGGATTCAGGATCTGTGGCAGCTCCTCAATGGGGTGAAAGTCGCCCCACTCCAGATCAGGATCCGAACCGTCTACGGGTTTTGTCCAATCAATTCCAGTCTTCCTTTTCGCCACCGTGCCGTTGTAGAGATAGAAGATATTGCCATCAGCATCGGCATACATGGTGTTGAACGTTTGCAGCTGTAGGCTGGATGCAGCGGCGTACCACTCGTCGAAATTGGTCGCGCGCGACTGGGCAAGGGACTGCACCATCCGTGAACCGTCATAAAGTCGAGGTACTTTTATGGCCAGAAAATGGGTTTCATCTTCTTGCTTGGTTATCGGGCCATGATGGCTCTTGCGCAATTGATAGCGCCGCGGCTGAGCTTCGCCCTTCACAGCCAGCTCAATCTCCCAAGACTCAGCACGGCGCCAATCGCCGTCATAACGATACAGATCAGGATCGCTGGGATGATCAAAGGTCAGTCGATACACGTCCGAGATATCCGCTTCGTTAACCGTATAGGCCCAGCCAAGATGGTTGTTAAAACCAGCCGTTGGGAACGGTGCACCGGGATACATGGCGCCGGAAAAATCCCAACCTGAATCGCTCTTCACGTGCATCTCGGTAAACATACCCGAGCCATACCACGGTTGATGGGGATTAATGAAGAGCATGGCGGTGCCATTGCGAGTGCGGTCGGGCCCGATAGCCCATTGATTCGAGCCAAGGGAGGCTAGTTCTTCCGCCTCCATTTGCGTCACCTCTCGGCGCGGCGCATGGGCCGCACCTAGCAAGCGCCCCAATATCATGTAACGCTCAAACGCCAACACATGCCACGGTTCCATTCGGGTAATAAGACGCGGAGTTACATCAGGATTGTGCTCAAGAAAAAAGTTATAGCCGTCGGCAAACGCACGAGCAAGGGTTTGTATTTCTTCTGGGAGCGAAGTGAAATCCCGCTTCGAACTTCCGACAATGTCGAAAAGCGCGACGTCTAGATCGCTCCCGACTCCGGACTCACCAACCACTTCTGCATAGCGTCCAAGCGATTTAATGTAAGTGTCTTCAAGTTGCCAGAAATGGTCTTCACTCTGCGCCCAGGCAGAGCCGAACATAACGGCGGCATCGGACTCTCCGCGGATGTGGGGCACACCCCATTGATCACGATGAATAACCACCTGATCAGCAAGCGACGAGGCATGGGCTGGCCCCGCCAAACAAAATAAGACTAACAGACTGCTAAGTAACTCGATGAATTGACGTGATCGCATTGGGTGAGCGCCTCTAAAGTAGGAGGAATAAAGGTATCCCTAGAATGGTGAGTTGTCTATTTCTAAAGAGCTAAGAAATAAGAAGCCATAGAGAACAGCAGACAATCGCACCCTTATATCCTTGCAAGCCTAAAACCTTAAAACTTAATCAGTTTGGTTGTAGCTTTACGGCCGCAAATCAAACTACTCCGACCCCTTTGATTATTAAACTACTCCGACCCCTTTGATTCTGATTCTGACCCCTATGATTCTTCGACCCCTTTGATTCGCATATAACTAAATTTGTTAGCTTCGTGCCATAAAGCCAGATTTTGACAGACTAAGTTGTTAAGTTTTAGCTGTCCCTTGTCCCTTGTCCCTTGCAAGATAGTAAAAAGCAATCCCTCCCTTGGTCCGCTATACTACACTTAAAGGATTGTTTTCCTCTCGAATCACAACGTATTGCGATGATATGACGATAAATAGTACGACTGCGCGTCAACAAAAAATTCGTCTAAAATTGACCCTACTGGCTGCAACTGGCGCTCTAGTGCTGAGTATTGTCGTAATTTATGCTCAATTATCAGGCTTCTCGTTTTTATCTCTACCACAAATGCTGTTTTCGCAACTCGTTTTCTGGGTAGTTAACCTTTCGTTCATTCTGATCATCAGTTTCAATCTCAATCTGAGGCTAAGTGATCCATCACTAACACTCCCCCAAATGATCTGGTCATCTACCACCTCATTCATGTACTTGATGAGCTTCACCAAGCTTTACACACCCATTTACTTGTTAGTTTTTCTGATAATGCTTTTTGGCGCATTTCAACTATCAATCATACAAAATCGCCTGTTTAGTTTGTACGTTCTAATAATCAGCATTGTATGTTCTTCTATCCAGTACATCGCAACTGGAAGTAACACTGCAGCAGACTTAATTCTAACTTTGGCTGTATTCAGCTTTTCATTGTTCGCACTGACCAATTTGTGTGAATCATTATCAATTCTACGCAACCGTTTAAGAGAAAATAATGCACAACTTAAGGATGCCATTGGCGCAAAGGATATTTTCCTAGCAAATATGAGCCACGAAATAAGAACACCCATTAACGGGGTGATCGGTATGCTAGAAGCTATAGGAAGAACTGAACTAACAAAGCAGCAATCTCATTTTACAAATACAGCGCAATCTAGTGCCAATATACTGTTAGTCCTCGTGAACGACATATTAGACCTATCGAAAATCCAATCAGGAAAGATGAGCACAGAAGAAATTGAATTCGATTTTCAGCAAGAAATGGATAGCGTCATTAACGACTTTGCATTTAGAGCAGAGCAAAAAAATCTCATGTGTCTTGTTTCGTATGATTTAGATATCCCACAGTTTCTTCGGGGTGATCCAACTAGAATAAAGCAGATTCTATTTAACTTGTTAGGCAATGCAATAAAATTTACGTCCAAAGGCGAAGTCCGAATCCAAGTCTCGGCCGAGGAAGTCATTGGAGATCAATTATCATTACGTTTTCAAATCACGGATACGGGTATAGGAATCCCAACGGAAAAACATTCTCAGCTGTTTAACTCGTTTACTCAAGTCGACGATAGCACCACTCGACATTACGGGGGGACCGGTCTCGGCCTAGCTATTTGTCAACAACTTTGCCATACCATGGGTGGCTCTATCGATGTGGAAAGTGAGGTTGGCAAAGGCAGTAAATTCTCCTTCCATATACCCCTCCTCATTAGCAATGGAGGCAGCATACCTAAAACAAGTCTGATTTCAATGAAGAACAGAATTTCAAATATTGATGTCTTTCTCGTAGATTCTAGGTCGAATCGAAATAAGCACACGCAGGCACTATTTAGCTCTCTAGGCTTCTCGGTCTATTCTGTAGAAAGTGAACAAGAGTTTATAGAACTCATTAAAGAGTATGAAAACGACACTAAAAAGACTCAAATAATCATATTAAACGAAACTGTATTTGGTAATCACACCATTGTTGAGTTGAAGAAAAATTTAGCATCTCAGCTACCAAACTCAATATGGATAAAATCTGACTCTCTCTTCCAAATGCCTAGCAATGATGAGATTCTCAGTTTAGGATATGACAACTATTTGCACTATCCATTAAAACCTTACTCACTCTTTACAGAAATACGACGCATCGAATCAGGTGCGTTACAAACAGATATTCCACAAAACCAAACCCTGTCAACTAAAAATATAATTGACCAATCAGCACACTTATTACTACCCGACACATCAACTAGTGGGGGTAGCATTTTGTTAGTCGACGATAATAAGATTAATCAAGAAGTTGGGTCTATTACCCTTGAATCTCTCGGGTATAGTTCCATAAAAGCAGATAATGGCGCCCAAGCGTTGGGCTTAATTTCGCAAAACAGAAACCAATTCAGCCTAATTTTAATGGACTGTCAAATGCCGATTATGGATGGCTACGAGACAACCCAAGCCATCAGACTATTGGAAAAAACAAGGGGGCTAGCTAGACTCCCTATCATTGCTATGACCGCAAACGCCTCACCCGATGAAATCAAAAAAAGCATCGCAGCAGGAATGGACGCACACCTGAGTAAACCTATAACCACCGTCAAGGTAAAAGAAACTTTAGCTCAATTTCTAACTTCAACCGACACGTTTACAACTCAAACTTAAACTGCAAGCAAACGCGATATGTCTTAGATTCTAGAGAAGGCGCAGATGGTGTCAAAATTGGCGGAAAATTCTTTGCTCAATTCCGCTCAGAGAACCTCAATCTTGATGATGAAATTCTTTAAGTTGTATGTGTCCCCTTTATGCCTCTATATCCAAGTACTATCCCGGGTTTGATTCGTTCTGAGGTTATTCACTTTGCAGTTGACTTGATAGTCTTATATTCTTTTGGCGCGCGGGTTATCTGTGGTCTATAGTTATGTGATTAGCCAGCAAAATAAGACCACCGTCATGTGAACCATCCATGGACACGGAATTAAAAACGTGAAACGAATACCGAGACGGTACTCAAGCCAACTTAACTTTATAGACTACTTCGTTCCTACCTTCGACAGCAATGATCTGGCTCAAGTTGAAAAAGCGCGGCGTGCAAAGATATTGACCGTGTTCTGCCTGTTAGCGGGGATATCGAGCATAGCGGTCCCCACTACGCTATTGGTTTATTCCGGCGTCTTGGATTTGCTGTCAATCGCTACTATCTTGAGTGGTGTGGTGCTGCTGTTGAATCCTGTCTTGCTTCGGCTCACCGGTCGCTTTGAGTTTGTCGGACCGCTGTTCTATCTCGAATCGGGTGTTTTGCTTATAGGGCTGGCCACACTCTATGGAGGCCTGAACTCGCCTACATTAGTGATATTGCTGCTTTGGCCACTTGGCACCTTTTTCATCTTCGGCAGCAGGCTGGGCATTCTCACGAGTCTGGCCGTCATCGCAACGTTCTTCTTTTTCTTCATTTTTGGTGAAACGCTGTCTAACTCAGCCGATGTTAGTGACGTAGACACCGACTTCGCGCTGCTCATATGCTTCATCACAGCAGCATTCTTTTCAGGCCTTGCTGCCTGGGGATATGAAAGGTTCCAGCTCCAGTATCGCGAGCAAACAGAATCTCTGGTTGCGGACCTACGTGCTGCAGAAATTGAACTAACGAGCGCCAAACAAGCCGCCGAAATTACCAGCGAAGCAAAGAGTATGTTCTTGGCAAACATGAGCCATGAGATACGAACGCCGATGAATGGCGTTTTGGGGGCAGCCGCACTTCTTCAATCCTCTCAACTAGACACCGAGCAGCATGAATTATTGCGGATTCTCAGTAGTTGCGGAGGCGACTTGCTTCAGCTTATCAACGACATCCTTGATTTATCGAAAATCGAGGCCGGCAAGCTAAGCATTGTTGCTGGAGAATTCGACTTGATTCAGTGTCTGGAGGATGTGGTAGATCTAATCGCTCCGATTGCCTACGCTAAAGATATTGAGCTAGTTCTGGACGTAGACGTGAACCTGCCAGCGCAGCTGACGGGAGATAAAACTCGGTTAAGGCAGATACTTACAAATCTGCTGGGTAACGCTTGTAAATTTACATCTACTGGAGAAATAGTTTTAAGAGCAGAGTGCATAAAAGCAACTAATATGATCGTCTTCGAAATATCTGACACCGGTATCGGCATGACAAGTGAGCAACTACAGCGGATTTTTTCTCCCTTCGAGCAGGCTGATCAGAATACTTTCGTTAACTTTGGAGGAACTGGGCTCGGCCTGGCGATTTGTCAAAAGCTGGCTCAGGCGATGAACGGCACTTTGAGTGCAGAAAGTTCTCTCGATAAGGGCAGCACGTTTACTTTAAGCCTCGCGATCGGTCCAAACCCGACTGTAAACGAAATACAATCGCAACCAACATCGTTCAGACGAGGGCAAAGCATAATCGTTTTTACGCTCAACCTGACGCTCGGCAAGGCGATCTCGCGTCAACTCGATGCGCTTGATGCCAGCTATGAAATGCTTTTCTCAGAAAAAGAGTTGGAATTGTATCTTGCTCGGGCACTCCCAGAGGATTTGCTTCTTATTGATGAACGCGCGGAGCAAATTGCCAGTAAAGATATCCAGCAGGCATTGAACAGCCTATCTCGATCCGAGCGTCACTCCTTGATTCGCCTAGCCAGCCCGGCCAGCGACCTTGTAAACAACAAATCAACAAAAATAATCATTAAGCCTGTTTCACGATCCAAACTGGTGAAACAATTGTCCTGCTCTGATGTTTCAAAACAATCAAACAGTATTGAAATACAGAGTGGTCCCAGCCCATTCGATAGCTGTCTTGCATCGACACACCCTATTAAGATACTTGTCGCCGAAGACAACAAAGTAAATCAACTCATAGTAAAGAAAATGCTAAACAAATTCGGCTATGAGCCCTTCCTGGCTAACGACGGAGCAGAAGCTGTCAAAGCAGCGCAGGCGAATCAGTTTGACCTGATTTTAATGGACATGCAGATGCCCAATCTTAATGGGATACAGGCCGCAAGGAAGATTCGCGAATTAATACCAGAGAACTTGAAGCCACAGATCGTTGCGCTATCAGCCAATGCACTGCCTAGCAACAAAATAGCTAGTGTGAGTGCAGACCTAGATGCCTACTTAAGCAAACCTATAAATATCGCGGAATTAGAAAAAGTCTTACGAGGGTGCAGTTGCCGAAATTTGACCTAGGCTATCTCTGACATTAATGAAGCCTGAAACTAGTCTTGTGCCGATATAGATAAGACGCGGCTCCTTGAATAATTTAATAAACAGGGCCTGTGCAAAAATGTAGTAGTTTTATACTGACCTCATTTGTTTGTAATTATTTTATTCGACTTCGGCTCTGATTGCAGTTTGATTTTAACGGATAAATTGACCTTGGAATCTGCGTTTTGCAATGCAACATCCTTAGTGATTTTATTCTGCTCATACAAATCATAAAGAGTTTGATCGAAGGTCTGCATACCTAGTTCACGACCGTTTTCGATTGCTTGTTTTAGCTTATCGATTTTTCTAGTTTCAATTAAGTGAGATACATAGGCAGACTTAAGTAAGATTTCGAATACTGGCACTAGATTGCCATCTGTTCCACGCAACAATTTTTGACACACAATCGCTTTCAGGTTTAGAGCAAGTTCAGATAACAACTGAGCTTGCCCACTCTCTGGTAAAAAATTTGCGATTCTATTAATGGTTTCGTTAGCGTTGCTTGAATGTAATGTCGAAAGACATAAATGCCCAGTCTCTGCATAGGAAATAGCCTGTTGCATAGTCTCTTGGTCTCGAATTTCTCCAATCATAATTATGTCTGGAGCTTCACGCATGGCATTTTTAAGTGCGTTGGAAAAGCTTAAGGTATCTATACCAACTTCCCGTTGTTCGACTACGGACTTTTTATTGCTAAAAATGTATTCAATAGGGTCTTCTATCGTGAGTATATGACTTGCCTTTTGGGCATTATGATAATCTAGCATCGAAGCCAGCGTCGTTGATTTCCCTGAACCAGTAGCACCCACTATTAAAACAAGCCCTCTGCTTTCCATTGTAAGGGATTTCAAAATTTCTGGTAAATGCAAATCTTCCATGGAAGGTATCGTTGATTTTATATACCGAATCACCATGGACACTTCTCCGCGTTGCCGATAGAGGTTAATTCGATAACGCCCTATATTTGGCAATTCGTAAGAAAAATTGAGCTCCATGCTCTTTTCGAACTGGCTGCGCTGCTCGTCGCTAATTATCCCATACACTAGTTTTTGAACGGATTCATGCTGAAGCTTTTCATTATCTAGAGGGTATATACTACCCTCTACTTTGATTGTAATAGGCGCTCCGACACTGAAAAACAAGTCTGAAGCGTTTTTCTCTGCCATTATTTCCAAATAATTATGAATATCCATACTTTTCCCTATATGATTAACTAGTAGTAGGAGTAGGCTAAATTATAACAGTTTGTAGCTGTCCGTAGTTCGATTTAGTCTAATGGCTCTTGAGCCCCATGGAGTTACTGGTTAAATATGACAACTATAAAAGAGTGCATGAAAAAACTGGACGAGATTACTGTTCTCGATATGGAAGCAAGCGTTCGAGATGCTGAACGTATAATGATTAATTCAAAACATGATCACCTACCTGTGATAGACGCTCAGAACGAAGTTTTTGGGATGCTAAGCACTTTTGACCTCATCAAGTTTTTAGATGAGAAGGGAAATCCCAATGCCGGCCGAGCATGGGAAATTTGCTCTCATAGATTAGTAACATGTGATATCAACATTTCTATAAGTGGTGCAGCAAAAATGATGGTAGATAATTCGCTGCATCATTTACTAGTTAAGGATCAGAACACAGTAGTCGGCTTGGTATCTTCATGGGACTTGGCTAGTTATTTAATCAAAGTTGAGGTCGAATCATAAATGAATAGAATAAATGGGGTCAGAGTACTTAATAAATGGGGTCAGAGTACTTTGATCGAGTACTAGTAATAAATGGGGTCAGAGTACTTTGATCGAGTACTTTGATCCACGATAGAATAAATGGGGTCAGAGTACTTTGATCCACGATAGAAGGACGCTTCAAGACTTCTACAGTAAAGGAGACAGATTTATTTTCTGCAATTTGGAGTCCAACCAAAGATAAATAAATTACGCCTCAATAATATCTAAAACGGCAAAACTGAGTGACTTTTTACCGACTGCGTAGATAAGTGGCTATGGCGGTTGCTGTTTCATGGGGCTTTTCTAAACCCATGACATGACCCGCGTCAGTCAAATTGACTAAGGTGATTCTGTCGCCAAAATCAGCTTTCATCCGGGCTCCGTTCTCCGGCGGTGCTGTTTTGTCATCAACTCCTTGTACTATCAACATAGGGAACTCTCCTCCCGCCCACCATCCGTCCAGAGGCGTGGCTCTATTTGCCGAACGTTGCGACGCTCTAGCCGCCGTCCAATATTGTAAATCTTCCGCATATTGGCGAACTAAAGATTCTGAACTGGCGGGGGAGAAAAGTGTTCGCCGTGCCAGGCGCATTTTTTCATTCAAGCTCAGACTGGCATCACCCAACAGGCTTCCTAACTCGCCGGGCTCTGTTAGAGGTTTTGCCAAGCCTCCAGCTGCGATTAATGCTAAGCCCGAAATTCTTTCTGGGTATTTAGTGGCGACGGCGCGAGCTGTTCTGTTTCCCATCGCCCAACCCAACATATGGAACTTTGTGAGTTGTAATGCATCTGCAAGGGCGATGACATCATCGGCATAGTCATAAAGAGTTAAGTCGTCCAATTCACCTGTGCTGCCTTTTATGCCGCGCTGATTAATAACATAAACCGTGAATCCAGATTGGGCTAAAAGTGGGCCGATCAACCGGTAGCGGGAATCATCACCCCCAGACCCCGGCAGAGCCAGAATCGGCTCAGAATTGGCTGTGGTTGACTGCCAAACTTTGAGATTGAGAATAGCGTGTCCAATATCGATTGACTCCAATTCTTCTTGAGCCTGAGCGAAGAAAGCCGAAATAAACAAACAAAAAATAAGTGCCAATTTTTTACTATGGCTATAAAAGCGCGAGCCGTCGGTATCATTGATGAGCATTAGCAGAGCCCTGTATTGTCGAGAATCAAAGGGGTCAACGAGAATCAAAGGGGTCAGAGTACTTTGATCTGCGTTAATTTGTCGTTATTCTTAACCTTAATCTAAACTGCGGTTTGGCCCTTTGAAATTCCGGAAAGGATTCCAGAATGTCTCGACAACCGCGCAACTTCCTCCCAAATCTTCCAGTGCATCTTATTCAACGTGGGAACAACCGACAAGTCTGTTTCTATACCGAGCGCGATTACATGGTCTACCTGAACAAATTACGCGAGTCGAGTGCCGCTTGCGGCGTAGCAATACACGCTTTTGTGCTGATGACCAACCATGTCCATTTACTGTGTACGCCATCTAACGCTAAAAGTATTAGTCTAATGATGCAGGGACTTGGCACGTATTACGTAAGATACGTTAACAGAACTTATCAACGAAGCGGGACTCTCTGGGAAGGACGCTTTAAGGCTTCGATGATTCATTCCGAGCAATACCTGCTCACTGTAAGTCGCTATATCGAACTGAATCCGGT
>JBGCEK010000036.1:0-59314 GCA_045106275.1 Pseudohongiellaceae bacterium | reverse complement strand
CAAACAGAAGCTGGGCTGCAGGCTATCAATAACATTGGTGTGGGTGGTTACAACACGTTTTGGACTGAGATGGGCGGAACGGGTGATAACCGTACGTCCCTCATCACCTACCCAGAAAACGGCAGAATGCCCGAGACGGTTGAAGGTGTTGCAGTCCAAGTAGGAGGGTTAGGTCCTGACGAACCCGGCACGAGACCTGTTCGGATGGTGGTAGGCGGCATCGCAAAAGATGGACCAGAAGATCGCGGCATTTCAGAACGCTGCATTGTCGGTTTCAACTCAGGCCCTCCGTTCACGCCAAACTTGTATAACAACAACGTGCAGATCATTCAGTCTAAAGACACTGCCGTGATCATGACTGAAATGATTCATGACGCTAGGATCGTACCGCTTACTGATAAGCCAGCTCTTGATGCAGATATCCGTCTTTGGACAGGAGACTCTCGGGGCTACTGGGACGGTGATACCTTGGTTGTTGAAACTAAGAATTTCAATGGTTTGACTCAGAGCTTCGGCGTTTATGGGTCGGCAGAAGACAAACTTTTGACTGAGCGGTTTACCCGCACGGATGAGTTTACAGTCGAGTACGAATTTACTGTAGAAGACCCTAGCACATTCAAAGATAAAATCATCGCTATGGTTCCTATGTCGAAGGTTGACGGTTTGATGTATGAATATGCTTGCCATGAAGGTAACTACGGCATGTTGAATACGCTCCGCGGCGAGCGCATGGCCGAGCAGCGGGCTGCGGAAGGCGGGCAGTAGGATAGGCTGAGTAAGCTTATTCAAACGAAATACCAAAGGTCAGCAATTGCTGACCTTTTTGGTTTTGGATACAAGAGTAATTTTCTTTTGAAAACTAGAGAGGAACGAGAAATGAAAATGAGAAGCAAGCTAATCCTGCTCGCAGGTAGTTTGTTTGTCAGTGGAATGGTTAACGGACAAAGCGCGACCGTACTTTATAACGAGCGCGTTGTTGAAATTGACCAAACCCTGCCTGACGCTACCGAGCTTTGGATAAAACCCGATGATTTAACTCGGGTAAACGATTTTGTGTTGAAACCTGAAGGCGCGTGTCTTGATGCACTGTGTATTCCTGTATTGCAGGACAGAGACAGCGATATGTATGTCACTCGGCAAGATCAGGGCTGGTTTAATTTGACCGGTTTAGCCGATAAATTACAACAAGCCTACACAGCAGATTATTCCGACAGTGTGTGGAGTTTCGGTGCGATGCCTTTGGAGCGTCGTTCATTTCTGAGAGGCGCACAAGCACCTGATTTTGAGCTCGAAGACAGAGACGGTAACACGGTGCGGCTGTCTGATTTTCGTGGCAAAAAAGTGCTCTTGCTCACTTGGGCTTCTTGGTGAGGCTGTAGACTTGACGTGCCCGTGTGGCAAGTAATCTACGACGAACTAAAAGACCAAAATTTTGAAATTATATCGGTGGCACAAGACACCGGTGGCGAGGAAGCTGCAGGGCCAATCTTTGATGCAGCCAATGTTGAATACACTGCTTTGATAGATGTGAATCATCATATTAGTGCTCTTTATAATCTAGTGAATGTGCCCTCCGGTGTGTGGATAGATGAAGAGGGGATGGTGAAACGCATAAACGAAGGCACCTATGCAAAAACCCATTTCAACGGTGCTTTCGGTACCGACGACTATGTTCCTATTGTTAGGGATTGGGTGGCACTAGGTGACGAGAGCCAGCATGTTTGGGATTCGGACAAAGTCAAAGACAGCATCGTGCAGAGAACACCAGAAGCGGAGCTGGCAGCGCCTACTTTTCGTTTAGGCACTTATTACTTTGGTAAAGACGATGATGAAAAGGCGGAAAAATATTGGACACTGGCTCAGGAACTAGACCCTACTAGCTGGAATTACTTGCGCCAAGATCTTCTCTACGAGGAAGGTGGTTCGGCAGGCCCGGCTTGGCAACAGCGAGTGGAAGAAGTGGAAAATGCAGGTGGCGACTATTACGCGCCTCTGGAAATTGAGTCCACAGATTCTCAGGACTAGTTTCATAGTGTGAATTAAAAAAAGCCAGCATAGCTGGCTTTTTTTTGTTTTTGGTTAAGCGATTTACGGCTAGTTTTAGCTCCCATTCAGATTGCATTCAGCGGCCAAGTTTTATTCTAATGGCGTTAACGATGGCACTCTCGGAGCCTTACCTCGCAAAACCCACGTTAAGGGCTTCGTGCAGTAGTGTCTATCGTGGATCCCTGCTCATCTATGGCGGATAGTGAGCAGGGATTTTTTATTTCCTTCCTTTTTTACCTAAACGTGAGCAATGAATAGACTATAAGTCTGTGCAATTTGTGGACGATAGGGTGTTTTATTCGGACTATCGAATGACTTCATCTATTCAATAACGCCAATAATCTCTTTCATCAGCACGGCGCTGTAAACCTAACTATTTATTTGAAGGAGAACGTTCATGTTTAAAACACTATTTTCAGTCATTCTTTTTGTTGCTTATTTACCCTTAGCCACTGCAAGTGAAGTGGTAAAAAGTGCCCAGTTTGAAGGGCGATCTGATCATGTAACCAGCGGTGGCGTAAGTATCATCGTTACTGAGGGGCAAACACTGTTGGTTCTGGAAGAAGAGTTTTCTTTAGATGGAGCTCCGGACCCAAAAATCGGTTTTGGAAAAAACGGTTTTGACAGTGATACTTTATTTTCAAAATTGGAAAACAAAAACGGCGCTCAGGTTTATGTAATTCCTAGCAACATTGATGTGTCAGAATTCAACGAAGTTTACATTTGGTGTGAAAAATTCGATATACCCTTAGGAGTAGCTAACTTTTCTAGCTAACCTGTCTTGATTCTTAGATTAGAAACCCTCAGGGCTGACGATTTTAAGCAAACTCGGTTGAACTGTTAGCAGTCTAAACGGGTTTGCTTAAATCGTAGATGTGTCTAGCAATCAACGACTGAGACTGGAACTTCCAATACGTTAATAGCAAGTCCGCCACGGGCGGTCTCTTTGTATTTTTCCTGCATATCTTTACCGGTGTCGCGCATGGTTTTAATGACTTGATCTAGAGAGACAAAGTGGTCTCCATCACCGCGAAGCGCCATACGTGCGGCACTGATCGCTTTGATCGCCGCCATTGCATTTCTTTCGATACAGGGAACTTGAACAAGGCCACCTATAGGGTCGCAGGTAAGTCCTAAATTATGCTCCATGGCGATTTCAGCGGCATTTTCCACTTGTCCCGGTGATCCTCCGAGTACTTCTGTCAGTGCGCCGGCAGCCATTGAGCAGGCCGAACCGACTTCGCCTTGGCAGCCTACCTCGGCGCCACTTATAGATGCGTTTAATTTATAAAGAATGCCTATTGCGCCAGCGGTAAGCAGGAAGCGACTCGCATCGTCCTGTTTGGCGCCAGGGCAAAAATCCATGTAGTAACGCAAGACCGCTGGAATAATACCTGCCGCGCCGTTGGTAGGTGCTGTGACTATACGGCCACCCATTGCGTTCTCTTCATTGACGGCAAGGGCAAACACCGTGACCCAGTCTAGAACGCTAAGCGGGTCGGCACTTGATGAGCCAATTTGATTGGTCAACCGCCGGTGCATCTGGGCAGCTCTGCGTTTTACTTTGAGTCCGCCAGGCATGATGCCTTCACTGTGGCAGCCTTTTTCGATACTGTTTTGCATCACTTGCCAGATTTCATTGAGCTGTTGATGTACTTCCTGCTTGCTGCGCCAAGTCACTTCATTCTGCAGCATTAGCCCGCTTACCGATAAGCCTGTCTCATTACATAATTCCAGGAGCTGGTCTGCACTATCAAACGGGTGTTGTACTTTATCGCTATTTTCCACCAAAACATCTTCCGCTGTGGCAGATTCGTTAATAACAAAGCCGCCTCCAACGGAGAAATAGGTGGTTGACTGAAGGGTCTCACCTTTCGATGAATAAGCTGAGAACCGCATACCATTGGGATGAAAAGGTAGAGATTCCTCACGGTGCATTTTAAGGTCGTTGCGAAAATCAAAGGTGATTGATTTTTTGCCAAGCAAACAGAGCACGCTGTTCTCTCGGGCAAGTGCAATCCGTTCAGGTATGCTGTCTACATCCACAGTGGCTGGGCATTCCCCCTCTAGGCCCATGAGTATGGCTTTGGGTGAACCATGACCCGCACCAGTCGCCGCTAATGAGCCATAGAGTTCTACTTTTAAAGACTCACAGGAATCCAGTTTGTCACTGCTGTTGAGATCTGTGACGAACATGCGTGCGGCATGCATGGGTCCAACTGTATGAGAAGAAGAAGGCCCAATGCCGATTTTAAAAAGATCAAAAACGCTAACTGCCATGCAAGAATCAGCTCCGGTTATACGGGGGTTCAAAGAAATTTAAGCTCAGAATACTAACAGCCAACAAGGGTGTTTCTCGTATCCGTTAATTATTTTAGCTAACCGTTATCTGCGTATCGAGCTTGTGCTTCGAGATTGCGCATCGGAGCCACAATAGCGTCGTAGTATACGCTAAACCGGCTATAGGAAGCGGTTGTTGATTAACCTGCTGGCGGCATAGAACCTTGATTGCTACCAACAGGTGCAAATGGCGTTAGTTCCTAAAATACAGGGCCGCATCTTTGGGGTAGCGAATCGAGTAATTGTGCCGAATGACAAGTGGCTCGCCTGCTGAGGCTTGTCTCTCCCACAACAGCAGTCCTGTTTTATCATCGAAGCTATCTTCATCTGCAGGTGTGGCGTCATCGTCTAGCACCACCTGAATATCTTCATTTTGTGACACGGGCAGCTGGGCCACAATTTCAATGGCTTTAGGGGTTTCATGAAAGCTGCTTATCATGAAACGTTGCCGACGATTATCCACTGCGTTGCGTCGGAAAGTGCTGCCGGCATCGGACTCTTCAGCATCGGGTAAGACCTCAATCCGAATTCTTTCATCGGCGCCGAAGGGAAGGCGCACGTCCTCTTGAGGAAGAAACCCTGAAATCATGCTTCCCCCTATGTACCCACCATCTCTATAAAATTGCATGCGCCCAGCCTGAATCGGCTGCTCGTCTTCTAAAACAAAGCGTGCTTCAAGGTAAGCAGTTTGATCCTGCATTGGCATGGTGCGGGCAACCAAGTCCACAGTAATGCCGCGACTGTCGATGGGAAAAATTTGCTGATCGCCGCCTCTGTTTAAAGTGACTTGCCCTGGAATTTGGAAGTTAACCAAATAGGCGGAAGCGTCGATATCCACTTCAGCTTCAACGAAATCTTCCATGACTGCTTGTGGTGCATTCAATCTTGCTCCCAACCCTCCCGATGATTGGACGCTTGCTCCCGTCACAAAGCTACGATTTTGGGCTATTTTGGGTTCTGGGCGGATGTCCACGAGCAGGCTATCTAGCTCTGGGGGTGTTATTCGCGCATTCGAACTCGCGGTTGTGATGGTCAAGTTCACATCGGTCCAATTTTCGCCACTGGTTTGATTAACGCTGACTTTTCTCTCCAGCTCCAGGAAGTTGGTGTCTGTATTGAGGCGGGCTTCGTAAAGCCATGACCAGCGAGCGCCGTTTACAGGATAGGAAAGGGTGAAGTTTAGTTCACTGGGGTTCTCAATTTCTACGGCGGCGGTGACCTTTTGAAAAAATCGGTTCCTTGTCGAAAACTCGGCTAAACGTCTCTTGATTTGCTCTATCTCAATGTCCAGAGCTGCCGCCTCTCTCTGAGCGTTACGAATCAGTAAACGAGCCTCGTTGGAAGATGCGGAGATGATGCTAAGCATTTCTCCCACATCGCTGACAGACACTGCAGCTTGCTGGGAGCCCAGTTCTCCATTAGACAAGGAGTTTAAGAGCTGAATTTGCATTCTCGCTGACGCTATTTCGTCATCAATACCACCTCTTTGATAAAGCAAATCGTTAAGTTGGTCTTGCAGCTGTTGCTGACTCTCACCAACAAGAGTGCTCTGATCTTCCCGTTCTACATGGATGTTTCCTAATCGAGCTTCCCGATTATTCAACGCCAATTGCAAGCGGCCTAAATCCAATTGTCCGGGTAGCCCCTTGACTATGAGGCTATGCTGCCCAGCTGGGATAGAGATTGAGCCGGAACGAGTCACCACTGCACTGCCTTGGGAGACAGTCACATGGGTTATTGTGGTTGTGGTTTCTAGTTCGGCTGCAACTGCACCAATCGAAGAGGCAAGACTGAGGGTCGCAATTAAATTGCATAAAGAAAGATTGATTTTCATGGTGGAGCTCCTTTGATACGGGTTGCCTGAGGCTTTTGGCCAAGGACAGCAAAGTCGGGGTAGGGAATGTTCCGCCCAGTTCTTAACTTAGTCGCTGGATGTTAAGAAATAGTTGATTGACCTGTTTGACTGCTCTAATTGATACTCAGCAAGTTGTTTAAATGTAATAGTCTGGACCATTTCATCAAGTTTTAGGAAGAAATTATGGCCTTACGTTTGTCTTTGTTCGTTTTCGTTCTTACCCCATTTCTTTTTCCCAAGGCTCATGGGGAAATAATTGAGAATCTGCCGGATGCTGTTGTGTGTTCAGTCAAGGACCCCACAGGGTTTCTACCTTGGGAAGAGCTGGTTTTCTATGTCAGTGCTCACACTCGAGATGGTAACACTCTCTACAAAACGTTGACGTCAGACCCAGTGGTTTTAATTATCAATGAGGAGGGAGTTATTGACGCTTCTAATTTGGCGGATTGTGATGGGCGCCATATTAGTTCGCTTCTCGAATCCGGTCGGGCCTTTCATTTAACCCGCTAATTCACTCAACTGGGATTTTAGGCTGTCCTTGCAAGACAGCTTTTTATCCTCGTTACCAATGCTATCCCCGTAGTGTCGTTTTAGGTTCTCTTTAAGCGCCATTCTAAGTGTCATTTCACTTTCTTTTGAGGGCCAACCCAGCGCCAGAAATCGCCGGATTGCATGCTTATCACATGACGCTGCAGTATCGCTGGGCCTCACACTCCAATGCTTCCGTATCGGTAAGCTAAAGTAGCTGTCATTTAGTGGCGATACTTTCTCCCTCCTTGCCGTTTGTTGATAAAAACCTCTGAAATAATTAGTCACTGATGTTGCAAAAGTCACCCAGTTTGGCTGCATCCATAATGCCGCACTTCGATTCATAGTGAATCATGTCACGTTGCGTTAAAAAAAGTTGACTAACAGCGTTAGCTGTTGAAATCTATAGAAAAAAATTGCGAGAGATTGAGCGTTAAGAAGCCAAGAAAGAGTCGCCTAGCACTGATTTTTGGACTAAAACTTCATTCGGTTTCGCTCTACGCGAGAGACAATTCCTCTAACTATCCAACGAACTGCGACCGGTGTCTAACGTGCGCCAGAGTTAAAATCTATGATGCTCGAATGCGGCGAAAGTCCATTGAATACCAACACCCCCGATTGGACAGGGATGGTGCAAATAAGCAGTCTATTCCAAGATGAGGAAGCTGGCCTCGTGCGCCAAGTGCAGATTCTAGCTGAATGCGGCGCTCACGTTCTTTTTCCAAGTATTGAAGCGGCGAGTGATAATGAGGCTGGCCTATCTTTTTACGTCACAGTCGATACAGCGATTCGGGTTAATCTCAGTTTAATGAGCCGACGCGATATCAATGGAGATGAAAAAGAGTTTAGAGCAAATCTTGATGCTTTCTTAGAAAGCAAGCGCGCTTCTGCCCACTGACCCGCTAGCAACAGGAACACAGCGTAAGGAGTCAGTTCAATTTAGAGCCAACAGATGTCAATTTTTTTGGCTCTGCGTCCATCCGCTGAAACGTTCAGTCATGCATTCCGCTATTTTAATTATGTCGCCCCTTGATGTTTCTGTGCAGCTTTCAAAATGTGCAGACGCGATTGTGAAATTGTAAAATTGGGCGACACGATAGCGGCAGGCATTGATGCTTATGTCAGAGCCCTGCTCCCAGGTTGCCTCACAGTGTTGGTTGATAAGGGCGCCAGCCATTGAAAAAGTATAGTCCCTCGCGGTTGAAGCATCTGTTTCTGCCGCCATCGATAGCTGGCTCAAACAACTGATTGCAAGGAAGAAGAGAGTACGGATCATAGATAGTCCAGTCTTGTGTTTGTCGAAGTCTAAGATACTGAGTGCGCTAAAAGAGCTTAAGTTATTTTGGCTAAAGACTATTCAAGTTGCTCTTTAAAAAGCGCCAAATTTTATCCCAAGAATCACTTTGTATAGAGTCTTTATCAATAGTCAGGGTATCTGTATTAGTTTGGCGATTTAAGTAGTGGCCGTGCTCCGGGTCTTGATAAACCACGATTTCTGCCAGCTCTGGCTTGTGAGAACGGAGTGAATCAATGAGCAATTTGGCTTCAGAGAATTCGACATCGTCATCATTGGTGGCGAACTGCACCATTAGAGGAATTTGCAGCGACTCCGTTAAATGAGAGGGGGAACGGTTAAGGTATAGCTCCTTGTTCTCATGAGGAAGTGCAGCGATGGTAGGTTGCTCAAGGAACAGAGCTTGATATTCTGGTCCCTTTATAGACAGCCGGTAAACAAGATTGCTCACGGGTACGCTGGCAACAGCCGCACTAAATAAGTCCTGCTCCCTCAGAATACTTAAGAGGCTGATGTAGCCACCGTGACTCCAGCCAATGACACCAATTTTTTCGGCGTTTACGTAGTCCAGCTGGTCTCTCACATAGCAACCGACTGAAATAATATCTTCTACTTCCATCCCACCGTAGTCCAGAAGATTATAGTACGCTTCGCCATAGCCCGAGGCCCCCCGATACTCTGGAACAATAACGGCGTAGCCTTGAGCAACCGCCTGTTTAATAAACGGAAAATAATTGAGCCCAAAGTAGTCGTGCACTCCTCCATACACCCAAACGAGCGCTGCATGGCTTTCGCTTCTTTCAGTTGGGAGAGGTTCAAACAAATAGCTGGGTATCTGTATTCCATCTTGGTAATTAGTGACAGAAAATTTGCTAAAACTCATAATGCCTTTGGTGGCTTCTTCCAGTTTCTGGTCGAATCTTGCCGTACGCTCAATATCAGCGGCATGGTCCACGGAAGTGTCAAAATTTGCATCGATGACTGATTGTCCGAGAGAAGCTGATAGCGTGAAAAAAGCCAAGAGCGCGATTAGCGCGGTTTTGCCAATGAGGTTTGGTAAATGAGAGTTCATAGGTGAGACCTTAGTTATCAGTGCGCGCTGTGAATCGGCTAGCTTTTGAGAAACAGCTGATCTGACGCTGGCTGGAGGCATTGTAGCAGTTTATTTTAGGCATTTTTATTGAACCCTGGTTTACTGAGTTCAGGTTTATTGAGCTCTGGTTTTTTGAGCCCTGATTTAGTGTATTCTGACTCGCATCTATTAAGCGTAAAGCGAATGCGGCTAACTCCTGCTAAGGGTCATAATGCGTCGGCTTCGAGCTCGCATCATCTTCTATGGATGGGGCCAGTGAGTTGGTTTGCGAGCACAGGGTTGCGAATCCAGAGAACTTGGTTCGCTTGGTTTGCTTGATCTAATCCATTTCTTTGTTAGGATTGGTTTTTCTCATAAAAAGAAGCTGGCCGCAGGGTCAGCCAAACAACTTTGCCCTCAAGATCTTTATTGCCTCTTTTGTTCTCAGTGACGTTTCAGTTGCTACTGCTCTCGGTGCTTTTACCGAACGAAGCGCTGGCCCAGCCATCACTAGAGTCGAGTTTGCCTCCGATTGAAAACCCAGAGCAATATCAGTTGCCCGCTGATATGAGTCGGGTACATTTTTATTTAATCACCGTCGATGTGGGGGATTCCGTCTGGGACAACTTTGGCCACACCGCACTGCGAATGTTGGATGAAAACAGTAATACAGACAGGATTTTCAATTGGGGCTACTTTAGTCTCAATGGAGGAGTTGCCAGTTTTTCCTATAATTTTTTCAAAGGAATAATGAACTACTCGTTGGTAACGAACTCACCGGGATTTGAATTCGCACAGTATCGACGCCAAGAGCGAAGTGTTTGGCAAGACAAAATCAACTTGACGAGTTCTCAGAAAGAAACCCTTTACCGGCGACTCCAGTGGAATTTGGAAACAGAAAACCTGATCTACCCCTACCAATATTTCTTTGATAACTGCACTACTAAGGTACGGGACTATTTAGATGAGGCTCTAGGAGGGGCAATTCGATCTAGCTTTGACGGAGTCACTGATTCAACGTTTAGAGATCAAGTGCGGGCTCACTATGCCTCTTCAGCAGTTATTGATTTTTCTCTCGATATATTGATGAATAGCAATATCGACCGGCCAATGAGCGAATGGGAAAACATGTTTTTGCCCTTAAACTTTCGCCAGCGGCTGCGTCAACTTCCTTCTAATGTTGCTGAAGAGGGCGAGAAACTTAAGCTGCTTACTTCGCCCCAAGCGGTGATCGAGTTTGCCCCGCCTAGGGCAGATTCTGATGTTTACAAGCTGGTATCCATGCTTTTGCTGATACCCACCCTTTTTCTGTTCTTGATGCTTAAAAAAATACCAAGGTCTTACTTTGCCACTCACTCTAGATTGGGTTTGAAAATAGAGGGGGTCAACTTTCGCTTGCTAGGACTGTTAGGCCTCGTAACAGCCTCTTTTAGTGGTGTTTACGGAACGTTAATGCTGGGAAGCTGGTTTGTGTCCGATCACATTGATTTGCACCATAACCTCAACCTTCTATTATTTTGGCCTACTGACTTACTTGGTTTGCTGGTGGGTTTGCGCTGGTTGTTGTTTTGTAAGCCTTGGCCAACCAATCATAACAGTGCTCCTTTCATCAATTATTATCTGCTGGCTCATATAGTAGGAATGTTGGTTTACGCAGTGATTGGGGTCTTTGGCTTTTCTGCCCAAACCCTATCTGATGTGCTCACCTACGTAGTCCCCGGCTTCTTGCTTTTCACTGTTTTAATTTGGTTGATTGGATTTGAGCCTGCCCGTCCTAAAACCAGTTTTTTCTAAAGAGGAGTTAATCGCTCGATGGCCATTCTAAAGAGTAAAGAGGCTGAGCGTGCTGCTCAGTTGGACCCTATTGCTGCCAAGGTTGCCCGTGGAGCCGCTAAACTCAAACCTATGAGTGACAGTACCCCGGAAGAGGCAAGGGCTTTGAGAGAGTCTATCGGGAATCCTTTTGCACCGCCGCCGGTGCCGACAGTGGCCACCGAAGATCGCAGTGTCAGTTTGCCGTCTGGGGATATAGGAATCAGACTGTATCGTGCGCAGGGTGAGAGCAATGCCCCTCAACCCGCATTGGTTTTTTATCATGGTGGTGGTTTTGTTTTAAGTAACGTTGAGCAATACGACACAGTGGTGCAGCAGCTATGTCACCATAGTGGCTGTACTGTTGTTTCTGTGGACTACACGCTAGCACCTACTCATAAGCTTAAATCTATTCATCAGCAGGGTTTTGAAGCCTATCAGTGGATTCGCGGCCATGCTGAGGAGTTGAGAATTGATCCTGCCAAGTTGGCGATGGGTGGCGATAGTGCGGGAGGGAATCTGACAATTGCAGTGCTCCTTGAATGCAAGCGCCAGAATTACCCTTTGCCGGTATTCCAACTGCTAATGTATCCCTCTACAGATCCGAGCATGAGTTTTCCATCGATTGATGAATTCTCAGAGGGCTATTTTTTAACAAAATCAAATATGGAATGGTTTAGGGGGCACTATCTAGGGACAGAGGAGGAAAACGATGCGTCTCTTGATTTTGTGAATAGTGACCTTGTTGGTCTGCCACCTGCCTATTTGATGACTGCTGGATTTGATCCTCTGCGTGATGAAGGTAAAGCTTTTGCAGATAAGCTGGAGGCGCAGGGGGTGAAGGTTGAACATGTATGCTACACAGACATGATTCACGGTTTCCTCTCTTTTGCGGGTGGACTAGAGGCAGGGATGGAGTGTTTGCAGGATATGGGGATTAGAACAAAACGAGCCTTGTTGGGTTAGCCGGATGGCTGAGCGGGAGTTCTAACGGGGCAGGGAAGTTAGGACCGGTAGCATTATGGTTATTGGTGATATTAATTCAAAATGCCAGGCACAAAAAAGGCCGGAGTAACCGGCCTTTAAAGTGTGTTGGCTTAGCTAGATTTAGTTTACAACTAGCTGAACTCTTCGATTTTGCTGGTAAGCACTCTCGCCCGTTCCACGTTGAGCAGGTCGCTCTTCGCCATAGCTCACAACTTCGATCTGGCTGCGCGATGCGCCGTTAACAATTAGGTAGTTTAGAATAGCGGATGCTCTGCGTTCACCTAGCGCAAGGTTGTACTCGCGAGTTCCGCGCTCATCTGCATGGCCTTCAAGACGGACGCGTTTGCTTGAGTTAGCCGCTAAATCTTGTGCGTGGTAAGTTAGAACATCTCGGTCAGCGGCTCTGAATTCAGCTACGTCAAAGTCAAAGTAGAATGTCGTCGTTTCAAGCGCTGCGCGCATCATGCGCTCTGCCGCGGCAGCTGCACGTGCTTCAGCCGCTTCGGCTGCTTCTCGTGCCGCACGGTTTGTGCCATCGATGCCGCTTTCCGCAACTTCTTCTGATGCCTGTGCTGCGTCATCGCTGGTGGAGCTACAAGCCGCAAATGCTGTGAGAGAAAAGAATAGTAGTGCCAGTCTGGCGATCTTAGAAGTATTCATGGCTGCTCCTGTCCCGGACTAAAGCCGGCGTTATTGTTTCAGAGGAATCTCTGAATTCTTTAAAAATTTGATGATAATACAAGGTGTTATCCAAGGCGCGAAGCATACCCCATTTCTGCTGATAATTCCAAGTTCAGCGAAGTTATTTGAAATATGAACGCAACAGTGTCAATTCGCTGTCATTTCATCGGAACACCGGTTATCAAATTCCGAGCAACCGTTCGATTTGGGTTTATTTTGTATTCCCTTCGATGATAGTCTTCATCTTCGAAAAAATCCCCAATATACAGAGCAAGAGTAGGTCTCGGAGTTTAGGCAAATGCCTAGTAAAGCTCTCTACAGCGAGCTTTTCCACGAGACTTAGACTAGGAGAAATAACTTGAACGCTGATTACACTGCTGAAGAACTGGCCTTCCAAGAAGAGGTCAGGACCTTCCTATCCAACGAATTCCCCGCGGAATATAAGGCTAAAGTCGATTCCAACATCCGCTTGAGCAAAGAAGAGCTTATAAACTGGCAAAAAATTCTATACCGCAAAGGCTGGGCCGCCACTAGTTGGCCAGAGGAGCATGGAGGTCCGGGTTGGACGCCAACCCAACGGCATATCTTTGCCACTGAAATGGGCATGATTGGCGCGCCTGAGCCAATTCCATTCGGCATGAAGATGGTCGCTCCCGTTATCATGGCCTATGGCAGTGAAGAGCAAAAACAAAGGTTCTTGCCTGATATTCTTGAAAGCAATGTGTGGTGGTGTCAAGGATACTCCGAGCCTAACTCGGGCTCAGATCTAGCATCTTTGAAGACTGCGGCGGTTCGAGATGGCGATGAATACGTAGTGAATGGTCAAAAAACTTGGAATACCTACGGTCAGTATGCAGATTGGATTTTTTGCTTGGTTAGAACTGACAACACAGTCAAAAAACAAGAAGGCATAAGCTTCTTGCTAATTGATATGAAAACCCCTGGGATTACCTTGAAACCGATTGTTTTGATCGACGGGCATCACGAAGTGAATGAAGTGTTCTTTGATGACGTTCGAGTGCCTGCTGAAAACCTCATTGGTGAGGAGAATAAAGGTTGGACTTACGCAAAGGTGTTGCTTACCCATGAACGAACGAACATCTCCGGTGTACCAAGAGGCAAGCGGCGGCTTAAAGCATTGAAAAAGCTGGCTGCCGACACCGATGACGGTTTTGGTTCAAGCATGATGGAGAACTCGGCTTTTAAACAGAAAATTGCTGAGGCAGAAATTGAATTATTGGCCCTAGAGTATGCAGAGCTCCGCACCCTTGCTGCACTGAGTGTGGGGAAGGCGCCGGGCCCAGAAAGTTCAATTCTCAAAATTGTTGGCACAGAACTCGCTCAGAGTATTGATGCGCTTTTCGTGGAGCTTGCGGGCAACCACAGTTTGCCATTTGTACCTGAACAATTTGAGGAAGGTTTTGATGGTCACGCGATTGGACCTGGCAATACGGCTGCTTCGGCGCTGACCTACTTCAATAACAGAAAATTAACGATTTTCGGTGGATCCAATGAGGTTCAGCGCAACATCATCAGCAAGGCTGTTTTGGGACTTTAGTTCTCAGCGAATTTGCCACGCTAAAACGAATAGATTAAAGAGGAAATCACGTGAATTTTTCATACACCGAAGAGCAACAAATGCTACAAGAAAGTGTATTGAAGTTCGTACAGAATCAGTATGAGTTCGATACAAGAAATAAAATCATTGCCAGTGAAGACGGGTACAGCAAGGAATATTGGTCCTTGTTTGCTGAGCTAGGTTGGCTAACAGTGCCTTTTGAGGAAGACGATGGTGGCTTCGGAGGCTCAGCCGTCGATATGGTTGTAATGATGGAAGAATTTGGCAAGGCAATGTTGGTAGAACCGTTTGCCGCTACTGCTATTTTAGCGGGCCGAGTTGTCAGTGAACTTGCCGAAGGTGAGCTGCGAGCAGAATTATTAGGGCAGATTATGGACGGCAGCTTGCAGATATCGCTTGCCCATGCAGAAGCTGGCAGCCGTTTTAATGTTGCCAGTGTTCAAACTACTGCAACCGCTGACGGAGATAACGTTGTCATTTCCGGCACTAAAATAGCAGTTTTAAATGGACGCGCGGCAGATAAATTGTTGGTCGTGGCGCGTGAGTCTGGCAATGCTACTGACCGCGACGGAGTTTCCGTCTTTTTAGTAGATTCCAGTGCTGACGGGATTGAAACCCACAGCTATGCAAATGTTGACGGCAAGAGTTCCTCAGAAATCACATTTTCTAACGTCACTGTGCCAAGTTCTGCGAGAGTCGGCGCAGCCGGTAACGCAGTATCTGCGATCGAATCGGTCATAGACCGTGTCACTTTGGCGAGTGCGGCAGAAGCGCTAGGTGCAATGGAATCACTGCTTCAAAAAACAGTTGAGTACAGCAAAACTCGCAAACAATTTGGAACCGCCATCGGCACATTCCAAGCATTACAGCATCGCATGTCCGATATGTTTATTGAGTGCCAATTAGCGCGTTCTATCGTTGTTATGGCTGCAATGAAGATGGATAGCGGTGAATCAGCAGCTGAAAAAGCGAAAGCCGTCTCAGCCGCCAAAAGCAGAGTGGGCAAAGCCATTCATAAAGTTGGTCCTGAAGCTGTTCAAATTCATGGTGGAATCGGTACTACCGAGGAATTAGACGTGGGTCATTTGTTTAAGTGTGTGACTGCTCTTGAAATGCAGTATGGAAACACTGACTACCATACAACCCGCTTTGCTTCTTTGTAAGCTTAGTCGATTCACTTTATGAGCGAATTGATATTAGTGCGCCATGGGCAAGCCTCTTTCGGGAAAGAGTCCTATGACAAGTTAAGCGATAATGGGATTGAACAGGCAAAAACACTCTGTCGCTACTGGGAAAGTACCGGAGAGCGTTTTGATCATGTTTACAGTGGCACACTTTTAAGGCAGCGGGAAACCGCTGCTGAGCTGCTCCCACTAATAGCGCAAGACCCTACCTCGTCCACAGAAAACCCTGCCTTTAATGAGTACAATGGCGATCCGCTAATTCGCATTTATCTTCGAGATCATCATCAAAACTCGGCGGACGAAATTTCTTGGCCGATCAAAGACCCCAAGCAGTTCCAACTACTGTTTGAGAAAGCCACAGCCAAATGGATAACCGGCGACCTCCAGCCACAGGCGGAGGATGAAGGATTTGAACTGTTCAGTGAATTTCAGCACCGTGTACACAGTGCCCTGGACGAAATAATGGACCGGCATAGTCAGGGCAGCAAAATACTCATCTCCACTTCTGGTGGAGTGATAGCCATGGCCTTGCAAAGAGTATTACAATTCCCCGATGAGCATGTGATCACCACTAACTGGATGGTGCATAACAGTGCAGTTACGCGGATAAAATATGGCCGTGGCAGATTGTCATTGTCACAGTTTAATAATTTGGCGCATTTAGAAGCGAAAGACCTTAGCCACATGATTACGTATCGCTAATCATTGAGCAGGTTGGATAATAACAGTGTGAACTTAGTTAACGGGGATTAAAATGGCTACAGAAGATCTGGTGGATCGCGCCGGCGAGATCAGGGAAGGAGAAGAGCTAGATCTTGATAAGCTCAAACAGTATTTAGAGCCTGTATTGGGTGAAAAAGCCTCGGGTCTTACTGTTAAACAATTTCCAGGTGGACATTCTAATCTGACTTACCTGCTGGCCAGTGGATCTGATCAGTGGGTGCTGCGACGCCCGCCATTCGGTAGCAAAGTAAAATCTGCACACGACATGTCCCGTGAATTTAAGATTTTATCAGCGCTTGAAAAAGTGTTTCCCTATGGGCCAACCCCAGTTCATTTTTGCGAAGATCACGATATTCTTGGCTGTGACTTTTATCTAATGACCTACATCGAAGGCTTGGTGATTCGCAGAGACTATCCGAGCAATCTTAATTTGTCTCCCGATCAAATTCGCCAACAGTTATTCAACTTCTTCGATGTGTTGGGGGAGCTGCATTCAGTGGATTTGGTGGAAGCGGGTTTGGATAGTTTTGGTAGGCCGGTAGGCTATGTGCAGCGCCAAATGGATGGTTGGTCTGGTCGTTGGGCGGACGCCATAACCCCGGATACTGTTAATTGCGATGAAACCATAAAGTGGCTCTATGACAACATGCCTAAGGAGAGTGGCAAGGCTAGCGTAATCCACAATGACTATAAAATGGATAATGTGATTTTTTCTGCAGAAAACCCATTGCAGGTGATTGGTGTTCTCGATTGGGAAATGTCCACGGTGGGCGACCCTTTGATGGATCTAGGTTGTACCTTAGGGTACTGGACCCAACAGTCGGACCCTGATTTCTTTCGTGACTCCCGGTCGATGCCAAGTGATGTGGAAGGTGCACCCACTAGAGCTGAAATCGTCGCTCGCTTTCAACAGCAGACTGGAATTAGTGTTGAGAATTTTCCTTTCTATTTTTGCTTTGGCCTGTTCCGTTTGGCTGTTATCGGTCAGCAAATTTACTATAGATATTACAACGGTCTGACCAAAGATCACCGTTTCAAAGGGTTCGTCAAGAAGGCTCATGTCTTGCAGAATATGTGCGAACTCATCATCAGTGGAAAAGTTCAAAGCTAAATTAAACTTTTATAAAACCACACCAAAATCTGGAGTCCTTATGTCTTTATCAATCAGTGAATTGTTCTCAGTTTCCGGTAAAACCGCTGTGGTTACCGGAGGTTCTAGAGGTATTGGTAAAATGATAGCCCAAGGTTTTGTGGCGAATGGCGTTAAGACTTATATTACAGCGAGAAAAGCCGAGGCGTGCGAGGCAACAGCAAAGGAATTGTCAGAAATTGGCACCTGCATAGCAATCCCCGCCGATCTGTCCAGCGACGAAGGACGTCAGGCCTTCGTTAACGATCTGAAGTCTCGAGAAGACAAGTTGGATATCCTAGTTAACAACGCCGGCGCCGCTTGGGGAGCCTCATTTGAGGACTATCCTGATGAGGGTTATGACAAGGTAATGGACATTAATGTTCGTGCTATCTTTCTTCTCACTCGTGACTTGATGCCATTGTTGTCCAAAGGCGCTTCTATGGCTGACCCTCACAGGGTGATCAATATCGGGTCAATTGATGGTTTGAGCGTTTCTACTACTGACAATTTTGCCTATGGTGCTAGTAAAGCGGCTGTGCATTTTTTGACTAAAAACTTGGCGCTGCGATTAGCTCCAAAGGGTATTGTTGTAAACGCAATTGCTCCGGGTCCCTTTGAAAGCAAAATGATGGAGCATACGCTGGAACAGCATCAAGACCGTATCGAAGGTCAGAACCCCCTCGGCCGAATTGGCAATCCGCAGGACATGGCAGGACTAGCCCTTTATCTTTCCTCAGCAGCCTCGAAGTATTTGAATGGCCAAATTATAGCGCTAGACGGCGGTTGTCACTTAGGCACGCGCTAGCCACGAGCGAGTGAATGTATCCCGATCTATAGTGCGCACTTGGGACTAAATAGGCCCTTTGGCTTTCTCAAGTGCTCACTTTGGTGATACCTTATCGGCATCTTGCGCGAACCGCCAAGCAAGCAAATAAATCAGAGTGCTCCGTGAACAAAATTAAAAACAAGGCTATACCACTCACCGAAGAAAAAACTTTGCCTCAGGGACTTGTTGTTGCAGCTGCATTTGTCAGCGGCTTTACCATCATGACCATTGAGATGCTGGGTGCTAGGATATTGTCTCCCTATTTCGGAGGTAGCTTATCCGTATGGGGCAGCATTATTACGATTTTCATGTTGGCTTTGGCCATGGGATATCTTATTGGGGGAAGACTATCAACGCGAAGCCCCAACCCGGTGCTTTATGGAAGTTTCTTTATAGCCGCAGGGATTACATCACTGCCTGTGGTGCTTTTTGCCGATGCGGTCATGGAGCCTATTTTTCTTAGTATCGAAGACCCTCGCTACGGTTCTCTATTCGCTTCCATTTTTTTGTTTTTTATACCAACTAGTATATTAGGTATGATTTCGCCTTATTCTGTCCGATTGCTGGTAAAAACTCAGCAGCACAGTGGTCACATTGCAGGCTTGTTGTTTTTCGTTTCCACTGTAGGAAGTGCTATTGGAACTCTAGGGACCAGCTTCTACTTTGTACTTTGGTTCGAAGTTAATCAAATTTTGTGGGGAGCCGTAGCTGCTCTAATCGCAGTTGGCTGCCTCACTGTTTTGGCTCATATGGCAATCAACAAACAAACCGGTTCTGAATGAGGCAGGGGCTTTTCGAAACACTATGATTAATCCGATGATCTCTTTGCAACGAGCCTATTTGGGTTCCCTATTTACCTTGTTAGTGTGTCTTAGCGGACATAGCACCGGCTGGGCGGAAACTATTCACGAAGAAAAATCTAAATATAGAGACATTGCCGTCATTCAAAATGGCGATCGTCGTTGCTTGCTGTTTAATGTACACAGAGGCGATAGAAATCAAACCTGTATGTACGTCAGTGAACCGGACCGATTGGTGTTTGATTACACGAGAATGAGCTTTGCGGGTCTTTTGCTGAAACCGGATCCTCAGAAGATTTTGATCATCGGTTTAGGCGGCGGTTCACTGCCGTTAACTTTCAATGATTTGTTTCCCGAAGCTCAGATCGACACTGTTGAAATCGACGATGCGGTCGTGCGGGTGGCGGAACAGTTTTTCTTTTTTGAAGAACGAGACAACATGAAGGTGTTTATCGACGATGGGCGGCCTTTTATAAAGCGCGCTTCTATTCGGCGGCAGAAATACGACTACATCATTTTGGATGCTTTTAGCGGAGACTATATTCCTGAGCATATGTTAACTCAGGAATTTCTAGAAGAAGTGAAGAGTATATTGACTGATGATGGCGTCTTAGTCGCAAATACTTTTTCTACCAGCCGACTCTATGATCACGAGTCGGTAACCTACCAGCGTGTTTTTGGTGAGTTTTTTAATTTCAGGCTGCCAACCTCAGGCAATAGAATTATCATCGCGCAATTGGGGGAGCTGCCGGCACAAGAGTCTTTGATCTCTCAAGCTGAACTGCTTGCTCCGCGCTTAGAGAAATATTCAGTGCCGCTAGATGAGTACCCCCGGCGCCTGTCCACTCGAGTAGATTGGGATATGAGTAGGCGCATACTCACTGATCAATATTCTCCCGGTAATCTACTGAAAGAAAACTAACCCAGCGTTAGTTGGTGTCCTAAATTAGAGGGTGGCGGCAACCCGCGTGCCTTGGTCTATCGCTCTTTTTGCATCAAGTTCCGACGCTACATCAGCACCGCCAATCAAGTGGTATGGAAGCTTAAGACCTTCGACTAATTCCCTGAGTGGGTCTTGTCCCGCACAGATGATGACATTATCAACCTCTAATAGTCTTGGCTCATCACCAACCATTAGGTGAAGCCCATCGTCATCAATGCGCTGGTAACTGCAACCGGATAGCATCTTGACGCCTCTTTTTATAAGTCCAAGACGATGTATCCAGCCGGTAGTTTTGCCCAAATTCTTGCCTAAGCCTTCTTGCTTCCTTTGACAGAGATGAATGCTGCGTGAGGATGGAGGAACAATGTCTTCCATTCCTTCAATGCCGCCGCGGGCTTCAAGGCTCATGTCGATACCCCATTCTTTCATGAACAGTGGAATATTTTGGCTGGCTGATTCGCCCGCGTGAGAGAGTAATTCAGCAACGTCAAAACCAATGCCGCCAGCGCCAACAATCGCGACCCGCTTACCAACGTTTACTTTGCCTGCAACTACATCTGCGTAGCTCAAAACCATAGAATGGTCGATTCCTTCGATACTCGGGACACGCGGTGCTATTCCTGTTGCAATCAGCACATGATCTAATTCCATTTCATTGAGTTGCTCGGCGGAGACCCGACTCCCCAGTACTAATTTCACCTCTAGGCGTTTCAACTCATGGCTGTAGTAACGCAGAGTTTCGTAGAATTCCTCTTTTCCGGGTATCTTTTTGGCCAAGTTAAATTGACCTCCGATCTCATCTGAGCTGTCATAAAGGCTAACCTGGTGGCCCCGTTCTGCTGCGGTCACCGCCGCGGCGAGGCCAGCGGGGCCAGCACCTATAATGGCAATTGTTTTTTGTCTCTCAGCGCAAGTAATACTAAGTTCAGTCTCATGGCAGGCGCGAGGATTGACCAAGCAACTTGTGAGCTGGCCACTAAAAATATGATCTAAGCATGCCTGATTGCAACCTATGCAAGTGTTAATATGGCGCGCTTGATTGGCAGCTGCCTTGTTAACAAAAAAAGCGTCAGCAAGTAGAGGCCTTGCCATGGAAACCATATCCGCGTCACCACGTTCCAGAACTTCTTCAGCAACCTCTGGCGTGTTGATCCGGTTTGAAGTGATAACCGGCACCGTTAGTTTGTCGCGGAACTGGGCGGTTACCCAGGTGAAAGCAGCACGGGGAACCTTTGTCGCTATGGTTGGAATAGTTGCTTCATGCCAGCCTATGCCAGTGTTCATTATAGAAACACCGGCTTCGCATAATGCTTGTCCAAGCTGAACTATTTCTTCGAAGGAGCTGCCTCCTTGCACTAAATCGAGCATGGACAATCGAAAAATGATGATAAATTTTTCGCCTACTTTTTCGCGAACGCGTCTGATAATTTCAATAGGAAGCCGCATCCTGTTTTCATAGCAACCGCCCCATTCATCATTACGATGGTTTGTTCTGGCGGCAATGAATTGGTTAATGAAGTAGCCTTCCGAACCCATGATTTCTACCCCGTCATAACCCGCTTGTTGGCAAAATACTGAAAAATTTGCGAAATTTTCAATTTCCAACTCAATTTGTTCAGCGCTAGCTTCGGCGGGTACAAAACGGCTAATAGGCGCTTTAATAGGGGAAGGGGCAATTAAGTTTTTGTTGCGAGAATAGCGCCCAGTATGAAGTATTTGCAGACATATTTTGCCGCCAGCTTCGTGCACAGCTTCGGTGATGATTTGGTGTTTTTTTACTTGATCTGGCTGTTTGAAAAGAGGTGTGGCGCCTTCAGGTAAACAGGTTTCGCTGGGCATAAAGCCGCCGGTGACAATTAGTCCTACCCCGCCAGCGGCTCGTTCTGCATAAAATGCAGCCATGCGTTCATGGCTGTCGGGAATGTCTTCCAGCCCCGTGTGCATAGAACCCATAAGAACGCGGTTTTTGAGAGTGGTAAAGCCTAAATCAAGAGGTGTTAAGAGTTGAGGGTAGGGCGAAGTCGAAGTGGCTGTCATAGATTCATCACGTTGAGGCTAGTTAGTGTGAACCAATAATACCTCGAAGTGCTTCAATATCCAGTAATTCTATTTCTCTGTTGCTAACCGCGATAAACCCTTTTTTCTGTAGGCCGGTGAATATTCTGCTTACAGTTTCCACAGTGAGCCCGAGATATTCCCCGATGTCACCTCGTGTCATTGGTAGTAAAAAGCGAACCGGGGAGAGAGAAACTCTTGCATACCGACTAGATAGTCCAAGCAAAAAGGAAGCAGTCCTTTCTTCGGCGGTATAACTACTAAGCAACGTGTGTACCTGCTGATCTTTAGCAATTTCGTTGCCCATTATTGAGAAAAAATGATGTTGCAGGTTGGGTAGCTGATGACTGAGTTTTTCTAACTGTGAAAAAGGTATTTCGCAGATCGAAGAATGCTCCAGCGATTGAGTGGAGTTCGCGTATTGTTTGCTGGCTATTCCATCCATTCCAATGATTTCCCCCGGCAGGTAAAAACCAGTAACCCTGCCTTGGCCATTGCCGCTAAGGCGATAGGATTTAAAGCTGCCAGACCGCACAGCATAAACGGACTTAAACTCATCGCTCTGCCGATACAAGTGATCACCTTTTTTATAGGGGCGATTTCGTTCGACTATTTCATCGAGTTGGGAAATTTCAGACTTGTTAAGTGCAATCGGCAAGCACAGCTCATTGAGGCGACAACTTGAGCAGGAGACCCGAGGATTGTGAGGGCAGAGCGTCTCTTGAGTCGTTTCTTTAGAAACAGCGGCAGCGCTCTCGCTAGCAATGTTTATGGAGTCTTGCGAGCTATTTGGGCTCATGAAACTTTCCTCTTATTCTCATTAGATTGTGCCATTTATAACGCGCTATAACAAACTCAGTTACTTTTTGGCACAATGTTTGGCTGGCTTCTACGTTATTGATATTAAAAGGTTAATTTTTTCAAAGCTCTGGCTTGGGAGCTTAGTTTAATTGGCGTGTTTTTGATCCAAGTTAAAAAGCGAGTTAGGCGGCAGAGCTAGACTAGTCGGTGAAATGATAATAATCAGGAGAGTGCTTCATGAAACAGCTAAAAAAATTATTAGTGGTGATTGAGCCGGACCAGTCTGCCCAGCCGGCGCTGGAGAAAGCCACGATGCTGGCTAAACTAGCGGATTGCGAGTTGGAATTGATCATGTCTGAGTATAATGCGTTCTTGGAAGACGGCTATTACTATGATCCGGCGCAAGCTAAGCAATTACGGTATGAGCATGGCAACAACCGGCTGGCCGAATTAGAGGCCTTGGCCCAGCCCTTGCGGAGTCAAGGGTTGCTAGTGAACGTTTCTGTAGCTTGGGAGAACCCTCCTTACAAAGGCATTGTATCTAGAGCGCAAACGACAGCTACATCAATGGTTATAAAGTCGACTCGGAAACATGGGAAGTTGGCACGCTATTTCATGTCCAATGAAGATTGGGAACTGGTGCGATATTGCCCCGTGCCGCTGCTGCTTGTGAAAGCGGAGGCTTGGCGGTCCGAGCCACTTATAGTGGCGTCTTTAGACCCACAGAGCCTAAATGATAAGCCTGCGGAATTAGATGTTAAATTGCTCGATGCATCAGAGGCGCTTGCCTCGATTTCTGGTGGTTCTGTTAGACTTTTTCATTCATCGCACAAACCGTCATTGGCCGGATTGTATCCGCTTGACGAAGACGCAGGAAGGTCTGAGCAAGTGCTGTTTAACTTAGCCCAAGCTAGAGGACTTAGCACCACTGACTGCTACTGTGATGAGGATGCAATACTCAAAAGTCTTCCAAACTATGTGGAATCTAATGGGGTTAGCCTTGTAGTGATGGGAGCAATCTCCCGTTCGCGTTTAGATCGGATTATGATTGGTAGCACAGCTGAGAGACTGCTTGATGAACTAGATTGTGACATCTGTGTAATCAAACCAGATCATATACCGGCACTAAGCCAAGTTTTGCTCTAGGGGCCGTGCCGGCCAGAGGTCGGGGCCACTGGTTATTCTTTGCCCACATGCACAGTTAGAACATCGCACGTTGCACCATGCAGAACTTTGATCGCCGTAGAACCTAGCAATATTTTCCAGCCGCTGTGGCCGTGGCTGCCGATGACGATAGCATCCACCTTTAATTCACTTGCCAGGTTCCTTATCTCGGGCCCTGGTGCGCCAAGCAAGGTGTGGGTTCGCTTGGCTGGAATTCCCAATTCCTCGCTTATATTTTTGAGCCGTTGTTCGGCAAAGGCAATGGCTTCTTGCTGCAGCTCGCCAATATTTAGCGCATAAATGTCCATGCTATAGGCTCCTGCAACGGGTTCTACAACATGAACTAAGCTTAGCTTGCCTGAGTCATTGCCAGCCATTCTTTTTGCATTTTCAATTACCAAGTTTGAGTCTTTAGATAGGTCGATTGCTACCAGTAAATGCTCGTACATATTGTTGTCTCCTCTCACATTAACATTTTCCGTATCCCGAGTTTATTGAAGCGCGAAACGCAGCGTAGTCTTTTGATCTACGTCAAAACAGGCTCACAAGTAGGGCGTAAATAACCACGCGCAGGCATTGCGAACCCTTACCAAGAAAGTCTGTTTAGAAAAAAGGTTTTCATCAAGAGCATTGCATTTATCCAGTTTTTTTTCGAAATAATTAACTAATTTTTGGTTAAACTGAGAGCTGAAGACCTCAACTCCAATCTCGAAATTGAGCCGTAAACTTCTCGGATCTAAATTTGCAGATCCTACAAGGCTATAGTCATCATCGATAACAATAGCTTTGGAATGGATGAATGGGTGGGGCTGGAGAAAGACTTTCAATCCCCTTGCCAAAATATGCTTCTGGCCATGCTCGCTGGCCCATTGAGTGATGCTGATATTCGTTTTTGTGGGTAATATGATTTTCACGTCAACTCCGCGATGCTTTGCGGCAATCAACGCAGCGATGAGTTCAAAACCTGGCAAAAAGTACGGGGTCATAATCCAAATGCGTTTTTTCGCCAGCGAGAATGTACCCACCAGAAGCTCATTGAGGCGGTCCAAATTTTCGTTGGGCCCGTCGAGTATGATCCGCGTCAAGTGCGCGCCACCTTGATGGGAACTGTGTGGAGGTGGAAGAATTTGTGTCGTCTGTTCTGTATTACTACAACTGTCCCAGTCTCGAAGAAACGCCTTGCTCATATCAAGGGCTGTATCACCTCTAAAACTGAAATGAATATCAAGCGCCATTTTAGGGTTGTTCGCCGCGTTGCTTAGGTGGTGATCCGATATATTTTGCCCGCCTGTAAATGCAATACTTTGGTCAACAATTAACAGCTTGCGGTGGTTGCGCAAATTAATATGAAGAGATGGAGGCAGCAATCGAGGGGGGTCAAAGTATTGTACATTCAGACCAGATCGGGCGAGTTTTTTGCTGATTCTGGGAGGGTAGAAGATTGCCCCTATGCCATCAACTATTATCCGAACATCTAACCCGCGGGACTTTGCTCTAATTAGTGCTTGAAGCAGATTGTTGCCCGTCTCATCGTTTTGAAAAATATAAGTAGAAAGGAACACCGATGATTGCGCTTCATCAATAACCTCTAGCATTCTAGGGAAAAGTTCGTCACCATTCTCTAAAAGTTGAAATTCTTGGCAGGCACTAGCATCTAACCCTGTAATGCTTTTTCCGATTATGTAGATGTCGCCTAGGTTCGTACTTCGTTCAGTTGGTGCATGAGAAGCGTTGGAATTCTCCTCTTTTTCGTACATTTCCCGTGCTTTGTTTTCAATTCGGTTTATGCCAAATATGAGATAAATAAGAGGGCCGGCTACCGGAAGAAGGAAGCAAAAAGCAACCCATCCTAACGCTGACTTCGGGTCTCTCTTAGTTAAAAGTGCATGGAGGGAGGCTGCTGTAGAACAGAAGACTATGACAATACTGCTGAGGGATGCGATTAGCATTAACACTCTCCAATCTTGTCTGGCTTAGCTATTGTTTGGCTAATGTCTGCGGTGAGAGGACTATGGTCAGTTAGAGCATGCCACGGCTCTCCATGAAGTACTTGAGCACCAGTGACATTAAAGCCCCGTGTGTAAATTCGGTCCATTGGAAGAAACGGAAGTCGAGATGGAAAAGTGGATGGCAGTCTACCGTGTAAGCTTTTATAAGTTTCCTTTAATCCGAGTTTTCCAACCAAGAAACGATGTGTTTTTAGATTCCAATCATTAAAATCGCCAGCCAAAATTAGCGGAGCCGATGGAGGAATTGACTCCTGTATATGGGTTACTAATTTCCTGATCTGCAGAACTCTTTCCGTTTCAAAAAGGCCAAGGTGAGTGCAGAGTACATGAATACCGCTTTCTAAAACCCCATGTAGAAACCCTCTTTGAGAGTACCGGACAAGAGAGATATCTATATTGTTGCTGGTTGAAAAAGGAACTTCGCTCAAAATTGCATTGCCGTGATGACCGTGTTGATAGATTGAGTTTTTCCCATAGGCGAAATGGGGCCAAAGGGAATCTGCAAGATACTCAAATTGTTGCAGATCTGGCCAATTCTCGATGCTGGCTTGCCGCTTAGTGTTTTTTCCAACTACTTCTTGGAGAAAAACCAGGTCGCTTTTGGTTTTACGCAATTGCTGCCGAATTTTTTCCAAGGTAAAGGAGAGATTCCCACTGGAAAACCCTTTGTGAATATTAAGAGTGAGTACTTTTAAACTAGTCAAAGCGCTCTTCTTTTTCTGTTGATGAACTAGCGTTAGCTATGTGGTTTTCATAATGAGAATATCGCATGGAGAGTTCTCTAGAATCTTTTCAGCGGTGTTACCAATAATGGCGCGTTCCAACGCGTTTCTGGAAAGAGCTCCAATTACCAATAAGTTGGCATTGCATTTTTCGAGATAGTGAATAATCGATGGTACGAGCTCGCCTTGGCTCAGGTGGATAGAGGAATCGTCGAAGCCGTGCTTTTGGGTCAAAGCTCGGAGTTTCTCTTCGTGCTGCTTACGAATTCTAAAAAGATACTCTTCTGATTCTCCACCCATTGGAAACAAGGAGCTAACAAAAGGAAAATAAGAATGGAAAACATGAGGGCTCAAGTCAAGGCTATGTGCCACCGTTTTTGTAGTCGATAAAAGCAGTTCATCCAACGTAGTCTGTTCTGCTTTGGCATGCATAGGATCGATTGCTGTAACTATGCTGCCTGACTCTTGCCAAGATTGGGGCTTTACAAGCATAAGAGGTGCAGGGCATTTACGGATTAAGCGCCAATCTGTATTGGACATAAATGAGCGCTGAATGGCGCCGTGATGATGAGTGCTTTTGAGAACTAAGTCGGGACCTAAAGTGTTAACCTTTTCAATAATTGCTTCGGCTAGGTTGTGACCCGAGGCCATGTCAGAGCTAGCGGGAATGCCAGCATCGGTGAATTCAGAAACCAATTGATTCAAAATTTTCCCATGGTGCTCTTCAAATAATTTCTGCTGCAGTTCGAAAAATTCAGCACTGATGCCTTCATAGTTAAAGTTGTGAGGACTCAGAAAATTGGTGTTGTTTATGAATAAATTGACCTTTGCGTTGGTCAGTTTCGCTATCAAATTGGCGCGTTCAATCACTGAGTCTCTTTCAACAGTTGGGTCTATAACGACAAGTATGTTTCTGATTGTGTTCATGGCGTTTTCCTTTAGATTCGCGAAAATTCTGGAACATTTATATAAAATATTTATTGCCTATAGTTTAGTTTGTGCCGATGGTTGAAAATTTCAATGGAGCTACGCTGCGGTTTGCTTATTTCAAGCCAACTCTTGATGCAGATCAATGATGCGCTTACGCGGGGTAGCATAATGAAAATGGAAGGAGTAGTGGGGAGGCCCAATGAATAAAATAGTAATGAATCAAGCGGGTATAGTGTTGTCGTTGTTGCTGTCATCCTGCAGCAATCAGACGAATCTGGACACTAGGGCTGGAGGGGCGGGCGAGAGCTTACTTGTGCCTTATCCTACAGATATAAGCTTTAATGAAATTATGGTTGCTCAAATTGATCATGCTGCCCACTTTATATGGAATGCCGCTAATCCTGAAGGATCTAAAGGTAGTGTGGACTGGGAGGAAGTTGAGCACCATGCCATTCAACTATTGTCCAGTCGCAGTGCAATGACCCTGGGTGGGACTGGAGTAAATGATGCAATGTGGGTGGTACAGTCCGATTGGCGTCGTTTCGTTGGCGATATGAACAGTGCATCTCTGCAAGCATTGCGAGCGTCTCGATCAAGAAGTATTTCAGAGCTTGGTCTGGCGGGTGATAACTTGGTAGAAAGCTGTGAAGGCTGTCACCGGCAGTTTAAACCGTCAATTCCTACTGAAGGCTTGCTGCATCCCCATTAAGGAGGGTCGAAGCAGGTAAATTGTAAGAGTGCGAAGCTGTAACTCCGCACTCTACTGACGTTGTGCTGGCTTTGAGTATTAGGATGAAAATATATCCTAAAAAGACCGGCTAGCTCGCATCCTTTATCAAATTTCGAGCGATAATGATTTGCTGGATTTGACTGGTTCCTTCATACAGGCGGAACAATCTCACATCACGATAAAACCTTTCAACCGCGTATTCGGAAATATACCCTGCGCCGCCATGTATTTGGACCGCTCGGTCAGCCACTCTGCCAACCATTTCTGTGGCGAATAGTTTGCAAGCCGATGATTCCGTACTTATGTTCTGTTTGTTGTCGCGCATTCTTGCGGTTTCTAATGTCATGCACTTTGCTGCATACATCTCGGTCTGAGAATCTGCCAGCATGGCCTGTATTAACTGCTGCTCGCTCAGAGGTTTGCCAAATTGCTTGCGATTCATGGCATAGTCGAGTGCATCTTTGATAAGCCTTTCTGCCACGCCAACACTCACCCCAGAAATATGAAGGCGGCCACGATCGAGCACCTTCATTGCAGTGATGAATCCTTCTCCTTCTTGGCCAATTATATTTTCTGCGGGTACTTTGCAGTCTTCAAAGATCACATCACAGGTCATGGAGCCTGCTTGGCCCATTTTTTTGTCAATGGCGCCTAAAGTGATCCCGGGGGAGTCTTTTTCTACGATAAACGATGAGATTCCGCGAGCACCTTTGATGTCGGGATTAGTCCTTGCCATGACATTGAAAGTGTTGGCGACCGGTGCGTTGGTAATATAGCGTTTAGTTCCGTTGAGAATGTAATAGCCGTCTTCTAAGCGGGCTGTAGTTTTGAGTGAAGCCGCATCGGAACCTGCGTCGGGCTCAGTCAGACAGAAGCAGCTGATCCACTCTCCGCTGGCATACTTTGGCAGGTATTTTTGTTTTTGTTCTTCGGTACCACTGAAAACAATAGCTGCTGAGCCAATTCCATTGTTGGTTCCCATAACCGATCTAAACGCAGGGGATGTGCGTCCCAACGCAATAGCGACTAAAATTTCCTCTTCCATGGTGAGCCCTAAGCCCCCATACTCTTCAGGTATTGTTAGCCCGAACAGACCTAATTCCTTCATCTCTTGCAAGATGTCATCGGGCAGTTGACCAGTTTCCGCCAATGCGTTTTCAGCAGGCACTAAGCGCTCTCTTACGAAGCGCTCTATCATGTCTACAAGCTGGTTGATTGTTTCCTGATCTCTAATCATTTTCTTCCCCCAAAACTGAGCGGCTAAGCTACCATATAGCTAACCAATATGCGACCGCAGCCTGCGCCGTTACTGGTGTTGAAGTGAATTCCACAGGGCATGAGCCTATGCTAGAATACTCGGCCAGCTAAAGCGCTGGGGCCGACGGATACACAGTATACGCACCGTGATTTGTTGTTGGATGCGTTAGGCAAATTAATGGGCTGCAAGCGATGCGGCAGCCCTTGCCAAGTAAGGGTTCGTCCAAAGAGTTTATTTACCCGCCGTAGCGGAAATACCACACACTTAAATCAGAGAGTATTCAATGTCCAACAATTCCTCAGTTGACGCCTTTATCTACGACGGCGGTCGTTCCGCGTTTGGTCGCCACGCAGGTGCACTTTCCCCTGTAAGACCTGACGATTTATTAGCACATGTCATTAAGACTGTGGTTGAGCGAAATGCCTTTGCAGCGGATAGCTACGAAGACGTAATAATGGGTAACACCAACGGCGCTGGTGAAGACTGTCGCAACGTCGCCAGATTTGCTCTACTGCGGGCTGGTATTCCAGTCAGTGTGGCAGGGCTTACGGTAAATCGTCTTTGTGGTTCTGGTTTAGCTGCAACACTGGATGCGGCCCGGGGGGTTAAGGCCGGTGAGGGAGAACTGTTTTTAGCGGGTGGAGTCGAATCCATGAGTCGCGCTCCAATCGTCATGTCAAAAGCACATACCGCTTTCGACAGGGGCCAAGAAATTGCCGATAGCACCCTTGGCGCTCGATTCACGAACCCTGCCGTCGCTGCCGCGTTCGGTGATGACACTATGCCCCAAACTGCTGATAATATTGCAAGCGATATTGGTATCAGCCGAGAACAAAGCGATGTGTTTGCAGCTGCCTCGCAGGCTAAATATGAAGCCGCTAGAGCTGCTGGCTTTTTCAAAGATGAAATTATTCCAATTGATGTTCCTCAAGGTCGGAAAAAGCCGCCGGTAACGGTTGATGCAGACGAACATCCTCGTGCCCAATCAACTGTCGAAGCGCTTAGTGGGCTGAGAACCTTGTTCCCTGAGGGTGTGGTGACGGCGGGAAATGCATCGGGTATTAATGATGGTGCGGCGGCCTTGATTGTTGGTAACCGCGCTGCGGGTGAGAGAGTCGGTGCTCAGCCAAGAGTGCGGATAATTGCAGGAGCAGTCGCTGGAGTGGAGCCTCGAGTCATGGGTTTGGGGCCTGTTTTCGCGATTCAAAAAGCCTTGGCGCGAGCCAACTTGGCCCTGTCCGATATGGATATAATCGAAATCAACGAAGCCTTTGCAACTCAAGTCCTTGGTTGTCTAAAAATGCTCGATGTAGATTTTAATGACTCTCGGGTTAACCCAAATGGCGGTGCCATTGCCGTGGGACACCCTTTGGGTGCGTCAGGGGCGAGAATTGCCATTTCGACAATGCGTCAGTTAGAACGGACTGGTGGACGCTACGCGGCCATCAGTTTGTGTATTGGTCTTGGTCAGGGCGTGGCTGCCATCCTGGAGCGAGTCGAGTAAAGACCCTAAAACATGAATAGATTTGCATAATCCCGAAATTCAAAATATTAAATTAATCGAAGAAAAGGAATTACTATGTCGGATGTAGTTAGTTATCAGCTTGTAGACAATATTGGCGTTGTGAGTGTCGATAGCCCACCGGTGAACGCTCTTTCTCAAAAAGTCAGAGAAGGTATTCTCAGCGCAGTGACAACGGCGCAAAATGATAGTTCAGAAGCGATTGTTCTGCGCTGTGATGGTCGGACTTTTATTGCCGGAGCTGATATCACGGAATTCGGCAAGCCACCAATGGCACCTGGCCTTCCTGACGTTCTATCTGCGATTGAAAACAGTTCCAAGCCTGTGGTTGCCGCTATTCATGGCACTGCTTTAGGCGGTGGGTTTGAAGTTGCTTTGGCTTGCCACTACCGGTGTGCCATCGCATCGGCAAAAGTCGGTCTCCCAGAAGTAAAATTAGGTCTGCTACCCGGCGCAGGAGGTACTCAGCGGGTTCCTAGAATCGCAGGTGTTAAAGCAGCTCTTGATATGATTACCAGCGGTAACCCAATTGCTGCCACCCTGGCCAAAGGAATGGGGCTTCTAGACGAGGTTGTTGAGAATGATGATCTGCAAGCAGGAGCGGTTCAGTACGCAAAAGACCTAGTGGCAGCAGGTGCGCCGTTAAAACGGGTTCGGGATATCACAATTGATCCTGCAACAGTTGAGCCAGGCTTTTTCGACGCAGCCAGAAAGAAATTAGCAGCTCGGGCTCGTGGTGCTATTGCACCCGATAAGATTGTTTCCTGTATAGAAGCTGCTGTTGAATTACCCATGGATCAAGGTTTAGAAAGAGAGCGAGAGCTTTTTACTGAATTGGTAACTTCTCCAGAATCGGCCGCCATGCGTCATATCTTTTTTGCGGAGAGACAAGCGGCGAAAATTAAAGATCTTCCCAAAGACACTCCCATGCGGGATATCAAAAAAGTGGCGATCATCGGTGGAGGCACCATGGGCGGAGGTATCGCCATGTGTTTTGCCAACGTAGGCATTCCGGTTGTGATGGTTGAAGTAAACGACGAAGCGCTCCAGCGAGGCCTCGGCATTATTCGCAAGAACTACAGCATCACTGTGAAGAAAGGCAAGTTAGCTGAAGACAAAATGGAAGGGCTTATCGGGCTTATTTCTGGCACCACCGATTATCAAGACATTGCTGACGTGGACATGGTGATCGAAGCCGTATTTGAGAGTTTGGATCTGAAAAAAGAAATATTCGCTAAGCTTGATGGAGTTTGTAAACAGGGTGCGATTCTTGCCAGTAACACTTCGTATCAAGATATTGATCAAATCGCAGCCGCCACTAAGCGACCACAAGACGTGTTGGGTTTGCATTTCTTTAGCCCAGCAAACGTAATGAAATTATTAGAAGTTGTGCGCGGTGAAAAAACTGCCGACGATGTGCTGGCAACTTCTATGGCAATCGGTAAAAAGATCAAAAAGGTCTGTGCGCTTTCCCGAGTTTGCTACGGGTTTATTGGTAATCGCATGTTGGGAGGCTATGGTCGTGAGTCACAGATGTTGCTCATGGATGGCTGCACGCCAACCCAAGTAGATTCGGCGCTAGAAGGATTTGGCATGGCCATGGGGCCACTAGCAATGGGTGATCTGGCTGGCTTAGATGTAGGTTACAAGGCGCGTCAAGCGCGCACCGATTTACCAGAAGATCCTAAACTTTATCGCATGGGAACTTTATTGGTGGAAATGGGAAGGCATGGACAGAAAACGGGTTCTGGCTTTTACAAATATGATCCTGCAACTAGGGCGCGAATGGCAGATGCTGAAGTCGAATCGATGATTGTTGATGAATCCAACAAACTAGGTATCGAGCGTCGTGAAATTGATAATAACGAAATCATTGCTCGCTGTTTGTATCCGCTAATCAACGAAGGGGCACTCATTCTTGAGGAAGGCATTGCCCAACGTGCCAGCGATATAGATATCGTGTACGTGTTCGGCTATGCATTTCCTGCCGCTAAAGGTGGGCCGATGCACTACGCGGATCATGTGGGTCTTAAGAATGTGTATGACAAAATATGTGAGTTCCGCGACCTTTACGGCGAGGAATACTGGAAGCCAGCCCCTTTGCTGAAAGAGCTTGCAGAGTCCGGGAAATCTTTCGCCCAGTGGGACAAAGAACGGGGTGCTAGCTAGTGATTTCTTACCAAACTGCCGTTCGTGGCGAACCTTTAGTAAAAGTGGAAAGCGAATTGCCGGAACCTACTGGTACCGAGGTTGTGGTAAAGATGCTCGCTTGCGGAGTGTGTCATTCGGACATCCACATGCATGATGGGGTTTTTGAATTAGGTGGCGGAAAACAGTTGGAAGTTGGCCGTGAAGGGATGGTGCTTGGCCATGAAATTTATGGCGAGGTTACCGCTGTGGGTCCTGATGTGCAGGGTGTAAGCGTGGGTGACAGGAGGGTAGTCTATCCGTGGATAGGCTGCGGTGAATGTGCGTCCTGCAAACGCGGTGATGAACATTTGTGTACGCCAGGTAGAGCGCTTGGGATTGTCAGCAACGGTGGGTTCGCTGAGTATGTTTTGATTCCCCATAGTCGCTATCTTTTTGATAAAGGTGACGTGTCTGATTCTTTGGCTGCTACCTATGCCTGTTCTGGTTTAACCGCTTTTGGCGCGCTGAAAAAAGTAGGGGCTCTAGAGGACGGCGATGAAGTTGTGATCATCGGTGCAGGTGGAGTTGGAAGTATGGCAATTCAAGTTGCCCGCGCGCGTGGTATTGATCCGATAGTCGTAGACATCGATGAAGCCAAGTTGCAGGCTGCCAGAGATCTGGGTGTGTCGCGTACTTTTAATTCTAGTGAGCCAAATACCGCAAAAGAAATTAGAAAGGCAACTGGCGGCGCATACGCGGCCATAGACTTTGTTGGTGCGGAATCCAGTGTGAACTACGGACTTAATACCCTGCGTAAAGGAGGCAAACTGATCGTAGTCGGTTTGTTCGGTGGTGCGATCACAATGCCCATCCCATTCCTGCCCATGAATGCCCGTATTATCGAAGGCAGCTACGTAGGCAGTCTCGCTGATATGGGAGAATTGATGGCCTTAGTTCGCGAAGGCAAAATTGCCCCTATAGACATACAAGAAAGGCCGTTAGCTGAGGCCAGTGATGCTCTTAGTGATTTGAAAGCAGGGAAAGTTCAGGGCCGTCAAGTTTTAGTCAACGGCTAATATAAATAATGCGAGTGAATTTAAAGTTAAGCTATTGAGTAGCGAAATTTGAATTGGGAGTAAGTTTTTGTCAGCGTTAAGTGAATTTCAAGAAAGTACCCGAGCCTGGTTAGAGGAGAATTGTCCTCCGTCAATGCGAACACCTATGGTTGCCGAAGAGGTAGTTTGGGGTGGGCGCAATGCCGAGTTTGTGAATCCTGAAAGCAAAGTTTGGCTAGAGAGGATGGCGGCAAAAGGTTGGACCTGCCCAACTTGGCCAAGTGAATACGGTGGCGGCGGTTTGTCCAAAGAGCAGGCGATTATATTGAGCAAGGAGCTTAATCGAATAGGCGCCCGTCCAGCGATTACCAGTTTTGGTATTAGTATGCTTGGTCCGGTGCTACTGGAGTACGCAAGCCATGAGCAAAAAATGCAATACATTCCTGATATTGTGCAAGGAAAAACTCGTTGGTGCCAAGGTTACTCAGAGCCTGGTGCAGGTTCTGATCTAGCAGCACTTGGAACTAAAGCCGAGCTAGTCGGAGATAACTATATTATAAATGGCTCCAAAGTGTGGACGTCTTACGCTGATAAAGCAGATTGGATCTTTTGTTTGGTGCGAACTGATTCTGAGGTGCCGAAACATACGGGAATTAGTTTTATTCTGTTTGATATGGCCAGTAAAGGGGTGACCACTAAGCCAATCCAATTGATTAGCGGATCTTCTCCTTTTTGTGAAACGTTCTTTGACAATGTGAAAGTGCCGGCAGGTAATTTGGTTGGAGAACTCAATGCAGGCTGGACGATTGCTAAGCGGCTGCTGCAGCATGAGCGAACAATGATCTCAGGCTTTGGCTTAGCGAACGATTCTGGAGACAAGGGCGGTACAACATCAACAGTAGCTACTTTGGAAGGTGCTGCTAAGCACTACAGAGGGGACGAAGAGAAAATATCTGATCCAGTTCTGCGGGACCAAATCGCCCAATTTAAAATTGATACGGATGCATTTTCCTTTACTTCCCAGCGATCAGTGGAAGAGTCTAAGCAGGGGCAGGGGCCTAACGCTACGTCTTCAATGCTTAAGTACTATGGATGTGAGTTGAATAAGCGGCGCTATGAGTTGCTACTTCAAGCGATGGGTAGTCAGAGTTTGGGTTGGGAAGGAGACGGCTTCGCTGAGGATGAACTGCAAATCACTAGAGAGTGGCTGCGCTCGAAAGCCAATTCTATTGAGGGTGGCACTTTGGAGGTTCAACTAAACGTAATCGCCAAGAGAGTGCTCGGTTTGCCTGATATGTTGAGCATGAGCAAGAAATAGTCCTCCACCGCAAATTAACGGAATAAAGAAATGGCACTAGTATTAACTGAAGATCAAGAACTATTAAAAGACTCTGCAAGGGGTTTTTGCCTACAAAATTCGCCGATTGAGGTGCTTCGTAAACTTCGAGATAGTAAAAATGAAACGGGGTTCGATGAAACTGTCTGGGCACAAATGATTGAATTGGGGTGGCCCGGAATGGCTATTCCGGAAGCTTATGGAGGATTCGAATTCGGCTACGGTGGGCTTGGAGTCCTACTGGAAGAAACCGGTCGGAGTCTCGTGAGTTCCCCTCTAATACCGTCAGTTCTTATGGGCGCTACAGCAATTAGCAAGCTGGGTAGCGAAACGCAAAAACAAGAACTTTTGCCAGCAGTCGTGTCAGGAGAACTTTTATTAGCACTGGCTATTGATGAGAAAATGTCTCACCAACCGTCGTCAGTCTCGACTATCGCTAGCGTCGATGGAGATTGTTTCATTCTGAAAGGCTGCAAGACATTTGTGCTTGATGGTCATGTGACGAATAAGTTGATCGTAAGTGCGAGAACCTCGGGCGAGGCAAACAGTAAAGAAGGTATAAGTCTTTTTATAGTGGATGCAGCAGCGCAGGGTGTACAAATTAATCGCACTATTATGGTTGATTCTCGAAATGCAGCGAACATCAGCTTTGATCAAGTTAGCGTTCCCAAAGAGGATCTTCTCGGTACTATTGATGATGGCTTTGACGGCTTAGATCAAGTACTAGATGTGGCGAGAATAGGTGTAGCAGCTGAAATGTTGGGTAGCATGCAAGAAGTGTTTGATCTTACTTTAGAGTATTTGAAACAGCGGGAGCAGTTTGGAGTACTCATCGGATCGTTTCAGGCTCTGCAACATCGAATGGCGGACATGTATAGTGAAATTGAACTTTGCAAGTCTATTGTGAGAGCCGCTTTGGCGACTTTGGATGATCCAAGCTGCTCACCCAAAGACGTGGCTACTATTGCCAGTGCCACTAAAGCTAAACTTTCAGAGGTCCTTGCTGTGGTAACCAATGAAGGTATTCAGCTTCACGGTGGTATCGGTATGACTGACGAGTTTGATATTGGCTTCTTTATAAAACGCGCGCGAGTAGCACAGCAATTTTTAGGAGATGCAAATTTTCATAGAGATCGCTACGCAACCTTGAACGGGTTCTAGCTGGTTTGATTTAAAAGGGTTTCATTTGACAAAGCTTACGTTACGTAAATTCTACGAAATAGGACAAAAGGTCAATAATGACCCTTTGGTTTATGTGTTTGAGAATTTCTTGTCGAATGTGGAAGTGGAGCAGCTATTGGCAGCGGCCAAACCAAAGCTTAAGCAAGCCTTAGTTAGCGATAGTGAAGCAGGAATTGAGAGCTCAGGGCGTACAGGCCGCAATTGTTGGGTAGCGTTCAAGCACAACCGGACAATTGAAGATTTGTCTCTTCGTGTAGCTGAAGTGGTTGGGTTACCTCTTGATCAAGCAGAGTCTTTACAGGTTATTCACTACGGTAAAACTCAACAGTATTCCCCGCATTACGATGCTTGGGACGCGGCTACTGAGCGTGGCCGCCGATGTATGGTGAAAGGTGGTCAGCGTCTGGTGACCTGTTTGCTTTACCTGAATGATGTTGAAGAAGGAGGCGGCACTAGTTTCCCAAATTTGGACATGGAAGTTCGGGCCAAAAAAGGCAGGATGGTTTTGTTTCATAACTGCTATCAAGATAAATCTATTCGCCACCCAGATAGTCTACATGGCGGCATGCCGGTTCTCGAAGGCGAAAAATGGGCATGCAATTTTTGGTTTCGTGAATCCCAATACCAAGACCTTAACAAAATACCTCAGCGAGATGAAAATCATAGTTCTCCCGCAAAGTTTAGCCGAGTAATCTAAGCTATGCCGCTAGCTATAGTGGGAGTGATACTTGCAGTCCTAGTTTACTTTCCCTCTTACTGGGTTCGCCGGGTCATGCAACGCCACAGTGCTGAAATTGAAGAATTACCTGGCACCGGAGCCGAATTAGCGAGGCATTTGATTAACCGTTTTGAGCTGGATGGTATCGAGGTGGAAGAAACGGATGCCTTTAAAGATCATTTTGATCCGGCAGCCAAGAAAGTGCGTTTGGGCCCCAGTAACTTTCATGGGAAGTCGCTTACTGCTGTCGCAGTGGCTGCCCATGAGGTCGGCCATGCTATTCAATTTCACCGAAATGAGAAGATATTCGAACTGCGAAAGCGCTATCTGCCCATTGCAGCTCGGCTTGGTCAAATCGGTGTTGGGCTACTGATGGCACTGCCATTAGTGGGGTTCGCAGTGCGGTCTCCCGTTGCTATGGGTGGCATTATTGGCCTTAGCTTGTTGTTACAACTGGGCGGCGCCTTAGCGTATCTTGTAATTCTACCCGAGGAGTGGGACGCTAGTTTTAATAAGGCGCTTCCGGTGTTAATCGAAGGTGAGTACATTGATAGTCATCAAATTCCTAAGGTGCGAAAAATACTGAAGGCAGCTGCGATAACTTATTTTGCGTCGGCGCTAGCCAATATTCTTAACATTGGTCGCTGGTTCATGGTGTTCAGGCGATAACAGTAAGCGTAGCTTCAGTGCCGCGCAAGTAGAGCAATTATGGACAAGGCAATAAACGTACTAGGTGGGTCGCTGGAAGATTGCGGGCACGATCCAGTGACGGGTTTTTATCGTGATGGCTGCTGTAATACCAGTGATGAAGATTTTGGTTCCCATACTGTTTGTGTTGAAGTGACTCAAGAGTTTCTTGAGTACACGCGTTTCCGGGGCAACGATCTGTCAACGCCAATGCCTGACTTCGGGTTTCCTGGATTAAAACCGGGAGATCGTTGGTGTCTTTGTGCGAACCGCTGGCTAGAGGCTTATGACAACGGAATGGCGCCTGGTGTGCTGTTGCGCTCGACCCATGAACGGGCTTTGGCAGTGATTCCACTCGAAAAATTGAAAGAATACGCTAGAGATATAAGTTGATATTCAAATGTTTAGATAAACTGGATGTATGTTTCTAGTGGCTGGCCTCACGACCCACAGATTGCATGTTAGGGAGGTTACTCTTGATGATGCAGAGTTTATCGAGAAGCTGACTAACGAACCCGGCTGGTTAAGATTTATCGGTGACAAAGGTATCCGTTCTTTGGAGGATGCAAAGGCCTATATTGGTGGCTCAATGATTGCGAGTTACCAGAAAAATGGGTATGGCATTTGGCTCGTCGAAACTAGAGGCGATTCTACTTCGCCTGCTGAACCGGTTGGCAGCTGCGGCCTAGTGAATCGTGACACACTCAGTGGAGTGGATCTTGGTTTTGCCTTTTTGCAGAAAACCGAAGGCTGCGGTTATGCTTACGAGGCGGCTCAGGCAGTGATAAAGTACGCCAAGAAAACAGTGGAACTTTCCAGTTTAAAAGCGATTACATTGCCAGATAATGAACGCAGCATAAACTTGCTGAGAAGACTTTTGTTCGAGGATAAAGGTCCGATTCAAATGGCTGGTGCGGATAACACTACCATCGAAAATTTACTTCTTTTTGAAAGGACGCTCTGACGGCACTTCGAGGTTGCGCTTAGCCCTAACAAACCTGCGTAACAATGCTAAGAGTCCCAACAGGGTTTTGGTTTTTGTGGCAATCGGAAAGTTCTGGCAGGTGCTGCCAGATACAGATAAGAACGAATAGGAACATTGAATGTTTGGATTGTTAGTCGAACTAGTGGAAGCCAGCATTGTTTTGGGAGCCCCTTTATTTGGTCTGAGTTGGTTTCTATTCAGCTGGATGTATGGAAGTGGTGACATAGACCGAAATGCAGACCAGAAATCTACTAAACAGCAGCTGAAATCACAGGCTAAATCCCTTAAGAAGAAATGGCAGCTAGGCGATAAATCCAAAGCGGCCTATATTTATGGTCGCTGGGCAGCATTTGGTGGCGGGTTTTATGGCCTAGCTGCTCTTTGGACCTTTGTAGTAATCGAGGTGACTCAAGCAATTGACTTCACTCTTAATTTCCCCGGCTTTGCTGAACTTTTTGAAGACGGCGTAGTGAGCTTTGCGGTAGAACTGCTTATTAATCAGATTGGCAATATGGTTTCTGCTTTTGTTTGGTTTGGCTACTGGCCTTCAAACACTATGGTGTTGTGGGTGTTAGTCGCTTATGCAGGCTATAGATTAGGTATGGGGTTCGCCAAAGAGGGCAAAGAAATTGATGTTGATACGCTTAAAAAGAAATACTTAGACAAAGACTAAGGAAGCTAAATAAAGAGGTTTGAGGCTATTTAGCGTGTAAATTTGAGTGTATACCTCCGTGACAGTTGTGCGAGTACAAAATTCATGAAATCATTTTAAACATAGTCTTCGAATCAAGCTTAGCTGTGAATAGTAATGTAATTCCGTCTGAGTCAAAACAATAACTAAACCCAAGGAGCTTACAATGCAACTTTTTCCTAAAACTCTCATATTAGCGCTCACTTCGAGCCTAGTCTCTTTTTCTGCCTTAGCTCAGACCGATGCAGAAATGATTGCTCAAGCTGTGCTTCCTCTTCCGGAAGAACTAAGAGCTGATGCAACGGTATTTCGCTATGATGCTGAGACAGGTGAGCGCATTGTGCTTCGTCAAGGCATTAACCAAGTAGAGTGTCAGCCTAGAGCGGAAAATGGTTTTACCCGCTGCGGCCCAACGGTAGAAGGCCCTAGGAGAGATATGCAAGCAAAGCTAAGAGCTGAAGGTATGTCTGATGAGGAAGTTGATGCGGCTTTAGCACGAGCTGAGGCTATGGGACATATTAAAGGGCGTGCTTTCGGCGCACTAAATTATCGACTCTATGATCATGACGATCGAATTCAGCTTTTATGGATCGTATCTGTGCCTAATGCCACATCAGAGCAGCTAGGTTATCCAACCGGCTCTCAGCGAGATAACTCGCTTGCCGGCAAAGGGACGCCTTGGATGATGCGGGAAGGAACACCAGGTGCACATCTCATGATTCCTGTAAACGGAACTCCTTTATCAAACCAGCCATAACGCTGGTTTATGGTGCGGGGCGCTATGCGTCCCGCCAACACATTTTTAACGCTTCAAAAAGTTCACAGCCTCTTTCTGTCCCTGTTTCATCCTAAAATCGTTGAGAAAGTCGAACTTGCATTTGACCTTTATCAAGGTTGTCGGTCCATTGATGCATGTAACCAAACTGAATCCGTAAATCTGAATTCACCAAGTAGCCCAGCGCAATCGCAGACCGATTTCGGTCAAAGAAGTCTACTTGGCGGCCTTTTCCAATAGCGGTTTCTCCGTTGAGGAATAGCTCATTACTCATAGCTACATACCATGTATCTTCAACTAGCTCTTTTCGATTTATAGAAGTCGTCGCGGTCACAGCGTATCGATATCGTGTTCGAAAACGTTGATTCTCTATCCAGCGCTGTTCAGCTCTGAATCGGTGTTGAAAATTGGTACGTTCGCCACTGCGGTGCCGAAAGGTAACATCTTGAAAAATGCGGTTCTCTGTATTGCTACTATTGCCCGGACCGAACTCGGTTGAGGTAACGCTTGCAATGCCAAGCTGATAGCTCAGTCTGTTGGTTGTTGGAGTATAGGTAAAGCCGGCTCGTGCCAAATATTGCTCTGTATCGCGATAAATATCCCAGTTTCTAAGCTGTATATCACCCCGTAAACCCCAGCGGCTCTCATTAAACTGAGTGTTCCACGTATAAGCGGTCCAAATACCGAGTTGATCTTCATCTATTTGAGCCGTCGTTTGCCCCGCCGTGAAACAAAGTAGGATGAAGGCGGCAAGATTGATGAGTGGAGCTGGATTGGTTTTAGCCATTGCTGTTCAAAAACTCTAACCAAAGCTAAACCGCCTTGGTGCTCGATATGGTAAGGAACTTGAGGACTTTCTCTCGAAATATTATTGGGCAGAAATCGTTATGTTGTCCATATCGTTCAGCGGATTCAAACTACTTTCTCCAATAGGGTAGTCCAATTCAGACAGAATATAGGCGACGATTTTTGTATATTCATCATCCGATAACGAGCCTGGATTGTCAGATGGCATTTCAGCGACGATGCGCCAATAAAAGTCTATTAATCTCTTACCCTGCCAATAAGGCCAGATGTCTCTATAGAATTTGACGTCATGACAGCCGCCACAGGACGCTTGGTAAGAGAGACCTCCAGCTTCTGCCTGAGCTTTGCTGTAAACGCCGTCTGCTGTGCTCTTGGTCTGGCCATGGCTAGTTGCAGACAATAAAAGGCACAAGCAAATAGCGGGAAAAGATAAGATGAGTCTAATCACTGGGGTTCTCTTGTGTTGGGCTTAGTTCCATTCGTTCCCATTACTGCTATGGTAGCGAGTAAACCGTGGCTTAGGCAAATTTACTCTTCCTTAGAAAAGCTCTCAGTCCGCCCCGAGCCATACTTCCAGCCGCCGTACAGGCTAGTCTCTTACTTTCGGTTTACCCGTGGCTGAGTCAATGCGATCGAGAGACGGCCCTTTGTATTTTTCAGCGAGCAATTCAACTGCCGCATCGCCATACTGCTGAAAATAGAAGTCGCCCATTTGTTTCAATTTAGTGATATTTGCTTTGCTAATATCATCCATGGCGTCATCGGGCGGGTTTGGTAAGCCGGGCTGGCTTCGCATTTCTGCATTGACTCTAATGTAGTTTCCCGGTGTTACGATTGTATGTGCTTGGTATGCAACCACGCGTTCATCAGTGAGAACATCTAATATATGCCCTTTGGTAAACCACTCTAGGGCGCCCCACTTTTCTGAGTCTGGGCCATTAATCTTACGAGTTCGATGCCCAGTGCCTACAGAGAGAACCCTCAGGTCGGTCAAGGGGCTGTCAGGCCAAACTTTCATAGCTTCGGCGATTGCGCACATGGCTGGGTTGTTAGCGGTAACACCTCCGTCCACCAACCAAAGTACTTCTTCAATATTACTCATCTGCAGTTCTTTGGTTGGAAAGTAGGTAGGGGCCGCACTTGACGCATCAGCCACTTCATAGGACATCAGCTTACGATGTTTAGTTGAGGTAGATTTGATGATTACGGGTTTTCGATTCTCAACACCGTAGCTGACAGCGAGGACATGTTTCCCTCTCGGAACTCCATTAAGTTTTGCTGTGCCAAATTTTTGTTTTAACAATTTGGTCTTCCCACTGCCTTCATATTTAGGTGAGTTTATACCATCGATTTCGAACCAGCCCCGATTGTCTGCAAATATCTTTTTGGCATTCTGGTAGTTATAGAGCTTGTTGATCTCGGCTATGGTCATATCAGTTGTGGCTAGGGCGAGCGCTATTATACTGCCGGTGCTTGTGCCGGCATAAAAATCGACGCATTGGCGAATTCCCACTTTGTGTTTCTTTTTTAACGCTGATTCTACTCGGCTTAAAAACTGGCTTGTTGCTGCGCCACGGATGCCGCCGCCATCTAGAGAAAGGATTAATTTTGACATACGTCCACCTCGGTAATTGGTTGTTTTTGTTTACGCGGTATAACGATCAAGTTTCACCCAAAACAGAAATCTAGGTTTCGCTTGGCGCTCAAGTTTACTCCCTTAAAAATTGAAGTTCAGCAGATGTTAAAGGTCTGTAACTCCCTGGTTCAAGATCCCCCAAGCTCAAATTTCCAATTGCGATTCTGTGAAGCGCCAATACTTCGTTTTGAAAGTAGCCGAACATTCTTTTAACTTGATGGTACTTACCTTCAGTTAGAGTCAATCTAGCCTTTTTGCTTGAAATCACTTCCAGCTTTGCTGGCTTAGTCGTGATATCTTCAAACGAAAAATAGATTCCCCTCTCAAACACTGCAACATAACTCGGTTCTATTGGATTCGATAGAACAACTTCATAGACTTTTTTGACTTTTGTGTCTGGTAGGCTTAGAGCTCGCGACCAAGCGCCGTCGTTGGTTAGCAGAACCATACCCGTGCTATTAAGATCCAAACGTCCGGCTAGATGAAGCTGAGATTTAGCAGGATGGTCGATGAGATCTAATACAGTCTTATGTTTGTCGTCTTTGGTCGCGCTCACCACACCCTGAGGTTTATGAAGCATTAAATAATGAGGCAGGTTGTTTCTCAAATAGTGTTCATCTAATTGAACTTCAGTGAACTCTGACACTTTTTCTTGCACCGAGATTGCAAAGCGGCCATCTAATTTTATGCGCTTTTGAGCGATTAGCAGTCTAACCTCCGATAAGGTAAAGCTGCTATGCTGGCTGATGAATCGATCCAAGCGATAAGATTTAGGCTTCACTTTTTGCTGCAAGTTCTCTCAATTTTGATTTCATGTGGCAGAACATTCATACCGGTTTTGCATTACCTCGACTGAGTCTTTGATTATGGCCCGCAGAGTTTGCTCATTTATGTTGGAGAGCTTTTTTACATAGAGGCAACTTTTAGAGGATTTGTGTTTTCCCAACTCGCCCAATTCCTTTTGGTAGTCAGCAAATCCTGGCATTATGTAAATCGTTATCTCGTTGGCTCGTGGCGCAAAAGCGACCACCGAAGAATCGCCTTCGCGCCCGCTTTCGTAAACATAGTGGTAGCTACCGAACCCGACAATTTTCCCCGTTAAACAGGCTTTATAGCCGGATTCTTCTTCCATGATTTTAACCAGTGCATAGCAATCCTCTCGTTTGCTGAGGGGTTCCACTGCGTCAAGGTAGTCTTTTACATTTTTATTCATATGACGCTCTTAGTTGTATTATGAGTTGTTAGGTTTCTTAGTGTTCGAGCCATTTTGCGGTAGAGATTTTCTGCTAGACTTCTAGATATCGGTCCATACTGCGAACTCATTCCCACTTGGCTCAGTAAAGTGAAAACGACGGCCGCCTGGAAAATCAAACAACTCTTGAACAATAACGCCGCCAGCATTTTCAACGTCTGCTTGAGTTTTCTCAATTTCATTGCTGTAAAAAATCAGCAACGCGCCCCCTTTTTTAGAGTTACATTCGAGGTCAGCGCGATAAAATCCACCATCCAGTCCTTGATCTGAAAAAGACGCATAGTCAGGACCATAGTCCTCGAAGGTCCATTGGAATGCGGTTTGAAAAAACAATTTACTCGCTTCTATATCCTTGCTGGGAAACTCTACATAGTTCAGCTTGTTGTGAGTGTTTATTTGCATTAATTTAGCCTGCTTAATTTTGTTGATTGCGGATTCCGTAACACAACTTGTTGCAGAGGGTTTCTAGTTTTCTATTAAGTCACGCTTGATGTCTATTCCCAGACCCGGACCTTGGGGCATCGCCATAAATCCTTCCTTGTCTACCTCCGGCGGGTTTTGAAAGATGGCAAATCCGTTAGTGTACGGAGATATGGGTGGGTCATTCATTATTTCGATCCACGGACAGTGTGGCCATGTGCCAATCATGTGGAGTTGGGCGATAGTGCCTAACTGGCCACCTCCGTGATGGGGAATCACTTGCTTGTGATGAGCGAGGCCAAGCGCTGCTACTTGACGGAGACCTTGAACGCCTTCTGTGACTAGGATCTCTGGCTGCAGGATGTCATAGACACCTTTTTCAATTATGGTCATGAATTCCTGAACACCCTGATTGTTTTCTCCGCCAGCCAGCATGATGTCGGTTGCTCGATTTAACTCCGCGAGGCCCGTATAGTCGTAGCGTTTGAGCGGCTCCTCTAACCAATAAACATTCATTTGCTTAAGGGCTCTTGCTGTATCTAAAGCGCGACTGTAATCCCACTGGATACCCGGTTGCCAAATGCCACTTGATTGAGCTTGGTTCGCGTCTGTCATGAGAGTGAAATCGCTACCGACGGCTTCGCGAACCATTTCAATTGTTCGAATGTCTTCACTCATGTTTTGATGATGAAGGCGAATTTTAACTCCCTGCCAACCCGCAGCCTTCAGTGAGGCTGCCTGCTCAGCGCGCTCTTCCGGAGTTGATAGTTGAATCATGCTAGCGTATGCGGGCACTTTGTCTTTGTGTGCCCCCCAGAGTTTGTATAGGGGCTGTTGAGCTACTTTGCCGACGATATCCCAAAGAGCAATTTCAATACAGGCAACATCTCGCCAGTTATTGGCGGCGCCATTGGTATAGCGCATCTGATGACCTAGTCGCTCATTGTCGAATGGGTCTTGACCAATCAGAAGGTTCTTTAAACGATTAATGTTCGAAGGGCTAAGTCCCGGTGCAATGCCGCTTATGCCTTGATCGGTGAATATTTCGGTAACAGTTCCGCCACCGATCCTTCGCATATAAGGTCGCCCAGGAGCCCAGGCGGATTCCATCATGCCAGTTTCACCCAGAGTCTTCATCCGGTGAACTACGATATCCGTAATCTTGGGCCGGTCACTTTGGGCTAAAGCTGTTGAGGTAAACCCTAAAGAAGCGAGGGCGGCGAGACCTGTGCTGGTCGCGGAAATAAAATCCCGGCGTTTCATCGAAGGCTCCTTATTTCATAATGTTGGTTAGAGCATCTACTTTGCTTGTTCAAGTACTAAATGGCGTCACTCACACTCGCTAGATTGAAGTTAGCTACTTTGATTGCTGGCACAACAATGGGGGTGCTCACCGAGCTACTTTCCGACGCGGCAACTCTCACGGCAGGAGAGAGCATCTGAATATTGCGTAAAAGATCTACCATTGATTGATTGAAACGAAAATTGCTGACAGGTCTTGTAATGCGTCCATTCTCGATGAGGAATGTGCCGTCGCGTGTTAAACCTGTGTAGGCCAGAACTCTTGGGTTAAGGCCGCGAATGTACCAAAATCGAGAGATTAGGACGCCTCGTCTGGTAGAGGCAATCATCTCTTCTAGACTATCGTCGCCCCCAGCCATGATCAGGTTGCTCGGGCTTGCCAGTGGTTGTTGGCTTTTTTCCTTTGCCCAATAGCGGGACCGAGAGAGTTCCTCCAACCGACCTGAATTTACCCAGTTCTGTTTTGCTAGAGCTTGGCCAACCTCATTGAAACTTGACGTCTCAGCGTCAAGATAGGCCGGATCACTAAAAATATTCACCTTGTCATCAAAGAGATTTTCGCCGATTCGATTGCCACCGTTAGGATTAGAAAAAAAAGAACGACCTTCATCGGCAGTGCGCTGGTTGAATGCATTCACCATATTGCGCATTAACATACCTACAGCTGTTGGTTCTAATATTGCGGTGTATTCGCCAGGCTCTAATGCAGTTTTGCGCCAATCACGGCATTTTTGCACTGCATCAGTGGCGATTCGCTGGCTTTCGATATTGTTCCAATCATTTGCTTCATCTCCTGCCCAACCGGATTTCAGCCCGTCCGGGCTGCGACAAGTAAGTGTATAGGCTACACCAGTGCTGGCATGAGAGCCGAAGAACCCGTTGGATGTTGCTAGCGACCTAGAGCCGGCGTTTACATCCATATACGACGCTGCAATTTGGCCCGCATCTTGAGCTTGTTGTATCGCCAGGGCCGCCGCTTCTGCTCTTGTTTCTGGTGTTAGATCACCAGTAGATGAGTAGTAAGCTGATATGGGAGCTATTGCCGTTGGTCCTGCTTCTGGCATGTATTCGTTATCAATAGGGGCGATTCTTGCCATGTCTTCAGAGCGTCTAACTGCTGCTCTTAGCTCATCGTCGCTAAGACGGTTGGTTTCAACCGAGGCAACTCGGTTTCCAAATATACTGGTGATATTGACAGACGTTTTCTCTGAACCGCCAGCGCTGGTTACTCGATTGGTAGCAACCCGTGTATAGCCTTGCCAGCCGGAGCTTATTCGAACTCGGCAGTGGTCTGCTTCTGAAAGTTCAAGAATACGATCACTTATAGCTTTCAAGTCATCACTCGAAAGACCTCTTGCTTCAGCCATTGTTTCCCCTTGCTAAATTTTTGCTACCGTTACCCAGTATTAATTATGTCGATGTTTCTAAACAGTGAAGTGGGGCAGCCATGAGATACGGCATTGACTTGAATGGGCTGTCCTTTTGCATCGCTAAATGATGCGCCGAGAAAATAGGTGCTGTCTCCGCCTATAACATCTAAAGCGTTCCAAAACTCAGGCGTGCGTCCTACATAAGCGACATCACGCAACATTCTATGTTTTTTGCCGTCTTTGATTTCCCAAAAAACCTGCCCTGCAAACTGAATATTGTAACGCTGTTGGTCAATGGAATAACTTCCTCTACCCTCGACGAAAATTCCGTGGTCTGTAGCGGCAATCACATCATCTTCGCTCAGGTTTTCTTCGCCAGGCAATAAGCTGACATTCGGCATACGCTGAAACGGCATGCTTTCCCAGTTTTGACCGTAGGCGCAGCCATGGCTGCGCTGAATTCCAGTTTGAGCTGAAATCCAATCTGCTTGGTCACGTGTAGTTTGGTAGTCAACAAAAACGCCATCTTTGATGATTGGCCATTCCTCAGCGGGTACGCCCTCATCATCCCAGCCTGTTGTAGCGCAGCCACCAAATTCCGTACGATTGCCAACAAATTGCATAAACTCAGGGCCGACCTTAGTGTTGCCAAGAACTGATTCGGGCGGGCTGAGAAATGAAGTGCCTGCGTAGTTGGCCTCATAGCCTAGGGCGCGGTCCAACTCAGTGGGATGGCCTATGGATTCATGGATTGTTAGCCAGAGATTCGATGGATGAAGTACCAAATCCCATTTTCCTGCCTCTACTGAGGGGGCTTCTAGCTTGAGAGCCGCTTCTTCTGCCCACTTTGGCGCATTGCCTACGAGATCGAGGCCTAAAATATACTCATATCCTCGTCCCGCAGGTTCCACGACTGCGCCGCGAGTTTGAAAATCGCTACCGTCGTCGGAAATGGCAGTAATTGTCATGGAGGGGTTGAGTCGAAAAAAAGTTTGATTGATAAAGGACCCTTCAGAAGTTGCAACTAATCGCTCTTCTTTGACACTTAGAATATTACTGGATACAAATTTAACCCGAGAACCTCTAAGAGCTTCCTCGTTCGCCTTAAGGAGCAGGGCGGCTTTGTCTTCGAATGAAACCGCAAAAGGGTCGATGGAATGGGGGGTTACCCAATTGGCATCCGGGTACACATCTACAGGAGCAAGATTAGCGCTTGAAGGCGCGATAGAATTATTCGCGCTGGCAATAGCGACAGCTTCTCTTGCCATCTGGGTAACTGCTTCGGAGGTCAAAATTTGAGTTGCTGAAAAGCCCCAAGAGCCACCGACCAACACGCGAACATTGATGCCAAATGAGTCAGTGCTTTGAATGCGGGAAACTCTCTGTTCCCTTGCACCGACCGCCTCAAACTGAGTGCGAATAACTCTTCCATCTGAATAATCTGCACCGGCATCGGTTGCCACGCTTATGGCCAAAAGCAACAGCGCCCGTTCGGTAGATGTCATACTTTGAGCCGCAAGCGGCGCCGCCGGAACCACTAACGAACCTGCTGCCGCGCCTGCGCCGGCAAGTCGCATAAAGTCGCGACGAGAAAAGTGTCTTGTCGAATGACTCGGTCGAATGATGGATGATCCGCTAACTGATGTGGATGCTTGGTGGTTAGTGGGTATCGGTAGTGCTCGAAATGCCATTGCTGAAGTCTCTTAGAGCTTATAATTGCGCCAATTAATGCGAGGCGGCTTCATGCAATGAGAATAACCCAGCCTCGCTGGTTTGCCAAACCAGCGGGTTAATCAACGGGCTACGTTACGTCATCAAGTTATTGTTGAGAGTGACCGATGGTTTGGTTTACCAATTTAAAAATACGCCTGTATTCATCAAGCCAGCTGCTGGGCTCCCTAAAACCATGAGGTTCTATGGGATAAATGGCTATCTCAAAATTCTCCTTTTCCAGTTCAATCAAGCGTTGAACCAGTCTGACGGAGTCTTGGAAAAAGACGTTGTCATCTTGCATACCGTGAGCAATAAGTAAGGGCTTGTTCAAGCCTTCTGCGAATTCAATGGGCGAGCTGCGTTCAAATGCCGCAGGGTCAAGATCGGGGATATTTAGAATATTTGAAGTATAGCCGTGGTTATAGGTGGCCCAATCTGTCACTGGCCTGAGTGCAGCACCACAGGCAAATAACTCAGGCTCCTTAAACAGGGACATTAGCGTTAAAAACCCACCGTAGGAGCCGCCATACGCGCATATCTTCTTACGGTCTACATTTCGATTTTCCACCAGCCAATCTACCCCATCACTCAGATCTTGAACCTCTGGCGTGCCCATTTGCTGGTATATCGCTGTGCGCCACTCTCGGCCGTAACCCAGCGAAGCGCGATAATCCATATCGAGAACTACATAACCTTGCTGGACTAAAAAGGAATGGAACATAAACTCTCTAAAATAACTGGACCAGCCCTGATGGGCATTTTGCAAATAACCAGCACCGTGGATAAAAATCACTGCAGGTCGGTTTTCAGACTGATTGTCAGGTGTGTAAGCGCGAGAATGAATTGGGGATTCGGTGAAGCTAGAATCAACTTCGACAAATTCAACTTGGGCCCAGTTTATAGCCTTAAATTGTTCGGAGACCGTTTCGGTAAGCTTCGTGGCAGGACTCTCTGTCTTCGCTCTCTGGATATAAAGCTCAGGAGGCATTTGTGCTTCACTGTGAGTGATGAGTAGCGATTTTTCATCGGGGGAAAGCACAAAACTATTCATGCCGCCAAGGGACGTGAGTTGGCTTAGCTTTTGAGTTGCGATGTCTACGCGAAAGATTTCATAGATTGTAGGATGGTTAACATTGCCTCTAAAGAAAATACTTTTACCGTCACGTGACACAGTGGGCTCATGGACCTCAAAGTTGCCGGAGGTCAACTGAATCGTATCGTCGCCACTCCAGCGATAAAGGTGAAGATAACCATCTTGTTCGGAGTGAAAGATGACACTTTGATTGTCCGGTAACCACTGTGCAGTTATAAAGCGGCGGTTGACCCAAGCAGGATCATGGTCATGATGGACCACTGTAAGAGCTTGATCACCCAGCTCTATTGAAGCACTAAACTCCGTTTCATCTTCCTCGGAGAGAGAAATTTCATGGGTGTTTATAGCGAGTATCCAACGGTCTTTGTTGTCTCTTGTGCTCGCGTGGAAGAGAAGTTGACTCCCATCCTTGCTCCACTGTAACCCCTGTAAGCGAATAGTGCGCTTTGGAGTTTCTTTATCGGGGTCAGGGTCAGTACTTTCTTGGTTTAATGACAGTTGTTCCAGAAGTGAGTTTTCTCCAAGACCTGGTAACTGCGAAAGATCAATGAAAGCTTGTCGGTGGTTGCTCAGGTCCAATAACGCTAACCGCTGGTTCGCATAGTCGGTGGTGCCGACTCTAGCGCGAAGAGGTTTATTCTCCGTATACCCTGAGGTAGTCACATAATTCGGCATTGAACCTGGTTTGCCATCTGTTAATTCTTTTTTATTTCTTAGACGAACCACCATCCATTTCTCATTCGGTGATAGGGCGGTGCTCAAAATCTCTTCGTCATTGCCTACATAAAAAGGTAAAAGTGCTCTGTCACTATCACTCCGTTGCGATTCTTCTCGATGTTCTCTTAAGGCAATTTCTCTTTGCTGTTGCGCTTTTATGATTTCAAAAAGCCTAGATTGCTGAGATTCCAAGTAACTAGGTTTTGCCTCAGCGAGAATTTGCTCGGGTGACTTTTCACTTTTTATTTCCGCCGCCTGATATTCAAGACCTGACTCCAATTGGCGCACAAAAGTGATGCTGTCACGAATGAAATAAATGCCACTATCATCGGCTGTAAAAGAAGGGTTGGTTTCGGCAGCAGCTGTTCGAGTTAGCTGAGTTATCTTGCCGCTACGCAAGTTTTTGACAAAAATGTCTCCTTCTCTTGAGTAGGTCTTTAGACGGCCGTTGGTAGAAACCACTCCCTGTCTTACATCGGTGGTTGGTAATTCGCTGGCAGATAGGAGTGTTAGTTGATCGCCGTTTCTATCCATTTGGTAAAGATCGGTTAATCGCGAACCAAGTCTTTTTTGAGTGAAGTAAATACTTTTGTTGTCGTCCGACCAGTAAGGTTGCTGTGGTGGTCTGCCTATCCAGTCGGGGTCCGCCATGGCCTGCTCTAGGCTAATGGTCTGTGCGGAAAGAGACTGGACGAAGACTGTCGTTAGCAAAAATCCCGCGACGGCGAAAGCTCGCTTAAAACTTCGAGGCGCAGTTCGGATTGATGTATTGCTGTTTGCTGGTTGGGTAGACAAAGGGGGTAGTGTCAACAAGCACATTGTACGGAGTCCTCAAGAGTAGGGAATAGTTGGTGTAACTGGGCTCGAACTTTAACTGGATTTTGCGTGAGCGAGATCACGCAGTGGATTAATTCCAAGTTTCCGCGATGAGCTCATAACTGCGTTTGCGAGCGTCCACATCGTGGGTAATGGTGATCAGCATGATCTCGTCCAATTCAAATTTGCTAACCAATTCCTGTAGGTGGTTACTGACTTGCTCGGGTGTGCCAACCACACGTTTGGTTCGAGATTGCTCGATTGCTTGGAGCTCACCCTGCGAATAACCGTCATAGGCCAAAGCCTCTTCTACTGACGGAAAGGGGCCTGGGCTTCCTCGTAATAAACGGATGTACCAAAGGTCGCGGCTACTTGAAAGTCGGAGCGCCTCTTCTTCGGTATCTGCACAAATAGCAAAGACGGCGAGGCAACTGTGAGGCATTGCTAGATTGGGTCCTGGGCGAAACTGGCGGCGATACTGGTCAAAAATATCAGGTCTTATGTTTGGATTTATAAAATAGGCAAAATTGTAGGGTAGACCCATGGCAGCAGCTAAGCCACAGCTGTCTTCGCTTGAACCGAGCATCCATAGCTCTGGTGGTACCGACACTTTAGGGAAAGCACGCGCGTTTTCCATGCCTGGAGTCACAGGGTCTTGGTCGTTTATCAATGCCTGAAGGTCTGCAACCATTCCTGGAAAATGTTCCGGACCCACCCTTGACCCATAACGAATGGCAGCGGCAGTGAACGGATCTGTGCCTGGTGCTCGTCCAATACCGAGATCAACTCGACTAGGATAAAGGGTTTGCAGTAGTTTAAAATTCTCGGCAACTTTATAAGGGCTGTAGTGGGGGAGCATAATGCCGCCCGAGCCGATTCGAATTTTATCCGTTTCGGCACCTAGCCTCCCCAATAACACTTCTGGAGAGCAGCCTGCCAACGCATCAGAGGCGTGATGCTCAGCGACCCAGTAACGATGGTAGCCGAGTTTATCGGTAAGCCTTGCAAGGTTTATAGTTTCTTGCAGGGCAGAATAAGGATCACTGCCGGCTCGAATTGGCGACTGATCTAACACCGACAGCTTTACAGAATTATTCATGTGCGGTTTGGATACCTAGTCTATGATGGCTTGGTAAATGCCACTGCGCAGTTTGCTATAGTCATCAATGTCACCGGCGGGAATGAGCTGAGTTAAATAGACAACTACTAAATCCTCAACTGGGTCCACCCAATAAGTCGAATGGTATGCTCCGCCCCAGCCAAATTCCCCTTCTGACCCCAAAGAGCCGCGAGTACCAAGATCAGTAACCACGGAAAAACCTAAGCCAAAGCCAGAGCCCGGTCTAAATTGTAGATCACCGAGATGATCTGTGGTCATCAACTCAATAGTCTTACGAGACAATATACGTTCGCCATTGAGCTCACCACCGTTGAGGGTCATCTGTAGAAATTTGGCGTAATCCGAAGCGGTTGAGAGTAGTCCGGCACCGCCAGAGAAACTTTGCCGAGGGCCGTCGACATACAGTCCTTGGCTACGCATTCCGTCCATCGCAGGAATAGCCTCGATCCCGCCTTTTACACTGGGCTGGTAAACCGTTGCTAGGCGGCCGGCTTTGGATTCTGGTAAGTAAAAATGTGTGTCATTCATCGCCAGTGGTTCGAGTATTTCAGTCCTTAAGAATTCGTCAAGGCTGAGACCGCTGGCCTTTTCTATCACCACCCCGAGGATGTCCGTATTGTATCCGTAGATCCAAGCGCTGCCCGGTTGCGCATCAAGTGGTAGCGAGCCCATTCGGGCTATCGAGTCTGCGATAGGTTCGTCGCGGTTGGCGAAATACCAGCCCTGAAAACCAGCCTCTTCCCATGCTTCTTGAGCAGGGCCGCTGCCGTAGCTTACGCCCGAAGTATGGGTGAGCAGGTGGCGTAATGTGATTTTCCGTTGGGCAGGTTCGAGGGTATATCCATCATCTGTTGCGACAGCGACTTGCATGTCTGCCCACTCTGGAATGTATCTCTCAAGCGCGTGGCTGATATCTAGCTGACCCCGTTCATGAAGGATCATAATGCCAGTGCTAACTATGGCCTTAGTTTGGGAGGCAATACGAAACATTGAGTCTTCGACCATAGGCGAGTTACTTTCAATGTCTTGCATTCCGTTGGCAGCAGAAAAGGCGATTCGGCCATTGCGTAGAACCAAGACTACTTGACCTGCCACTTGTCCAGTATCGACGTAGGATTTAAGGACGCTGTCCAAGCGGTCCAGTCGCTCTGAAGACATCCCAAGACGCTCTGGTCTGGAGCGAGAGAAATCAGCCGCACTCACGGTAACAGTGAACACTGCGACTAGAAACGCGGTTAAAAATTGGCTGCAGGATTTGCTGTGCATAGGGACCTCTGAAAGTTAGCTATGAATTGAGTATAACGTCAAAGGTTACAAGAGGGAAAACGGTCAGGTTTGGGTGCTCGCAAGAGGAATGAATGGGGGCGTGCTGTGAAAAGATGCTTAAGCGGGTTGAAGTGAAACCCTCTGTCATGTGTTAGCCACATTTAACCGTATACTGATACGGTTGGTTAAGAAATCACCAACGATCCGGGGGCAAGCCCGTTAGTTAGCTAACCGCTTATAGTCTAGCAGCTAATTTACGGGTGCTGATAAACGCAAAAATGCGAAATCTGCAACTACATAATAAATAGCAGATTCTAATAATTTACAGCCCGGAGAATGCAAATGAATATGTTTCAAATGCTCAATATGTTCGCCATGATGAGTTCTCTAGCAGTCCCCAATCTAGAAAAGGATGGGGGGTGTTATTTCCTCACTGAATCTGAAGCGGTTATTGCCGCCGCCAATATTTACAATCCCTTGTCTATTCAAGAAGATCGTGAATATATGGGGGCAATATACAAAACAGCAGCAGGTTTTCAGTTTACTGTTAACGCTGGCAGAAAAAGTACCAATCGAATCAGTATGTCGATTCCAGAAGATGACTTTGATTCCGTTGTTGCTTTTTGGCACACCCACGGCGATGCCGCTCCTTCTCGTCGTTATTTCTCAGATACAGATACTCACACCGCACTAAAATATAGCAGGCCTTTTTACCTCGCGGATTACACTGGGTACTTAAAAGTATTTACGTCAGGAGACAAAATTATCTCCAAAACTACTGCACAGCGCCTGGGCTTACCTGCCGTGCGAGGATATTCCACGGGGAAATTAGTCATGGATGCCCATCACCGCGCCGTCCGAGTGGCTACTAAGAAAAGCGTTCATTACAGCTAGCGGGACATAAACTGCCCATAGAGCTGGGCAGTGATCGAGGGAATTTGTATTGGTTGAAATTGACCTGCAAAGACTACTTGGTTTCTGCCTTTAGCTTTAGCTTGATAAAGAGCCTTGTCAGCTGCGCTGAAGATCTCTTTTGGCTTGGGCCCGGAAACTTCGCTGTTTTCGGGTTTGTAAGTGACTGCGCCTATGCTTATTGTGAGTACGCTTTCCGCACTGGACCCTCGGTGGGGAATCGCTAGTGCTTCTACTTCTTTTCTTAAAGTTTCTGCCCGTTCTTGCAATTCGAGGCCGTCGCAGCCGGGTAAAATGACAGCAAACTCTTCACCACCGTAGCGTGCGGGCAAGTCTCCACTACGTTTAAACACTTGTTTGATACACGTAGAAACTTTTCTAATACACTCATCACCGGCAGTGTGGCCATAGATGTCGTTAAACTGTTTAAAAAAATCGATGTCTACAATCAGTAATGAAAGCGATGTGTGCTGCCGTGTGGATCGGTTTAATTCCTTAGCTAACGCTGAATCAAAATGTCGACGGTTGTAAAGGGAGGTGAGGGAATCAGTGATGGCTGTCTTTTCTAAGCGCTCGTTTGTCCGCAGTAATTCTTTGTTTAGCGTGCGCAGTTGGGTTTCCATTGTTTTAATTTTGGAAATATCAGTAATCACAGCGATATAAAGCTTTTCGCGATGAGTTTCCATCGCGCTAACTGAGAAAAGCGAGGGCAAGGTAGAACCGTCCTTCCTGCGTAATTCAACCTCTTGATTAGGCGAATCTTTTCGGGAGCTTTTAATAAAGCTATTGAGATATGCTTCGGGATCGGACGCTTTTGGATCGAGGACAAATTTTGCTAATTCCTGTCCGATTAATTCGTCATCTTGGAATCCCAGCATTTTTCCAGCGGCAAAATTTTGAGATTCGATTCGTCCATTACAACTAATAGTTATTAGCCCGTCGGCCATCATTTCTACCAACGATTTATAGCGAATTCTCTTCTCGTTTAATCTCCATTCCTCTGCTTCGGTTTCATCCAGCAAATTGTTAAGCGCGTGGCAGAGAGGCCCCATTTCATCGAAAGGGTCGGTCGCTGGAACCGAAATTCTGGCACTACGCTCACCAGTTTTGAATAGCTCAAGAGCCCTGACTATGGTTTTAGCTGTCTTGTTAAGGCTTAGCTTAAGTGCGAGCAACGCCGACGCGCTTGACAGAAGTAGGGTAGAACCTATGAAGAAAGCAGTAATGGACAAATAGAGCCCAGACAAGGCCCAGGCTATAACGCATATTGGAATAAGAAGCTGCTTTATCTTGAAGCGATTCATCTAAGGCAACTCAATCATCTCGATGGCAGAGAAGGCTTCTTGGGCAAACAGTTTTTCGCGAACGCCAAACTGAATTCTTTTTGCGTTGAGCTTGAAATGTATGTGCAACACAAATAATTCCCGTAACATTCTGATTACTAAGCGTAAAATTGGACTTCCCACAAGAACTCTCAGGCCAAGGATGAGACTCCTTACCTATAGTTTAGTCGCTTTACAGGAGCTCGTAGGACACCGGCATTGGAAAGCATCTATAAAAAACCATTGACTTAAACCGGTTCCCACAGCATCATCGCCGCATTATGACTACTCAAACTAATTTTTGGTGGCTAAGCGACAGTGGCTGCCAAAGGAAACAACGCTAGTTTTTTCTTGGGCCGCCTTGGGTTTTGGCGGTCTATTGTTCTAAGAACACCTTCCTAGTACGACGCCAGCATCCAAGACGCCCTTAACTCAACAAAGGTTTTGGTGATGCAACTTTCTAAACACACACTTCCTCAAATTCAGTATCGCTGCGCCAGCGGCATTAATGTTCGCCGTAGCGGTGTGGAATTAGACTACCACTGCGCGATGTTGGAGCTGGCCGATTCTCTCAATTCTCATAAAGGTGTTTTGCTGGCATCTAGCTTTGAGTATCCCGGAAGGTATACCCGTTGGGATATTGGCTTTGTTAATCCTCCTATTCAGATAGTCGCTCGCGGACGGGAAATGAGCATCGATGCTCTCAACAAACGGGGGGAGATATTACTTCCAGAAATTTATAATGCGGTGAAGGAGTGCAAGAGTGTCCACCAACTGGACTATGATTCTCAACGCTTGAGGCTCGTTGTAAAAAACAACGGCGCACCGGAATCGGAAGAACTGCGCAGTCGTCAGCCCAGTGTTTTTTCAATTCTGAGAGAAATTATCGCTTGTTTCTATAGCAATGAAGATCACTACCTTGGGCTTTATGGCGCGATGGGTTACGACCTTACTTTTCAATTTGAAGACGTTGTTCGCTATCAAGCGCGTGATGCCAGTAATCGGGATTTGGTCCTCTATTTGCCCGATCAAATTCTAGTGGCAGATCACCGCTCTGAAACTTCCTTTTCGTACAATTATGATTTCGTTTGCTGCAGTTGGGACTCATTAAAGCGAACAGAGACAACGGGCGGTTTTAAAAGAATCGGTGCCAGTGTTCCTTATCAACCGGCCAAATCGGTGCCTCGCTATTGCGACCATACCGATGGAGAGTTCGCGAGTCAGGTCAGCCGAGCAAAAGAATTTTTCAAACGAGGGGATTTGTTTGAGGTTGTGCCTGGGCAAACTTTTTATGAGCCTTGCATGGATAAACCAGCCGATCTTTTTCACCGCCTGAAGGAAAGCAACCCAGCACCTTATGGTGCACTGATGAATTTAGGCGAAGAAGAATATCTTGTGGCAGCGTCACCTGAGATGTTTGTCCGAGTCGAAGGAAGAGAAATTGAGACCTGTCCAATTTCCGGAACAATTAAGCGAGGCGCAGATGCTATTGCTGATTCTGAGCAAATTAGGACTCTGCTTAATTCTGCTAAGGACGAGGCAGAACTTTCAATGTGCACAGATGTGGACAGAAATGACAAAGCGAGAGTTTGCGAACCCGGGACGGTGAACGTGGTAGGTCGCAGGCAAATTGAAATGTATTCTCGGTTAATTCATACGGTGGACCATGTCAAAGGAACTCTGAGGCCGGAATTTGACGCGCTAGACGGTTTTCTTGCTCATACCTGGGCGGTTACCGTGACCGGTGCGCCAAAACTATCAGCAATGCAATATATTGAGCAATATGAAAAGTCGGCTCGACGTTGGTACGGAGGGGCAATTGGTCAGCTGGGCTTTAACGGTAACCTCAATACTGGGCTAACGCTGCGCACTGTCAGAATTTCGGCTGGAGTGGCGGAAGTTAGAGCTGGGGCTACGCTCCTGATGGACTCAGACCCAATAGACGAGGAAAAGGAAACCCGCTTGAAGGCATCCGCTCTTGTGGATGCAATCAGAGGAACCGCGACTACTCAGGCTTCATCGGATCTGGCCTCGCGAAGAAAAACAGGCGAAAGTCTGAAAGCCGTTATGGTGGATCATCAAGATTCTTTTGTGCACAATCTGACCGCTTATTTTCGCCAGTGCGGAGTCGATCTCATTACGCTTAGACCGGAGCCGGCCAGAGACTACATAGCCTCTCATCAATTGGATTTTATTGTGTTGTCACCGGGCCCCGCTGCCCCCAGTCGTTTTAATATTAACGCGACGTTAGCCCTCGCAGTAGAGAGACAGCTTCCGGTTTTCGGTGTTTGTCTGGGTCTGCAGGGAATTGTGGAATATTTCGGGGGTGAACTGTGCGAGCTTGATTACCCCATGCATGGGAAAGCATCACCAGTTTTTCATTCTGCCACTACACTTTTTGAAGGAATTCATTCTCCGTTTGTAGCAGGAAGATACCATTCGTTGGTGGCTAAAAAGATTCCTGATTGCTTAACAGTGACCGCTCAAACGGAGGATGGGCAGGTTATGGCGGTAGAGCATAACGAGTTGCCGATTCAAGCGGTGCAGTTTCATCCAGAATCAATTATGACTCTGGGCGAAACGGCTGGCATTACTTTGATTCAGAACGTTGTGGCGGGGTTCGCCAAAAAGCGCGCTGAATAAGTGCTGCGCGTACTTTTAGCGATTTTGGTTTGATGAGTTTTAGTCCAATGAGTTCTCGAACCAGATGGCTAACCTTAAGCCGGCTAAGCTAAGTCGTTGAGATGATATTCTTTGCATTTCTTCTATGTAGCCTTCAGAAACAATAATGTCAGTTTCGATCCCATCGGCGTGGTTGGCATCAGCATTGGCTACAGCCGTTAGCATTGCTTCGGTGTAAACCGACGCTTGCAAATGCTGGCGGCTCTCATTCATCCATTGGGTCCAGTCAGATTCGGCGCCAACTATTTGTGGCTCTTTAGAACCTGACGCTAACTGGATAAGTACAGGCAACTGAGCAGCTACCCCTTTTTCCTCTAATGCTTGGTCCCAACGC
>JBGCEK010000035.1:0-3922 GCA_045106275.1 Pseudohongiellaceae bacterium | reverse complement strand
CTAAGCCTGCGGCTGTAGGCGGAGTACTAGCGGATATTTTGATAGTACTCCATCTTTGTAAGGCTCAATTAAAGGGTAGCTACGCCTAAGTGCCATAAGCTCGAAGAGACTGCGACACAAGGGTTTGAGTGTAGCTCTTCTGTACTGTATTTTTAGCGAAAATCGCAATTCAGATTCAATTTTCAACGAGTTTCCTATGTGTCAACCGGCGAAGTAGGTCTATGGCACTTCGTTTCAGCAACCCTTCAGTTACCTCATGAAGGGGGGGCTAGGACTTGATTTACTATTCAAGGCTGCTTAGTCAAGATGGCGGGGCGATGGCAATGCCCGCTGAAAGCGATCTCGTGATGGCGATCAGATGGGATTTGGCTACCCAAATCTGATGGATTCTATGTGGTTACACTGCTCGATGATCTTCCTCAAGTCTTTCTACTACGATATCCATTTCCTTCTCCAACGCTTCAGGACTTGGCATTTTATTCTTCAAAGGTGGAGGCAACTTATGAGTAGCGATCGCGAGCGGTGCTTCCGTTTGCCGGAGAGAATATTCGGCAACGGCTTTATTCTTAGACTTGCAGAGAATAATACCGATAGTTGGTTTATCGCTCTCGTGACGAACTAAATCATCTACTGCATTGATGTAGAAATTCATCTTGCCTGAATATTCAGGCTTGAACGGCCCCATCTTTAAGTCAATGACGACATAGCAGCGCAGCTGTAGGTGGTAGAACAGCATATCAATTGCGAACTCTTCCCCACCAACTTCTAATCGGTATTGGCTACCAACGAAGGCGAACCCGACACCCAGCTCCAGTAAAAACTCCTGAATATGTGTCACTAATGCTTTTTCTAGATCCCTCTCTACAGCTTTTTCATGCAGTGTGAAGAAATCTAGATTGTAGGGATCTTTTACCAGTTGCTGCGCTAAGTCAGATTGTGAAGGTGGCAGAGCCTGCTCGAAATTGCTCAGTGCTCCTCCTTGTCGTTCGTACAAATCGCTTTCGATTTGGAGGACTAGGACGTTTCGACTCCACGCATTCTCTATCGTCTTTTTGATGTACCAAATACGAACTTCAGGTTCTTTTATCTGCTGCAGAATGACCATATTATGGCTCCACGGAATTTGGTCAACAAGCTGTTGACCAATTGCCCAATCCGGCCAAGCTTCAGCAAATGTCCTCATATATTTGAGGTTTGTCTGCGAAAAGCCAGACATTTTTGGGAACTCCCTTTTTAGATCCCTAGATAACTGAACAATGACCTTACTGCCCCAGCCCTCTTCTTTTTGCTTAGCAATAATTTCTTGCCCAATCTGCCAGTACAACCTGATGAGTTCTGCGTTGACAGCGATCGCAGCGCGAACTTGAACGGATTTTATCCGTTGCTTCAGGCCTGATAGGAGGCGTTCATAGCTGTCGGAAGACAGTACTGTAATACTTTCAGTCATTTGAGGTTAGATAGCCTTAATTACTAATCGCCTGTCATTAATACCCCGAAACCTTGTTGAATCCATGCAGCCTTCTTGTACTGCTGTCTAGAGTGCGTTCATATTTTTTAGATCACCCTAAAATGCTCTATACAAAAGACCTCTCGATGATCTGTCCATGGATTTGGAACTCCCATTAGTAGTTAAACTGTACTGCTAGAGAGTTGCTAGAGAAGGAGAAGCTTTTTGTTTGTGCAATGAGAAGCTTCAGAGAAAACCTTCTGAGAATTCTAGAATTTTCAACCTCACATAGCCTCTATTTCTTGAAGCAGTTTATCAATCTGATTCAGTTTCTTTTGAGCATCTGGTGACTCCAGTAAGACTTTCTTTTTTCGGACGGACTTAAATCGTGCGAAGAGTTGATCTGAAATAGATGGTTGTTTCGGCTTGAGCCCTTCAGCGTTCTCGAGCTCCACTTCTTTCAACAAAGCGATGACATCACTCTTAGTTAGGCCGTCTGCTTGCTCTATCAGTTCCTCGTGCAGTTCAGGTGCTTGCCGGTTCAGTAGCACGGCATTAGTTGGTGAGAGCCGTCCTTCTCTAACCGCTTCCAATATCTCAGGTGCTAAATTAAGCATTGGGATGCGATTGGCGACAAAGCTGGATAGCTTCATTCCAAATTCGCCCAAAATTTCAGAGATAATCGTGATTTCCTCTTCGTCGAAAATTCTAGAATTTTCACTTCCGCGAACACGAGAGTTCTTAACCCGATAGAGCCCAGACTTTACCTCATCGATGGGCCTCTCTAAGTGCAGCGAAAGCAGGCTCAAAATGCTTTCTGTTTGCTCAATGGATGAAATCTCTTCGTTGAGCAAGTGTGCGATTAAGGCAGCTTCTAGCGCGATCGCATCTGACATGTCGCGAACGATTGCTGGGATGGCTTCTAGTTCTAGTTCGCCGCAGCATCGCCAGCGACGTTCGCCGCTAATAATTTCGTACCTACCCCTAGCACTAGGCCTGACCAGAATCGGCTCAAGGACACCATGCTTTTTGATAGATTCTTTCAGCCGCTCCATCTTTTGGGGGTCAAAGTAGAGGCGGGGTTGCTTTAACTTTCCAGGTAGCTGGAGCGGTTGAATATCTGCCACTGGAAGTTTGAATGATTGCCCAGAGAGTGATTTTAAACTCTCTATTTCTTCTTTGAGTTGAGCAATGGTTTCCCCTTCTTGGGCACCGAGGGCACCACTAAACATGGTGGTGAGGGGCCTTTTACTATTACGTCCCATAGGTTTACTTCATCCCCTTAATGAGTTCGTCTGCGACCTGTCCGTACAGCTTATTATTAGAGTCACCTGCTCTGTAGAGGCCTAATGGCAATCCTGCTGCTGCCGCATTTGCAATATAGGCATTGTCTTTGAGAGTAGGAAACATCTGAATTTGCATTTGCCGCATGATATCAGGTAATCCTGGGATATCATCGGTGAGCCCTAAGTTGTCTCGATGCATAGCGCGGTTTTTGGCTCCATTGGGGACGACTCCCAATATCTTTGGAGCGGGTTTGAGCCTAAGCTCTGTACGTGTCAGACTAATCCACTCAAGAAGCTTAGCCATTGCATCCAAGTCTTTATCCTCAGGCTTGAGTGTGATAAGGACATCTGTGCTAGCGGCAAGTGCTGCAATATGGAGGTGTTCAATCGTTCCAGGGCAGTCGATTAAGACGACATCATGGGGCAGTGGATGATCTTCTAGTGCATCAGCTAGCAAGTATGCGCCGCGCTTATCGAGAACTAAACGCTGACTAGTCTCAGTTAATGGAAGTCCGCCAAGACAAGCGTCTATGCCATCAATTCGGTCACGCCATACTGGAAACAGCGGATAGTCTCCTTGAAAGTCAGGACGAAGGACCCAGTCCACCGTTTTTTCCTTTGGTGGATCATCTAGTCCACAAAAGAGTGTGAGTGAACCATTGGGATCACACCCAAGCATGGCGACGGTTTTATTTTTACGGGCAAGTTGATAAGCAAGATTGACAGTTAGCGTCGTCTTGCCGACTCCACCGCTATTAGACATGATTGAAATAACTTTTTGTGGCATCTTTGGTGTGGCGTAAATTCCAAGTGTGCAAAGGTTATCCTAAAGCATTTCGTTGAAAAATTCTTGGAATTTTCTAAAGGATAATAAAAATTGAGAATTCTAGAATTCTCAAGACGGCAGAGTACTGAGCGCTGTATGGAACGAGCAATGGTGCCATCGGTCTTGAATGGATTTGTGATTGACGCTCTCCCCCTAACCCTGCAGGTATAGTCGGAGATTCTTGTTTCACAGACTCTTAACTAGGCAACAGCGTGAGCTGCACCCCCGTCAGACCGTCTCTACAAGCATTTTGAAAAACCGTGCGCCCCACGGCTGTCTTGGTGGACATTCCCTAGCGCCGCAAGGCGACGCGGGCTTCCACCGCTCTATTTTTAATCACGAGGGCGCTGGCAACATCACGAG
>JBGCEK010000034.1:0-45752 GCA_045106275.1 Pseudohongiellaceae bacterium | reverse complement strand
GTTTCCACCTAAGTCACCCCGCTCAAATGTATGTGCTGAATAGAGGGAGCCAGTGTGTAATGGTTGATGGATGTCTCCCATAAGATGTAAAACCCAACAAAGGGCCACGGCCCTTTGGGCGTTAGACATGTTCGTGTTTGCTAAGACCCAGGTGTTGTAGTCGATGGCAGTGACTAGATTTCCAACGGCTTCTTCGCTGCGAATGCTGCTGCTAGGCTTTCCTTGTATGTCTGAAAATGGCTCTATTCCTACATAGTGGTTGCCTTGGGATTGAGCAGAATCTCTAACCCATTCGCCTTGTTCATAATGCCATGACGGGCGGTTGTACATGGCGCGTTCAGCATCCGGTAAACCTCTGGCGATATCTGGCCAGTAAGCAGCCTGCCCTAGTAACCACTGCTGTTTTGCCTGTTTGTCAGCCGATTCAATAAACGAAGGCATCTCCGCGGCGAAATCCTCTTCAAACCGGGGATGTTGTTCAAGCAAGTCGATAAGCAAATCGGCCGTGTCTTCATCGATAAAATGATGTGCGACAGCTGCGGTTAAGCGGTGGCCGACACTGCTCCAAGCGAAAAGAGTAGGGCTAAATACTAGAGTGATGACAAGCGTGGAAACGGTGGCGAGCAAGCGTGATTTTTTCATGATAATAATTTCAAATAAAAAGGGAATGAATGCGAGCTTAGCTTAACATGGAATTCCTGAGCCGCGCTGACAAGGTTAGACTTCCAACCATTCTGCTCGGACATCGTCAGCGGCCATCAATGAATCGGGAGTGCCCTCATAAACAATGCCACCATGGCCCATCACATAAACTCGATGGGAAATTCGAAGTGCGATTGAGAGCTTTTGCTCCACCAGTAAAATGGCAACGCCGCGTTTTGCTATCTCTTCTAGCAAGTTACCGACCTGTTCAACCACTTTAGGTGCGAGGCCTTCGGTTGGCTCGTCAATCATGATTAGTTCCGGGTCGCCCATGAGAGTTCGGCACATACAAAGCATTTGCTGTTCGCCACCGGAAAGCACGCCTCCGTGAACGTCTGCTCGGGCTGCTAGATTAGGAAACATGTTAAACATCTCATCGATTGTCCAACGACTGCTAGCGGTCATAGTCTTCATGCCTAGAAGAAGATTTTGACGAACGGTTAGGCTGGGGAAAATGTCGCGATTTTCCGGAACATATCCCAAGCCCAACTTCGCAATTTCAAAACTCTTCAGCCCGCTGATTTCTTTGCCTTTGAACCTGATTGAGCCTATGGGCGGAACCTCTCCCATGATGGTCTTGGCGGTGGTGGAGCGCCCGACGCCGTTGCGGCCCAAAAGGCTTACAATTTCACCTTCCTGCACGTTAAGGTTAACGCCTCTCAAAATGTGACTCTTGCCGTAATAGGCATTAACGTTTGTAAGCTCAAGCATCGGACGCTGCCTCCCCAAGATAGGCCTCTTGAACCCGGGGATTAGCCCTTATAAGTTCTGGCTTGTCGGTCGCAATGATTTCACCGTACACCAAAACGCTGATGCGATCTGCAATATCAAACACGATGTTCATGTCGTGCTCAACCATAATCAGAGTCTTGCCTTGAGTGACCTTGCGAATAAGCTCGACTGCGTTTTCTGCCTCACTGATACTCATGCCTGCTACGGGCTCGTCTAACATGATAAGGTCGGCGCCGCTGGCAATAGCAATGCCCAACTCCAAAGCTCGCTGAGCAGCATAGGCCAGTTCGCCAGCAGGATAATCAGCTGAGTCAGCCAGACCTATTTCTTCTAACACCTTCATGGCTTTCTCATTTACGGCTGTCTGGTTTCCCAGTAAGTGCCAGAAAGAATAGCGCAAACCTTCTGACCATAGGAGAGCACAGCGTATATTTTCGAAAACTGATAAGCGGTGAAAAATATTAGTGACTTGAAAGCTCCGAGCTAATCCTAAGCGGCTGATTTCGAACGGTGCTTTACTTTGAATTTCATTGTTTTTAAAAACAATGCGGCCGCCGGACACAGGATGTAAACCACTGATGAGATGGAATAGAGTAGATTTACCCGCGCCATTGGGACCGATAATGGCGTGTTTTTCACCCGCCTCTAACGATAGATTGACGCCCCGTATTATTTCGGTTTCGCCAAAGCGTTTGCTGACATTATCGAGAGTTAAGATGCTCATGATTTAGCATCCTCGTTTTTTTCCAGGCTATTAGCATTCTCCCAAGCAACATTAAGTTGGGGTAGCAACTTCTTGATTGCTATTAGGGACACTCCGACGATGAGCAAAGCTGCTATCCAAGGAGCTGGTGATTCTGGGTTTAAATTCAGACCAAATAAAGTGAAGGCTTCCCCCTCATGATGGCTCATTTCCAGCATGACGACCAAAGAAGAGAATAAAACAAACGAGGGCGCCGCAATTAGGCTATAAGGAAGCGCAAGGCTTTTCAGTTTGCCATTGAGCCAAGGGACCTGGTGCATCATTATAAAGCCTGCAAACCCTCGGGGCAGGTAGATAACAGTAAGAAGGAACATAATTCCCAAATACAGCATCCATAGTTCGGTGTAATTGCTTAGCAGAGAGTTCATTAAGGTTAATACAATGGCTCCTATAATGGGGCCGATAAAATAACCTAGCCCTCCGATGTAGGCCATCAATAGCACTCTGCCGGAGGTGGCCGCGTTGAGATTTTCCTCGGTGATGAATTCATAATTAAGGGCAAACAAACCGCCTGCGATACCGGCAAACAATCCGGAGGCGCAGAAGGAAATAAAGCGAATACGGCGAGCGCTGTAGCCAATGAACTCGGCTCGTTCTGGATTGTCACGTACTGCATTCGCCATGCGCCCAGCCGGCGTCTGGGTAAACAAGTACATAAATAGCGTGGCAATAAAAACCCATACCGCAGCTACATAATAAATCTGTTCATTCTGAGTGAAGTCGACACCAAAGAAAGTGGGACCGTAGGTGCGATCTCCGTTCACGCCGGCTTCGCCGCCAAAAAAGTCTGCGAAGATTAAAGAGGAAGCAGCTATCAGTTCACCTATTCCAAGCGAGATCATTGCAAACACTGTACCGGCTTTGCGAGTGGAGAAACTGCCGATAAAAATCGCCGCTAGCAATCCGATGATGCCGCCAATGATCGGTATATAAATGATCGAAAAATAAACTGTTTCAAATTCGATAAGAATTAAGGTGTGTACGGCTAAAAAACCGCCTAGTCCAAAATAAACGGCATGCCCAAAAGACAGCATGCCACCTTGGCCTAGTAGCATGTTATAGCTCAGGGCAAAGACAATGGCGATCGCCATTTGGTTAAAAATGGATATGGCTAAGATGGAATCAAAAAATAGAGGCAAGCAAAGTAGCGCTGCGAGATAAGCTATCCATACTGGGCTTTTTCGGGCTATGGCTTTAATGAAATCCATTATTCTTCTCGTTTGCCCATAAGTCCAGCGGGTCTAAAGATTAGAACGACCACCAGCAATAAATAGGGGAGGACTGGCGCTATCTGTGGAAGTGTAAGAGTCCATAGATCATTCAATGGGTGGCTTCTTTCAAAAGATAAACCCAATAACTCAAGCAAATCGGGCATGCCCACGTCTGATGCAATGGCATAGGATTGCAGTAATCCGATGAGTAGCGATGCGATTAGTGCGCCAGGGAGAGATCCTAATCCACCGATTACGACAATCACGAAAACAATGCTTCCGAGAACCAGCGCCATACCGGGAAAGGTTGTTAGTACCGGCCCAGCTATTACACCAGCCAGACCAGCAAGTGCGGTGCCGACGCCAAACACTCCCATGAAAATAAGAGGAACATTATGCCCAAGATTTGCCACCGTGTTGGGATGCGTAATGGCGGCCTGAATTATTATTCCGACTCGGCTTCTAGTGAGAACATAATAAAGTCCGATGAAGATTAGCACTGAAATGCCAATCATGAAGCCGCGATAGGCAGAAAATTCTTGCCCGAATAACGTAAACAACGGGAAGTTCAACAATTCCGGTGATTGATAATTTTTAGTATCAGCACCCCAAAAGAATTGCACGCCTTCATCGATTAGAAAAGCGAGACCAAAAGTGAATACGAGTTCTGCCACATGGCCAGACTGGTGCACCCGTCTTAGCCCATAGCGCTCAACTAAGGCACCTAAAACACCTACCAGTAGTGGAGCAAAGATTAGACCAACCCAAAAGCCAGTTTTTAAGCTGATGGAGTAAGCGAAATAGGCTCCGAGCATGTAAAAACTGGCATGGGCAAAATTCAGAACCCCCATCATGCTAAATATGAGGGTTAAGCCGCTGGCTAACATGAATAACAAGAGGCCGGTAACCAGCCCATTGAGCGTGGCAAACACAAGAACTTCTAGCATGAAATTATAACTACATTGGCTGTGGAAGGGTGGATCACATCGAGCATCAGCGGCGAGGCCTGCGCATACGGCAGCTAGATTCAGTAATTGTATCCTCGGCAGCGACTTGGTACTCACTGTATAGGCCAAAACCTGAATTATCAGCATCGAATTCGATGTTCTCGTCAGTGTGAACCGAGACATGGATTTCTTGAAAGAGTTGATGGTCACTTGCCCGCATCCATACCTCATCCCCATTGAGCGTTGAAAAGCGCATGTCTTCTAATGCGATGGCAATATCATAAGGATCTGTGCTTTGAGATTCCTCCATTGCTCTCACTACCATCATCAACGCATTGTGAATGCGAGCTTGGGTCAGATCGGTGTTTGGGTTGGCAGCTTTAAATGCGCGCACATAGTCTTTGCGAACTTCCGTGGGGTAGGGGTTCGCTGACTCATTGTGCACTAGGCGTATTTTATCTTTACCATCAGCACCTAGCGTAGCGGTAATACCATCGTAGGCAGCATAAAAGGTGTAAATAGGAACGTCGAGACCTGAATCAATTACTGAACGGGCGAGGGATACCATGTCCGCTCCGAAGTTACCGGTAATGACCGCATCAGCCCCAGAAGAGACGATCTTTGTGACGTAGGGGGTAAAGTCTTTAACCTGTCCGATGGGATGAAACTCATTGCCAACTATTTCGATGTCCGGTCGCTTCTGTTTAAGCATGTCTATGGAAGTGTCCGACACTACTTGTCCAAAGGAGTAATCTTGGCCGATGATGTAAACGCTCTTAATACTGTCATCTAAAGCTATAAAATCAGTGAGAACATCGAGCTTCATGCGAGCATGAGAATCGAACCTAAAATGCCAAAAGCTACACTGTTCTTCGGTTAGAATCGGGTCAACAGCTGAATAGTTTATTTGCAGAACTTCTTGGCCGGCATTGCGGCGGTTGTGCTTGGAAATCGTCGAGTTAAGTGTGTTCGCGACAGCGGAACTGTTGCCTTGAAAGATGATCTGAATGCCTTCGCTTACCGCGCGGCGGAATTGTATTTGAGTTTCAGTCGGGCTCTGCTTGTTGTCAAAAGGAACAATTTCTATCATCCGTCCACCGAGGACGCCGCCTTTTTCATTAAACAGATGGTCGGCTGCAAACTGCAATTGTTTGAGCCCGGTGTTGCCTACAGAGGCGAAAGTGCCGGTTAACGGGTCCATGAAGGCAATACGAATAGGCTCTTGAGCATGGCTCGGGAGCGACAATATCAAACATGTACAAGCGATGGCTTGTAGAAGCAGTTTTTTAGGTAACTTTGTCATAATAATTATGCCTGCCGTCTGCATTTTAAGTGCTTTGACATTAACCTACACCGCAGAACGAATCAAGAATTCAGGGCTGCAATGGGACGAATAACAGTGTCCTCGTATGGATTGATCTTCTTTGTCAGGGAGAGAATAATTGCGAAGTGAAAGGGCCGGATGAAAACTAAGATTAGCGGGTTGAAGATGAGTGTTAAGATACAAGAAGCGGAGCTCGAGTTTTCTGCAATTCGCGCTAGCGGACCTGGCGGTCAGCACGTTAATAAAGTGTCCAGCGCTGTACAGCTCAAATTTGATATCCAGGCTTCAAGCCTTTCCCTTAGAGTTAAAACTAGGCTGCTGGCCCTTGCTGATCGCCGAATTTCAAAAGAAGGCATTATAGTCGTCAAGGCCCAAAGATTTCGAAGCCAGGACAAAAACAAGCAAGATGCCATAGTCAGGCTCGAAGCGCTGGTGAGTAAAGCTGCCGCGTTTGAAAAGCGACGTATTCCTACAAAGCCAAGCAGATCTGCCAAAGAAAAACGCTTAAAGAATAAAAAACGCTTAAGTGACAAAAAAAGCACAAGGGGTGCTGGGAACTTCGATGGATAAAATACCGTATGGTTTGAAAATTAAGCCGCTCTACTTGGCTCTCGGGGTGTGCGCCTTGCTATTCAATGGCTCCGCATTTTCCCAGTCAGAACCCTTGGAAGTAGAATCCGCCATGCAAACCTACCGCTATCTCACTAGTACCCTTAGAATGTTTACGAACACCGGACGGTTGCTCAACAATCCAGGTATTGATGGCTCCGATCTAGAACCCTTTGTAGATATGCTGGTTCTGTATCGTGGTCATTTTGATGCTAATTTTTCGATTAACAGTGCCATGTGTCAGTTTTATTTGAATCCTGAAAACGGGCGCATGACGTTAGAAGAGAAGGCGGAAATTGCCCTCAGCTTTCTGCCCAGCTTAGACGTCAGGATTTTAAGGTACGTAGAAATAGATAGTGATTTCAAGCGTACTATGGAGCTTGAATTTGGTGGGCTGGTGCTGGAGAAAATCGAAGATCTAAAAAAGACTGTAGAGAGTAGCCAGCAGCTGCCAACATCGAATTTCAACGAGGCAGCTGCTGTTACTTTTATTGACTCAGCGTGTGTTTAACACTGAGTTTTACCAAGTTAGTAGACTTCGAATAAACCTGCTGCGCCCATTCCACCGCCGACACACATGGTACAAACCACATATTTGGCACCACGGCGCTTGCCTTCAAGCAAGGCGTGTCCAACCATGCGCGCACCGCTCATGCCGTAAGGGTGACCAATTGAAATGGCGCCACCGTTCACATTGAGCAGCTCATTAGGAATTCCTAATGTATCGCGACAATAAAGCACCTGTACTGCGAATGCTTCATTAAGTTCCCAAAGGCCAATATCATCCATTTTCAAGCCATTGCGTTCGAGCAATTTGGGTACAGCAAATACCGGTCCGATACCCATTTCATCGGGTTCTGTTCCAGCCACTGCCATACCTCGGTAAGCACCTAGCGGCTCTAAGCCTTTCTGTTCCGCAAGCTTGCTGTCCATTACCACAGAGGCAGATGCACCATCGGAAAGCTGGCTCGCGTTTCCTGCTGTGATTACGCCGCCTTCAAATACAGGTTTAAGTCCAACTAGACCTTCGAGAGTGGTGGTTGGGCGGTTGCCCTCATCTTTCTCTAGGGTGACATCGTGGACACTTTGCTGCTTGGTTTCTTTGTCCATGAAAAGCATTTTAGATGCCATTGGTACGATTTCGTCTGCGTACTTGCCAGCTTCTTGGGCGGCCGCGGTGCGCTGCTGACTCTGAAGTGCATACTCATCCATAGCATCGCGCGAAATGTTGTAGCGCTTGGCAACAATTTCAGCAGTGTCTAGCATTGACATATAAGCATGTTCAGACTTCGCTAAGACATTGGGATCCTGTCCACGATAGCCATTTCTGTGTTCATTTTGGACGAGGCTGATTGATTCAAGCCCAGCACCTATAACGATTGGCATGTTGTCGTTGACCACTTGTTTGGCCGCGGTGGCTATTGCCATCATGCCAGAGGCGCACTGACGATCCATGCTCATCCCGGATACGGTGCTAGGTAATCCTGCTGCCACACCGGCAGTACGGCCAATGTTGAAGCCCGAAGATCCTTGCTGCATGGCGCAGCCCATAACCACATCGTCTACTTCACCCGGCTCAATACCAGCTCGTTGAACTGCGGCCGCTATGGCATGTCCGCCTAAAGTTGGGGCGTCGGTGTCATTAAATGCGCCGCGATAAGCCCTGCCAATTGGGGTTCGGGCGGTTGATACGATTACTGCTTCTTTTGTCATGCTTTTCTCCAAACGACTAATGTCTAAGTTTTCTTTAACTATTACTATCTGAGATGCTTTTTTCTGAGATGCAAGTCAGCAGCGAAAGTTAGGTTTTTTCGGACTCGCAAACCAAGCCTACTATTGAATCAATTGCCTGATTCGCTAGGGCCGCCATTTCAGTATCGGTTCTGTCCTGAATTGGGTGTGGCACAAAGACTCTTGCTGGATGAATCCCAAGCGATTTTCCTTGTGCTTCTGCCGCCTGCACAAATTCGCTAGAGGCCACAAAGCCTGCTGGAAGTCCTCTGCTTTCTAAGTCCATGATGTCATGCAAACTGCACGAGGTACATGAGCCTCAGTCGGCTAATCCTTCTATTACCGCATCGCATTCAACGCTAATGCGCTGGGTCAATTCCTTTGGCGCAACGCGAGCAAAGGTAGGCTTCATATAACGTTTAACTGTTGCGCCTAGTTCTAATAGCTGGCTTTCAACTTCATCTAGAAATTCTTTACCACGGGGCTTGGATATATCCAGTAAGCCAACAGTGGTCCCTGAGAGCGTTTGCAGTCTCGGCAAAAGCTGCCGTTCGACTGGCTGGAGCTCAGCGGTTGGATCTAAAAGAGTCATATCACTCACTTGTATCTCCTGTTGTTAAATCTGAAGTTAAATCTGAAGTTGAATAGGTTTTTGATACTAATTGGCTGCCTCGTTCGCCTGAAGCAACCCAGCCCCCAATGATTGCCGAAAACATCCCAGCAGTGCCGCCAGTGGTGACAATATGAAGGCCGTCATCCCGAAATTTATTCAGCAGCTTATCTTTGAACTTGGCAGGCATTCCTTCTGCCATGCCATCGGCGCCTCGAACTATTGCGCTGCCCGGTGTCATCAATTCATCAAACAGAGCCGCTTTAAGTTTTGCTTTGCTCCAGCCGCAGTCTTTGAGCAAACGTCGATGTTCGGGACAAATAACGAGAATCGCATCAGCCATGCCATAGAGCTTTATATTGGCAACACCTCGTAAGCTTGCGGCTATGCTCTTCGCCAAAGATTCAGCTGTTCTCGACTGCTGGTCCAGTATAGGCGTCAAGCCATCGCCGGCGAATAGGCTCACTACAGAATCATCTCGGCTAAAACCGCGATCCTCTGCCAGGGTAGGCCAATCATGATCAGACTCATCTTCGCTGAAACAATAAGTGTATTTGCCGGGGTTGCCCATGGTTGCGCGATCAATACCTCCGGGCACGCCCCCTCCGACGTTTCTGATCAGCAATTGAAGTGACCGGCCAATCGTGGCATTCGCGCGGTTTCCTTGACCCAGCGCGTTGACTCCAGAATTCATTCCGATGTGGCGGCTCGAAGGCCCATTCACGATCACAACCGGTGAAGAAAAATAGGTCGTGCAAAGCAGTCCATGCATGCAAAATTTGTCGAGCAACGCAGCTTCTGCCGCGGCCAAGATAGTTGGGAAGTATTCCGGTTTTGCGCCTGCTAGTACCGCATTAATAGCCACTTTTTCTACTGTACAAGGGCGGTAGTCTGGCGGGATATCGCCAATAATTTCATCGGCGGCGCGATCGCTGCCAGCGAGCATTCGCATTACTCTTAACTTGGTCGGCGGCACCACGGGTAAGCCATCTGTCCAGCCTCGCTCATAGCAGGCTTCCATATAATCTTCAGACTCCGCGAGCTGAACTTGTCGGGCCTGTAATATGTCACTGTCGAAGCGAAGTGCGAGTACTTCGTCCATACCAGGATCTTGAGTTTTGGAGCCGCAGCCGGGCTTAAAATCTACTAAGCCATCGCCTAAGTCGTTAAACTTTGTAAATTCACGCCACTGTTTTTTGTCCCAGCCAAATATCCGGTCTTCCACCTCACTGTCTACCTTTATAAGAGTAGGGACTATTTCGATGTGGTTTTTATAGGAAAACTCTAGATTGCAGTCATCTGTGGGTTCAGCTATGACACTCGGAAACGTTGGGTCATCTTGGACGTAGACTGTTAGGTTATTGCCTAGCTGCTCAGATAATTCGGCAATCACCGGTTCTATAAGCGCGCAAGTAGGACAATCCTTTTTAACGACAAGGGAGTATTTAGTTTCAGCAGATAGACTCAAAAACGTGCCTCAATAAATGAATCCGAGGGTTGAGATACCCACGAGAATGTTGATGATCATAAAAACAGAAGAGGTTCTAGACATAACTTTCCAAAGCTGAGGGCCTTGGTAGGCGGCTCTAATACCAATGATGAGAATGACAGTGTAGGCAAGCATGGCGGCCACCATTATGAAGTAGGTGATCCACTGTTGGCTATCTACTGCGCGGCTACCGAACGTGAAAAAGAGCCCTGATCCTATAAAATAAAATCCCCAGTACGTCAGCGCAAGGCCGTATCCACCACTTAATAAAGTGGCAAGAAATGACTTCGGTTCCTCAGCTGTCGCTGAGTCGTTTTGGGATAGCTCGCTGATGGTGCCTACTCCTCTTTGCAGCTGCCTAGTGTACCCCACGTAAAACCGATTAAAAATACAATTTAGGGCAGAATTAAAGGTAGGCTGGACGTAGGCAATAGGTAGGCTGTAGTCAGGCTAAAGCAAGGCGGTGAGTCCTTGCTCTGGCTATGAGAGCCTTTAGAGCTTCAAAGTGGGCAGAAAACGCGGCTACACCGTCGGCAATGCTGATCCTGCTTTGCAGCCGCGGCCTCCGGTAATTGCCGCTGCCTGTATTCGGAATTGATAGCGCTTGAGCACTTTCAACGGGGGATGATTAACGCTTTCCTCCCAGCATGCCTTGCAGAGCGGCTGGAATATCAGCAGGTAGGACAATAAACTTTGAATTGTCTGAACCCGACAGCTCTGTGAGTGAATTAATGTATTTCTCACCCAGCAGATAGAGGACTGGAAGTTCTTTTTCACCTATTGCATCGGTGACCAAAGAGATTGAGTCTTTGCTGGCTTGCGCGAGAATCACTTGCCCCTCGGCCACTCTTCGAGAGGCTTCAAGTTCGCCTTCAGCTTGAAGAATCGCAGCTTGTTTTTCCCCGTCCGCGCGGGTAACTGTTGCACGTCTTGCTCTCTCTGCGGCGGCTTGCTCTTCCATTGCGGCCTGCATGGTGCCCGATGGATTAATATCTTGGATTTCTACGGTCTTTAAGGTAATGCCCCAGTCAGCGATGTCGTCGGAAATGGCAGCTTTGAGTTTCGCTTTAATGTGATCTCTCGAAGAAAGGGCGGCGTCTAAACTCATCTCACCAACGATTGAGCGAAGGGACGTTTGTACTAAGGTCTGAATCGCCAACACATAGTTCTCAACGCCGTAAACAGCTTTTTCGGGTGAGACTATATTGATGTAGGCGACGGCGTTAGTGACCAGCACCGCGTTGTCTTTGGTGATGACTTCTTGAGAGGGAATATCCAGAACGATGTCTTTCGTAGTGACTTTGTAGGCAACTGTATCAAAGTAGGGGATGATGAAATTCAACCCGGGCAAGAGAGACGAATGATATTTGCCGAGTCTCTGTACTACCCATTTGCTCCCTTGGGGAACTTGTCGGACTCCCTGAGCAACTGTGATAAGTAGAAAAGCGACAAATGCAATGGCAATAATTAGGCTTACTTCCATAACTGAATTCCTTTATCTGAAGAGATTATTTGAGTCGTCAGTCGAGTATTTTGGGTTAGGTTTTTCTGACAATGAGAGCGTTGCCCGACAGATCAATAACGCTGACTCTATCGCCTACTGAGACTTCATCGTCAGAGATTATAAGCCATTCATCATTCCCTAGGAGAGGAGCAGGAAAGCGCATCTTGCCTTTTACGTCGCCCTGAGGGGCGTCTATGACCTGTCCCACTTCGCCCATTAGCGCTTCTTTTGATAGGCCGGCTTTGGTCCGATCAATAGCCATCGGTTTTAACAGCTTGAACCAAGCGACTGCCATTGTAGTGGATAAGACGCCCCAGATGATGAGTTGAAGAACACTGTCCAGTGCCGGGATTAGCGCCACTATAAGCCCAGTAAGCACGGCAGCTGCGCCAAACCAGAATATAAAGAATGAGCCGATAAAAATTTCAGCCAGCATCAAGACGATACCAATGACTATCCATAACCAATACACAAAGGCAAAATCCATGAAGGCTCTCCTATTAGATGGTTTCTCATTATTGAACTGTTTGCAGTTGGTAGCAAATAAAAAGCGGTTGCCAGCCAGCTTGGGAAAACCATTAGGGCGTGGGACAATTATTCATTCACTAATGGAGTTTAAGAATCACAGTGGGCAGCCCAATAGAAACCCCAGCCGAGCAGTCGCTTATTTATCTCAATCATGAGCGGGATATAGAGCGCCCGATCATTCATTTTTCCCATGCTAATGGCTACGGGCCGCTTACTTACTCGCGCTTTTTGAAACCCTTCCAGGCGTCTCATAGCGTGATCGCTAGTCGTCATCGTCCGCTTTGGAGTCCCATGCCAGATCCTGAGTCTACGGAAAGTTGGGAGCACTTTAGTGATGATATTCTGTGCTCGCTTGGCTCAGTTAAGCATCCTGTTTCCAGTGTGGGCCATTCCATGGGCTCGGCAACGATAGTTATGGCTGCGCACCGAAAGCCAGAATTGTTCAAGCATTTAGTCCTTATTGAGCCTGCCTTAGTGCCACCGAGCTATTATTCTATTTTGAAGCTATTTGGCAAACATGTTGCCCACCGAGTGCCCTTGGTGTCTCGAACTCTGAGTCGGGTCGATTGCTGGGAAAGCCCAGAACAGGTTTACGCTCATTTCCGGCCTAAAGCAGTTTTCAAAAACATTAGCGACGAGGGGCTGTGGGACTATATTAATCACGGGACCTACTCTGACAAGGAAGGGAAGCAGCGACTTCTTTACTCCAGAGAGTGGGAGGCTAGATGCTATGTGCTGGCACACAATATTTGGCCAATGCTTGAATCGCTGGAACTTCCGGTGCTTGTGATTCGCGGTGAGAACTCCAAGACGTTTTCAGCTGCCACTCTAAAGAAACTTCAAAACAGGGCGCCTCAGCACAGCTATTTAGAAGTCGCTGGAGCCGGGCATCTTCTCCCTTTCGAATACCCTGACAGCCTCGCAGAGAGTATTTCCGCATGGCTGGAGCGCGTCTCCTAAAGCTCATACCAATTTTCTGTTGTCTTAAGTTGATGATAAATAATGAGTAAATTTCACGCCTCGCGAAACTTTACGGGTTTCGGCGCGTGTGCATGGCTGCCAATTTGACTTACTTGGCTGATAAATGATATCAATATGATATCAAAATATGCTTTTCTGTCTTTCGGCAGCGAAGTTTCAGCTCGACGGAGGTTTTATGATTGAAGAAAAGCAGGCAGCAACAGTGAATGGCTACAGTGCCATTTTGGTTTTGTTCGTATTACAGCTAGTTTTTGTGGCAGGGATCATCGTTTTACCCGTCACGCTGAAGTTACTAGCGATACTTGGTGCGTTTTTAGTCTTTGTTTGTTGGTTTGGTTTCTTTATGGTCGCGCCTAATCAAGGACGAGTGTTGCAGCTATTCGGCAAGTACGTAGGCAGCGAAATGAAACCAGGGCTACGCTGGGCTAACCCTCTTTATATGAAAGCAAAGGTGTCGCTGCGGGTTAGAAATTTTGAATCTGGCACCTTGAAAGTGAATGATAGCGATGGCAATCCTATTGATATCGCTGCGGTCGTTGTTTGGAAAGTGGTGGATACTGCTGAAGCCATGTTTGAGGTGGATGACTACGAAAACTATGTGACTATTCAGAGTGAAGCGGCGCTTAGAAACTTAGCCACCACGCACCCTTATGATTGTAATGAGGATGGAGACAGCGAAAGTTCCGCTACGTTAGCATTGAGAGGAAGCCCTGAGCAGGTTGCAGGGCTACTGAAGACAGAAGTACAAAACCGGCTCAGTAAAGCGGGCGTAGAAGTCATAGAGGCACGTATTAGTCATCTTGCATATGCGCCTGAAATTGCCAGTGCAATGCTACAAAGACAGCAAGCCGCCGCGATTGTTGGAGCAAGATTTAAAATCGTTGAGGGAGCAGTGGGCATGGTTGAGCTCGCCCTAGAAGCCTTGGCAGAAAAAGACGTTGTTGAGCTGGACAACGAAAGAAAAGCAGCAATGGTAAGTAATTTACTGGTGGTTCTTTGCGGCGAAAGTGCTGCTGCACCGATTGTTAACACAGGGACGCTTTACAATTAGTGCTTTGGCCGCGTAATGCTAATGCGTTGCCATCACTGTATGAACTGCGCATTTTCTTTAGAGCCGTAATTTTTTATGAAACGTAAACCTTACCCACTTCGAATCAACGGGGATATTTTAGAGGCCTTGCAGCGCTGGGCCAGCGATGATCTTCGCAGTGTCAACGGGCAGATAGAGTTTCTGCTTCGGGATAGCCTCATCGCTGCAGGGCGATTCAAACCCTACACCTCTGCAGCAGTTGCTGAGGGCGAAGACAGCCCACCAGAAGAAGCTGTAGTCAGCAGTGGTGAGGCTCAGAAAAGTAAATAATTTTCCTTTTGTTGTAAACCCAAACCCTCTCTCCGCGTTTTCTAAACGTGACCAACTTCACGACCCATACACTGCGGAGAACCACTATGAAGAAACTAGCCCCAACGATTTTCACCTGCATTAGCCTCACCTTGTTATCAACTTCTGTTTTTGCTCAAGAAGAGGATGGTGACGAGCCGACTCCTCAAGAACAGCGCCGAGAGCGATTGGAAGAGCGTCGATCAATGACGGAAGAAGAAAGACAGGCGCGGCGAGAACAAGCGCGCGAGCGTTTCGAATCATTGAGTGCGGAAGAGCAGGCGAGGGTCAAGGAGCGCAGGCAACGTATGAGGGGTCGCCGCCAAGCAACAGGGCAAGAGACTGAGTCTTTATAGTTTTGCCAGTTTTCGGCACATACTGTGCGCGCTAGCTCGTTAAATTTTTGTAAGCAAGACTCAACAGCTCTGTTGATGTGACGAGACTTGGATCTTCACTAACATGCGGGTAATTCTCTTGTGTTGGTGTTTAAGTCTGGAGGTATTACGTCACCCATTTTTAGGCGATGAGAAAAGACGAACTTTTCTATGTGGGTTTCAGGCGCACCTGCTTGTGCTGCAAATCCTGACCAGTGATTTACTTGGTCCGTAACCTCTTCGAGTATTTCTTTTGCTCTAGCTCTTTTCTGCTCCAACCTTCTTCTGCTTTACCTCTCTTAACCGAGGGGTAAGCTGAATATTTCTCAAAATCTTTCTGAAGTCCTTGTTAACCTTTTTGGCAACAGCGACATCTAATGTTTAAATTAGCGCTAATGACGAAACAACGTTTCACAGAAGAGGGGGCTTCCTTGTTAAAGGAAACCGACAGCGAATTGGTCAAAGCAGCACAGGCCGGCAATGTTGCCGCGTTTGAGAGGTTGGTGCGGCTGAGTGAACGCCAAATGTTGGCGGTGGCCGCGGGCTTTGCCCATACCCCTGATGATGCCAATGATATCTATCAAGATGCCATGTTAGCCGCTTACAAAGCGCTGCCACGGTTTAAGCTAGAAAGTAAATTTAGTACGTGGCTGCATAAGATTGTGGTGAATACAGCGCTTTCTAACCGACGAAAGCTGAAACGAACTTGGCAAAAAATGGCGGCGGTAAAAGCTGAATACGAACATGAAGAGAAATATACCGATACGCGATCTCCTGAGGCGGATGTGATGGATAGCCAGCTCGGTAAGGAAATTAGACAGGCCATGACAAGATTGTCTGACACAGAACGCATGGCTTTCGTATTGTGTCACCAGCAAGGGTTTAAATTGAAAGAAGCAGCTACCGTAATGTCGTGCACTGAGAGTTCGGTAAAAGTGGTTTTGTTTAGGGCGAGAAACAAACTTAAAGAAAGATTATCGGAATATCACTAGAGTGAGTTTAAGAAATGAGTATGTCTGACACTATAGAACAGCAGCAGATGCTAATCATCGATTATCTTTACGGTGATTGGGATGATGCGCAGAAGCAAGAGTTTGAAGCATTGCTCGAGAGTGACGAGGCCTTGAGGGCGTTATTAGACGAAGAAACAGGATTTAATAGTCTTTTACCTCTGGGCACGCAGCCTGTTGTAGACCAAGAACGTGTCGATGGAAACCGTTGGTTGTTAAAACAGAATTTGCAGAAAGCCGTGCGTCCTAGCTTTTCTGTTCAGAGCTGGTTAGCAAGCCTTGCGCAGCGGCCCTTAAGTGTTGCGTTTCAAGGGGCTGCTATGGCGATGACGTTCGTTATGGGCGTCATGGTGGCAACGCCAAATGAAATTGGCAGCCCTACTTCACAAGAGTTAATTGCTGCTAACGCTGAGTCAGTAGATTCCGTATCGCCACTGACATTAGTTAACGATGAAGACTTTGAGATTTATAAACTTAAAGTAAATAGTTATAACTCTGCTACTGGCGACATTGATCTTTCCTTTTCACTCGCCTCTGACACTCGACTAAGCGGCAACGTTGCAGATAGCAATATTAGTCAATTAATGGCGACTGCCTTGCAAGATGATATCGACAGTGCTTCTAGGCTCGATACCATAAATGCGCTGCAGCCAGTGGCACAGGGCGATAGAGTTTATGAGGCGCTCATTTACGTTTTAACCAACGATGAAAATCCAGGTGTGCGCTATCAAGCAGTGCGTTCTTTAGTTGCTCTTAGTGATGAAGAGAAAGTGCGTGAGGCACTTCGCGAAGCGCTGCAAACCGATGTGAATCAGGGTGTAAGAATAGAAGCATTCAATGCGCTTTCTCAATATAGAGATGAGCAAACCTTGAGTGTATTTAGAGCTCAAATGGATACAGATAGCAATGAGTATATTCGAAGCCAGGCAAAAACAATTTTAGATGAAAACGAGACTTCCACTATTTCTTTATAGCGAGTTCTCTAACGTTAATTAAATACTATTTATCCCTTAAGAGGTTAAGAGCATGTTTCAACTATTGAGTTCAAAAGTAAGAGTAAGCGCGATACTGCTCGCTTTCTTAGTGCCGTCTGGACTGTATGCTGCGTCCGGTGATTTAGATCAAGAATACGACGTAAATAAGGGAGGCACGTTAGTTATTGAAAGCGACGGAGGGCCTATTAAAGTCGATTCCTGGGATAGAGATGTGGTTAAAATTCGCATCACAAATCCAGACGGATTTGATGTTGAAATGGAACATGAAGGTAATCGCGTTTCGGTTTATGCAGAGTCGGAGCGACGAGGTTTGTTTGGATCTCGAAATTCTAGAATACGTTTCGCAGTTTCGGTACCCAAAGAGTATAACGTCGAGCTAAATACTGGCGGAGGATCAATTGATGTTGCCGATCTAGCGGGCAATGTAGAGGCAGATACCAGCGGCGGCAGCATCACTGTCGGCAGAGTTACCGGCGGCGATGTTAAAGTTGATACTTCTGGGGGCAGAATTGAGATTTCAGACGTGGATGGCAATGTAGAGGCAGACACATCTGGAGGAAGAATTAAGATTGGAAATGTCGCTGGCAATGTAGTGGCAGACACGTCCGGCGGCGCAATTTCAATTGGTGACGTTGAGGGAGATATGTACGCCAATACGTCCGGTGGCAATATAGACGTTGGGCAAGGAGCTGGTCGGGTAGAGCTAGATACGTCAGGTGGCACTATTAGAGCGGAGTGGGCAAAAGGGCCGGTGATAGCCGATACCTCAGGTGGAAATATTATTCTACAAGGCAGCGAAACTAGCGTTCGAGCCGACACGTCCGGTGGCAATATTACAGTGGAGCGAAGCGGTGGAGCAGTTGACGCTGATACCTCAGGTGGCAGCATCACCATTAGAAACGCCGTTGGCCCGATTAGAGCGGATACATCCGGCGGCAGGATAGATGCTGAATTGGTCTCCAGTGACAAAGCAGGTGCAGGGGACGCTGAGTTAGAAAGTGCCGGCGGTGATGTGACTATAAGAATACCGAGCAACGCGATGGCATCAATTCATGCTGATCTAGAGGTATCACGACGAGGCAGAGGCGACTATCGAATCTATACAGATTTCCCATTGGTGATTCAAGAAGACGACCGCGGTAATATTGTGGGAGAGGGAGATATTAACGGCGGTGGTAGTCGCATTTACCTAGAAACAACGAATAGCGATATACACATTCTTAGTGTTGCTGATTAAAGAACGAAGCAGAAACGCTAGCTTAAATAGCTAGCTTAGAACAAACAAATCAAGATCGGTTGGAAAGCCTAGTCTCAGTTAAAAGAGTCTAGGCTTTTTTCGTCAGGGACGGCGCTGATGGGATGTTAGACCAAGTTTCTCGCAATCAAGTGATCGGGAATTTGGTCGGAGATTTTTTCATGGAGTTTAGGCAGTTTAGACCAATGAACACCCTGCTTGTAATGATGTGCAGTGTGGTAACCCAGATTGCCGGTTAAGCGATTGTACCAAGGGTTTAGATTATTATAGGAAGCCTCGAAGTGGTTGTCTGTGTCTAGCCCTGCGTGATGGTCATAAGTTGCCCACGCTGTCATAAACAGGCCCATCAACATGGGAAGGGCAAAGACCAGCAAGCCCGGCACAGGTCGATAGGCAACAAGAAGTCCCACAATGCTGAAAGTCAGGATCGAAAATAAAATGAATGCACGACGTTCTTTAGGGTAGTCTTTGCCAACTTTAAAGCCTCGGATATAGGCGGTTAGGGTTACGCTTAAGCTGTATTCTAATTCGCCCATTTGCTTGCCGCTTTTTCTCTTCCAACGGCTTTCGTCTTTACTCTGATCTAGATAATTCATGTGATGCCCATACACATGATGAAGCACCCATAGGTTTGTGGTTACACCGGTATGCAAGGCGTAGAAAAACTCTAAAATTCGATTCAATGGAGTTAGTTTAAAAGTAGGTGTGTGCTGATGGTGATGATTCCAAGCACAGACTTGGGATTTCGGGATGATAAGTACGTAGAAATAAAGTCCAAGGATATAAGGGTTGTTTACAAAGAAATAAACGAGAAAGTCGACGGCGCTAAACGCCAAGATTAAAGACACCGGGATTCGGTCAGCTGAATTTTTAAACACGATAATAGCTACTACTTAATGCCTGTGACGAAAGTGGAGCAAAGACTAGCATAGAAGCATTGAGAGAGTCATTGGCGGTTCATCCCTTAAAACCAATGACTAAGCGAGTATTGGCGATTATTCGTAGCGAAGAGCGTCAATTGGATCCAAATTTGCCGCTTTGGCCGCTGGCAAAATGCCGAATATCACGCCGACGAAGCCTGAGAACCCTAATGCTAGGGCAACTGACCAAAAGGGAATGCTTGCGGGAGGAAACCCGGGAATACTGCTGGAGATGAGCGTGCCTAAGCCATAGCCCAGTGCCAGCCCGATTAAGCCACCTAAAAGGGAAAGCAAAAGCGCCTCGATTAAAAACTGCAATAAAATGTGATGGCGCTTTGCCCCGATTGCTTTGCAAATGCCAATTTCTCGTGTTCGTTCGGTGACAGAAACCAGCATTATATTCATGATGCCAATGCCACCGACCAACAGTGAAATGCTGACAATGCCGCCAATAACGATGGTTACCATATTGATAACAGTATCAAATGTGTCCATTAGCTGTTCTGAAGTTTGAATCGCAAAATCATTCTCACTGTTACCGGTTAAATTATGGGCGTCTCTTAAAATAGTCGTAAGCTGCTGAATAACATCTTCTATTACGGCACCTTCGGTCAGACTAAGCTGGATTTGTATATCAGTTCTCGCTTGATTGCCTTGCAGGCTTCCCATTGTGGTGTAGGGCATAATCACCATGTCATCTTGGCTGAAACCCATCAAATCGCCTTTGGTTTCCAAAAGCCCTATAACTTTGAACCATTCGCCACCAATTTCTACGTATTTATTGAGAGGGTTTTCCGGCAAGTCTAAGTTTTCTCTGACCTTATCACCGATAACTACAACCCGGCGCCGGGTTGAATTATCACTGGGCGCGATAAAACGTCCGTTGGCAACATAATATTGGGCGATATCTTGAAACGCATAGGTAGTGCCCATGATCTGGCTATAAGCAGTTTGGGAGCCAAACTTGATTTGTGAGGCCCGATTGGCAAACAGAATGGGCGTAATGAGAGCGATTCCCTCTGCACGGCGTTCGATGATTTCTAAGTCCTCTGCTGTTAACCGGGATCTAATCCCTTTCATTTGGTCGGCGCGAGGTGTGCTGGACTCGATAGTCAAACTGTTAGAGCCAAGAGAGGCAAAAGTATCTCCTATGAATGCGCTCATGCCTTGAGTAACAGAGACCACAGCAATAACACTAGCAACACCGATAACGATACCGAGTGTAGTCAGAAAACTTCGCAATCCGTGGGCAACTATTGAGGCGAAGGCTGAACGAAAGCTCTCAAAAAAGGCGAAGATCATGAGGGCGCTACCTCGCTTTGCTGTGAGCTGTCGCTGAATATTTTGCCGTCTTTCATTTCCACCACACGATGGCAATGCTCGGCGATCTCGTCTTCATGAGTGACTATGATAAGGGTCTGACCTTCTTTGTGAAGCTCATCAAAAAGCTGCATGATCTCAACAGTGGTGCGGGAATCCAAATTCCCCGTTGGTTCATCGGCGAGCAGTATCGAAGGGTTGGTGACTAAGGCTCGAGCAATAGCCACTCGCTGGCGCTGGCCGCCGGACAACTGATTGGGAAGGTGGTCTACTCGGTCCCCAAGGCCTACTCGCTGTAGAGCTTCATTGGCCATTTTTTTGCGTTGTTTGAGCCCAATGCTTCGATAAATTAGCGGTTGCATAACATTCGCTAATGCGTCGCTTCTTGGTAGTAAATTAAAACTCTGGAAGATAAACCCGATTTCCAAATTTCTTATTTCTGAAAGTTGATTTTGATCCAAAGACTCAACGTTTTTACCGTTGAGGTGATATTGCCCGGCGGTGGGCTTGTCCAAGCAACCAAGAATATTAAGCATGGTTGATTTGCCGGACCCTGAAGAACCGATAAAGGCAAGGTAGTCGTTTTGCTCCACACCGATGGTGATGCCATTGAGGGCCTTCACAGTTTGTGAACCCATTTCGTAAAATTTGGTGATGTCGTTAAGTTGAATTAAAGCCATCAATACAGCCCTGCCGTAGAAAACATAACTTCACTCAATACGGGTAGCGTCAATGCGATCGCCCTCGAGTAAATGTCTTAATTCCTGATTCGGACCCACTATAATTTCCACACTTGAGTCGATATTGCTGAGTAGTTCTTGATACTCATCATCAGACAGACCTACATCAACCTTAGTTTTTCTTGCCACACCGTTGTCGTTGACGAAAATGAAGTGTTCTGAGCGTAGCGCCGCTCTGTCCTCTTCGAATACGATTGCCCGAATGGGAATAGCGGCAACTTCTTGATCTTGGCGAGTAAAAATTTCTGCTCGGCATGACATGCCCGGCCGCAGAACCACATCACCGGCATCGATAATCTCCAGTTTGACCGTAAAGCTCAAACCTTGTCGTCCCGGCGCGATTTTAGCGGTGTTGGCAATGTAGCGAACTTCACCCAGCATAGGTTGGTCCGGGTACGCGATGGCTACGATCTCCGCGCGCTGGCCAATCTCTATATTGGCAACATCTGCTTCATCCACAAGAACTTCGGTATAAATGCTTTCCGGATTGGCAATAGTCATTAGTGAGGAACCGGGGATATTGGTGGAGCTAGCAATCGCTGTTTCTCCAACTTTGATATCCAAGCTAGTAATCACGCCATCAATAGGAGACACAATCTTCGTTAGACTCAGTTGGTCATTCACTTGATTTAGCTGCGCGTTAACCTGTGTTAGACGCTCCCGTGATGACTTTAAATCGATTCGAGCCAAATCCAGCTGGTTGCTGATATTGTCAAACTCGTCGTCTCCGATCATGTTTTGATCGTGCAGACTCTTACTTCTTTCAAACTGACGTTCCAAATTTTTAATACGCACTTCTTGACGTTCAATATCAATGGTATTGATTCGAACGCTGGCTTGGGCTTGCTCCATGCTGGCGATAAAATTGATGTCATCAACTTTGAGTAAGAGCTGGTCTTTCGATACTTGATCGCCTTCTTCAACGTACAGCTCTGACACTTTTCCGATAACCTCGGAGCTGAGCATAACTTCTTCTTCATGGGCTAAAAAACCGGAAGCGAGAATAGAGGGGCTAATAATTCGGTTTGACAATGTGGCGACATTGACTTCCTTAGTAGACGAATTGAACACAGAGCGGTTGATAAATGGCAGAGCGACTACCACAGCTGCGATCATTGCTATTAAGAGAGTCTTTTTGATATTCATAGCTGAGCGTCCATTCAAAGACTGGTTACTATTAAGACGTGCGAGACTTGGTATTGTTACCAAATATTAGCGTTAATAATTCAAACTTAGCCAAAGGCGAAGAATCCCCAAATTCCAAGAACTAGGAAATAAGGAGACAGCACCAATGCTGCAGATTTACCCCAGCTGGCTTCTGTCCAATAATGGTGTCCGCAGACGAGAAGCCCAATACTCCAAAGCATCGCTAGACTAATCGATTGAAACAATGACTGGGCGCTTGCGTTAGCTGTGGTTATGCCCAGATTGTAAAGGGTTAGAGGATCGAGTTGATAAGCGCTTAATTGCCCGTTTGGGGTTAATAAAATAGTGACGGCGGAGCCCGCTATGGTGAGCAAAACAGGCATGCCAGCCCAGCAGGTCAACGAAAACCAGTGACGAAATTTAAAACGGTCTCCGCGAATGGCAGCCGCCAAGCTTAGGTAGGCAGCTTGAATAAGATTGACGACAACTATCGCGGCCGTACCGCCTAATACCCCCAGCATTGCAAAGGAGTTAATGCTCAACCCAAGCATGCTTTCTCGGGCCTGAGCTCTATCAGTATCGTCCATGTTTTCTGCCGCCAGAATGTCATCAATAAACCATTCGTAGTCAACGATGCTGAAATACCAGCCCAAGACTAGCGCATTCAGCAGTACTATCAGGCACAAAGGAAACAGGATGCTTGGCTTTGATTTAAGCGTTGTAAAGGCTTCCTGTGGTGCTGCAAACATGTTGATTACAGTGGCCACAAGACCAGTTGACGCACCGGGAGTGCTATCTGCACTAACACCCGAACTACCGTTCTCAATTGAACCTGGCATGGACTGAGTCTCTCCTTTGACTACTCATTTCTGCGAGGAAATTAGGTCGGGGATTGAGGTGATTAACTTCAGTTTACTCCCAATTCTTGATCAGTTCACTGATTATTCAACCGCACGTTCTATAGCTCTCGCATAAGCGGGGCGGCTGAGGTTGCGTTCGAGGTAGCTGTTCAGCGTGGGATAAGGGTCCAACACGCCTAGGCGCTTTGCCATAGAGACTACGTAGCAAACTCCAAAATCTGCAGCGCTAAAAGTATTGCCAAGTATGTAATCATTGTCACCCAATTGGTCGGCGATGTGACCTAAATGCAATGGGATTTCTTTTTCACTGTAAGGTGTCAGCGCTACATGATCTTGCTGCGATCGAGCTAAAAGCATTTTAACCAACAGAGAAAGGAAAACTGAGCCTTCTGGATAGTGGAGCCACTGGGTGAATTTTGCCCAGTTGGTTAAATCAGACCGTTTGGGTGAAAGCTTATGGTCAGGGTCGTATTTTTCCAGTAAATAGGAAGTGATAGCGCTGGATTCTGAAAGTAAAATATCCCCATCTTCAATCACTGGGGATTTGCCTAATGGGTGGGCCTGTTGCAACTCAGGGGGTGCTCTAAAAGTAGTCGGGTCTCGATGATAAACTTTTAGATCGTACTCCACCCCAAATTCTTCTAGTTGCCAGACCATAAAGATAGAACGACCAATGCGCAGATGATGAAGTAAGATCATTGTTAACCCTCGTTGATGAATTTTGAGATAGAATTTAGCTTTGCTTTTTCATTCTGTTGAATGTCCAAAGCGCAGATCATTCCCGTTAAGGTTGAAGTAAAGACATGGTATCACCTGCAACGATTAGCTACGACTTACTCTTAAAGAAAGCGTGGCCAATAATATTGGCAAATGCCTCCGTGCCGCTGCTGGGTCTTGTTGATACTTCAGTGATCGGAAATTTTGGATCGGCTCAAGACCTGGGTGCCATCGCCTTTGGGGCGCTTATTTTCTCGTTTGTTTATTGGGGGTTCGGCTTCCTTCGTATGGGTACGACAGGGTTTGTTGCTCAGGCGGACGGCGCAGGGGATCAAGCGGAAGTTCGTGCAATTCTGGGGCGGGCATTGTTGCTAGCTATCTTGCTCGGGGTGCTTCTTATACTGCTGCAATGGCCAATAAAAGCATTGGCTTTTTCGCTGTTGGATGGCAGTTCAGCGGTGGAGCGGGTGGCGAGTGAATACTTCTCCATCAGAATTTGGGGAGCACCTGCCACTCTCTGCACATTTGCATTGATGGGGCTGCTTATAGGGCTAGGTAATAGTCGTCAATTGCTGACTGTGCAGCTGTTTTTAAATGGGCTTAATGTGGCCTTGGATGTTTATTTCGCGGGTATATTGGAATTGGGGGCCCAAGGTGTTGCTCTTGGCACCGTTATCGCTGAATGGGCTTCTGTGTTATTTGCTGGCACTTTGGTTTATCGAGAACTTGCGTCGAGATCGCCGCTGGCTGAAGGTTTCTTCAGCGCGGATAAAATATTAGAGATACGCGCATTCAAGACGCTGTTAGCAGCGAACTTGGATATTATGATTCGCACCTTGGTGTTGGTTTTTTCCTTTGGCTATTTTACCAATCTTAGCGCTCAATTTGGTGATGTCGCGTTGGCTGCTAATCATGTGTTGCTGCAACTGGTTTCTTTTTCAGCTTTTTTCCTCGATGGCTATGCGTTCGTTGTAGAGTCTTTAGTTGGGTCAGCGATTGGTGCACGAAGACAGGATGTTTTTGATAGTGCCGTTTTTAAATCCACGGTTCTGGCAGCTGTGACTGCTGCTGTTTTGGCGGTCTTGATATGGACGTGCGGTAATTTACTTATAGGACTGCTGACAGATCTGGCCGCCGTGAGAGTGCAAGCAGACACGCTACTTGCATTAACTGCGGGTTATGTTCTGTGTTCATTTGCCGCATTTCAGCTGGATGGAATTTTTATTGGGGCATCAGCAACGCGGCAAATGCGTCATGCTGCATTTATTTCGATAGCTGTTTTTGTGCTTGCCTGCGAATTGCTAGTGGGTTCTTTGCAAGTAGTAGGGCTGTGGTGGGCGATGATTATTTATGTGGTGGCCAGAGCACTGGCGTTGCTTTTGTTTTACGGAAACCTGCGCAGAAAGTTAGTGCGTTAGTTGATTGGCTATGGAGTCAGTTAACTATTTAAGTCCTCCGGCAATATGTGTGCATCTAAGTCGAGGCTCAGCAAGCGCCGCCCCAGTAGACTTATCGCACCTTGGTAACGGTCTTTTCCCGTGGATGCAAATTCAAAGCAATAACGGCGGCGCAGTTGCAGTCTTCCGTCTGTGTCTCGTGCTGGCCATAGGCCTCTTAGCACGAGAGTTTGATCGAGCAATTGAAGGTTTCGTTGTTTGCAATACTGATGCACAAAGCCCAGCGCATGCACTTTAATTTTGTCGCTTTTCCACCAAAAAGACAGTAGCGCAGCAGCGAGAGTGGCCCAAAAAAGTAGGGAGAGTGACAGCATTTATTGATAGCCAGCAGGGTTCAAAAAAAGCACGAAACAGCGTAAAAACTCAACTGTCTCTCGTGTTCATTTTGTGAGCGCGCGGTATTCAGTATAGCGCTTAATACTTGGTTCCAGAATTTCTAACGCAGTCTGATTACAAGGCGGAAGTTCAGCATTAGACTCTGCTAATGGAGTAACTCTGTCGCCCCATTTAATCAGGCCAGCTCCCCAAGTAAGGCCAGCGCCAAAAGAAGCTGTTAGAACGTAATCACCGGGTTTAATGCGTCCTTCTTCTAACGATTCTGCTAATGCGACAGGGATCGTTCCAGCCGACGTGTTGCCGTATTTATGAACGTTAACAAAGACTTTTTCTTCAGGAATGCCTACTCTTTTTGCCAGTGCATCGAGAATTCGTTTATTGGCTTGATGGGGTACCACAAGATTGACTTCATCCACAGACACGCCAGCTTCTTCCAAAACTTCGCCTGCCGCTTGCGACATAGCTTTCACTGCTCGTTTGAAAACCTCTTGGCCTTCAAAGTTCCAGCCGTTGTAGAGGAAGTCTTCCGACTTTTTGTCGAATGCAGAGCCAAGATTGGTAATTTCAATGGCGTGATGGGCTTCTGCATCGCAGCCTATTTTGGAGCCAATTAAACCTACTGGCTGGTCAGTGGCTTCCAATACTACCGCGCCACAGGCATCACCAAACAATACAGCGACTTCTCGTCGACTCCAATCCATATAGTGAGTAATAAATTCACCGCCAATAACAAGCACTTTCTTGTGAGCGCCTGCCTTAATTAAGTTAGTGCCTATATGCAGGCCATAGAGAAATCCGGTGCAGGCAGAATTCAGATCGATGGATGCGGCGTTGGTCGCACCTAGGGCGTCTTGAACCAATGAGGCAGTGTTGGGGCAATAGCTATCGTTGGTTAGCGCGCCCAAAAGAATAAGGTCGATATCGGTTGGCTCAAGATTAGCGGCAGCAAGGGCTTTTTTCGCGGCAACCAGCGCCATGTCGGAGAAATTACAATGGCAAATTCGACGTTCTTGAATTCCGGTTCGGCTGGTAATCCATTCGTCTGTTGTGTCCATGAACGTGGTTAAATCATGGTTACTAAGGATTGCCGGGGGCAGGCATTTGCCCCAACCCGTAATTTGGGCGTACTGCATTGGGTCTCTCCGTTTCTATTATTTTTGCAAGTAAGTCGCCTTGCGATTCCGTCTTGGTATAGTGGCACATCTAACTAATCAATCGACCAGAGACTGAGCTCGGACAATGCCTGTATGAAAGAATTTGTGAAAATTTCTTTCTTATACAATAGTTAGTGAAATCAAATTGCGGACACTTTCTGAAAACTAAGACCGTGGCTTCAGCTGATTTCAAAAAAATCTAATGATTCCAGCAGCATACCTTATTTTTTCTGAGCTGAATAGCATGAAATACGGGTTGAAATGCAGAATTGTCAAATTTGTCGAGCGAGTCTTATGACACTTGTCGACAGAGAGCAGGGCAAAAGCGCTGCAAAGGGTGAGAGAGAATATGTTTAACGTGTTGAGAGTGATATTGCTGGCTTGGGGGCTTTTGCAAAGCCAAGTCATTTTGGCTGGTTTTGACCATGGCCAGTGGCACAGCTTGTTGCAGGCCAATATTGTTGAGTTAAGAGACGGCAAGGCCACTCAAGTGGATTATGATGGAATGCGAGCTGAACGAGCATCGCTTGGTGAGTATCTTCATTCGCTGGCTCAAATTCCTAGACCAGAATTCGACGGCTGGAATGAGGACGAGCAGTTGGCGTTTCTTATTAATGCGTACAATGCGTGGACAGTTGAGTTCATCTTAACGGAATACCCGGAACTGACCTCTATTAAAGATTTAGGTTCGTTTTTTAACTCACCCTGGAGTCAGGAGATTGTTTCTCTTTTTGGTGAAAAGTTCTCTCTTGATGATGTGGAGCATGAAATGATTCGGGGTTGGGGGCGCTACAATGAGCCAAGAATTCACTTTGCCGTAAATTGTGCCGCTATCGGTTGTCCCGCATTAGCGAACACAGCCTTCACTGGAGAGAACTTAGAGGAATTGCTAGAAAAGAACACGCGGCGCTTTATGGCTGACACAGAAAGAAACTACTTTGCCAATGGACGCTTCTACCTCTCTAAAATTTTTGACTGGTACGAAGAAGATTTCGAAAAAGGCTGGCAGGGTTACAGTTCGTTGAAGCAGTTTGTTGAGGCTTATCAATCGGAGATGCAACTAAGCTCTGAAGCCGTGGACGTATTATCCAACGGCCGGTTTCGGGTTCGTTACACCAGCTATGATTGGGGATTAAACCGAACTCCCTAGACTCTTGAGTTAACTCTGTTGCCTGATAGTTTTCCAAATCTGTAATGTGCTAGACTCGACCGCGGAAGAGTATCATCCCCGGTGGGGTGCCCGGACTTCAAACTCGGTGAGGTCTGTTTAAGACAGGCCTGGTGGGTTCAACTCCTGCCTCTTCCGCCACTTTCCTTTGCCAGTCCAAACCTTGTTCAAACCAACGCTGGTTTCAAAGTCTGGGAATAATCTTTTTCTTCAATAGGCCAATGCAGCGCAGCAGCGCCTAAGCCCAATACGATGCCGGCGATCCATACTCCATCGTAGTTGCCATAGGTTTCATAGACCCAGCCCCCAAGCCAAACTCCGGTGAAACTTCCTAGCTGATGGCTTAGGAAGACTATTCCGTATAAAAACGTCATATAGCGAGTACCAAAAAATACCGCCACTAAGCCCGATGTGGGAGGCACTGTGGCTAGCCACAGGAAACCCATTGCTGCGCTGAAAGCGAGTACGCTTGGCACTGTGATTGGCAAAACCAAGAATAGGCTTATCACTATGGCGCGAGCGAAATAAATCAGAGTGAGCAGTTTTCGCATTGAATGTTTGCCACAAAGAGTGCCAACGTAAAACGAGCCAACCACATTACACAGTCCAATAAGGCTAATGCTCCAGGCTCCAATTGAGGCTGAAAAACCCAAGTCCACTAAATAGGCAGGCATATGGACGGTGATAAATGCCAGATGAAAACCGCAAACATAAAAACCCGCGATGAGAAACAAATAGGACTTTACCTGAAAAGCGTTAACTACAATGTCTTTTAAGCTAATTGCAGGAAGTAATTCTGATTGGGGGGCGCGCTTGTTAGCAGCCGCAATTGGAATGACGCAGACAGCCATCAATAAGGCGCAGCCTGCCATAACTTGAAGGGCTAAGAACCAGCCTATTCCATCCACCAAAAATTGGATTGAAGGCACCACTAAAAACTGGCCAAAGCTGCCCGCGGCTGTGCCGATTCCCATTGCCCATCCCCGCTGTTCCTCCGGAACCACTTTAGCAATGGTGGGTAGCATGATGCCAAAAGATGTGCCGGCGACTCCAGCCCCGACCATCAACCCTGCGGTTGATATAATCTGTAATTCGGTTGTTGAATAGGCCATAGCAAATATGCCCGCCGCATAAAGAGCAATGGCCACCAGCATGACTCGGGTGCTGCCATATTTATCGGCGATTCCTCCGACTACGACTGCACACACTCCCCAGGCTAAATTCTGAATGGCCAATGCCATTGCCAATACGTCGCGGCCCCATTCTCTTGCTTCAGAGAGAGGTTGCATGAACAGCCCAAACCCAGCCCGAAAACCAAAGGAAAGGACCAGCATGGTGCAGGCGCCAATCAAAAGTGGAACGTATGATCTGTTGTTGCTTGACATGACCTTGATTACTCTTAGGATTGGAGTCGTATTGCAGTTCAGTGGATCATGCATTGGCGTTTCGGGTTTTGCAAATTCCACTTGCTTCCAGTCCTCGATGGTTCGTGAGTATTGTGAGGACATTAACACCACGTTTCTGCTGCGGAATTGGCAAGGATAAAAAGAATGAAAAATAATATAGGGCTATTGCTTTCCAAAAGAGCGTCCATAAACCCAAATAGCGAGGCCTATGTTGGAGGGAGTTCTGAGCCAAGGCTTACGTTTGCGCAGCTTAATAGCCGCTGCAATCAGCTGGCTAATAGTCTGTTGACGCTGGGGGTTCAGCCCGGCGATCGCGTGTCGATTGCCATGATGAATAGTGCAGAGTTTATTGAAGCCTTCTTTGCCATTGCAAAAATAGGTGCGGTGGTTGTTCCTTTGAACTGGCGGTTGGTCTCCGATGAATTGGAGTTTATTTTAAAAGATAGTGGCACCACAGTATTACTGTACGGTGATGAGTTCAGCGCTACTATGTCGGATCTCAAAAGCCGGGGTGAAAAAACTGATGTGTTGCACTGGGTTGCCCTTAACAAAGGGTTAGATGGAGCTGGCTTTGCGATTGATTATCAAAGCTTTCGTGATGCTGGCGCCACTTCAGAGCCCGAGATTGGTTCCAGTGATGATGACTTTGTTTTTATTATGTATACCTCTGGCACAACCGGTCTACCGAAAGGGGTAGTTCATTCCCACAACACATGCCTGTGGGCGGTTTTTACGTTTGCTGCATCCTGTGATTTACGCGGCGGAGATCGCTATTTAGTGGCTCTGCCTCTTTTTCACGTGGGATCATTAACTCCGGTAATTTTGAATATTCAATGCGGCGTTACCAGCGTTGTGATGCGCGAGTTTAACCCCGCCACTGCGTGGCAGCTTATTCAAAATGAAAAGGTTAACAACTCTTTGTTGGTGCCAGCCATGTTGAATTTTATGAGCCAAGTGCCGGATATCCCTCAATACGATTATTCATCGGTGCGGTGGATTCAAAGTGGCGCATCACCGCTACCTGTTTCTCTTATTCAAACTTATGCGGACATGGACATCGATATTCACCAGATCTATGGGCTAACAGAAACCTGTGGCCCTGCCTGTGTCATCAGTGCAGAGCATGCCATGTCCAAAATTGGCTCAACGGGCAGAGCTTTCTTTTATACGGACGTGAAAATCGTTGATGAGAATGGCGAGGATTGTAAGCCCAATGTGCAAGGCGAAGTGTGGGTTAGCGGCAAGCATATTATGGTGGAGTATTGGAATAGACCAGACGCCACACGGGAGACCATCACCCCAGAAGGCTGGCTTAAAACCGGCGATATCGCAACGGTGGACGAAGACGGTTTTGTATTTATTCAAGATCGTATGAAGGACATGATTATCTCAGGGGGGGAGAATGTTTATCCCGCCGAAATCGAAAATATTATCCTGAGTCATCCTCAGGTTGCCGAAGTAGCAGTGATCGGTCAGCCCAGTGAGAAATGGGGAGAATCACCCTTCGCGGTGGTCGTGTTTAAAAATCCGGGAATTGACCCTGGCGCGGTGATCGAGCACTGTCAGGGCAAGTTGGCGAACTTCAAATTGCCTAAAGGCGCAGCGGCCATTGATCTCATACCGAGAAACGCCAACGGCAAAGTGCTTAAGAGAGAGTTACGGCTACAGTACCCAGGCCCGGCCAAGGAATAAAGTCGGCTAGCTAAAGATCGCTCGAAAAATGAAAAAGAAGAAAATTGAAAGTGCGGCACCGATTGGAAGAGTGACCACCCAAGAGATGAAAATTTTGCCAACCACTTTACCGTTGAGGGCATCCATTCCTCTTGCGAGTCCGACCCCAAGTACGGCCCCCACCAGTGTGTGAGTAGTGGACACTGGCATACCAGTGCCGGATGCGATAACGACAGTTGTTGCCGCCGCCAACTCTGCCGCAAACCCTCGGCTGGGCGTGAGTTCTGTAATGTTTTTGCCGATTGTGGCTATTACTTTGTAACCCCAAGTGGCTAAACCGGCAACTATACCAAAGCCGCCTAATAGTAGAATCCACATGGGTAATTCTGAACTGGCGGCAAAGACGCCACCGCTTTGAACAACTCCGTTGATGGCGGCGAGGGGGCCAATCGCGTTGGCAACGTCGTTAGAACCGTGGGCAAATGCCATGGAACAGGCGGTGAAAATCATCAAGACACCAAATACATTCTCAACGCTTTTCATTCTTCCAGCAGGATCATCAACAGGTGCTTCTTTCACCCGCTTAAGCATAGTCACACCAATGCCGACGGTAACGACTCCAACCAATGCGGCATAGACAATACTTTGCATCATTGTTGTTTCTAGGCCTATATGTTTTAGCCCCTTAACCAGGGTCACCATGGCTATAACGAAGCCAACTAAGAACATGTAAAAAGGCACGTATTTCTTTGCATTGGCAAAAGGGTCATCGGTACTTAAGACTAATTTTTGAACGCTTAAAAAGAGCACAAAGGCGATCGAACCGGAAAATAATGGAGAGACTACCCAACTGGCAACGATTTCCAGAACTTGGCCCCACATGACAGAGTCCACTGAAATGCCAACTACTGCAAACCCGATGATGGCGCCAATGATGGAATGAGTTGTGGATACGGGCCAGCCAAACATGGAAGCGATCACTAGCCAAATGCCTGCTGCTAAAAGGGAGGAAAGCATGCCGTAAACCAGAAGTTCTGGATTGGCTTCGAAACCGGCTTTTTCTATGTCGATAATGCCGCTGCGAATAGTGGAGGTGACTTCGCCACCGGCAAGCCATGCCCCAGCGAACTCGAACACCATGGCAATGAGGATGGCTTGTTTGATGGTGATGGCACCCGCACCCACGGAGGTGCCCATGGCGTTGGCAACATCATTGGCACCCACGCCCCACGCCATGAAAAAGCCAAACAGGCAGGCGAGTGCGAGGAAAATAAAGCCATATTGCGAGATGATTTCTGACATGGTGACTACGACTCGATAAAGCGTGGGCTGGTTATAGTTAGGGCTTGATCAAAAGCAAAGTCGGTCGATACCGGCGTTTCGAAGTGCCTCAACCTAAAGTATTTGCTTACAACCATCTTTCATCCTGCTTTATATCGAGAGCTCGCTCCATAAAAGGGTTTATGGGTAAGAGTTCAGTCGCTATGCGGGCTTTCATAACTTGCCAACCCGTCTTTACATTCGGCGTATTAAATCACTACCGTGGTCCTAGAGCCAGTGCATTTAAGCAAATATACGATCAATTCTGAACTAGATTGTTTAGCCGGATGCATTGTGAATTCTCCAGTGAAGTTACAGCAAGAGCTGATTATGCTCAGCGGCTATGGGGCGTGCAGCGAGATCTGCAGGATTGAAGGGTGTCATAGATTACAAGAACCTTCAAAATTCAGTAACTCATTCACAAAAAAGTGGCTCAGATTCTTCAAATTTGATGAATCCTTTTCCTTTATTCTCTCTTCTTGGTATGGTTTCGTCTCCTTAATTTCAGACAAATTCGTAGGCAGATAGATGGTTAAAGTTTTATTTATTGAGCATGACGGCAGTGAACACAATGTTGACGTAAAAGTAGGGGATAGCCTTATGCAGGCTGCTATCAGTAACGGGGTGCCCGGGATTGACGCTGATTGCGGAGGCTCTTGTTCCTGCGCCACATGCCACGTGTATGTTCATGACGATTGGCTAGCAAAAACCGGAGAGGTGAACCCTACGGAAGAGGCCATGCTCAGTTTAAGTACTGATCGAAAAGACAATTCTAGACTTTCTTGCCAAATCGGTGTGACCGAAGAGTTGGATGGATTGGTGGTAACTACACCAGAGTTTCAATTCTAGGCTTGATTGAGAACTGAGTGGACCGGATAAGTTGAGCTAGTTTTAGCTGGAGCGATGTATGAGCGAAATAACGGCGGGTGACAGCCCCAAAAAAAGTAAATGGAGCATGGTTGGGAAAGATCCCTATGCCATGCCGTTGGATGAGATTGATTTATCTCATCCTGGGGTTTGGCACACGAATGAATTTTTGCCTTTCATGGAGCGCTTGCGAAACGAAGACCCTGTCCATTATTGTCAAGATTCAGCGGTTGGGCCCTATTGGTCCATCATGAAGTACAAAGACATTATGACGGTGGATACTTCCCCGCACATTTACTCGTCAGAGCCTACCATTGGTATCGTAGATTCATTTGAAGAATTCACCCTGCCTGCGTTTATCTCAATGGACCCGCCCAAGCACGACGACCAACGACGCACAGTTCAAGGTGTGGTTGCTCCGGCTAATCTTAAGGTCTTAGAGAGTCTAATTCGAAGCAGAGCAGGGGACATTTTAGATAGCTTGCCACTTAATGAAGAGTTTGATTGGGTGGAAAAAGTTTCCATCGAACTGACCACTCAAATGCTGGCTACCCTGTTTGATTTTCCATTCGAAGACCGCTACAAACTCACCTATTGGTCGGATGTGGCAACCGCCATTCCTGGCAATGGTATCGTGGAAACCAACGAACAACGCTGGGCCGCAATCGAAGAGTGTCTGGCCTACTTCACGCGTCTGTGGAACGAGAGAGTCAACGCTGAACCCGGCAGCGATTTGGTGTCTATGTTGGCACACGGTGAGGCCACCAAAAACATGCCACCCATGGAGTACTTGGGGAATATTATTTTATTGATCGTGGGTGGCAACGACACTACACGAAATTCAATTTCAGGCGGTGTGCTTGCATTGAACGAGAACCCTGCTGAATATGAAAAACTCAGGGCAAATCCTGCGGTGATTCCCAACATGGTGTCGGAAATTATTCGTTGGCAAACACCTCTTGCCTATATGCGCAGGACAGCGGTTCAAGATACGGAATTAAACGGTAAGCAGATAAAGGCTGGAGATAAGGTTGTCATGTGGTATGCCTCTGGCAATCGTGACGAAGAGTCCATCGACCGTGCTAATGAATTTATAATTGATCGCCCCAATGCGCGCCAACATCTTTCTTTTGGGTTTGGCCTTCATCGCTGTATGGGCAACAGATTAGCAGAAATGCAGCTGCGTATTCTTTGGGAAGAAATTACTAAACGGTTTGATTTTGTGGAAGTTGTCGGTGAGCCGGAGAGAATCTATTCCAGCTTTGTTAAGGGGTATTCCAAACTTCCGGTGGTATTGCACCCGGTTAAGTAGCAATTAGTTGATAACTAAAGAGACTGAGTGTTTGGGCCGGCGTGGTCGGTCCAGCGCATTCTCACAATACGTAACCGTTAGCGAAATTTTCTAAGAGAGTGATATCACAGCGGCTCATACACGCTACTCTCTACCAAAGATATTTTCTTTAGCAGTTCGCACAAAGCGGCTATTCCCGTCACGCTTGGTGAATCCCACGCTGTCGAAATACTCCAACAGCTCTATGCACAAGTTGCGCCCAATCTCCGATTTATCTCTAAACTGAATCACCGAAAAGCCTTCGTCCGCATCCGTCTCACTCATTAATTGTTCAGTAAATTCGGCCAGCTCAGCGATAGTTTCAGGAAGATAGTGACGATTCTCGGCTACCCGAACAAGACTGCCTGCTTTAGTTGTTTGCTTGAGAATTCGTTCCAAAGCAGCAAGGGGAATCCCTGTCATCTCTACCAGTTCTCTCGTTCTTGGAGGTATACGGCCACTCTTTGCCAGAATGGGTCGAATCTTGGCGATGAACTCTTCCTCTTCTCGACTTAACTGGGTGCGGTGATTGGGCAGGTGAAGCAGTGACCCGCTTCTTTTAAGCTCTCCAATTTCCAGGAAAGCCTGCAAGATGGATTGAAAAAATTGGTAGTTGCCAGGTAGCTCGCTGGCCTGACTGAGGACAGGTTCACTGATGCCTTGCTTGCTGGGGTTATTAATATGGAAAGACGATACGGCATGCTTAATTTTAGCGCTATGCTCACGAAAGAAATCATGGCTAATTAAAGTTGGCCTGCTGCTGTCTTTGCCTTGCAGAGCCATAAAAGAGTCTTGGTTTAACTCAAGAAGCTGGGAGGCCCATTGGTCACTAAGGTTGCGGCAAATTTCAAACTGAGAAAAATCTAAACCTTCTTCCTGACTGTTTATGAGAGCCCGCAGTGCAGCGTCATCTTCTTGGTTTGCCCCAATCAAAAAGCGAACTCTCGCTGGACTGGCTCGCTGCCGTCGCGGAACGAAGGTATCTATTACCTTGCCACCCCCGATTGTGTGGTTAGAAGCGGGGTCGCGAATAATGAACCGGTCTCCGTAGTTGCAGGCAATAGGCATTTTTAGCTTCAACTGGAACAGGGATGAATCTTCATCGAGGGGGTTGATGTTGACCAACCGATGGGAAGCTCCAATATGCAAATGGTACAGGGCACTGCTTTTTAGCTTGGGGGCGGATTGAAGAAAAGTGAGCTGTCCGTCCAACCTGCTGACCGGGTGGTTTAACAAGGGGTCGATTAGCCACTGGCCGCGATCAATATCTGCCCGGTCAAGGTTAACATTGGCAGCAATTCGCTGGCCGGCGTTGGCAGAAATTAGGTCGTCTTGGTCTTGCCGCAGTGTTTTGATTCGCGCCAATTCATCGGTTTGCGTGCAGAGAAGGTTGTCACCAATCTTTAGTTGCCCTGTTCGTAGAGAACCGGTCACCACGGTTCCGATGCCTTTAACAGCGAAGCTCCTATCTACTAAATAGCGAGTCCTTCGTTTAACTGTCTGCTCTTGCTTTAGCTGCTTGGAGGTGGATAAGTTTTCCAAATAATTTTGCAGTTCGGAAATCCCAGTTTTGTCCATGTTTGAAACGGGAAACAGTGGAGAGTTCTCAAGGCTGGTTCCCGCCAACAGGTTTTGAATCGCCTCGCTGACTTGTATGACTTTAGCTTCATCACAGCGATCAATTTTGGTCAGGGCAATCATCCCGGTCGATATTCCCAGTAGGTCTAGCACCGCCAAATGCTCACGAGTTTGAGGCATGATTCCATCATCGGCCGCAATCACCAGTAAGGCGGCATCCACGCCGCCGACACCGGCTAGCATGTTGTTTATAAAATCAGTGTGCCCGGGGACATCAACAAAACCAATCGTATGGGGTTCTGCATTGGGCTCGGCAGATGAAAAGTGATGATACGCGTAGCCAAGATTGATAGTCAGACCGCGGGCCTTTTCTTCGGCTAAGGTATCCGTATTTGTGCCGGTTAAATGCCTTACTAGGGCTGTCTTGCCGTGGTCCACGTGTCCGGCAGTAGCAACAATTAGCGTGGAGGCGAGAGTGTTTTCTGAGGTTTTCATAGAAGCTTAGTTTAGTCGCCGGTTTCACGCCGCCGCAAGTACGCTGTCGCCTGTGTTGTTAGAGTGTAGAGACTGCCACTCGATTGAATTTGAAAATGAAATATACAAAGGCAGCAACAATGCTAGATGCGATTATAAAGCCGATATTGAAGAAACCATCGGCTCGATTGACAATGCCATAGCCTAATGAGCCGGCGAAAAGGGCATAGTAAACGAATGGCAGCAGGGTTTTTCGAATCACGGCGCCTTCTTTGCCCACAAGTCCGGCAACAGCGGAAGCCGCAACCACGTTGTGCACACAAATCACATTGCCCGATGCTCCACCCACAGCCTGCAGCGCGACAATCCACGTTGGGTCAGCGAGAATTCTCTCTCCCACGCCAAACTGGAACAGGGAAAACATCATGTTGCTGACGGTATTGCTGCCAGCTACGAAAGCACCTAGCCCACCGATAAACGTTGAGAAAAAAGGCCATGCGGAACCGGTCAAATTGGCAACGCCTTCAGCCAGAGCAATTGGCATTTGTTCATAGCCCGCTGCCCCGCCGCTTGAATTGATAAACACTTGCACCATTGGCACGGTGAATACTAATGCGGCCGAGGCGGGTATCAAGGTTTTTATCGATGTGCCTGCGGCTACTTGAAACTCCTGTCGTTTAACACGGTGTAAAACCAAAGTAATAAGCGACGCTAGGATAAAAATGGTTCCGGGAGACCAAAGGGGCTGAAAAGAGGCGGAAATGTCACTGCCCAAAATTTGTGGCCAAGACCAAGTCACAAAAGGATTAGATGCCCGCAAAATACTTTCAAGGTCAATAGCTCTAAGTCTTGTGAGAACCAACAGTCCCGCAACAATTAAGTAGGGAGACCAGGCTAAAAACAGGCTCATTTGTCCTGTAGAGACCGGCTGCACTTTAGCGGGTTGCAGGCTGCTTGACCACTCGGGGTCCCAGTTGCTGGCATCATCGAAATCCCAGCAATCATCTGGGCTTGGCATGAGAAAGCCGCTTTTTGCGGCGCTAACCACAATAGCAAGCCCGATCATTCCGCCAAACATGGAAGGAAATTCTGGGCCAAGGAATGTCGCCACCAAGTAATAGGGGATAGTCATTGCAAATGCTGCAAACAGGGCGAACTTCCAAATCTTAAAACCATCAGCGAAGGATTTATCTTTGCCAAAAAATCGAGTCATTATCGCGGCGACTAACAGCGGAATAAAGGTGCCAGCGAGGGCATGAATCAAGGCCACTTTAGTGGCGATAAACCCAAGAAACTCATCCCATTCTTGGTAACCAAGTGAGGCGGCGTAGCCTGTCATTTGCGGGTCTGCGGACAGGCCTGTTCCAACCCCAACCAGAATGGGCGTTCCCATGGCTCCGAAAGACACAGGAGTGCTCTGAATTATCATGCCAGCGACCACGGCAGCCATGGCAGGAAAGCCAAGCCCCACCATTAGCGGAACAGCAACAGCGGCGGGCGTACCAAATCCGGCAGAGCCTTCGATAAAAGAGCCGAATAACCAAGCGATGATAATTACCTGTACCCGGCGATCTGGCGTGATGTCCGAAAACCCTTGCCGAATGGTTTGAATGGCTCCACTTTGTTGCAAAGTGTTCAGCAACAAAATTGCCCCGAATATTATGTAAATCAGTGTGCCCGCAACAATTAGACCGTTAATACTGGCGGCGGCTACCTTGCTAAAAGGCACTTGCCAGACCAAAAGCGCCAGACCTGCAGCGGTAAGGTACGCGATAGGCATCGCGCGACTGGCGGGCCAGCGTAGGACAACTAGAAACAGCGCGACCGAAATAATAGGCAATAACGATAGGATGGCAAGGGTGATGGGGCTCATAGGTTTATTCTTATAGTTAGTGTGGTTGAGCGTCGCTGATTGGCCTCAGCTTAGCAGATTCTGCTTAAAAACATAAAGGCGGCCGCTGGCAGGGCCGATGGCCGGATTGCCTTTGATAGAGGTCTGCTTCCCAATCAGAAAATTCTGCTGTTTAGGCTGTGGCGTGTATTTGGTAGTCTACCTATAACATTAGATAAACGGCGTAACGCCGAAGGCTTTCATTATGGGAATGACTACAATCGTGATTTTAGTGCTTGTTGCTGGGCTGTTCTTTTATGGGGTGGGTATTTACAACCAACTCGTCAGCTTAAGAAACCGCTATCAGAATGCCTTCGCTCAAATTGAAGTGCAGCTAAAGCGCCGTTATGACCTTATTCCAAATTTGGTGGAAACAGCCAAGGCGTATATGGCCCATGAAAGTGAAACGCTTGAGGCGGTTATCGCGGCTCGAAATGCCGCCGCAAATGGCCTCGCTGCGGCAGCGGCTGATCCGGGTAATGCAGGCGCATTGCAGGGGCTGGCCGGGCAAGAAGGAGCGTTGGCTGGTGCTTTGAGCCGCTTTAACGTCGTCATGGAAGCCTACCCTGATCTGAAAGCAAGTCAAAATATGATGCAGTTAACCGAAGAGCTCACTGCGACTGAAAACAAGGTCGCTTTTTCGCGGCAGGCCTTCAATGATCAGGTAATGGCCTATAACACCTACCGTCAGTCTTTCCCGCCAGTCGTGTTTGCCGGTGCCTTTGGCCATGGTGCTGATGCTAGTTTGTTGGAGTTTGAAGACAGTGCTGCGATTCAAGAAGCGCCAAAGGTTTCATTCTGAACCAGCCTTTTGTCGCGAATTAGTTGAGGACACTTGAATGAATTTTTTTGCATCACAGGAATCGGCAAAGAAAAACACGACTAAGCTCTATTTGCTTTTTGTGGTGGCAATACTCTCGCTGATTGTTGTTACAAATGTTTTTGTGATGTTTTTATTCGGCTTTGCATCCACTCAAACCACCAGTATGGCAGCTACTCAGTCTTGGGTTGTAGATTGGGAGCAGTTTCTTGTGGTGGGTGGGGCAGTCGCTGCTATTGTATTGCTTGGCAGTCTATACAAAATCAATGCCTTGTCTGGTGGCGGCGCTAGAATCGCGGAAATGATGAACGGACGGTTATTGCTGGGAAATGGAGAAAACCTTCAAGAGCAACAGCTATTAAATGTTGTGGAAGAAATGGCCATTGCCTCCGGTGTGCCGGTGCCGCCAGTTTATCTATTAGAAGAAGAGGGCATCAATGCTTTTGCTGCTGGCTACGACCCAAGTGATGCGGTCATCGGAGTCTCAGCCGGTGCAGTTAAAACGCTCAACCGAGACCAGCTGCAAGGTGTGATTGCTCATGAGTTCAGTCACATATTGCATGGAGACATGAAAATCAATATTCGCCTTATAGGCGTTCTGCATGGCATTTTGATTTTAGCCGTCATTGGCCGTCAATTGCTCTACACCCGCCCGCGAGTTCGATCTTCCCGCTCCAAAGGACAGGGCGCTCAAATTGCCCTTGGGCTAGGCTTGCTTGTCATCGGCTACATCGGTGTCTTTTTTGGAAATATAATTAAGGCAGCAGTTAGCCGTCAGCGAGAATACTTGGCGGATGCATCGGCAGTTCAGTTCACGCGCAACCCTGAAGGGATTGCCGGAGCGCTGATGCAGATTGCTCAACATAGCCAGCGTTCCTATTTAAATCATCCAGCCAGCTCTGAGATCAGTCATACCCTATTTGAAGAGAATGCACCCAGCTACCTCAGCGGAATGTATGCAACCCACCCACCACTCGAGGAACGTATCCGGGCAATATTGCCCCGCTGGACTGGCAGCTACGATCTTGTCACCAAGGCGAATGTGCCACCGTCCGAGCCCTCCAGCGCAGGAGTCGAAACTGAAGAGACGCAACAGGAAAAGATGTCCTCAGTTCTGACCTCAATGGGTGGCGCGATCGTCGCTGGAGAATTGATAAAAAGCGTTGGCAATCCAACGGAAAAACACATAGAAAGTGCCTCCAGACTGATTGATGAAATGCCAGACACATTGCTTTGCGCCGCTAGGGAGCCGTCCAGTGCACGGGCGGTTATTTATTTTTTACTTTTGCATAGCGACGTAGAACAGCGGCAAGCACAGCTCTCATTGATTGAAAAATCTTCTGATGTGGGAGTTTATGGAGAGCTGGAAAGGCTAATGGCTGGCACGAAGACTGTTGATGCAGCCGAACGCTACCCAGCGGTAAGTATCGCTCTGTCTAGTTTGCGGCAACTGTCCAAGCAGCAATATGAGTTGTTTAAATCAAATGTTCTTAAGCTTATAACTCTGGATAGCAAAGTGAGTTTATTCGAATGGTCAATTCAGAAAACTGTGTTTCATAGTCTTGATGCGGTTTTCGAAAAACCCAAGACGCGTCGTTATGGTAAGAAAGCGTTAGAAGATTCTTTGCAGTCAGCATCGATACTGCTTTCGATACTTGTCTATTCTAATAAACATCAAGGATTGAGCCCCAGCCACGTTTTTGCTCAAGGGCAAGAAAACTTAAGTCTGGCCGTTGAGCTGATTCCTCAGGGCAGTATTGGGTTTGAATTGCTGAATGATGCGCTAGACGATTTGGCATCGATCAAGCCTTTGCAAAAGCCTGCTCTTTTAAAAGCCTGTGCCGCTGTTATAACGGCGGACGGGAAGACAGAACCGATAGAAATTGAAATGCTGCGGGCTATCGCGGCGACTATCGATTGTCCGATGCCGCCGCTTAGCCTTTAGAGTGCTATGAGTTTCGGAGTTTGGCCTGCGCTGCTGCTAGTCTCGCGATAGGAACTCTAGGGGGCGAACAGCTTACATAGTTGAGCCCTGCACGGTGGCAGAAATCAATCGATGACGGGTCACCGGCATGCTCGCCGCAAATACCTAGTTTCAGGTCGGTTTTAGTTCCACGTCCCTTATCAACAGCCAAGTCTATGAGTTGGCCTACGCCGGTTTGATCCAAACTTGCGAAAGGGTTTTGGTTGTAGATTTCTTTCCGCTGATACTCATCATAAAACAAGCCCATGTCATCGCGGCTTAATCCTAGTGTGGTCTGCGTCAGGTCGTTGGTACCGAAACTGAAGAAGTCTGCTTCTTTAGCAATTTCATCTGCTGTTATGGCGGCGCGAGGCACTTCGATCATGGTGCCCACGAGATACTTGATTTTGACTTTGCGGCTCTTCATCACTTCTTTAGCTACTCGATGAACAGTCTTTAGCTGGTCTGCAAGTTCTTCGCGAAAACCAACCAGAGGAATCATGATTTCTGGTTTAACCTTAATGCCTTTCTTGCCTTTCAACACCTGTGCCGCAGCTTCAAAGATGGCGCGGGTCTGCATTTCGGTAATCTCGGGATACAGAATACCTAAGCGACAGCCACGACAACCTAGCATGGGGTTTTCTTCATGCAATGCTTTTATTCGATCGATCACAAAATCGAAAGGTACGTTTAATTTTTCAGCCAGTTGTCGCCTAACCACGTCATCATGTGGCAGGAATTCATGCAGCGGTGGATCAAGGAGACGGATAGTGACAGGGCGGCCATTCATCGCTTTGAATAGACCGACAAAGTCTTTCTTCTGGAACGGCAGCAATTTACGCAGTGCAGCGCGCCGCTGAACTTCGTCTACGGCCAATATCATCTGGCGCATGTAGTCGATACGGTCACCGTCAAAAAACATATGCTCGGTTCTGCAAAGTCCCACGCCCTCGGCGCCAAATGCCACCGCTTGCGCAGCCATTGCTGGGGTATCAGCATTGGTTCGAATATTCATGCTTCGATGCTTGTCCGACCATTTCATCACGGTTTGGAAAAGCTCGTAGGTATAGCTGTTGGCAGGTTTCATCCCGCCTTCTAAGACCCGCTTCACCTCTGAATCGGTGCTCTCGATCATGCCTGCGTAGATCATACCGGTGCTTCCATCGATTGAGATGTAGTCACCTTCTTTGAGGACAACCTTACCTGCGGTGAGAGTGCCTTTTTCGTAGTCAATATTGATTTCGCCGGCACCGCAAACACAGACTTTACCTAACTGTCTGGCGACCAAGGCCGCGTGGGAAGAAACTCCTCCTCGCGAGGTGAGTATTCCTTGCGAATGCAACATACCTTTAAGGTCGTCCGGTGAGGTTTCTGTGCGACAAAGAACGACTCGGTTACCTCTGCGGGTTTCAATCTCAGCAGTGGCCGCTGTGAACGCGATTCTACCAGTGGCACCGCCTGGTCCTGCAGGTAAGCCTTGGCCAATTTTGTTGGCTGCTTTAAGAGATTTAGGGTCAAAAACAGGCACTAGAAGGGAATCAATAGATTCAGCAGGGATTTTGAGAAGGGCAGTTTCTTGGTTCATCAGCCTTTCTTTTTGCATCTCAACTGCAATTCTCACGGCGGCGAGGCCCGTTCGTTTGCCGTTTCGGGTTTGTAAGATAAACAAACGGCCATTTTCAATGGTGAACTCAAAATCTTGCATATCTTTAAAATGCTTTTCAAGCCGACCTCGAACCTTCTCTAGGTCTTTAAAGCTTTTTGGCATTTGCTGCTCTAGGTCGGCGATGGCGTTTGGCGTTCTGACGCCAGCAACTACGTCTTCACCTTGGGCGTTGATGAGGTATTCACCATAGAACACCTTCTCACCGTTAGCGGGGTCGCGGGTGAAAGCCACCCCAGTGGCGCTATCGTTTCCGGCATTGCCGAAGACCATTGCCTGAATATTGACCGCAGTGCCCCACTCAGCGGGAATCCCGTACTGCTGCCGGTATAGAATTGCTCGGTCGTTTTTCCAAGAGCCGAAAACAGCACCTACTGCGCCCCAAAGCTGTTCCATAACATCTTGAGGAAAGGCACTTTTAGTGCGCTTGGCAATCAGCGCTTTGTAGCGTTTTACCAGCTCTTTAAGGTCGTCTGTGCTTAAGTCTGAATCGAGGCTGATGCGGAGACTGGACTTTAGTTTTTCCAAAACCTCGTGAAAAGGGTCTTCCTCAGAATCGTTCTTGGCCTGAACCCCCATTACAACGTCGCCATACATTTGGATGAAACGGCGGTAGCAGTCCCATGCAAACCGTGGGTTTCCGGACACCTCAGCGAGACCCCCAACAGTTTTGTCATTGAGGCCAAGGTTTAGAATAGTATCCATCATGCCGGGCATGGAATCCCGGGCTCCTGAGCGAACCGACACAAGCAGAGGGTTGCTGGTGCCGCCAAATTGCTTATTAAGCTGCTTTTCAATGTCACCAATTGCTGACTTGACCGATCGCGCTAGCGAGGCAGGGTAGCTGCGGTCATGATCATAGTAGTAACCGCACACATCGGTGCTTACTGTAAAACCCGGGGGTACAGGCAGACCGATAGCAGCCATTTCGGCTAGATTGGCACCTTTGCCTCCCAGAAGCTCTCGCATCGTGGAGTTGCCATCGGTTTTCTTGCCAAAAGCATAGACGTACTGGGTGTTTGACTTAGCGGTGGTGTTTTTTTTGCCAGTTTTTTTCTGTGGAGACTTTGTCATAACTGCGTTGGTGCCCTTGATATAACATGAATATTTACGCGTTTAGCCACTTTTCAGAAGCTCACACTTTTTATTAAATTTTTGCTCCTAGTCCGCGGTTAGGTCACACAGGCTGGATTAAAGAGCAATAGTACCATTTACAGGTCGTCTGCGGCGCGGAAGGAGCAGAATAATGCACATTAATCCTTAAAAAATCTAGCCCGCCTAGGTTAGATTGAATTCTGGCTCGCCGAGTCGATAGCGTGCGGAATATTGACTGCTAGCCAGAGCTAAGGCGGACCCATGAGGCAAGGTAAGGGCAGGAGAGTGCTGCAAGTCACATTTGCTAGTCAGAAGTAGGCCGCCACGATTGTGGGCCAGTTCAAACTCCGGTAGGATTCCTGCTGATTTTAGTTACTTCGATAGAGGGACTGGGTTGATTCTCGGTTCGTCGCCAAACACCAGAGCCTATGAACCTTTATCAAATTTTGATCGCCCTTATCTACGGAGCTATCGTTGCTAGCCTCATTTGGGCACGCTTTCGATTCTTTAAGATCACCAATAATAAATCTAAGTTGGTGAGCTACTTCAATGATCCTGCGGTGATGGTGCAGATATTTTTTACGTTTGCTTATATTCTCGAATGGGAAGCGCCTGCTGCTCGCGCAAGTCTAATCGCTTTGCTGTGCTACCTTGGCGCTTTGTTACTATTCTGGTGGGCGATTGGCACCGCTGGTGAGCTTGATTTTGCTTCCAGCGGAGGCAAAGGGCAGATTATCACTTCGGGAGCTTTCGCGCTGGTGAGACACCCCTTTTATCTTTCTTATATTATAGTTTGGGCAACAAACTCTATTCTCTTTAACTCAATCTATCTATGGGTTTCTCTGATTATTCTGCTTGGGGTCTATTTTTACTCTGCGAGGGCAGAGGAAAGTGCATTTGCTGCTAGCGATTTTGCAGCAGAGTATCAAGCCTACAAGGCCAGGGTTGGGATGCTTGTGCCTAAAATAGTCTCAGTTAGCTCAACAAAATCACAGTCTGATCGCTAACGCCTAGTTCTCCTGTTTTTCGAAAATATCCTTTCTTTTGAACTCTGCGGAATTCCTATATAGTGAGAATTTGCTGGCTGATAGTTTTTGTGCAGCTCTTAGTTCGTAGATCGCATGAGCTGGGGCTTTTGCTGAGAAGATGCGTTCAATATTGGAGGGTGTAATTTATGGTGGACCAAAAGAATAACTCTAAAAGCTTTGCAGCAGCAATGACTAAAGCAGAATTTAAACTGGGAGACAAGCGGCAAAAGGAAATGGAAAAGAGGCGTCACCTATTTATGGCGACAGCATTGACAAAGAGTAGTGAGAAACTTGGCAATACATGCTAGGAAAAGTTTGGTGAATATTCCGAGCTTATGGAACTAGGGCTCGACGTTTTCGAACATTATTCCAATCTCGTTGATATTTTGGCTGAAAGCATGGCAAGACTTTATGAGGTTTACGATAAATACGACCATATCGACCCAGTCCGACTAAATAAAGATGATCGAGTCGCGATTGAAGAAATTATTAAATACAGCGCCAAAATAGACGAACTGAATGGCGATTCTAACCCTTCGTACAATAATTAGTCCTCAGTTTATATTTCACAAACACCCGTTGCAGCCATTCACGTTCATGACTACAACGGTAAATTTGTAAACGCTATTTGTAATCCTTCGCTTCAATAAACTACCGCATTTTCAGAGATTTTTGAAAATGCAGT